>NZ_JAMAUR010000020.1:0-9681 GCF_023714225.1 Mesobacillus sp. MER 48
AAAATAGATTTCAACAAGTAAGAGTATTTAAGGTCCTTAGCTGTTTATTGTTCAGTCATTTGGAATAATCGAATTTCTTTTAGAAGATCGTTAATATGCTTTAGTTTTGAATTCATAGTGTACTCTTTGAATAAATATTTGAATGAGAAAAACAAGAGAATGAAGCCAGCTGCCATAATCATAGAAGTCATAATTAGTGTTTGTTCTTGTCCTGGAAAGATATATTGACTTAATAATGGGATAGTTATAGATAAAATAGCTAAATTCACTGCATTTTTTGCTTGTTCTTTTTTATGATTGCTCTCTATTTTTTCTTTAACGATGGATTCTATTAATAGATTTTGATCATTCTTTGTTAGATCTATTTTATAATTTTTTTTAACTAACTTAATGAAATCATTTAGCCTTTTTTTATCTAAACTTTCTACACTTCCATAAATCTTCTCTATATATTTGAAGTGCCAGAAAGATGCTCCCAAGGTTGTGAAGAGAAAGCTAACAAATAAGACAATTGAAAGAAATTCTTTATTTGTCTGAAGAAAGTATTGTGCACCAATAGCTTCAGCAATAAGGAAAGGCAAAATAAAGTATAGGCGATAATCTAAATTTAATGATTGGAACAATTGTTTATGTGGACTGTAAACTTGTCCATGTTGCTTTAAGATTTTATTTAAGGTATTCATAATGTTTTATTCCCTCCATTGGATAACTACGTAATATTACGTTTAGAGAGAACAAATGTTTCGTTTTAAAATAAAAAATGGTAATCATCACAAAGTTTCTGATGATTACCATTAAACGATTGATATTTAATTATTTATTATAAATTATTGTCCTCATATGGATCTCTAATATCCAACCGTTCTTTTAGAGCTTCCTGCAGAACATGAGAAAAGTTAATTTTATGTTCCTCAGCTAAGTCATTGAGCCATTTCTGAACAGTTAACGTTTTTTTGATGGTTGCTCGTTGAACCCGATCTCTTATAATTGGCATAAACACGTTAACAATTACGACTGCTTGTTGAGATTCCAAGGTTAGCTCATATACTTTTGAAGGCGCAGGAATAGGGTCCAGGTCTTGTTCCATTCCGAATAGGTGCAGGCCTAATGCTTCTTTAGCATTTTGGTTTGCTTCCTCTTCGGTATCTCCGCACGTAAAGACGCCAGGGAGATCTGGGAAGAAAACAGAGATACCATCTTCATCGTATTCGAAGATAGCAGGAAATGAATAAGACCGTTTTAAATCCCCATCTCGTTCTTTCTGGTTACGTCCTTTAAAATTACCTGTCGCGCGCGCCATAGACATTGATTCTCTCCTTTCGAATAAGAATTGAAATTGTTTTGTATGTTTTAATTGTTTGCTGCATCCCGTTTCCCCATTAGTTTATTTATTTTTCTTCCAAGAGTTTTTGTAGTGCAGGGGCAGGGATTAAATCCCTGCCTGCCTCAATATATTCCTAACCGTACCTTTAGGTAAGTCCTTTTTTGGATGAGGGACTGTTACCTTTCCTGGTTTGGTTGGGTGTTTATATTGATGATGGCTTCCTACACTATGTATCAAGTACCAACCATCAGCCTGCAGCATGCTGACGATTTCCTTGGAAGAATAGGACTTCATAAACACTCTCCTCAATATATAATTATATTTCTGTATATACGTATTATAACACGTGTTAAATACGTGTCAATATACGTACTAGCCCATTTTAGTATCTCCATATTTCTATCTTTTAAAAAGTAGTTAATTCAACCATTTATAATTTTTACCGGTAAAATAACGGTAAAATTCAGGAAATTATTTAAATGTATGAATTTAACGCATCAATGTACCGTTAAAATAACGTTATTTTAACGGTATGATAAAATCATAAAGGTTTTAAAAGTTTATTGTAGAAATAAAAGATAGGTGGTGAACGCATTGAATAGCAGTGAAAAGTTTGGATATTTTGCTAAAGATGTAGCATCTGATTTGGAAATCACAACTTCAAGTTTGCGCAGGTGGTCAATCGAGTTAGAAAAAGAAGGTTATAAATTTGAAAGAAATGAAAAGGATCAAAGGATATATTATGAACGCGATTTTAAAGCGTTTAGAGAATTAAAGAAACTCCTATCCCACTCAGTTTCTTTCGTTGACGCTGTAAAAGCTATAATATCAATGGATTTAGAAAACAAAAACGCTAAGTTAACGCCTAGCGTTCACAGTGAAGATATCCGTTTATCAAAGCAGGAATTGCAGGGATTGATTCGTGAAGCTGTAAAACAGGCAGTTGAGGAAGAAAGAGAAGCAATGTTCCAGGCTTTTGAATCCAAGATAAATAATGTGATCGAGCAAAGAGATCGCAATCTTACAAAAGAGCTGCACCGATCACTCGAAGAAAAGAGACTGGAAATAGCTGCTGCAGAAGAACGTAAGGCCTCTTGGTGGAAAAAACTATTTAACTAATTAGAAGGAGTCTTAAGAGTTCAGAATATGCAAAAGTAGAAGTCGGGGGTCAATTATATTAATAGTTTGCGCCTTCAGGGCGCTCAGGGTTGCCTTAATGGCAACCTTATTTATGAGGGAGGGATTTCTTTGTTAAAAGGCCATGAAATTCTAGGAACGGATAAGCCCATTTACTTTAGAAAAGGCGAGGATCATCTTTTCTATGAGGATCTTCTTTTGATGGATGAAAACCCTGATGACTATGAAATAGAAGGCTATGTTCAAGTCATAAAAACAGGAGAACCTTTTTTCTTACCGGTCTATCAGCTTCTTGTTCCAGAAGTGAAAAAAAGCGCAAAAGTGCTTCCTTTTAACTTGAAATAAGTTGAAATAAGTTACCTTTAATGATATGATAAAAGTAACTTAAATCAAGAGAGGATGATAGCGATGCTTTTTAAGTGTTCCAAGTGCCAGAAAAAATTGTCATTGCAGCCGAATATTTTTGAGAAAGCTTACAAGGGCCATGACACATGCTTGGATTGCAGACCTAAGCATGGAGGAAGTAGGGAAGGGGCAGGCAGGCCATCCCTGGGAACGACAAAGAAAGTATCCGTCACCCTGCCGGATGACATTTGGGAGAAAATCGAGGGAGAAGGTAACAAGTCCGCCTTTTTCAGGGATTTGGCTTTAAAGGAATTTGAAAAATGATTTGTTCATACTGTCAAACGAAAAACAGTCACTATGCCGATGAATGCGACTTTTGCCAAGCACCTTTGAAGAAGCCACGGCCACAATTAAGGGATTTGGTTTACCTGGAACAATGCGAGCTGCCATTCAAAGAACTGATTTTGTTTCACACTTATGATTTGTTGATCCTGCTTCGATTGGTAAGAGAAGAAAGGACAATGACCTATAAACTCATGAGAAGCGTTCAGAAGGCCCCAGAAGGCATTGTGGTCGATTCTGACACCTTAGACTTTGCTGAACGGGAATATAGGCGTTATACGGCTCGTATGAGGGTTTTAGAGGGGATTTTGATAGATAGGATGGGATACAAGCCTGAAAGGGTCGATGATAAGCTTTTGGAACGTTTACAGGCCAAATTGACAAAAAACGAAAAAGCCTAGAAATAAAGGGAAAATGTTGGTATTGTCGAATTATAAAGAAAAAGAGAAAAACCGCCCTGTCTTTGGTCGGATAGGCGGTTTCTCACAACAGGCAAGGGATTAGTCCCTTTATTAACATTTGAATATTTATATTCTACCATATCGGGATTAATTCCTGCTACATAAGGGAGAGAAAAAGTAGTGGGGAAAAATATTATAGACTTTGAACAGGCTGAAAAAAATGCTAGAAAAAGAGATTTTGAGAAAGATTCAGAAGCTAGATCAAGAGCAGAAGAATTAAAAAAATCATTACTAGAACAATTAAAAGAACTTACTGGTGAGGAACATTTTATTGGAACTAGTAAAGATCCATTTGCAGGGGAGCCATTTAATCAGACCATGCATAGGAATTTAGATTTACTTAATCAAATTGGTTATTTAACTCAAGCAGAAGAAAGTTTTTTATTTAGGATTCAAGCTTATTTAGAATTTAAAAGTAATGTAATTATTTGTAGAGAAGATAAGTTTAAAAAGAAAAAGAAAAATGTTGAGGATCAATTTGAACTTCCGAAAGCTGCAACGGTTTCAGATATTGCTGAAATGATAGGTAAATCAAGACAGAAAACTTCCGTCATAATGAATAGCTTGAAAGATAAAGAGATTCTCCTTAATCCTGAAGGAGCTGGACATGTTATTGAAAATGGACGTACTGTAAGTCCTAGAACGTGGATTATGAATCCTTATATTATGATTTGTGCACCTAGAAAAAATAATGTTCAATTGGACAAACTGACTATGAGATTATTTCAACATTCTTTGAAAAATCTTAAAGATCAAAATGGAAAAAAGGTAACTTTACCTGCAAGATTTTTTTAATAAAAGATTTAAGATCATATCTGAAAATGATATGATCTTTTTATTATTTGGAATTATTTAGGTGTCACGAAAAGGTGACAAAAAGACCTCAAAGTGTCACCAAAAGGTGACACCCCAAAATGTGCTATAAAACCAGTCGTATCAACACTTCAAAGCATTTTAAACAAACTCTCTCTATTATCACTATTGTTTAATAGCAATTCGCCCTCTGTTTTGCAAGACATAATTTCATATATTTTACGTTATTGCCTTAAAGGCTAAAAGGTTGCCATTAAGGCAACCGAAAAACAGTTTGTAAGAGGGGGTTCTATAATAGAACAGGGGTGCCTACATTATTTGACTGAACTTAAAAGATTTAAGTTCACGTTGATAGTACCCTGGTTCTCTATCGGAACCACCCCTTGCCTTCCTTTTATTTTTCTAAAACATTTTCTTGATATTTATTTTTTTGTTTGTTTTTCTTGCGTTCCTGGCGTTGTAGCTCGAACTGCTCTTTCTTTTGAGCTTCCTCAACTCCTTGAACTGCTGCCTGCAAGAATCCTAAGTTAAATTCATTGTCTTTTCCTTGGTCAGCTTCCTGGATCGAATTTTCGATTAGTGGCTTTTTAGTCATAGCCAAGTCAATCTTTTCCTTGTGTTTGTCGAAACTTGTCTTATCGGAAAAGCCCAGGCTTTCCAAATTCTTTGTTAAATGTTCCCGATCGGAAAGGGCTTGGCGATATTCTTCCTTTGCACCTTTAGAAAAAAGCATTTTCCCTTTCATCAGAGGGCTGTTCTCGTATTTCTCGATTTTGGATGATACAGCTTCCAGGTGTTTAAAGTGTGTGGCAGCGGTCGCACTTCTTTGATTTTCTTTGGCCAATGTCTGTAAGTGAGATTGGGCTTTTTCGATAGCTTCGGTACGTTCTTTGATTTCTGCCTTGATTTGACTTAATGGAACAACCTGGCCTGCTTTTTCATTGATGGACTTTATCTTCAAAGCGTCCTCATATTTGATGAATGGAGAAGCTGTTTTTAATTCTGGATAAGGGGCAGTAATCTGACGGATGTCCCCTTGCTTCAAGGCTTTTTCGGCTTTATCTAAAACATGGCGTTCAGATTGAATTTGCTCTTTTTGCTTGAACTGGGTAGTGACCTGTTTTTCCTTTTCTTCCTGGAACGTTCTGCGCTGATCGATGAATTCTTCTTTGGTCGAGAAGGATAGTTTTTCTCGGTGGTAATTCAGTTTTTTCTCGTGATAGCTATAATCCTTTTGGAATTCCTCAATGGCCTGTTCTGCTCGTTCTTTGGTTTGGCGATTTTCTTTCAGCTCTAACGGATTGAACCAGTTGATATTTTTAATATCATTTTCTAGGCGTTTGACCTGGTTTTGAATCTGGTCCATCTGGTGGAAGTGGTCGCCTGCTTCTTTGAATTTAGAATCTTTCCACTCGGTAAAGCTGGCCTGCTTGGCAATACTTTGCTCCCATTTGTCTATTTGAGCCTTGCGATCCTTGATTTTATCAAGAGTCACAAAACCTTTTATAGACTTGGTTGCTTCTTTGATGTCGGTCTTTTCGGAAGGGGTAAGGTATTTGCCTTTTTCACGCTGCTGTTCAAGATTTTTCTTTTCGGCTTTATATTTATCTAGTTCTACAACGTTTTTGTTGTAGTCCTGGACTTCTCGATTTATGTTCCCTCGTTCGGTCTGTACGCCACGCTTCTCCATCTGGTGGGCTATATGGCCAAGGTGAACAGTCGGAAGCTGTTCAATCCCTCTGGCTTCGTTGGAAAGGTGAGAAATGCGCTCCTGGACTCCCTCTTTCTCCAATGCCTTATTGGCATGGGTAGCCCATTGCTCTCTCCATTGTTCCAGAAGTTTTTTGTCGTTCCACTCACGGTTTTTCACAGTGAAGCCCTGTTCTGAAATTTCCCTGGTGGTCAACATGACATGGGCATGAGGATTTTCTTTATCATCCCTATGGATGGCTACATCGGCAACCATACCTTTGCTGACAAACTCCTTTTGAACATAGTCACGGATCAGTTCCTTTTGATAGTCGTTGGAAAGCTCTTTTGGCAAAGCAATATTGATTTCTCTGGCCAGTTGAGAATTAACTCTCTTTTCAACTTTCTCAACTTCATTCCATAAACGCTCACGATCCTGAACCCATTCAGGAGAATGAGAAGGGGCAAGAATCATAGTTTCTGGTTGAACATTTCTTTTGTAGAATTTAACTTCTCCTGTTCGTTCATCTTTAAGGCGTTCTCCAGAACGGTAACTGGCAGAAGCGACAGCCGATTGACCTTTAGCCCTGGAAATAACCTTTGCTGAAAAATGATAGATAGCCATGATTTCTCACCCCTTTCAAAGTCCGCGACACGATTAACATTAGAACCGAAACGGATAGGGAAGAATCATAAGATTCAAGCTATCTGTTTTGGCTTCGCCGATTAGGCGAATGGTGTTTTCCTTCCGAACCATTCGGAAGGGGAAGTTTTTTGTTCCGTAGGAACCACACACAAACGAAGTTTGTATAAGTGCGCCCTTGTCTATTACTTCCAAGGGGATCATACCATAATTTCGATGAATATTCTACCAATTTTCCTGGTGCTATTAACCATTTATAGATATAATAGGAGAAAAAGTGGAAGGGAAGGGTCATGGGTGGTCAGGCGTGGTTAAGAAAACAGATGAGGAACGGTTGCGAGAGTTAGATGAGAAAATTAAACAGATTGAGGAAAAGAAAAGGCAGGTAAAGGCTCGATTATCTCAAAAAGAACGAAAGGCTCGGACAAAGAGGTTAATTGAAGTTGGGGCGATTTTCGAAAGATATTTTGGAATTGAAGGGCCGGAAGATGCTGAAAAAGTCGCTAGTGCATTGCAAAAAACAGTCGATAATAATAGAAATGTAATCTTAAAATATTCTATATTGAGAAACATTGACGATTCTGAATCAAAAAATAATAGGAGAGAATAGGAGTTAATTTTTTTGTTGAAGGCTTACTTTGTATTATCAATTTTTTTAGGAGGTTATTAGTTTGCGAAAGAAAATAACTGTGGTTTTCTTATTGTTATTTGCAATAATTTATTTTACTGGGTGCAGTAATCAGAATGAAAAAGCTACTCCCAAAGTAGATGAATATATTGAAGTAATTTCTGTTACCGAGATGGAAAAAGATCTGTATGAAGTAAGATATAAGTTATTAAAAGATTTAGATAGAGGAAGTGGTTTAGTAAATCAAAATTTATTTTTTTCCAGTGAGAAAGAAAACATTCCTTTAGTAAGTACCAAAAAAGGTACAGAAGTTATTTCAATTAAGGGAAAAGAAATAATTTTAAATTATTTGGGTTCTAATAAATATATCGAAGAAAAAAAGTTGAATTAATAGGAGAGCTATGACGATGTTTTATAAAACTGTTCTTTTTCTTGGTCAATTATTTTTAGCATTACCTGTTCTTTTAATTGCTTTAAAATGGGTAGACATTTCGATAGCTACTATAATTTTCGTATTAGGTATAATTTTCTATATTTTTGGAAAAAAACGTATATAATTCTTGAAATATATGGTAATATTTTTCCTGTAATACAATAAATGTAAATACAGGAGGAATTATGAAAAAAATTGTAGTTTTAATGTTGTCATTGTCTCTAGCATTTTCCGGCTTATTTTTTAGTAACATTTCAACCGCAGATGCTGCTTACGTAGAGCCGAGTCCAGGAGGTAGTGTTTCTGGCGGATATGTAAAATCTAAGTATTATGCCTCAGGCGGAAGGGTTAATATTGAATATCATGATTATTATATGAGTGTTTCTGCCGGACGAACATTTGCTAAGAAAACTGAAATGTCTTTTGCAGAAGGCGTTTTTTGGTTTAGGACAGGCTTTATACCAGTTATATCACCATACGCTGCTACCTTAGGTTTTTATAGGGCAACTGAATCATCAGCATTTGCTAGCCAAATTAGATCTTATACAGATAAAAATATACCTGTCCATGTAACTTATTGGAACGATAAAAACTATAGCACTTTTGGTAGAACTGTAACTGCTTGGGATGGTAAAGCAGCCACAATAAAACCTTTTAAAGTGCCAGCTCCTGAATACCAAACAATTATTGCTAAAGCCTATAAGTGATAATGATTGAGGTTGGAGGCAGTTAACATAATCACCATAATCGGAAGTTCTGAAAAACTCAAAACCCGGAATTCGGCCATATTTGGTCAAATTCCGGGTTTTTGGTCTTGGGAAATAGTCAAAAAAACAGGGAGATTTTCGTTTTTTAAATCTCCTGTTTTCTTTGATTTCCTCCCTATTGCACTGTAGTTTCTAACTTGATTTTTTGAAAATATGACTAGTCAAATATAAATAACATTTTTTCGATTTATAAATAGTTTTACGATATACCGGACAATTTGGTACTATACGCGATTTAAAAGGACTGTTATAATGTGTACCAAGCAGCACGGTATTGCATATAGTCAATAAATTATTGCTTATATGCATTGAAAGCTATTATAGCTAGTGTTGTTTATTTTTATCGATTTTAGTTAAAGATAAGAACAATAAAAAACAACCGAAAGCACTGCAATGCCTCGGCTGTTTCATAGTTACCTATATTGGTAACAATAAGAGGACTTATTTCTCACGTTTCGCGGCGTCAGAGGGATGGTCCTTTTTCTTTTGTTTTTTACTTACATAGTAATCGAAGAGCTTATCGAAAACCAGGACAATAAATGGCATGATGAATGTTGAGATGATCGTCAGCATTGCTATATTTCACCTCCCTTCATTTCTTCATAAAAAACACTCCTTTTTCTTTTTCTACTTTTAGTAACGATTTATATTATGGGCTTGGACTCTATTTAATTCATTGATAGCTATTAATAGAGTAGCCTGTTAACTGACGTTATCACACAAAAACCTCAAAAATCAATACATTGTGTATTTTTTATTTTCGACAGTACTATATATGGTGTTTAGGTCGTATTATAAAGAATTTGTCAATAGAGAAATAGCTTGAAAATCAGAGGAAAGTTAAGAGATAACCAATAATATATAAGATAATGATTAGTTATTAAAAAATTTGAAGGTTGCATTTTGAGAAGAGTCGATAAATTGCATAAAAAAAGCTACCTGTACTGGCAGCTTTGTAATCAATTATATAAGAAAATAGATTTCAACAAGTAAGAGTATTTAAGGTCCTTAGCTGTTTATTGTTCAGTCATTTGGAATAATCGAATTTCTTTTAGAAGATCGTTAATATGCTTTAGTTTTGAATTCATAGTGTACTCTT
>NZ_JAMAUR010000021.1:0-6228 GCF_023714225.1 Mesobacillus sp. MER 48
TTTCCTTTAATTTCAATGGGTTAAGCCAATTAATATTTTCGATTCGTCTTTCAGCTTCCTGAACTTGTTTCTCGAAAGAATGAATCCATCTGAAATGGTCGGAAGCTCCTCGGATCGTCTCGTCTTTCCAACGGATATAACTGTCATTTTTATTTAAGCGTTCATCCCATTTATCAAGCTGTTCGTAACGGTTTTTGATGTTTGGCAAAGAAGATTCAGCCTTCAAAACCTTAGAAGCATTTTGAAGGTCTACACGCTCTGCAGAAGTATTAAATCGTTCAGCATTTTGCTTTTGTGCTTGCTGGCGAGCCTTCTCTTGTTCCAACGCTTGTTTTTCTTCACGGTACTTTTGGAGTTCCACGACAAGAGCGTTGTACTCCTGACGGTCACGGTTGATATTTCCTTTTTCCGTTTGGACACCACGCTTTTCCATCTCATGAGCAACATGGCCAAGATGAACAGTCGGAAGCTGTTCAAGTCCACGTGCTTCATGAGAAAGGTGGGAAATCCGTTCTTGAATCCCCTCTTTTTCTAAAGCTTTATTCGCATGGTTCGCCCATTCTTCACGCCATTGTTCAAGCATTTCTTTCTTGTTCCAGTCACGATTTTTCGGACCGAATCCATCAGCTGTAATTTCTCTAGTGGTCAACATGACATGAGCATGAGGATTTTCTTTATCGTCTCTATGTATCGCAATATCAGCAATCATGCCTTTATTTACGAACTGTTCTTGAACATAGTTTTTAATTAATTCTTTTTGTTGGTCATTGCTTAATTCTCTAGGTAAAGCAATATTTATTTCTCGTGCTAATCGTGCGTCTTTTCTCTTTTCGGATTGCTCGACTTCATTCCAAAGACGCTCACGATCACGCACCCATTCAGGAGAATTGGAAGGGGCAAGAATCATAGTATCCGGTTGCACTTCTCGAACATAGTATTTGGTTTCACCGGTGCGTTCATCTGTTAAACGTTCACCTGAACGATAAGAAGCAGAAGCAACAGCAGATTGCCCCTTACCTCTTGAAATAACCTGTGCTGAAAAATGATAGATTGCCATGATTCTCACCTCTCTTTCGTCGCTACGCGAATCCCATTTTTACCGAAACGGAAAAGGAAGTACCGAAGGTGGTTCCTTTTCTGTTTTGGCTTCGCCGATAGGCGATTAGTCTTTTGTTGCTTTAGCAACTTGCCGATTTCGGCAAAGGTTTTTTTCTTTTTGTTGCGAAGCAACCGCACAACATCGGAACGATGTGTAAGTGCGCCCTTGCCCTCCGTTCTTCGGGAATCAGTGCCACACTCCATTGTGGCGATTCTTGCCTTTTGTCTAGTATTCTAGCACAATTTCCGATATAATAAAAGAAAAATATGGTATTGCAGGAGGGTTTTAGAATTGGCACGTAAAACGGACGCAGAACGTTTACAAGAATTAGAGGAAAAGATGGAGCAGATTAAGGCGAGAAAACAACAAGTTGCCAGCCGAATTCAAGCAAAAGAACGAAAAGAACGGACACGCCGATTGATTCAGGTGGGGGCGATTTTTGAGAAGTATTTTGATATTGTCGGTGAAGATCAAGCAGAGAAAGTAGCTTACGGAATGAAAGAAGCAGTAGAGAAGCACAAAGAGAAATTAATGAACATTGATGTCGAGAAATCCAAAGAACAAAACAAGGTAGTTTATGAGGTACAGGAGGAACGCTTAATCATGCCAGAAGGCGAGAAAGCCCCTTACTAACCGTAATGCCTTTAGGGCATTTTCCCGTTGCCTTTATGGCAACGTTTATCTTTAGGAGGTGGGGAATTGATTTGTTCATACTGTCAAACTGAGAATGGTAATTTCGCAAGCGAATGCGAATTTTGTGAAGCTCCCTTGAAGGTGGTACGTCCTTCTTTAAACAGAGATGTGGTCGAGGAAGATTATGAGAAGCCATATCCTGTACTGGTGACTTATCATACATATCATTTGTTACTGCTGCTAAGAAAGGTCAGGGAAGAACGGACAAAATGTTATCACCTTATGAGAGGCGTTCAGAAGGGGGCAGAATTGATTGAAATTGATTCTGATACTTTAGTCTTTGCTGAAAGTGAATATAGGCGTTATACGGCTCGTATGAGGGTTATAGAGGGTATCTTGATAGATCGTATGGGTTATAAACCTAAGCGAGTTGACGATAAATTACTTGTGAGCCTTCAAGGGAAGATTGAAAATGGGTAGTAAAAAAGGAGTTTTATTGCTATTGTCGAATTTAGATATAAAGAAAAACCCTCAAGTTTGACCGACTCGGAGGGCTTCTTAAAACAAGCAAGGGATTAGTCCCTTTATTCGATTTGTTATATATATATTCTACCATATCGGGACTAATTCCTGCTACAAAAAGGGAGAGAAATAGTAGTGGGAAAAAATGTTGTAGATTTTAGAGAAGCTGAAAGAAAAGCAAGATTAAGAGATATAGAGAATGAAAAAATATTAACTGATGAAGAAATGGCGATAGCCCAAGAACTTCAAGCGAAAGCTAATGCTAGAGGAATGAAGCTTGTGCCTGATAAAAAAATAAAAAACAATACTCATTTCGTTCAGATCATTCAACAAAATTTTCGTTATTTGAGAGAACAAAATTATCTTACATTGGCTGAAAAAGGTTTTCTGTTAGATATTTCAGAGTTTGTAGGGTTTCTCTCAAATTGTATTGTTGATGATATTACTAAAAAGAGTCCAGTACCATTAAATCAGTCTGACCTTGCTAAAGCTTTAGGTAGGGGTAGAAATAAAATAAGTCCTTTAGTTAATAGTTTAGTTGATAAAGGCATTATAGCCCGTGCTGAGTCAGGTTTAGAAGATAATAATGCTAGAGCCTATGCTTTATATATAAACCCAAATATCATGTTTTCAGGCTCTAAAGATGACGTTAATGAAACTTTAAAGACAATGTTTAAGAAAGCTATGAGAAATCCAACTTTAAAAAATTTACCTATCAAATTATTTTAAAAAGCCCTGTTAAAGGGCTTTTTTCGTTGTTCCCAAAATCGGTAACAATTGTTCCCAAAATCGGGAACAACGAAAAATCTCAAAACCATTGATATATAAGGGTTTTTTACACTTTAAAAAGCTTGTCCCTCTCACTCTTATATTAAATAGCAATTCGCCCTCTGTTTGGCAACCCCTAATTTTATATATTTTTCGTATCTGCCCTAAAGGCTAAAAGGTTGCCATCAAGGCAACCAAAAACCTTGTCTGTAAGATAAAAAATCCCCTCGAAAGAGGGGGGTTATCCTAATGGGATTTTGATTTCCAAATTATCTAAATCCAATTTTTTCTCAAGCTGTTCCAATTCCTCTCCAAGAGTTAAAGAATCTAGGAACTCCATGTTTGCAATTACTTGGTCAAAATGTTCAATGGCTTCTTCAGGCTTATCCAACTGATCGAGAGCAACACCTTTGTTTAAGGGGTAGAGTCCTGAAAATGCGGATTTACAACGGTAATGTAATTTTCACCCATAAATAAAGCCGATTTTAAGAAATCGACTGTTGAACTAAAGCTCCCTTTACTTTAAGTACATTTCTTCACAATCTTTAGATTAATTTATTGGATTATTTTTATGTGAAAGAGTGATATTAAATAAGAGCTTTAATTCGATTGACAAAAAAACCGTCCAGACGGTATATTATATGTATCTAAGTTATGGAGGTTATTATGTCTATTTCAAAGCATGCTAATAAGAAAAAAAATATATTGATTGCTGCATCTGAAATTGTAAAAGAAGAAGGAGTTGTCAAACTCACATTAGAGGCAGTCGCCCAAAGAGCTGGCGTGAGTAAAGGTGGATTATTATACCATTTTCCTAGCAAGGAAGCATTAATTAAAGGAATGGTGGAAGATTGGACAAATAATTATTTCGAATGCATTAATACGTTAGTTAATAACGACGATGATAACGCAATAGGAAAATGGAATAGGGCTTATCTTAAATCTACATTTTCCGATTTAGAAAACAATAATCTAAATTCCGCACTAATGGCTGCTATGTTTATTAATCCAGATTTATTAGATGAATTCCGGCAGAGATACGATATTTTGCATACAAAGTTAATAACTGATGGAATTGATCCTGTCAAAATAACAATTACAAGATTATCCATAGATGGTCTTTGGTTTTCAGAAATATTTGGAATGGCACCATTAAATGAAGAACTAAAAACACAAGTTTTTGATGAACTAATAAACATGATTCAGGAGGACGAATAATGTCATATCTATATTTAGCACTTGCAATAGTGGGGGAGATTATTGGCTCTTCCCTATTAAAAGCATCTGAAGGCTTTTCAAAACTCTATCCTACAATAGGGGTAATAATAGCTTTCGTTGGTTGTTTTTTCTTTTTATCCTTGTCGCTAAAAACAATCCCCTTAAACACTGCATATGCATTATGGGCAGGTTTAGGACTTGTTTTGACTACAGTAATTTCAGTTTTAGTTTGGAAGGAAAAACTTAACATGGCTAGCATTGCAGGAATAACACTGATTCTTGTAGGCGTTGTAATATTGAATTTGTTTGGACCAGGACATGGAGAATCTGGTCATGAAGCAAGCGAAACTATTACAATGAATGAGACAATGGAATAACACATAAAAAAGTCCTTCTTAATAAAGAGAAGGACTTTTTAGCTTAATTAAGGGTATTTTTTGAAGTCCTTATTCAACAAACCTGCGTACGTTAGTTTAAGTGTATCACTTCACAATTCCAATAGAGTAGAGTTTATTGAGACATAATGAAATTAGCGTTTTAAATGACTTCTGACTGTCTCATAAGACTTGTATCAAATGCTTACCGTTGTAAATCCGCATTTCCCTGACGCTACCCCTTTAAGAGCGATGAATTATCGTCTGGATCAAGTTTTAATGCCTTATCATAGCACTCAATAGCTTCTTCATATCTTCCCATAGAATCAAGTGAAATCCCCTTGTTTCTATAGGCTTTCCCTAGGATTCTTGCTTGGTTTGAAGGGGTATGAACAGCTATTTCAGCTAGTTGTTTTTTAATGGTTTCAAGTTCTGCATAGATTGTATTAATTTCTGTTTTTCGTTCAAAGTGATGGGCTGATTCTTTGTCCATTGCCACTCGAAGATAATCTTTCATAAGTGAATTAAGTTCTTTGGTTTCTTTCAGTGTTTCAGCTAAAGCTTTCTCACGTTCTAATTTACTTGTTAAATTCAAATTTATCTCCCCCCGATTTCCCAAGTTTGTTGATTACTTTTACCTTTGCCCTTACCTCTTGATTGTTGTTGCTGTTGTTTACGTTGTTGTTCTCTAGTCATTTCTCTTCCAGCTTGTTCGATGCCCTTCATAACTGCGTCTAACAAGCCAAGTCCTTTTTCTTGGGATTGGATTTGCCCTTGATATTCAGGAACCTTGGCTTCCATCTTTCCAAAAGACTCCACTTGTTTTTCAAAGTCGGCTCTTCCAGTAATGCCTTCCTTCTGCATGTAATTTTTATAGCTATCACGGGCAGTTACAGCACTGTCATACTCTCGCTTGGCTGATTTGGAAACAAGCATTTTTCCTTTCAGGAATGGATTGTTCTCATATTTCTCAACAATGGCTTGGTGTTTTTCAAAATCTTTTAGATAACGTTCTGCACGCTGCAAGCGTCCTTTCGTCTGATCTACACGAGAAATTTCTCCTTGAAGCCTTTGAATTTCTGATTTTCGGTTATTTACGGTCTTTTCAATGCTCTCGATTGGGACAGCTTTACCTTTCCCATACTTAGAATTGACATCAACGATATTGAGAGCCGTTTTAAAGCTCATATGACGCATTTCAGGGCGTTCAGGATACAAAGAAGCCACCTGACGAACAAAAGCGTTTTTATGGGCAATTTCAGCCTTCTGAAGGACATCACGTTCAGAACGGATATATCGACGAGTGTTTCTGTTTTTCTCCAGGAGTCCTGGACGCTCTGCTTCGTGTTGAGTTTTAACCTGGTTAAATTCCTTTTCATTGCTGAAGCCAAGCTTTTCACGGTGGTAATTAAGCTTTTCATCATGGAATTTAATTTCAGTTTTCGCCTTAGAAATCTCTTGTTCGGCTCTATCTTTAGTGAGTCGATTTTCCTTTAATTTCAATGGGTTAAGCCAATTAATATTTTCGATTCGTCTTTCAGCTTCCTGAACTTGTTTCTCGAAAGAATGAATCCATCTGAAATGGTCGGAAGCTCCTCGGATCGTCTCGTCTTT
>NZ_JAMAUR010000022.1:0-2179 GCF_023714225.1 Mesobacillus sp. MER 48
TAGAAATGCTAATTTAATTATGTACAAAAATGATTACGTAAGAATGTACAGTTTTGTGTCATGCATTCATACTTTACCTGAGGTGGAGAGAATGCATGTACAACTAGAAGTGACTACAGATATAGAGATCAAGTGTGTCACGGACTTACCAAAACTAAAGCTTCTTATGGAGAATCTGAATATGAAAATTAATAAGAGTAAGTTGGCCAGAGAGTTGAATGTTGATCGGAGGACCATAGATAAGTATCTAAACGGCTATGTACCCCCGGGGAAGCGAAAAAGTAATTCTAAAATAGATGAGTATTACAATGTCATTTCCCTACTGCTTTCTAAGGAATCTAAACAGATCTTTTACTACAAACGAGTGCTTTGGCAGTATCTAACGGATAATCATGGACTAGAATGTTCACAATCAAATTTCAGGGCCTATCTATCGAAAAAGCCTGAGTTCCAAGCGTATTTCACAGAGGGTAAAAGAACTCAGCCTGCAAAGTCCATTGTCAGGTTTGAGACAGCTCCTGGTGAACAAGCACAATTCGACTGGAAAGAAAACATCAGGTACATAACGAAGGATGGAGAAATTCTTTATGTCAATGTGGGGGTTCTACTATTGGCTCATTCAAGGTTCAGAGCCTTTCATTTATCCATTTCCAAGTCTCAAAGCGTTGTCATCTCTTTCCTAATGGAGAGTTTTGAAGCTTGGGGTGGAGTACCTAAAGTGATTGTGACTGACAACATGAAAACGGTGATGGATAAGGCAAGAACCGAGTATACGAAAGGGGTGGTAAATGAGCGGTTCCATCAGTTCGCAAAGGACTGTGGGTTCAAAGTGCAGCCATGTATTGCAGGAAGGCCACGCACAAAAGGAAAAGTTGAATCACCTATGAAATTACTGGATGAAATCCATGCATATCAAGGGAAGTTTGATTATGAGGAACTGAATCAATTTGTCCAAAAGCTGTGTGAACGAATTAATCATAGTTATCACCAAGGTACAGGGAAAATACCTATTTTAGCACTACCACAAGAAAAGAGCCTCTTACTCCCCCTACCACGGAAAGAACTAAGAGACTCTTATAAGATCAGCCACAAACTTGTGAAAGTCAATCCAAGCAATATGATTACCTATCAATCAAACCAGTACTCAGTTCCAGCTGAATACAAAGGAAAGACCGTAGGTCTACAAGTCTATGACGACCAAATTCATATTTATTATAACACCGATTTAATCGCACAACATCAAATCAGCCGGATTCGCCTTAATTACAAGGAGGACCATTATGTAGCAGCGTTGTCCCAAAGCCTTGGGAAGTTTCCGGATATTAAAGAATTAGCCAGAAAAAATCTACAAGCGATTAGTGAGGTATATAAAAATGAATAGCACTTATCAACAACTCCTTAAAAACCTGGAGTATTTAAACCTGAAACAAATGATTGAACATTTGGGTGATACGATTGACTTTAGTATGAGTAACCAATTGTCATTCGTTGATACACTGGTCAAACTAACAAATTATGAAATTGATGTCCGAGAGAAAAGCATGATCAACTCAATGGTGAAGGTGGCAGGTTTTCCACACCGTAAAGAACTAAGTGAATTCGATTTTGAATTTCAGCCTACCATCAATAAACAGCAGATGCTTGACTTTACCTCGTTGAGGTTCCTGGAGGAGAAAGAGAACATTGTTTTCTTGGGAACCAGTGGTGTAGGAAAGACGCATCTGGCCACCTCTATTGGTATAGCAGCAGCGAAAAAAAGAACAAGCACCTATTTTATTAAGTGCAATGATTTAATCATGAATTTAAAGCGAGCAAAGCTGGAAAATAGATTAGAATCAAGATTAAAGCACTATACAAAATATAAGCTTTTGATCATTGATGAAATAGGCTACCTCCCGATTGACAGGGAGGATGCCAAGTTATTCTTCCAGTTGATTGATTTACGATATGAAAAAAAGAGCACGATTCTTACAACTAATATTAGCTTCAAGGAGTGGGACGGAGTTTTTCAAGATACTATGTTAGCGAATGCGATATTAGATCGCGTACTACATCACGCTACCGTAGTAAATATAGTGGGTGATTCATACAGAATAAAGAATCATTTTGAAAAAGAAAATGATTAAAAATGTACATTCTTACACAGTCAAAAATGTACATGATTGCATTGACATTTATA
>NZ_JAMAUR010000023.1:0-1662 GCF_023714225.1 Mesobacillus sp. MER 48
TTTATCTCGCTAGAGGCTTTTCTTGGCAGTGTGGAATCAGGAACTTCGGTACTATATTTCCCTCGCTGTCACAGCTCAGCCTTCACGCAAGCGGGATTTGCCTCACTTGCAGCCTAACTGCTTAGACGCGCATATCCAACAGCGCGCTTACCCTATCCTCCTGCGTCCCCCCGTCGCTCAAACGATAAAGAGGTGGTACAGGAATATCAACCTGTTGTCCATCGCCTACGCCTTTCGGCCTCGGCTTAGGTCCCGACTAACCCTGAGAGGACGAGCCTTCCTCAGGAAACCTTAGGCATTCGGTGGATGGGATTCTCACCCATCTTTCGCTACTCATACCGGCATTCTCACTTCTAAGCGCTCCACCAGTCCTTACGGTCTGACTTCAACGCCCTTAGAACGCTCTCCTACCACTGACATCTAAGATGTCAATCCACAGCTTCGGTGATACGTTTAGCCCCGGTACATTTTCGGCGCAGAGTCACTCGACCAGTGAGCTATTACGCACTCTTTAAATGGTGGCTGCTTCTAAGCCAACATCCTGGTTGTCTAAGCAACTCCACATCCTTTTCCACTTAACGTATACTTTGGGACCTTAGCTGGTGGTCTGGGCTGTTTCCCTTTTGACTACGGATCTTATCACTCGCAGTCTGACTCCCACGGATAAGTCTTTGGCATTCGGAGTTTGTCTGAATTCGGTAACCCGATGAGGGCCCCTAGTCCAAACAGTGCTCTACCTCCAAGACTCTTACAACGTGAGGCTAGCCCTAAAGCTATTTCGGAGAGAACCAGCTATCTCCAAGTTCGATTGGAATTTCTCCGCTACCCACACCTCATCCCCGCACTTTTCAACGTGCGTGGGTTCGGGCCTCCAGTTGGTGTTACCCAACCTTCACCCTGGACATGGGTAGATCACCTGGTTTCGGGTCTACGACCACATACTCATTCGCCCTATTCAGACTCGCTTTCGCTGCGGCTCCGTCTTCTCAACTTAACCTTGCATGTAATCGTAACTCGCCGGTTCATTCTACAAAAGGCACGCCATCACCCATGAACGGGCTCTGACTACTTGTAGGCACACGGTTTCAGGATCTCTTTCACTCCCCTTCCGGGGTGCTTTTCACCTTTCCCTCACGGTACTGGTTCACTATCGGTCACTAGGGAGTATTTAGCCTTGGGAGATGGTCCTCCCAGCTTCCGACGGGATTTCTCGTGTCCCGCCGTACTCAGGATCCACTCAGGAGGGAACGAAGTTTCAACTACAGGGTTTTTACCTTCTCTGACGGGCCTTTCCAGACCACTTCATCTACCCCGTTCCTTTGTAACTCCATGTAGAGTGTCCTACAACCCCAAGAGGCAAGCCTCTTGGTTTGGGCTATGTCCCGTTTCGCTCGCCGCTACTCAGGGAATCGCGTTTGCTTTCTCTTCCTCCGGGTACTTAGATGTTTCAGTTCCCCGGGTCTGCCTTCAATACCCTATGTATTCAGGTAAAGATACTGTTCCATTACGAACAGTGGGTTTCCCCATTCGGAAATCTCCGGATCAAAGCTTACTTACAGCTCCCCGAAGCATATCGGTGTTAGTCCCGTCCTTCATCGGCTCCTAGTGCCAAGGCATCCACCGTGCGCCCTTTCTAACTTAACCTAAAAGGTCATTTCTCTA
>NZ_JAMAUR010000024.1:0-1630 GCF_023714225.1 Mesobacillus sp. MER 48
ACTAAACCAGCTAATAGTTTGTCAATATTTTTCATTAAAATTTCGAAATCCATCGTGATATACTAAAAAAGGGTATACCAAATAACCTTCATATTCTTAGAATTGGAAGGTTTTTCGTAATTTAGTTAGATGTTGTTTCTAAGCTATATCTTGGAAAGTGGTCCGGTTTTTTAAAAGGGCAAATATCCAATGTAAGAGCTTATTTACACAAGCAATTACAGCTACCTTAAATGGCTTTCCTTCTTCACGCTTCTTGTCGTAAAACTCACGCATTCGTTTGTTTCGGGGAATGATTTCATCCGTCGTTTTCTGTTTACGACAATCGCGTATGGCACATCGAACAGCCATATATAAGGCGTGGCGCAGCCTGCTGGAACCTCTTTTGGTGATTCGATTTTTGGTGGCAGTAAACTTGCCAGATTCGAAAACACTAGGGTCTACTCCAGCGAAAGCCACGAGCTTTTTAGGATTAGTAAATCGATCTATCTCCCCAATTTCAGAAATGATCGTTGCCGCGATCTTTTCACCGATACCAGGGATAGATTTGATAATATTATATTCTTCAACTTCTTTAGCGAGGGCATCTATCTCAGACTCCAATGTGGATAGATGCTCTTTGTATTGAAGAATAATATTAATATACATACCTAAGCTTAAGATATGACTCTGATAGACTGTCTTTTCAAAGGGATTGCGAGCTGCCGCCTCTTTTAGTTGTAAGGCTTTTTCATTGGCCCATCTGAATGAACGACTTTTACATAATTCCTTAATCCTCATTGAGAGAGTTTCATTACTAGCTTCTAAGATGTCTTCAGATGACGGAAATTCCTTTAACGTTAAGAGTGATACCACAGAATATAAATCACCGAACACTCCACGATATTCTGGGAATACTTGATCCAGAATAGCCTGGAACTGAAGCTTTGTCTGAATCATCACTCCTGTAATATTCTCGTGTTGTCTTGTAAGGTTACGAAGGTTTAATAGCTGGACCCCTCGCTTTTTATACGGCTCTAACTCCTCCTTGTAAAACAACTCGCAGAGGTGGTAAGCATCGATGGCATCTGTCTTTACTTTCCTTAAACTTGAACTTTTCGCTTTGTAGGAAATTAAAGGGTTGATAATTATTAATAAATACCCACGTTCCTCTAAATATTGGACTACTGCTGTTTGATAGTGTCCAGTTGCTTCAAGAATAACCGGAGGTTTTAGACCGGTTTCTTTTTGTACTACCTCTAGAAACTCCACAAGTAAACCAAGACCCTGAAGAGTATGTGCTACTTTAAAGCTCTTACGGAATGGTTTGCCTTTATCGACAAAAGCTTGAACCTGACTTTCCCCCTTAGAAATATCCAGACCAACGACTGGATTCATTCTGTATCATCTCCTAATCTTTTAATTTGCCGGTACCCCTTGTTCTCCTTGCAGTGTCACAGCTTCGCTTGTTATACGAGATCTATGTCCCAACCAGCCTCAATCATGTTTCTACAAGTAGGGGGCAAACTGTTTAGCTGACGGGATCTAGGTCCCACGAGCAGTTACGTTTTACCCCGGCTACCGTTATAATAAGACCATATAGAAAAAGGTCAACCAGAAATATTTTCTTTTCTGGATGACCTTATAATACGAA
>NZ_JAMAUR010000025.1:0-1577 GCF_023714225.1 Mesobacillus sp. MER 48
CCAGCTAATAGGAGTCAAGAACTTCTTATTAAAATATTTGTTCTTCCGTGTTATACTTTTGAAGGCACGCCAAATAACCCTCCAAATACCGTTTGGAAGGTTTTTCATTAGCTGTTTTATCTTGTTGATTAAGCCATATCTAGGAACTGTTCATTCCTTTTTAGGATTGCATAAATCCAGTGTAAGAGCTTGTTTACACAAGCTATCATTGCTACTTTTGAAGGCTTTCCTTCATTTCGTTTCCGATCATAATACTCTTTTAGCTTCTTGTTCCTGGAGCTTCTTATACCGCATAAAACGGCCATATACAAAGCGTGCCGTAATCGGCTTGAACCTCGCTTAGTAATATGATTTATAGTAGCTGTGAACTTGCCTGATGAATGGACACTTGGATCTATTCCCGCGTAAGCCACAAGTTTTTTTGGGTGATTAAACCGGTCAATTTCTCCGATTTCGGAAATGATCGTTGCCGCGATCTTTCCTCCTATTCCGGGAATTGATTGGATTATCTTACATTCTTCAATTTCTTCAGCGAGGACATCTATCTCTGCCTCTATACTGGATAGGTGTTCTTGGTACTGAAGAAGCATAGAGATATACATATCCAAACTGAACAACTGACTTTGATACACACTTTGTTGGAAAGGATTTCGCTCAGCCGAAGCTATTAATTTAGCTGCCCTCTCCCTGGCCCAACCCTCAGACCGTTTTATACGCATTCCCACAATTCGCTCCAGTATCTTTGCTTCACCAGTCCTCAGAACATCTTCAGAAGTAGGAAACTCCTTTAATATTTTGAGAGAAACTTGCGAAAATAAATCCCCAAAGACTCCCCTGTATTCAGGAAATACTTGATCAAGAATAGTATGAAACTGAAGTTTAGCTTGGATATAAAGGTTCGTAACGGTCTCGAATTGCCTTGACAATGTTCTTAGGTTTAAAAGTCTTAGTCCTCTTTTCTTATAAGGCTCAAATTCTTCCTTGTAATAAAGGACACAAAGATGATATGCATCAACCGCATCTGTTTTTACCTTCCTCAGGCTTGTTTTCTTTGCTTGATAAGAGATAATCGGATTTACCAAGATATATAAAAATTGATTATCCTCCAGACATTGAATAATTGGTGTATGGTAATGTCCTGTAGATTCAAGAATCACCGCTGGTCTAACTCCAGTTTTCGTCTCTATTCCTTTTAAATAGGAAACAAATAAATCTAAATCCTCCTTGATATGCTTCACACTGAAGCTTTTTCCATATGGCCTATCTTTATCTAAGAAGGCTTGAGCCTCACTTTCTCCTTTGGCCACATCCAGGCCAACTACTGGATTCAATTTCATCTCTCCCTTGTTGTACTCACCAGTAACCCCTATACCTTCCTGTAGTTCCATAGCTTCGCTTGTTATACGAGATCATAAGTCCCAACCAGCCTCAAACATCTTTCTACAAGTAGGGGGCGAACAGTTTAGCTGACGAGATCCAACTCCCACGCACCCGTACGTTCTACCCTGGCTACTGAAATAATAGGTCCTATAAAAAAAAGAGCCAACCAGTAAATACTGGTTAACTCTATAATACGA
>NZ_JAMAUR010000026.1:0-1536 GCF_023714225.1 Mesobacillus sp. MER 48
AGAGGCTGACTCAAAAGGTTGAATAAATTCGACCTGAGAGTCGCCTCTTTTACTTTATATCCAGTTTATAGGATTGGATTTGATGGATTTATAAGACAAAGAGGGATATTCATTCCCTTAATTACCCTAATTTTTGTTCGCTTTCCTTGTTGGCTGCCCACTTCAATAGATTGTGTGCAGCACAAATAAGACCCCAATCCGTCGTATTTTTGGATAGGCCTCTTAACCCGAATCTCTTAAACGCTCGATTATGCTTAATCTGCCCGAATACCGGCTCTACATCTATTTTTCGCTGCCTGTATCTTTGGCTTCCTTCTTCCGTAGCCAAGCGTTCACGAACTTCTTTTCGTTGTTGTTGGTTTTTCACGGAAACCTGTACGGTCTTTGTATCTTTGTCTTTGGCACAAGTTGTTTGGAATGGACAGTTCATACAATCGGTACAGCGGTAGGTGCGCTTCACTGAATCGTAACCGTTGTCGGACTTTCTTTGACTCTCATACTGGAAAACCAGGCGTTTTCCGTTTGCGCAAATCCATTCATCTAGTTCTTCGTCATACTCCATATTTTCAACACGGCCAATTTGTTCCTTCCACACCTTTGTCTGTTCTTTATCAAAAGTATTGTACTTAATGTACGCTTCTATTTTTTGTTCTTCACAATGTGCATAGTTTTCTTCGCTTCCATAACCAGAGTCGGCAATAATGGCCTTTGGTCTGGGCCGATTGTATTTTTCTAAAAGGTTCAGGTGTGGAATCAGACAACCAGGATCTCCAGCACGTTGATGCAGGCTGAAGTTGGTGATGAACTGATTTTCGGTGGCAATCTGGGCATTGTATCCGGGCTTCAGCTGACCGTTCATCATGTTGTCCTCTTTCATTCGCATGAAAGTCGCATCGGTATCTGTCTTGGAAAAGCTGTTTCGCTCCCCAAAAGTCTGTTTCTGGAATTCATACTTCTGTTTTCGAGGCAGAAGGTCTTTTTCCAGTTGACGCTTAGCCTTCTTTAAAGGTTTGTTTTTTGGATCCTGCTCCAGTCTCTTTTCCAACTTTTTGATGGTTTCTTCGATTTTTGCAGAAGAGATGGGTGACTCTTCGAGCTTTTCCTGAAAATCCAGTTCCTTTTCTGCTTCTTCGTCTTCTATGGTGACTTGTTCAATGCCTAAGACAATCTGGCGGAATTTCTCGTCCAGTTTTCTATCGTATTTTTCAGTGGATTTCTTCCATACAAAAGTATACTTGTTGGCGTTTGCCTCCAATTTGGTCCCATCCAGGAAATAGTCTTCCAGCTTCACAAGTCCTTCCTCCCGAAGGAGGTCGACTATGGAGAAGAACGTCTCATAGATGACATCTTTCATGCGTTCTGAACGGAAACGGTTGATGGTACGGAAATCTGGCTTCTGTTCGCCGGAAAGCCACATGAAAATAATGTTCTCTGTTAGCTGTTTGGCGATTTGTCGAGAGGAATAAATCCGGGTGGCATATGCATAAAGAATGACTTTTAGCATCATTTGAGGATGGTAAGGCGGCCGGCCTCCAC
>NZ_JAMAUR010000029.1:0-981 GCF_023714225.1 Mesobacillus sp. MER 48
TTCGATCCCGTCATCCTCCACCATATATTCCTTTAATAATTACAAATGCCGGTGTAGCTCAATTGGTAGAGCAACTGACTTGTAATCAGTAGGTTGGGGGTTCAAGTCCTCTTGCCGGCACCATTTGTACGAGCCATTAGCTCAGTCGGTAGAGCATCTGACTTTTAATCAGAGGGTCGAAGGTTCGAGTCCTTCATGGCTCACCAGTTTTCTTAAAAAAATATGCGGGTGTGGCGGAATTGGCAGACGCACCAGACTTAGGATCTGGCGCCGCAAGGCGTGGGGGTTCGACTCCCTTCACCCGCACCATTTTTTAAAAAACTATATATGCGGAAGTAGTTCAGTGGTAGAATACAACCTTGCCAAGGTTGGGGTCGCGGGTTCGAATCCCGTCTTCCGCTCCATTTCTTAGCCGGGGTGGCGGAACTGGCAGACGCACAGGACTTAAAATCCTGCGGTAGGTGACTACCGTACCGGTTCGATTCCGGTCCTCGGCACCAAGCAAGCTAAAATATTATATTTGCGCCCGTAGCTCAATTGGATAGAGCGTCTGACTACGGATCAGAAGGTTATGGGTTCGACTCCTTTCGGGCGCGCCATTATTTTTTCTCAATAGAACGGGGAGTAGCTCAGCTTGGTAGAGCACTTGGTTTGGGACCAAGGGGTCGCAGGTTCGAATCCTGTCTTCCCGACCATTCAATTTAATATGGGGCCTTAGCTCAGCTGGGAGAGCGCCTGCCTTGCACGCAGGAGGTCAGCGGTTCGATCCCGCTAGGCTCCACCAAAAATACCATTTGACCATATGAGTCATTCATGTTAGTGTATTAAGGCTGACTTGATGAACTGGTCGGTGAAATTGTTCTTTGAAAACTAAACAAACAAGCGTCAACAAACAATAAATTATCATGCTTCTATTAATAGAAGACATGAGCCAACGTTTTAACTTATGAGCTAACTCATAACTCTTTCTTGGAGAGTTTG
>NZ_JAMAUR010000002.1:0-1036794 GCF_023714225.1 Mesobacillus sp. MER 48
AGCCACATGAAAATAATGTTCTCTGTTAGCTGTTTGGCGATTTGTCGAGAGGAATAAATCCGGGTGGCATATGCATAAAGAATGACTTTTAGCATCATTTGAGGATGGTAAGGCGGCCGGCCTCCACCAGGATAAAGAGAGAGAAAGATATTGGGATTCATCTGGTCGACGGCTAAATCAATCAATCGGGCAAGGTGCTCTTGAGGGATTAAAACTTGAATGTCCATTGGAAGGGTCAACTGGTTTGTGTTATAATTTTTGTACAAGAAAATCTCTCCTTCTGTTTGTTTTGTTGTGGTGACTTAATTATAACAAAAGAGGGATTTTCTTGTATTTTTTTGCGCAAAAAATGAATTTAGAAACCTGAGTTGATTGGAGTGGAAGGCGCGTAGACTCCTGCGGGCGCAGCTGGTCAGGTGAGACCCCGCAAGAGCGAAGCGATGAGGAGGCTCAGCGCCAGCCCCGCGGAAAGCGAAGCGCCTGGAACGGAAATCAACGGACTATTTTCCAAGCAGTCTCAAAAATAAAGAGGGTGCCCAAAAGTTTATACTTTTGGGACACCCTCTTTTCATTTGCAGTTTTATCACTGCGGGAAAGGGATTGTATTACACCCGGAAAACCGGGGAAGGAAAACGAAGGTTAAAACTTTCCTGGGTCCATGCATCCGTCACATTTATTTCCGTAGCATTCATGCTGTTCATCAATTGTTTCTCCACACTCAATGCATTGCTTCTTTGGCAAATTACGAAAGAATTCTACAACATTTTCAATCATGATGTTCCCTCCATTCGAGTAGTTGTTTTGGTACAGTGATATTATTTACTACATTGTATTATAACAGTACAGATGACGTCAATCATAATTTTCTGAAAAAACGGCTAAAGTGAAAAAATGGGCAAAATGAAGTATAGTGAAAGAAAAGTGTGATTATAGGAGGGAATTAATTGAAGCTGACAATAGTAGGATTCTGGGGCGGATATCCTAAAGTGAATGAAGCCAGTACCGGATACTTGCTTGAACACGAAGGTTTTAAGCTCATGATAGACTTTGGCAGCGGCGTTCTCGCGAAGCTCCAAAATTTTGTGCAGCCTGAAGAACTGGATGCGATGGTGCTGTCACATTATCATCCTGATCACGTTGCTGACATCGGTGTACTGCAGCACGCGCGTCTGATCCAGGGTTTTTTGGGAAAGAAGTCCCCTCAGCTGCCAATTTACGGTCATACACAGGACAAGCAAGAGTTCGCAAAACTTACATATAAGAACATCACAAAGGGTGTGGCCTACAACCCGTCAAAAAAGCTTGAAATTGGTCCTTTCACCATATCCTTTATCCCTGCGGTCCATCCTGCCCCATGCTATGCAATGCGGATCGAAGCTGGCGGCAAGTCCTTGGTGTATACAGGGGATACTTCCTTTAAGGAAGAGTTCATTCCTTTTGCATCCGGGGCTGACTTATTGCTTTCAGAATGCAATTTTTATGGTAACCAGGACGGCAAGGGTGCGGGACATATGAACAGCTATGATAATGGAAAACTCGCTAATCAGGCGGGAGTAAAGCAGCTGGTACTGACTCACCTGCCACATTATGGTGAAATCGATCAGCTCGTTTCCGAAGCTTCATCACTATTTTCCGGCCCGATAACTTTGGCCAGGGAAGGTCTTGAAATAACCTTATAAAAGGAGAATCAACCATGTTATTTATTGATAATAAAGGAATCACAGATCCGAGGATCAACCTGGCAATCGAAGAATATGCCTTGAAGAATCTTGATATCAATGAAACCTACCTGCTTTTCTATATAAACGAACCATCCATCATCATTGGCAAGAACCAGAACACAATTGAAGAAATCAATACCGAATATGTCGAAAATAACGGCATCCATGTCGTCCGCCGTTTATCCGGAGGTGGTGCCGTGTACCACGACCTTGGCAATTTGAATTTCAGCTTTATCACGAAGGATGACGGAGACAGCTTCCATAATTTCAGGAAGTTTACTGAGCCAGTGGTGAACGCCCTTCGGAAAATGGGAGTAAACGCGGAATTAAGCGGCAGGAATGACTTGTTGGCAGAAGGCAGGAAGATATCCGGAAACGCGCAATTTTCAACAAAAGGGCGGATGTTCAGCCATGGCACCTTATTATTTGATTCAGAAATCGAAAGCGTCGTTTCGGCGCTTAATGTAAAAAAGGACAAAATAGAATCGAAAGGAATCAAATCAATCCGCAGCCGAGTCGCAAATATTTCCGAGTTCCTTTCAAATAAAGTGACAATTGAGGAATTCCGCTCCCTTCTGTTAAAAAATATCTTTGAAGGACTGGATGAGATTCCTGAGTACGTCTTAACAGAAAAGGACTGGGAAAATATCCATGAACTATCAAAAGAAAGATATCAGAATTGGGATTGGAATTACGGGAAATCGCCAAAATTCAACCTGCAGCATTCCCATCGCTTCCCGGTCGGCCAGATAGATGTCCGATTTGAGGTCAACAAGGGAATCATTGATCAGTGCAAAATCTATGGAGATTTCTTTGGTGTAGGCGATGTCACTGTGATTGAGGACAAGCTGACAGGAATAAAATACGAGAAATCCCAGATTGTCAGTGCGATGGAAGATGTGGACATCAAACATTATTTCGGAAATATTTCTAAAGAAGACTTTATTAACTTAATATATTAACTTTTTGAACGCGGTGTTGATACACCGCCTTTTCTGTTTTATAAATATAAAATGTTAGAATTCTGACATATTTTCCTTGAATCCATAATTTTCTTTCAATATAATATATTTAGAAAACTTTTTATTAAGTTTGGTGATTGAGTTCACCGCAAAGGGGGAAGGGAGTTATATGAATCTTTCATCACAGCTTCATCACACTGCCTCAATGCTGGGCAATAAGCCGGCATATTTTTTCATGGATAAAGCAAGTACCTATGCTGAACTGGATGCGTCCGTCACAAAGTTTGCATCTGGCCTTGAAAAATTAGGGGTAAAAAAGGGCGATCATATTGCCTTGCTGCTAGGAAACTCTCCACATTTTGTCATCAGTTTGTACGGAGCGCTTAGACTCGGTGCAACAGTCATTCCCATCAATCCAATTTACACCGCAGATGAAATCGGCTATATCCTGAACAATGGTGATGTAAAAGTTGTCGTCGGTCTGGACATGATGCTGCCACTCGCTGAAAAAATGCATCAGCACCTGCCAAATGTCGAATACTTTGTCATTGCTGAGACTGGCAAAAGCCAGATGTCTGAAGAAGAAATGTCCAAGCTCACATTAGGTTCGAAATTGAAACCGTTTACACATGTTGTTGGTTCCGGTGACCTTGCCTACAAAGGTCCTGAGTTGAGTGATGATGATATTGCAATCATTCTTTATACATCAGGAACGACTGGAAAGCCTAAGGGTGCAATGCTTACACACAAAAATCTGTACAGCAACGCCCAGGATGTAAGCGATTACTTGAGGATGAACGAAGATGACAGGGTGATCACTGCCCTGCCGATGTTCCATGTCTTCTGCCTGACCGTTGCCCTTAATGCACCATTGATGAATGGCGGAACATTGTTGATTGTTCCTAGGTTCAGCCCGGCAGAAGTGTTCCGGATTGCCAGGGAGTACGAGGCCTCTGTATTTGCAGGCGTGCCGACCATGTACAATTTCCTTTTCCAATATCCAGAAGGAAATCCGGATGACCTTAAATCACTAAGACTGTGTATTTCAGGAGGTGCTTCACTTCCGGTTGCATTGCTTCAGAATTTCGAGCGAAAATTCAATGTCATGGTTTCAGAAGGTTATGGTTTGTCTGAGGCGTCACCGGTTACATGCTTCAATCCACTCGACCGCCCTCGCAAGCCTGGTTCAATCGGAACCTCAATCGTGAATGTTGAAAACAAGGTCGTCAATGAAATGGGAGATGAAGTGGCTCCTGGAGAAGTTGGCGAATTAATTGTCCGCGGCCCGAATGTTATGGCAGGTTATTATAAGATGCCAGAAGAAACAGGCGCTACTATCAGGGATGGCTGGCTGTATACAGGAGACCTCGCCCGCATGGACGAAGAAGGTTATTTTTACATTGTTGACCGCAAGAAGGACCTCATTCTTGTCGGCGGTTATAATGTATATCCCCGTGAAGTCGAAGAAGTATTGTACAACCATCCGGATATAGTAGAGGTTGCCGTACTAGGCGTACCAGATCCGAATTTTGGCGAAGCAGTAAGATGCTATGTTGTAAGCAAAAATCCTGAGCTGACAGACGAGCAGCTGCTCGAATATTGCCGCGAGCATCTTGCGAAATACAAGGTGCCAAGCGCAATTGAATTCCTTGAAGAGCTGCCGAAAAATACAACCGGCAAAATTTTAAGAAGAGCACTGAAAAATCAGGTACTGCAAGGAAAGTAATCTTTAAGAAAGAGAGGCAGGCGCCTGTGCCTGTCTCTTTTTCAGCATTTGGCAGGAATTTTTATTTTTCAGGTAGAATGTCAATGAAGAAGGAGCTGATAGAATGGGGAATATTGATTTCCATTTGGAAGGACATGCAGCAATTGTGACGCTGAATCGACCGGAAGCATTAAATGCTTTTAATTATGACACACTCGACGAATTACAGCGTGTTATTGAAGAAATCAGGATAAACCGTGAGGCCAGGGTAGTGATTTTTACCGGAGCGGGTGAGAAAGCATTCAGCGTCGGAGCTGATTTGAAGGAGCGCCGCACACTGTCCGATGAGGAAGTGAAACGCAATATCTATAAAATCGGCGAGGTCTTCACAATGGCAGACCAGCTTCCGCAGCCAACAATCGCAGCGATCAATGGATTTGCCTTTGGAGGCGGAATGGAGCTCGCGCTTGCATGTGATTTCCGCGTTGCTGCTGCCGGGACGCAAATGGGGTTGACAGAAACGAGCCTGGCAATCATACCTGGAGCTGGAGGAACACAGCGGCTGCCAAGGCTGATCGGTCAGGCAAAAGCACTCGAGCTGATCTTAACATCGAGGAAGCTTAAAGCGGAAGAAGCACTGGAATATGGCCTCGTTACCGCTGTAGTCAAAAAAGAAAGCTTGCTTGAAGAATGCATGAAGTTTGCCGAAATGATGCTGGCGAACGGGCCTGTGGCACTGCAGCAGGCAAAGTACGCAGTCAAGCAGGGAATGAACGGAGACCTGCAGACAGGCCTGCAAATAGAGCGCAAAGCCTACGAAGTCACAATCCCGACAGAAGACAGACTCGAAGCACTGGCAGCCTTCAGTGAAAAACGGAAACCCGATTTTAAAGGAAAGTAACTGAACACGGCCGCGGCCGTGTTTTTTTTGAAAAGTCATTTAGGTTCTGCATTATATCAGCGGATATCCGAATATATCGACCACATCCAACGATATATCAGCGGATTTCTGAATATATCGACCACATTTTGCAATATATCAGCGGATTCTTCATTATATCAACCACATGACGAGAGAGAGAACACCTACTCGCTTTTTACTAGAGCCTGCCAGTCAAAAATAGATATTTCGATTAAAGAAACACTTTTCCATGGTGCTGGAAATATGTATAATATATTTTAATTGATTAAAGGATTGTAATTTATACATATTAATAGAAAGGCGGGAAGGTCGTGGAAAGTACATTGGCTGTAAAGCAGGCAACAGATTTTAAAAAAGGGATTCAATCAGGGATCAGTATTGCGATAGGGTATATGCCGGTTGCGCTTACCTTTGGCTTGATCGCCAAGACAACGGGACTTGCTCTCGGTGAGACGGTCATGATGAGCATGCTGGTATTTGCAGGTGCCGCACAATACATATCCTTAAGCCTCCTGGCGCAGGGAATCGGTATTTTTGAAGTTATTCTCACTACGTTTATCGTGAATATCCGCCATTTCCTCATGTCTGCGTCTTTAAATGAGAAGGCGGAAGAGGATACGGTTGGGGCGAGGATGGGGTATTCCTTCGGCATTACCGATGAGACGTTTTCGGTCGCAGCCACGCGGGAGGGAACGGTCAATGCCGGGTATATGTTCGGCTTGAATCTCACTGCCTACTCAAGCTGGGTCATCTTTTCAGGGCTAGGCTACCTTGTCGGGGCAGGATTGCCGCAAACCCTTCAAGAAAGCATGTCAGTCGCATTATATGCTATGTTTGTCGGCTTATTGGTTCCATCGATGAAAACCAATGTGAAAGTTATTTATTTGGCAGCACTCGCTGCTGCATTCAACTCGATTTTCACGATGGCTGAACTGATGTCAACGGGATGGGCCATTGTCCTTGCTACTTTATTGTCTGCTGTCCTTGTAGAGGCTGTAGAAACATTCAAGAAAGGCAGGGGGGCAGAAGCAGATGAGTAGAGAAATCATCATCATGATCATTGGCATGGCTGTCGTGACCTACATACCGAGGATGCTTCCGTTCGTGATGTTCCGGGGTAAAGAACTGCCGCCATTTTTGCAAGGCGTCCTGAAGAATGTCCCTTATGCCACACTGGGAGCGCTGATCTTCCCGGCTATCCTGTTCATCCAGGAAGACATCTGGTACGGCCTGATTGGTGCAGCGGCCGCGTTCATCGTTGCCTTTATGGGAGCGAACGTCATTGTGGTTGTCATCGGTTCAATATCCATTTTGACTCTATATTCTTATTTTTTCTAGATCTGCATACGTGCAGGTCTTTTTTTTTAGAGGGTTCTTCGTAATCTTTGTGGCTGTCACACCTTGCAGACAAATCTCCAGAAAAGTTTAAAACACCCTTCTTTTTAAAAGTGAATGTCCAATAAAAACAGGCTGGATAATCGAAAAAATAATGAAATGTTGACAAGATGATTGAATAGATTATAATTAACTTTATTAATTCCGACTAAACTAATTAGTTTTATGAGAATAGGGTGATTAGATTGTTTATAGAAATCAGCAATGTCCACAAACAGTACGCAGACAAAAATAATCACCAGGTTGATATTTTAAAAGATATTAATCTAGGAGTGAATAAAGGTGAGTTTGTATCCATTCTCGGCCCATCAGGGTGTGGTAAATCTACGCTTCTTTCACTTGTCGCAGGCCTGACTCCCGCAACAAGTGGAGAAATAGTGGTTTCAGGCAAGAAAATTGAAAAGCCGGGAAAGGACAGGGGGATGGTGTTCCAGCAGGCGGCGTTGTTTCCATGGCTGAATGTGCTTGAAAATGTCATCTTTCCATTAAAAAAAGAAATGCCAAAGAAACAGGCTGAAGAGGAAGCGAAGAAATACTTGCAGATGGTGCAGCTGAGCAATTATCTGTCCCATTACCCCCATGAGCTGTCAGGCGGCATGCAGCAGCGTGTGGCGATTGCCAGGGCGCTTGCGATGAACCCTGATATCCTCCTGATGGATGAACCGTTTGGAGCACTGGATGAACAAACCCGATCGCGTCTTCATGATCAACTGGAGACAATCTGGTCAGAGACGCAAAAAACGATTTTATTCGTAACACACAGTATCTCTGAATCCATTAAGCTTTCAGATCGGATCATCGTTATGGGGACGAAGCCGGGCGTAATCCTGAAGGATATCAAAGTGGAAATTCCAAGGCCTCGCCATGAACATAAAAAAGAAATGGTCGAGCTTGAAGAATATATCATGGGCTTCCTGAAGAAGGAGATCGACAAAGTCATCAGGGAGGAGCTTGCACATGAATCCAAACATTAAAAGAATCATATTTTTTGCAGCAGTCATTGCATTCTGGTATACAGGGAGCAAGCTTGAATGGTGGCTGCCGATCATCCTTCCAGCACCGGAAAAAGTCCTGGAAGCCCTTATAACAGGCTTCCAGGATAAGACGCTGATTTATGACCTGATTGCCAGCTTTAAGCGTCTTGCAGTCGGTCTTGGTCTCTCGCTGGTGATTGGCACAGGGCTTGGTGTCCTGCTAGCCAAATCAAAAACGGCTGATGAGACTCTCGGTACAGTCGTCCTGGCACTCCAAAGTGTGCCTAGCATTGTATGGCTTCCGCTTGCAATCATGTGGTTCGGGATGAACGAGAAGGCAGTAATCTTCGTCGTTGTTCTGGGAGGAACGTTCGTTATGACGCTCAATATCAGAGTGGGCATAAAAAATGTTTCACCTTTATTTATAAAGGCAGCAAAAACCATGGGGGTCAATGGCTGGGATTTATATAAAAGAGTGATTTTCCCAGCAGCGATTCCTTATGTTGTCACAGGTTCAAGACTCGCATGGGCCTTCGCCTGGAGAGCCTTGATGGCCGGGGAATTATTGAGCACCGGACCGGGCCTTGGATACACGCTCCGTTATGCATCCGATTTTGGCGACATGGCTCTTGTTATTGGGGTTATGATCATCATTGGCGTAATCGGTACCATCGTAGACCAGCTTATTTTCCAGCGTATCGAAAAATCTGTTCTGAACCGCTGGGGACTTGAATCATAAAATCAGGAGGGAATCACATGAAAAAAGCTTCGATATTTTTGGCATTTTTAATGGCGTTTGCTGTGCTTCTAGCAGGCTGCGGCACCGGGGGAGCATCCAAATCGAATGGCGAAAAGAAAAAAATCGTCATTGGCTATTTTCCTAACATCAACCACGTTCCTGCCATGGTGGCAAAAGACAAGGGCTACTTTGAGCAGCAGCTTGGGGATGGAACAACAGTAGAGTACAAAACTTTCGCTGAAGGCGGTTCATTCATGACCGCACTGAAAACAGGCGAAATCGACGCAGGACTTGTAGGACCAGGACCGGCGATGAACAACTATACAACAGGAGCAGATGTTAAGATTATCGCTGGAGCATCGACTGGCGGTACCGTCGTTTTAGCAAGAAAGGGAGTCGAAATTAATTCTGCTGATGACTTCGCCGGTAAGACCTTCATTACTCCTGGAGTTGGCTGCACACATGATGTCCAGTATGAAACATATCTTGAAGCAGAAGGCATCACTTCACAGCGTATCGGCGGTACAATGAAGCATCTTACCGGCCAGCCGGCACAGTACGCAGCGATGCTTAAGTCGGGAAAAGTTGATATTGCAGTGGCACCAGAGCCATGGGCAGCAGTGATTGAAAAAGAAACAGGTGCAGAAGTCGTCATCGGCTGGGATGAAGTATCCTTCGGAGAAACACTCCCTGCATCCGTAATGGTCACTTCCGGCAAAATGATCGAAGAACAACCAGATACTGTTCAAAAAATTATTGATGCACATAAAGAAGCTGTGAAATTCATCAATGAAAATCCAGCAGAAGCTCAGGAAATCACGATCAAAGACATCAAAGAAACGACAGGCCAGGAGCTTGAAAAAGATGTCGTCGAGCTTGCCTGGGAACGCATTGGTTTCACTACTGAAGTCGACGCACAGGCAATCCAGGACTTCTCGGATTCATCCTACGCTTTGAAGTTCCTTAAAGACAAACCAGACTTCAAAACGTTGATTGACGGCAGCTTCCTTAATTAAAACAAAGAGTACCAGGATCTTTCCTGGTACTCTTTTGTTGTTTGAAAAGATGCCCTTATGCAAGGTGTTTTTCTTTTTATAAGTGCATCATTCAGGTGGAAAGATGCCCTTATGCAAGCTGTTTTTCTTTTATAAGGGTACCAGTCAGGTGGAGAGATACCCTTATGCAAGTCATTCCAGCTCCATAAGGGTACCATTCAAGCGGAAAGAGACCCTTATGCAAGGCAAAACACCCTTATAAGGGCACCATTCAGGAGGAAAGATACCCTTATGCAAGTCATTCCCCCTCCATAAGGGCATCATTCAAGCAGAAAGATACCCTTATGCAAGCCAATCCAGCTCCATAAGGGCACCATTCAAGCAGAAAGATACCCTTATGCAAGACAAACTACCCTTATAAGGGTACCATTCAAGCGGAGAGATACCCTTATGCATGGCACTCCACCTTCATAAGGGTATTATTCCAGTGGAAAGAAGCTAACTAAGGGTTCGGTTACATGAACTTTTTTGCCATTTTTACCGGTCATCAATAACTTGTTCTATTTTTGGGACAAAGGATTAAAATAGTTATAGACACGGTTGTACGTAAAGGGGGAGAAGCTATGGCGAGAAAGATGGGTTTTTACGGTGTGGTCGCCTATGTGCTCTATGGTTTTGCGGTGTACTGGTATTTATTTTACTTTGCTGATAGTAATCTTCCATTTGAGTTTGAGGGTTCGAGGGCAGATCCGGCAACATTCCTGAACGGGAGAGAACTTATGCTGAGCGAGGAATACTCGAAGGTCAGGAATTTATTATTCTTCCTGTCTACGCCCTTTGAGTGGCTGTTTTACTTTTTGATTCTGCTTCTGGGGCTGTCTAAAGCTTTTAAGAAATGGGGAGAAGAGACGTCGAAGAATAAGATTGGCCAGACTGCGATCTATTTAATCTGGCTTTCATTCTTTGCCTATCTGGCGACTTTCCCTCTAAGTTACATCAGTTACACCCTTTCCAGGACTTATAATATTTCCACACAGTCCTTTGCTTCCTGGATGAAGGACGAATTGATCGATTTCTGGGTCAATTATGCAATGATGTTTGTGATTGTCATTGTCCTGTACTGGCTTATGAACAAGTTCAAGCGCTTTTGGTGGCTGGTTGCCTGGCTGGTTTCCGTGCCGTTCACTTTGTTTATCATGTTCCTGCAGCCTGTTGTGATCGATCCGTTGTACAATGATTTTTCTCCGCTGAAAAATAAAGAGCTGGAGGCAAAGATTCTTGATCTTGCCGGTCAGGCAAAAATCCCTGCGGAACATGTATTCGAAGTGGATATGGCAGAAAAGACTAATGCCCTTAATGCCTATGTGACGGGAATCGGATCCAATTCAAGGATCGTCCTCTGGGATACGACATTGAATAAATTGAATGATGACCAAATCTTGTTCATAATGGCCCATGAAATGGCCCATTACGTGGAGAAACATATATATATCGGGATTGGCGGATACCTATTGCTGTCCCTGTTCGGTCTCTACTTTGTCTCGAAATTGATGAATTGGGCAGTCGAACGATGGGGCAAGGAATTCAAACTGGAGCATCCTGGTGACTTGAGGTCGCTGCCGTTGTTCCTGATGTTCCTATCGATGATCATGTTTGCCGCAAGTCCTGTCTCTAACCTTGTGTCACGCTACCAGGAAACTCGTGCAGACCGGTACGCAATCGAAATGACGGATAACACCGGTGCGGCGATTTCTGCTTTCCAGGAACTGACGAAGGCGGGACTCAGTCAGGTTGATCCGCCTTGGCTGGTGAAAATCTTCCGCTACGGCCATCCAACCATGCTGGAGAGAATTTCGAGACTTGAGGAGTATGAAATTCAGAAGAGAAATGAAATGGAAGATGAATAGCTACCGTGGGAACCCTCAAGCCGAGGGTTTCTTTTTTCATTTAAAAGGATTAAACGCATTTTTATTTCAAGATAATAAAAAACCCCCGATATAGGGGATTTCACTCATTTAAGTTCCAAATTGTTTGTTGAGATCTTTCAACTCTTCCGTCAAATTCAAAAACAGGATTTTGTCACGGTCATCTATCGCTTTGTCGATTCTGGTCATCAATTTTTCTCTTTTGGTATTCAGTTGAATTTCTGAGATTAACATGTCAACATACAGGTCCAGAACAAATGATTCCTTGGCTTTTATGCGTTTCATCACACTGGCCTTCATGGTATCAGAATACGATTTCTCTTTCATTGACCTCACCTCTTAGACCTTTTTTATATTATATGGAGGATTGAAAAGATAATCAACTAAATTTTTATAATTTTTAGAAAATTTTTATCAGAATATTAATTGTGGCTAAAAACGGAACTTTATCTGTTTTTAAAGAAAATTTTAGCAATTATGTTAAAATAGGGTGTAAGGTATTTTTAGGAGGTGAAGGAATGACAGGGAACTCAAGGAATTTAGTAGAAGAATATGAAATAAACCCTTTTACGATGATTATTCTACCTGAAGAATACGGCAGCAGGATTTACTCGAGGGTCATTGAACTGGAGGAGGAGTATGTATCCCCTTTCAGGCCGATAGATATTATCAAAAAAAGCTGCAGATATTTTGGAAGCAGTTATGAAGGCAGGAAAGAAGGAACGAAACAGCTTACCGGGATCACCCATAAAACCCCGATCATTATCGACCCTATAAGCTCCATCTATTTCATGCCGACAAGCTCACCCACAAAGCCGGACTGCATTTGGGTATCACATGAGCATGTGTTGTTCCATAAGAAAGTGGATGCCCAAAGTACACAAGTTACCTTCAGGAACAAGAAGACCAGGATTCTGCCGGTATCCCATCATTCATTCGAAAATCAGCTGCTTCGGACATCCATGCTGCGCACAAAATTCATGCAGCGGATGAAAGAAACTGAACGGAAAGCACTGTACCTTCTGCACGGTCCTAAATTCAATGACTCGCAAGGCTATCCTCATGTCAATCTGGTCAGTGAGGTATATAAAGACTAAAAAGCTAAGGGGAATCCGGCTGGTCAGCCGGATTCTTTTTCAATTGTTCCCAAAGCAGGCTTAAATCGTTTGAAAAGGTAGTGTACCATCAATTCCTGGACTTTGTTGCGGATGCGGGGATTGAAATAATTATGGTGTTCTTCGTATCCTTTGTAAATGAAGAGAAACATGGTGAAGGCATCATCCCGTTTTACTTCCTCAACCTTCAGTTGATTCTTTTTAAGGTAGGTTTTCACTTGTGCGAGCTCTTTCTGTACGGCTTTCATTGTTTCTTCGATTAGCTCCAAATAAGGCTTTTTTAATTTAAATGGACTATTTTCAACGACAGAAAGATCCCGATTGAGCACGACCAGCACCATCGGCAAATAGATGGCCTGTTCCATCATATCGCGGTCTTTTTCAGGAATCCTTGTCATTTTGCTCTGCCCCTTCAATATAAAATAAGAACATCTGTTCGTAATTATCGTAATGGATTTTGAACAGGATTTCAAGAGGATAAAAAATTTTCTTGTATTAACATCTTTTCCAAAATGACAGTAAACTTACAGCGTTGCTGAATAAGCACCTAAAAAGTTTCTTTCTGAAGCAGGAAATATATTTCTGTTAACGAAATAATAATGGAGCAGCATCAATTTTACTTTGGAAGGATGGCTAGCAGGATGGAAAAAAGATTGATCAAGGCAGAAGATTTATTTGAATTGAAATCCGTCACAGATCCCCAGTTTTCGCCTGATGGTAAAAAGTGTGTGTTTGTGCAGACTGAGATGTTGGAGAAGAAGAATGATTATGCCTCCAATCTATACATAATTGATATAGAAAAAGGCGGGGAGCCGAAACAATGGACTTATGGGGAAAACCGCAGTCAATCACCACGTTGGTCACCTGACGGAACGAAGCTTGCATTCGTTTCGAACCGCAGCGGGAAGAATCAAATTTTTGTCCTGGATGCAGCTGGCGGTGAGGCAATGCAGGTGACTGATTTTGAGAATGGTGCCAGTGGCCCAGTGTGGTCTCCGGACGGTAAAAAAATTGCTTGTTCCGTCTCATTAAAACCGGATGAGGATTTGTTTGAGAAAGCAGACGAAAAAAAGGATGACAAGAAACAAGAACCGTTCGTTGCTGAGGAAATGAAATATAAATCAGACTCTGCTGGCTTCTGGGATGGGAAGTACAGGCAGACTGTCATTGTGAATGTTGTAGATGGAGAGGCGGAGCTGGTTGCAAAAGGAGAGGCAGACTACCATTTGCAGTGCTGGTCTCCTGATGGCAAAAATCTTGTATTGTCGGCGGATGAGTCGCCGGAACGGGATTTTTCATTCAAGAGCGACCTGTTTCTGATGGACATCAAGTCAGGAGACAAAACAAAGATTACAAATGGCAAAGGCTATTTTGGCAATGCAGTTTTTTCCCCAGATGGAAAATACATTGGCTATATAGGGCATGAAAGGGAATTTGAGAATGCCACTTTAAGCCAGTTATATATTCGGGACATGGAGACTGGGAATGTGCAATGCATCACGGAAAACATGGATATCCTTGTCGGTGACGCTGTTGCGGCGGATTTCCAACAGGGAGCCCACAGTCCGGGGTTGATTTGGGGTGATGACAGTGAAAGCCTATATTTCCTGGCGACCGACCAGGGAAACACTGTTTTATATTTCGCTAACTTAAATGGAGAAGTGTACCCAGCGCTACTCGATCAGCAGCATGTATATGGTTATACACTGGACAGGAAAAATCAGAGGATTGTTGCCGCGATCAGCAACCCGGTGCTTCCTGGGGAACTGTTCCAACTGGAAGTAACCACTGGTGAAATGAAGCAGTTGACCTCAGTGAACGAAAAGTTCCTGGATTCCATTACTTTATCTCAGCCAGAACAGATTTCATTCCAGGCTGGTGACGGCACGCCCCTCCATGGATGGATCATGAAGCCAGCTGGATATGAAGAGGGCAAAAAGTATCCGCTGATTCTTGAAGTTCACGGCGGCCCGCACGCAATGTATGCAAACTCTTATTTCAACGAGTTCCAGGTCCTCGCGGCAGAAGGCTATGGAGTTCTTTATATCAATCCGCGCGGCAGCCACGGCTATGGGCAGCAATTTGTCAATGCCGTGCGCGGAGATTATGGCGGCGGAGACTACCAGGACGTCATGGATGCCGTCGATTATGCGATTGGAAACTACGATTTCATTGACAAGGACCGATTGGGAGTGACCGGCGGCAGCTATGGCGGATTCATGACAAACTGGATCGTCGGCCATACAGACAGATTCAAGGCAGCGGTAACCCAGCGCTCGATTTCAAACTGGATCAGCTTCTATGGTGTCAGTGATATCGGCTACTATTTTACCGAGTGGCAAATCAAGGCAGACCTAAGCGATCTGGAAACATTATGGAAGCACTCACCATTGGCATATGTGGATAAAATCAATACACCACTACTGATTCTTCACAGTGAAAAGGATTACCGCTGTCCGATTGAACAAGCTGAGCAGCTTTTCATCGCTTTGAAGAGACAGGGGAAAGAAACAAGATTCATCCGATTCCCTGAATCAAACCATGAGCTATCAAGAAGCGGAAAGCCGAATTTGCGCTTGAGCAGACTGGCAGCTATTGTTGATTGGTTTAATAGCCATCTGTAAAAATACGATTACTTTCTAACCCGCGGCGAATCCCAATGCCGCGGATTTTTTTTTGAAAATTTCACCAGAAAAGTTTAAGGTTATAGTGAAAGAAGGAAAATACTATAGATGATGTTTTTCAATAACTATACTCGGAAGGAACTTTCATATGAGATCTGATAGGCACCAGCATAAGAAAAAAAGAAAAAGAATCAGATGGTCCAGCATTTTTTTGCTGCTGTTCCTCCTGGCCGGGGCCGTGCTGCTCTACTCCTATATGCAGTATCGCTCTGGAGTGAATGATTCGGAAGAGGCTGCGAATCAAAATAAGCAGGAATACCATTTTAACGGCGAGCGTGACCGTAACGGACTGACAAATATTCTGTTGATTGGCAGCGATGCCAGAGGGAAAGAAGCTTCCCGTTCGGATACAATCATGATTGCCAGCTATAATCCGGATACAGAATCTTATAAATTGACCTCGATTATGAGGGACACATATGTGGAAATTCCAGGGCATGGGATGAATAAAATCAATGCAGCTTTTGCGCTTGGCGGACCGGAATTATTGAGACAGACAATCAAGGACAATTTTGATGTCAGCCTCCAATATTATTCGATCGTTGATTTCGAAGGATTCGTGCGCCTGATTGATGAGGCATTTCCCGAAGGTGTAGAGGTCAATGTTGAAAAGCAAATGTCAAAAGGAATCGGTGTCACATTGGAACCTGGTGTGCAAAGGCTGGATGGAAAACATTTGCTTGGATATGTCCGCTTCCGGCAGGATGCAGTCGGAGACTTTGGCCGAGTCGAACGTCAGCAAAGTGTCATAAAAGAGGTCGGCAAGGAGTTTGCCAGCATCCAGACGCTCCCGAAGCTTCCTAAACTGGTAGGAGTAGTTACTCCTTTCATCAATACCAATATGGATACTGGTGATATTTTGTCGATGGGTAAAGGCCTGATTTCAAAGGATAATCGGGATATTGAAACAATGAGAATTCCGGTTGAAGGGTCATACGAGGATCAGAGGGTGAGCGGTGCCGGTGCAGTGCTGGCGATTGATTTAGAAGCAAACAGACAGGCCCTGGAGGAATTTTTAGCTAAATAGACTGCGGGCTGCTGATTAGAGGTGTACAATCGACTCTATGAGGTAATTAGAAAATAAGATTTTAGATGCCTGCCGACCCAGAAGGTTGTTTGGACAAGGAGATTTCAATGGATGTTGAATGGATGAAAGAATGGTTTACAATTGAAAATATTATGGAGCTGCTCAGCCAGTACCGTTCCTTTGGGCCGATTCCGGGGATTTTGCTGCCGATGCTCGAAGCATTTCTGCCATTCCTGCCGTTGTTTTTATTTGTCATGGCGAATGCGAATGCATTTGGGCTATGGCTTGGGTTTCTTTTTTCCTGGACTGGTGCGGTACTCGGAGCGTTGCTCGTATTTTGGATTTTCCGCCGATATGGCCAGGGACGACTTCTCCGGTTTTTACAGAGGCACCCAAAAGTCCAGAAAGGGATGGATTGGATTGAACGCCATGGTTTCGGGCCGATTTTCCTGATGCTGTGCTTTCCTTTTACTCCTTCTGCCCTCGTCAATATAGTCGCCGGGCTTTCAAAAATCAGCATGGCCCAGTATATGCTTGCTGTCATAGCGGGCAAAATGGTGATGATTTTTACCATCAGCTTCGTTGGCTATGATATTCGTGCCTTAATTACCAATCCGGCACGGACTGCCCTTGTTCTGGTGGTAATTGCCATCCTGTGGTATATCGGCAAAAGAATTGAAGTAAAAATGAATATGAGTGTTCAAAAAAACGATGACTGAAAACAGGATCAGGTTGACAGGTGGTGGATGCAGAGGATGAGAGAAGCAATGAAAAGAGAAGGTGCAGAGTGGATCAAGGCTTTTTCGCTTGGCATTATCTTATTTGTCTTCATAAGAATCTTCTTCTTTTCCAATTACGTCGTTGAAGGGGAGTCGATGCTTCCGACATTGGAGGACGGGAATAAAGTCGTCGTCAACAAGTTGGGGTATGAGACGGATGATCTTGAGCGGTTTGATGTGATTGTCTTCCATGCGAATGAAGAGGAAGACTATGTGAAGCGGGTGATCGGGCTGCCGGGAGACCGGATCGAATATCGAAAGGACCGGTTATTCATCAATGGAAAGAAAGTGGCCGAACCATTTCTGAAGCAGTATCGTGACCAATCGGCAGAAGGTTATTTGACCGGTGATTTTACCCTCGAGGATTTGACCGGAGTTGAAACAGTGCCAGATGGAAAATTATTTGTTCTTGGTGATAATCGCCTCGGCAGCTGGGACAGCAGACAGTTTGGTTTCATTTCGGAAAAGCAGGTGGTTGGCAAGGTCAATCTGCGCTACTGGCCGCTTGAAGAAATGGATATAAAGTTTTGAGATATGCTTCTATGTGAAAAGACTCGTCAAATTTCGAGTCTTTTTTTATATTTTGTATGCTAGACTAGCATCATTATAATATAAACAGGGCGGAGATTATATGCAGGGAACATTGCCATTGATCAAAACAAAGCTGATTGTCCCCAGTTTGCAGGAACAATGGATAAGGCGTGCGGATTTTTCGAAGAAAATGAAAGCGATTACCGAAAAACGGCTGACCGTTATCCAGGCAGGGGCAGGTTATGGGAAGAGTACCGCTCTCGCGATGTATGTCAGGGACCAAAACGAGCAATGCTGCTGGTATACCATCACTTCTTCCGATGACGATATTCTCCCGTTTTTATCCTATTTGACAGCTTCGATCCAAACCTTGTTCCCGGACTTTGGCTTTGAATTAACAGCCTATATGAAAAAGATGGATCGCTATATAAGAGAAGAGGAATTAAGCATGCTCTCTTCGCTTTTCATCAACGAAACCTTGCAAATACCTGCGCCAATTATCGTCATCCTGGATGATTTCCACGCAATAGAACATTCCTACCATATCAATGTCTGGATGGAAAAGCTGCTTGAGCATATGCCAGACCATCTTCATCTCGTCATTTCGACCAGGACGAAGCCGGGTTGGAAGGTTCTTGCCAAAATGAAGGCAAGGAATGAGTTGAATGAGATTTCGAAAAGCGATTTGATTTTTGGCAAGGAAGAAATCGAATTACTGCTCTCTGACTATTATCAAATGACAATCAGTGACGAACAAATCGACCAATTGTACAACATTACTGAAGGCTGGGTCATCGCGGTCGGAATGATTGCTCAGCAGCTGCCTCATCTTCAGAGTCTTGATGACCTTTTAACGGAGCCTGCAAAGTCGCTGGAGGATTTGTTTCAATACCTGGTTCATGAAGTATTCTCAAAACAGCCTCCGATGATTCAGCAGTTCCTCGAGCAGACCTGCATTTTCGAAGAAATCAGCTCTGAAGTATGTGATCACATCCTTGGCATGAACGGTTCAGTCCAGATGCTGCAGCAGCTGGCAGCGAAAAACCTGTTCATTCATCAAGTTGGCGAGAACCAATTCCGCTATCATGCTCTTTTCCGTGAGTTCCTCGAGAATCGGCTGCTCACAAACCGGCCAGAGCATTACCATTATTTGATTTTGATCAGTGGACGTTATTTTGAAAAGAACGGACAGTGGGAAGAAGCTTTATACTGCTATGAAAAGGCCGGCCAATATAATGCAGCAGCAGCGATTATGGATGAACAGGGATTGGAACTCCTTGAGAGGGGCAAACTCGAGAATCTGCAGGAGCGGCTGGTAAAAATCCCACAGGAAAATAAAGAGCGCTATTGTTCCCTATTATTCCTGGAAGGTGAGGTTTATCGCTACCGGTCCATGTACCAGCAGGCGGAAAGATGTTATGAAAAAGCGATCCAGACAGCTGAGAGTACCGGCAATGTGGAGTGGGAAAGCAGAGCGCTTGAAGGAAAAGCAAAAATATATCTTGATACAATTCAGCCTCTGAAAGCGGAACGTATTTTGGCCAGGGCAATCGAACTCAGGGAAACAGCAAAGCTCGAGGGCACAGCCAAGGAAACAGGAAGACTGTACAGGCTGCTTGCCGAAAACCTGATCAATTCCGGACAGGCAGTGAAAGCTGAAAAATGGATTGAACGGGCGAGGGCGATGGGGGTGCAGATTGAAGACGGGAACCTTGAGGCTCGTCTCTACCTTAGGACCGGCCGATTCGCTGAGACCAGGAGGATTTTAACGGATATAAAGGGAGTGGATAAGCTCCACCTGCCCCTATCCCATCGGGAAACAGACTTGTTGTTGGCATTGATTGAAGCTTTTACAGGCAATGGAATGCAAGCGAAGATCCTGTCCCAGTCAGGCATTGAACATGGGATCAACAGCAAGGCACCATTCGTGGAGGCGTGCGGCTGGATCAGAATGGGGCATGCTGTTCAGCTGATTGATCAATACGATCTGGAGATGGCAGAAAAATGCTATGAAACTGCACTCGATATTATGGGCCGGCTGAGCATCGAAAGAGGGAAGGCTGAACCGCTGATGGGCCTTTGCATACTCTATGGGTCAAGAAGGGAATATGAGCGTTCTGCCGAGGCTGGAAGAAAGGCGCTGCTTGAAACGGAACAGGTGAAGGATGTTTGGCTTTCTGCCTTGATCACGCTTTGCATGTCAATCTCGGCCATTTACAATGACAGGTTCAAGGAAGCAGCCGAATTCCTGAGAAAAGCAGAGGAATTGTTCTATCAGTGCGGTGATGAGTATGGCAAAATGCTGCTGTCATTCTGGGATTCAGTTCAATATTTTACATTAGGCGATGAAGAAGGTTTCAAAACGGCATTCGCCAGCTTTTTAAAAAGAATGAAAACTGGTGGATATGAATTTTTCCTGAAAAAGAAGACGACATTTGGCCCCCGGGACTTGCAGATCCTCTCCCCGATGCTGATTCAGGCAATGAAGCTTTCAATTGTTCCGGCATATACGGAGAAGCTGATGGAGGATTTAAAAATTCCACGCCTTAATGCCCATCCTGGCTATACGTTAAGGGTTCAGACTCTGGGACAATTCCGTCTTTGGCTTGGGGATAGGGAAGTGGAGGACAGAAGCTGGCAAAGAGGGAAGGCGAAAGAGCTTTTCCAGCTTTTCCTGACAAAAAGGAATCAGTTCTTGATGAAAGAAGATATCTTTCAGATTCTGTGGCCAGCATATGAGGATAAAAATGCAGACAGAGATTTCAAAGTCGCGCTGAATGCTTTGAACAATGTCCTTGAACCTGCACGTAAGGCAAGGGCAGCCCCGTTTTTCGTCATCAGGGATGGGACTGGTTATGGAATAAATCCTCACGCAGCGATAGAGCTGGATTCACGCCTTTTCGAAGAATGGGCAGAAACCGGTCTGGAAGAGAAGAACACCGAAAAATCAATAGAGGAACTAGAGCGCGCATTGCATTTATATAATGGGGATTATCTCCCGGAACGGAGATATGAAGACTGGTGCATCAATGAGCGGGAAAGGCTGCTGGTCTATTTTTTGCGCAGTGCCGAGAAACTGGCACAGCTGAATGTTAGGCGTGAAAACTATGACTCTGCCATCCACTGGTGCCAAAAAATCCTCCACAAGGATCGAACATGGGAGGAAGCGTATAGACTATTGATGTTTTGCTATTATCGAAAAAACAATCGTCCACAGGCAATCCGGTGGTATCGGAAGTGTTGTGACGTACTGGAGGAAGAGCTAGGTGTAACTCCGCTTGAACCGACCAGGCATATGTATGACATGATCATCGAAGGAACGAATGCGTGAGCTCAAAAGGAGGAGAAGGGAATGGAAAGGCAGATTCATAGTTCGCTAAAGGTATTGCTAGTTTCAGATCTTGATCGTGCAAAGAAATTTTATTCGGAAGTATTAGGCTGCGAAGTAACGGACTGGTGGGTAATCCGGGATGGCTTTACAGGGCTTGGAATCAAACTGCTGGAAGCAAGCGATCCAAAAGACGTCAGGCCAAATCCTCCGCCGAAAGGGTCAGACATTGGTATTGACTTATATTGTTATGTCGAGGATTGGAAGGCACTGGATGAACTTTATCACGAATTTAAATCAAAAGGTGCTCCTATAGTGATCGAACCGTGGGTGGATGAAAATAATGGACCCTGGAAGGAATTTGCCATTAAGGACCTTGATGGCTACTGTATCGCCTTTGGCGGGACAGATGGCTCATAAGCATTGGTTCAGATTATACAACTGTAACGACCCTGTCAAAATAACTTTTCAGCATCAGCCATCTGGCAGGATAAGTCATGGCAAAGTCAGTGATTGACTGATCTGAATACATGAGCAGGCAATCGATTTGTCTTTTGTGGAACTGCAAGTCATAGAGCAGGGCATGCGGGATTGTATAATGTTCATTCAGCTGATATGGATTCAGCTTTACCGGCACTACTCTTTTTGTTTGAATAAAATCAGCCAGGGCATTTTGCTGGATTTCAAAGCTGTCATCCCGGGTACACCCATTTATATGAATCTGTTCATTAATTAAATAGATAGCTTGCATAAAAAATCCCCTCCGTATTTTTAGGCATTAGTCCAATTATCGCCATAAAAATAGGAGGGGATACTTTTTTATTTGACCTTTTATCTGTGTCTGAGTTTATAGATGATTCCCGCGAGGATATTCGCCGGCAGGAACAATGGATTCGACTGCAGGTTCATGTGCAGGACTTCTTCCTGGACAGGCATTTCCTCATACATTTCACTCAGTATTTGCTTTCGCCTTTTCTGTGAATCTTCCATGGTTTTTATGTACTTGTATTGAATCGGTGTCATGATCGCAGTTGTAATCAGCAATGGCAAACTGAAAAGGATGATAAGAAACCAGAATATAGAATCCATTGAAGTTGCCCCCCTTAATTTCTTATAAAGTAAAATCCCCAGATAGTTTCATATTTTTCAAATTCGCTGTAACTCATTTGTAACTGCATTTTTTTAAGATGATGTCAAAGCTTGTGGCTTTGATGCAACATTTTAAAGGGGGAGAGAAAATGAAAGCGGGTAAACGGAATTTTGCTTTATCTTTTATGCTTATTTTAGTCCTGTTGTTCACGAGTGCCTGTGGCGGATCGGGAACAGAGAAGTCAGGTGGAACAGAAGGAAAAGAAGGGAAGGATGAACCGAAAAACACGGAACCGATCAAGATCGGCGTCCTGGCTTCACAAACAGGCGGGCTTGAGGCTTATGGGAAGCAGACACTTCGAGGGTTCGAGCTTGGTCTGGAATATGCTACTGATGGAACCAATGAAGTAGCCGGCCGTAAAATCGAATTCATTGTCGAAGATACGGAAACAAAACCAGAGGTAGCTGTCCAGAAAGCAACAAAGCTTCTTGAGGAAGATGAAGTTGATTTCCTTGTGGGTTCATCAAGCTCTGGTGACACCCTGGCAGTCCTGCCATTGGCTGAGGAATATGAAAAGATCATGATTGTAGAACCTGCTGTTGCAGACAGCATTACCGGATCCGAATTCAATGAATATATTTTCCGCACAGCGCGGAATTCTTCACAGGATGCTGTAGCAGGTGCTGCTGCAATTGCCAAGAAAGGCGTGAAAATCGCTACTCTTGCACCGGATTATTCGTTTGGCCGTGATGGCGTCTCGGCTTTCAAGGAAGCAGCAGAAAAACTCGGCGCAGAAATCATCCATGAAGAATACGCAGATCCTGCTGCAACGGACTTCACATCGAACATCCAGAAAATCATCGACCAGAAGCCGGATTATTTATTCGTTGTCTGGGCTGGCGCCAACTCACCATGGAACCAGATTGCTGACATGAAGGTCCAGGAAAAAGGCATTAAAATTTCTACCGGTGCTCCTGATATCGCTGCACTTTCGACAATGGAGCCGCTGATTGGCATGGAAGGCTTTACTGTTTATTATCATGATCTTCCGCAAAATGACATTAATAAATGGCTCGTGGACGAACATAAAAAACGCTTTAATGGCGAACTGCCCGACCTGTTCACTCCAGGAGGCATGACAGCTGCGATGGCAATCGTAGAAGCCTTGAAGAAAACCGAAGGAAACGCGGACTCCAAGAAACTGATCAAAACAATGGAAGGCATGAGTTTTGACACTCCGAAAGGCAAGATGACCTTCCGGGAAGAGGACCATCAGGCACTCCAGGCATTATACGCCATCAAGCTGGAGAAAAAGGATGGAGTCAACTATCCAGTCCCAGTCCTGATCCGTGAACTGTCACCGGAAGAAACGGCTCCTCCGGTACGCAATTAACTTAAATGTCCATAATGAACTTCGGTAAATCAGCCGGAGTTCATTATACTTTTACTCCAATATTCTAAAGGTGGTGAACCAAAGCATGACGGCAATTCTCGAAACAAAAAATCTTAGCATAACATTTGGCGGCCATACCGCGGTGGACTCTGTCAGCATCTCGGTACCCCCTAACCATTTCAAATCGATCATCGGGCCAAACGGTGCTGGCAAGACGACATTCTTCAATTTGTTAAGCGGTCAGCTTACTCCGACCGAAGGACAGGTCTTCTTTAAAGGCAATGAGATTACCAGGCTGTCACCGACAAAAAGGACGAGGGCCGGAATCGGCCGCTCCTTTCAAATCACCAATGTCTTTCCAAACCTGACAGTGATGGAAAATGTCCGTCTTGCGGTCCAGTCGCATGAGGGAATCCGCTATCAAATGCTTAAACACTTCCAATCCTACAATAAATTCGAGGAGCAGGCAGAGGAGTGGCTGAAGCTTGTGCTGCTGGATGACAGGAAGGATGCACTTGCGAGGAATCTGGCCCATGGAGAAAAAAGAAAGCTAGAAATCGCAATGCTGCTTGCCTTGAACACAGAAGTGCTCTTACTTGATGAACCGACAGCGGGAATGTCACTGGAAGAGGTTCCGGCCATACTTGACGTCATCCGTAAAATCAAACAACGGGGCGACAGGACGATTGTATTGATCGAGCACAAAATGGATATGATCATGGATCTCTCTGATACGATCATGGTTTTGTTCAACGGCGCGTTGCTTGCTGACGGAACTCCTGAAGAAATCATGAAAAATGAGACAGTCCAGTCTGCATATTTGGGAGGGTTGCATAGTGAGCACGCTGCTAAAGCTTGATCAAATAGAAACATTCATCGGCCAGTACCATATCCTTCAAGGAGTATCTTTTGAGGTGCCGAAAGGCGAAGTGACGGTACTTCTTGGCCGTAATGGCGCCGGGAAGACAACGACCCTCAGGACCATCATGGGATTGAATCCGGCTGCCAAGGGATCTGTTTTATATAAAGGTGAGGAAATCAAGAGCCTGCCAACCTACACAATCGCCAATAAAGGAATCGGTTATGTGCCCGAAGATCAGGGGATTTTCGCTGACCTGACCGTCGAAGAGAACATCAAGGTGGCAGTCAAGAAAGAAAATGATGAAACCAGTCAGCGGCTTGACTGGATACTGGATCTGTTCCCTGACTTGAAAAAGTTTTGGAACAAGCCAGGCGGACTGCTTAGCGGAGGGCAAAAACAAATGCTCTCGATCGCCAGGGCCTATGTAAATGACAATGAATTGCTGCTGATTGACGAGCCAAGCAAGGGCCTTGCCCCGATTGTCGTCGAGAAGGTCATGGAATCGATCCAGCAAATGAAAGAAAAAACGACCATCATCCTCGTGGAGCAGAATTTCATGATGGCCAGCACGATTGGAGACAGCTTCTACATTATTGATGATGGCAGGACGGTTTCGAACGGTTCAATGAATATTCTGCGGGATGATGAAGAAATGAGAAGGAAGTATCTCGGGATTGCCTGAGAAAGGGGGAAGCAAGTGTGGATGTTTTGATAAACCTGAGCCTTAACGGCCTTGCCACAGGAATGCTGGTCTTTCTTCTGGCAGCCGGTCTCACTTTGATTTTTGGCCTGATGGATGTGCTTAATTTTGCCCATGGCGGCTTGTTTGCCTGGGGAGCCTACAGCGGGATTTGGATTTATACATCGACAGGCAGCTTTCTTGCCGGAATCATTGGTGCCATCCTTACGGGCATGATTCTTGGAATCGTGACGGAACGGTGGATCATCAAGCCGGTATACGGCAACCACGTACAGCAAATTTTGATCACGCTCGGTTTGATGCTTGTTTTATCCGAAATGTTAAAAGTCGTCTGGGGACCGAACCAGATTTCAGCAGCCACGCCTGATTATCTGTCTGGCAGCTGGGAATTCGGCGGAATCATCATTATCAAATACCGTGTCTTCATCATTGCCGTCGGGTTCGCGGTGTTTCTCGCCGTCCAATATTTGCTGAAGAAAACAAAGATCGGTCTCGTTGTTCGTGCGGGTGTCATGAACAAAGAAATGGTCCAGTCGCTGGGAATCAATATTCAGAAGGTCTTTATGTTTGTATTCATGATCGGAGCAGGCATGGCGGCACTTGGAGGCATGCTGTTAGGACCTTATTCCGGTGTGATTTATGCCGATATGGGCATGGAGTTCGCCATCCTGGCGTTCATCGTTGTCGTCATCGGCGGCATGGGCAGCTTCACAGGCTCGGTGATGGCGGCAATTTTAGTCGGTCTGTCAGGTTCTTTCATGGCCTATTATGTACCGGACCTGGCACTGGCTGCGAACATGCTGCTGATGGCAGTCGTGCTTATTTTCAGGCCTCAGGGCTTGTTCGGGGCAAAGGGGTGAAGCGGAAGTGATAAAGATGTTTTCAAATCGCATGAATATATTGTATTTACTTGCTGCCGTGTTTTTGGCTGTTCTCCCTTTTGTCTATGACTCAAGGAGCATGCTGATCCTGCTCTCACAGGTTTTCATTTTTGCCGTGCTTGCGATGAGCTATGACATCCTGCTCGGATACACGGGCATTGTCTCCTTCGGACATGCGATGTTTTTCGGGATCGGTGCTTACACGGTTGGTGTCTTCATGAAAAGATTCGAACCGGAAACGAGCTATTTTTTGCTGGCCGTATTGGTCACGATTTTACTTACAGCACTTGTCAGTTATTTTGTCGGCCTGCTCACGCTAAGGCTGAAAAGCCATTTTTACGCGATGCTGACGCTGGCCTTTGCCGGGTTGTTCCTCGTGCTTGCTGAAAAATGGCGGACAGTCACATATGGAAATGATGGATTCACATTCAGAGTCCCGGACTTTTTAAAGGACCGGACGGATTTTTACCTGATTTGCCTTGGCTCCATGGTGATTGTGTTCATCTTATTGAAAAGGTTCACGAACTCGCCGCTCGGAAAGGTGCTTCAGGCCATCCGGGAAAATGAGCAAAGGACGGAGTCACTGGGATACAGCGTCCTGCAGTATAAGGTCATTGCAAGTGTGGTGTCCGGAGTGATTGCCGGGATCGCAGGAATTTTGTATGCCGTCTCCCTCAGGTTTGTCAACACGAGTGTATTCACGATGGATATCACTCTCGACGCCTTGCTGATGACGATCATCGGCGGAGTCGGAACGCTAGTAGGTGCCATCATTGGCGCCGGGATCATCGAATTCTCCCACCACTGGCTGACAGAACTGGCAAAGGTCCACTGGATCTTTGAAAGATGGATCATCTTTTTTGGAATCATTTATATACTCGCTGTCATGTTCTTCCCGATGGGGATTGTCGGTTCCTTAAAGAAGTTGAAATTCAGCAGGAAAAAGAAAGCACCTGCTTCCTTAAATTCGGATGCCGTCAGTCAGGGCGAGTCATGATGGAGATGCAGCAAGTCACCTCATTCGTGCTCCGCTTCCAGCTTACAGACATTGAAGCCGGAAGCGGCAAAAAATATTGGCGTGTCAAAGTTACCCATGTTCAGGATGAAAAGGAAGCCTTGTTTCAATCAATCGATGAGGCGATGGCTTATATCAAGGGAATTGTAGGAGAATGCTAGTTTTACAGGCAGAGAATGAGCCATTTGCAAGGAGGGCTGAATACGTGCAGATCGGGATTGTCAGCACAGGAATCTATCTTCCGGAAACATATATAACAGGAAGGGAAATTGCTCGGGCAGCAGGAATTCCGGAAATGGTTGTGGAAGAAAAAATGGGAATCAAGAAAAAGCCTGTTCCTGGTCAGGAAGACCATACATGTGAGATGGGAATCAGGGCTGCAAAGACGGCAATCGAAAAAGCGGGTATCGATCCGATGGAGATTGATCTGGTGATCTATATCGGTGAGGAATACAAGGAGTATCCATTATGGACTGCCGGAATCAAGCTTCAGGAAGAAATCGGCGCTTATAATGCCTGGGCATTTGATACAGCATTGCGTTGCGGGACGACAGTCATGGCATTGAAACTTGCCAGGGGCATGATGCTGTCCGACCCTGAAATCAAAACGGTGCTGCTGGCTGGCGGCTATCGGAACGGGGATTTCATCGACTACCAGAATCCGCGGACCCGCTTCATGTACAATCTCGGAGCAGGCGGCGGGGCGATTTTACTGAAAAAGGGCCATCAGGAAAATCTGCTGCTCGAAACAGAAATGATTACTGACGGTTCTTTTTCCGAGGATGTCGTCGTGGTTGCAGGGGGAACGAAAAATCCGCTTTCGGCAGAAAGTCTGAAGCGGGGTCTTTATCAGCTTGATGTCCTCGATCCACAGGGAATGAAAGAAAGGCTGGAGCAAAAGTCGATGGCCAACTTCCTGAAGGTCATCCGCCGTTCTGTGGAAAAAAGCGGTTTTTCAGAAAAAGATATTTCATACATTGGGATGCTGCATATGAAGCGTTCCGCACACCAGTTTGTTTTACAGGAATTAGGACTGGGTGAATCAAATTCTATTTATCTCGAAGACTATGGACATATCGGCCAGATGGACCAGATCCTGTCGCTGGAACTGGCTGAAAAGGCAGGGAAGCTGAAGAATGGTGATGTTGTAGTCCTTGTCAGTGCCGGGATCGGCTATGCCTGGGGAGCAACAACTATACGCTGGGGGAAGGGTGAAGCTTGAATGGAGAGAACGGCTGTTGAATTGAAAAAGGTGGAATTGCCGAACGGTGAAAGCATTACTTACCGGGAACGGGACGGCGGCGTGAAAAACGTGCTGCTGATCCATGGAAACATGACATCGTCGAAGCATTGGGATGTGCTGATTGATCAGATGAATCCGGAGTATAAAGTGTATGCGATGGACATGAGGGGATTCGGCGGCTCGAGTTACCGCAAGCCCATCATGTCAATCAAGGATTTTTCCGATGATGTAAAGCTGTTTGTCGACGAAATCGGGTTAAAGAATTTTTCACTTGTTGGCTGGTCGACAGGTGGTGCGGTAGGAATGCAGTTTGCTGCTGATTATCCTGGCTATTGCGAAAAACTGGTGCTGCTCGCCTCTGCGTCAACAAGGGGTTACCCGTTCTTCGGAACGAGTCCGGAAGGCTTGCCTGATCTGGACAATCGACTTAAGACGTATGATGATGTTAAGGCGGATACCGGAAAAACGATTGCTGTCCAGACTGCATACGACGGGCAGAATAGAGGATTTTTAAAGGCGATGTGGAATATGTTGATCTATACCGAGCGTCAGCCGGAAGCAGCACATTATGAAGAGTATGTCGATGATATGCTGACACAGCGAAATCTGGCAGAGGTCTATCATTCTCTCAATAGTTTTAATATCAGTGGTGTTGATAACGGTTTGGGGATGGGGACAGATCAGGTAAAGGATATCCAGATTCCTGTCCTAGTCCTCCGAGGTGACCGCGATCTTGTTGTCACAAGCAAGATGGCCGACGAAATTGTCGAGGATTTTGCAGGTCGTGCAAGATTTGCAGAGTTGAAGAATTGCGGCCATTCGCCACTAGTGGATGATTTGGATCAGCTGCTAAGGCATATCGATGGATTTTTAGCAGAATAGGAAGGTGTTTTTATGAGACTGCAAGATAAAGTAGCGATCATTACCGGAGGGGCAAATGGGATTGGCCTTGCCGCAGCGAAAACCTTTGTGCGTGAAGGCGCACGGGTGGCAATGGCGGATTTTGATGAGGAAACAGGATCACAGCGCGCAGCCGAGCTCAAAGCAGAAGGCTATGAAGCAGCCTTTTTCCAGGTGAACGTCGCTGATAAGGATAGCGTGGATTCGATGGTAAAGGATGTTCTCTCCCATTTTGGCAAGATTGATATTCTTGTAAATAATGCAGGCATCACAAGGGACGGGATGCTGCACAAACTCGCTGTGGAGGATTTTCAGAAAGTTGTTGATGTAAACCTGACAGGCGTCTTCCATTGCGCCCAGGCCGTTGTCCCGGCAATGGTCCAGCAGGGATCTGGAAGAATCATCAATACCTCTTCCGTCTCCGGCATTTACGGCAATGTCGGCCAGACCAACTACGCAGCAACAAAGGCGGGGGTTGTCGGGATGACGAAAACCTGGGCAAAAGAGCTCGGCCGCAAAGGAATCAACGTCAATGCCGTCGCCCCAGGATTCATTGAGACCGGCATGACAGCTAAAGTACCGGAAAAGGTGATTGAGCAAATGAAAATGCTCGTCCCGCTCGGCAGACTGGGCTTGCCCGAGGATATCGCGAATGCCTACCTCTTCCTGGCCTCAGAAGAATCAAAATATGTGAATGGCACCACCCTCCATGTGGACGGCGGAATCATGATGTAATGTTGAAAAAGCGCACTTGCTGCGCTTTTTTATTTTGGGGTTCAGGGGCAACGGGGAATAAATTTGGTCTATCGCGATTAAAACTAATCCAACTAGGAATGAACCTTTTTCAACGAGGATTAAAACGCCTTTAATGGGGATTAAATCTTTTTTAACCATGAAAATGCAGCCAACAGGGGAGTATGATTTACTGACCTGGATTGATTTTGAGCCACCGGATATAAATCTGAACTAACCGGAGATAAAATTAAGCCAACTGGAGATAAATCTCTTCCAACTGGAGATAAAATCAAGCTAACCGGAGATAAATCTGCACCAACCGGAGATAAAATCAAGCCAGCCGGGAATAAATTCAAATCAGCCGAAAAAAAATCGTTTCAACAGGTATAAAACTTCTCCTATTGGCAGAAAGTCACCAAACTTGCATTAAAACCAATCCAACTGGTAGGAAACTTCAGTATCCCTCTAATATGAGCCAAAAATAACTTAGGATATTTATAATAATGGCTTTTAACACATCACACCCACATTTAATGGTTAACTTCCCTCCAAAAGTGGTAAATGGTATAAAAAAGATTGAGGTGCTGTACATGGAAGAGCAAAAACAGAGGTATTACTTCAATATAGAAAGCGGCGAGGTGCTGGATACGCCAGCAGATCAGGAGGGCCATTTCTTCACGTTGATCGCGACAGGAGAGGAAATCAAGGATCTGCGCGAGTACCTGGAAGTGAACTATAAAGCAGACTGGGCGACTTACGGGAATTCCCATCTGCACCCTTTCAAGGACCCGGATCGCGAGCATGCAGAATATGACATGGCCTTGAAGGAGATTTACGCAATGGTTTACAGACTTGGCGATGCCGAGGCAAAGAATCATGTGAGGAATATGGGCATCTTATCAGAAGAAGAGTTAATTAAATAAGCGACCCGAACATCATGGCCATCCAGGCTGTGGTGTTTTTTGCATTCGATGTAACTATCCTGTAACTCCCAATCTTTAAAATAAAACCCATCACGTCGAGAGAGGGAGAGATTGCGGTGAGGTGGGAGCTCGATTGGCTTGAATCAAGAGCGAGATTGACACCGGACGCTGCTGCGATTGCTGATGCCGGTACAGATCAGGAATGGTCGTTCAGGGAAGTCAATGAACGAGCCAGGGCGATTGCGGCATGGATGCAGGGAATTGGTGTCAAAAAAGGCGACAGGATTGCAACGCTTGCGCCCAACGGGGTCAGTTACTTCGATTTATTATTCGCCTGTGGGAAGATTGGTGCTATTTTTGTGCCTTTGAACTGGAGGCTGTCGGTGGATGAATTAGCCTTTATCATACAAGACAGTGAACCGGCGCTGCTGGCGTTCCATTCGAAATTCACAAAAGAAGTGACGATGGTCTGGGATCAAGCAGGCCAGTGCATCCAAATCAATGGTTCACACTATCAGGATTTGATTACTAGTCCGAAGCAAATCCAGCCTGTCGATCTGGATGAAGAAGACCCGCTGGCGATGATTTATACAGGAGGGACGACCGGAAAGCCAAAAGGTGCTGTTCTGTCACATCGAGCGATCATCTGGAACAGCATTTCGACCATTGCGAGCTGGAACCTGACAGATGAAGACAAGACGATCACCTATTTGCCTTTATTTCACACAGGCGGGCTGAATGCTCTGTCGATCCCCATCCTGATGGCAGGTGGGACCGTCGTGCTGGGGGATGAATTTACTCCTGAAAAAGCGATTGAATATTTGATCAGGCATAAATGTACGATCGTATTGTTTGTGCCGACGATGCACCACATGCTAGTAAAATCAAAAGAGTTCCAGCAAGCGGAATTCAGGGATATGAAATTGTTTTTATCTGGCGGGGCTCCGTGCCCGCTGGATATCTATGAAGCTTATAAAAAGAAAGGCCTGGCCTTCAAAGAGGGATACGGCCTGACGGAGGCTGGCCCGAATAATTTTTTCATCGATCCTTCAGATGCGGATGTCAAAAGAGGTTCGGTCGGCAAACCGATGTTATTCACCTGCATCAAGGTCATCAGAGACGATGGAAGTGAAGCGCCAGCCGGTGAAATCGGCGAGTTGGCGATCAGGGGCAAGCATGCCTTCTCGTATTATTGGAAAAATGACAGCGCGACTCAAAATGCCTGGAAAGATGGATGGCTCCACACCGGCGACCTTGCCAGACAAGATGAAGAAGGGTTTTTCTATATCGTCGGCAGGAAAAAGGAGATGATCATCACAGGCGGAGAGAATGTTTATCCCCTGGAAATCGAGCACTGGCTAAGCTCACATCCTTCCATCCTGGAAGCCGCGGTAATCGGTGTGCACGATGAAAAATGGGGTGAAGCCGTGACGGCATTCATCGTCCTTGAAAGAGAAGCAGCGTTAAGCGGAGATGGGGTAAAGGAATATTGCAGAAAAAAGCTGGCTGGCTATAAAGTGCCGAAACAGATCCACTTTATCACTCACATGCCAAAAACGCATGTCGGGAAAATTGACAAAAAGCTGTTAAAGGAAATGACTAGTAAAAATCAGAAGCCAGTCAGCTGAAAAAGGAATTTAATTTTATTAAAAAAACCTTTTGAGTAAAGCAACAGAATCAACTAAACTTCCTGCCATGAAATCACCAATCAAAAGCATTTCAGCCAGCATTCGCTGACTGGAATGCTTTTTCATTTACAAAAATACATAAAATGAAATTAAAAAGAAACAGAAGTGTCAATAACAGCATGACTCCGTGAAACGGTAATACAGCGGCGACTGGCGGAGCCAGGCTTGCACCGGTCAGCAGGATGAATGAATAAAGTGAAAGTGCCTTCGCCCGCTGACTGCTGCCGAAGGCCCCAATTAGTGTAATGACGGTGGGGATGACTAGTGAGATGGATGAAACAAAAAATATGGAGAGAATGATCAGGGCGCTGGCTGTGTGCAGGAACAGCAGGGTGAACGCACTCGTGGAGCCGATTGCCAGCCCGAACATCAGCGTCTTCAGTGCACCCCATCTGTCCATCAATGTCCCGGTGAATAGTGATAGGATGGCACCAATCAATCCTACCAGGCGGATCAGCAAAAGGTCAGATGCAGGTCCGGCAAAGAAACGGCCAATCGCATCGTAGAAGGCGATGATCGCAAACAGGAGCGAAAAGGTGATGATATAACACTTCATCAACCGCGGCTCTTTTAATAATTGAAAAAATATCATCCCCAGCGGTTTTCGTTCGAAGGGCTGTACCGGCGATTCTTTCAGCAGGAAAAAAGCAAAAGAAAACAGAATTAAATAAACGGCAGCAAAGAAATAGAAGACGGCATTCCAGGAAAAAGTTTCAGCCAGGAAGGCACTGGCGACCTGGCCGAAGATGCCGGCAATCAAAAAGCCAGTGTTGATCAGGACCACAAGGATGGTTCTCTGCCGGGCAGTGAACAGATCATATGAATAGGCAAAGGCAACCGAAGCAAATGTAGCCAGAGTCAAACCTTGCAGAGAACGAGTGATCCAAAGGCTGAGGGACCCGGCAGAAAAACCGACACCACAGGTGGCAATAGCGGAGGCCAGCAAACCGAACACGAGGATCTTCCTCCGGCCTGTATAATCCGATGCTGGTCCGAACGAGAGGAGACCGCAGGCATAAAGAAAGGTGAATAGCCCGCCTGCAAGAACAACATGAGATTCTGGTATCCTAAGGCTATCCGATACCACCGAATAAACGGGAATCAATGTATAGATATTGCTGGCGACCATAATGGCGCTCAGCGTCAGTAGGATGGAAGCTTTTTGAAAAAAGCTTATCGATTTCATTTTCATCACCTGCCACATACAATATATGCAGATTCCCCGTCCGATGATGGTTGTTCATTTGCACTCAAGAAGGTCATGCACTATGGGAAAAATTAACGGGCTCTTTGCTTCCAAATCGGCCTGTGAAAAAGGTATAATAGGATACATACAGAACAATTGTTTGGCAGACAAAAGGCGCATGTGAGAGAAGCGCCTTTTTCGACTTTAGCAGGTGGCTGATTTCATAGATTATTGCTTTTTTGAACATAGTACTTGGATCAACGATGGCTCCAATGTCCTTACAAATAAAAAACAGGCACAGTGCACGTCGTGAAAGCAAAAAAGTTAGGCTTGGAAGATTGTTATTTTACTAGAAGAAAGGGGAAGTCAGATGTCTGTACGTTTAGTACTGGGGCGCTCGGGCAGCGGGAAAACCGAGCTGATCATGAAGGAAATGAAGGACAGGCTTGTTTCGGATCCTCAAGGAGATCCGATTGTCTATCTTGTGCCGGAACAAATGTCTTTCCTGTCAGAATACAGATTATCCACAGATCCTGACCTTGGTGGAATGATCAGGGCACAGGTATACAGCTTCCCGCGCCTGGCGTGGAGAGTGCTTCAGGAAACGGGAGGATACATACGCCAGCATTTGGACAGCGTCGGGATCAGTATGATGATCCGCAAAATCATTGAAGACAAAAAAGAGGACCTGAAAATCTTCCAGAAAGCTGCGGATAAAAATGGTTTTATCCAGCAGATGGAGCAAATGCTGATCGAGTTCAAACGCTATGCCATCAATCCGGAAGAACTTGCCGGAAAAATGGCTGAAGGCTCCGGAGGAAACAAGGCATTACATGATAAGATCCACGACCTGGAGCTGGTTTATCGCCAGTTCGAAGATGAATTGTTTGGTAAATATATAGATTCCGAGGATTATTTCAAGCTGCTTGCCGAAAAGATCCCGGCTTCTGACTATCTGAAAAATGCGGAAGTATACATTGATGGTTTTTATAGTTTCACGCCGCTTGAACTCATGATCATTGATCAGCTGATTGCCTCCTCCAAAAGAGTGACAATCGCACTCCCGGTTGACAGGGATTTCAAGCATGAACAGCCTGATGAACTTCATTTATTCAGGCTGACAGGAGAGACCTGCCAAACACTCTATGACATGATAAGGACAAAAGGCTATGAGCTAGAAGATAATGTCGTGCTGTCTGAACAGCGGCGCTGGCAGGATGAATCCCTGAAGCATCTTGAAAGGGAATTCGATTCAAGGCCGGCTGTACCGTATTCAGGCGAGGCGTCAATCCATATCGCACAGGCAGCCAACAGACGTTCCGAGCTTGAAGGAGTTGCCAGAAAAATCATTGGCCTGGCACGGGATGATGGATACCGCTATCGCGATATCGCTGTCTTGATGAGGGGAAGCGAATACCGTGAAGTACTGGAAACCATTTTTGAAGACTACGGACTTCCATTCTTTATCGACCAGAAACGGAATATGCTCCACCATCCATTGATCGAGCTTGTCCGTTCAAGCCTGGAGACGGTCCTGGGGAACTGGCGGTATGAGCCGATTTTCCGGGCTGTAAAGACAGACCTGCTGTTCCCTGAGGGTGCTGACCTGAACAGGGTGCGTGAACAGATGGATATCCTGGAGAACTATGTGCTTGCATATGGGATCCAGGGAGATAAATGGACGAGAAAAGACCGCTGGAAATATCGGAGAATTCGGGGGCTCGAGTATGACAGTGTGGCCCAGACGGATGCTGAGAAGAAGATTGAACAGGAACTGAATGACTTGAAGCAGTTAATTACTTCACCGCTTCTGCGAATGGCCCGGCGCCTGAAACGTGCTGACACAGGCAGAAAGCTTTCTGAAGCGGTTTATCTCTTCCTGGAGGAGCTCGATATTCCCGCCAAGCTCGAAGCATGGAGAATATATGCGGAGCAGGAAGGAAGGCTGATTGACGCAAGGGAGCACGAGCAGGCCTGGAATGCCGTGATCAATCTCCTTGACCAGTTCGTCGAAATGCTGGGTGACAGCAAGGTGGCACCGAAGCAATTCGTTTCCATCCTTGATGCTGGTTTTGAGTCACTGAGGTTTTCGCTGATTCCTCCGGCAATTGACCAGGTACTGGTTGCCGACATAGAAAAAACAAGGCTTGCCGATGTAAAGGTGGCTTTTGTGATTGGCGTGAACGAAGGCATTCTTCCTGCCAAGATGACCGAGGAAGGAATTTTTGCGGATGACGACCGCGAGCTTTTGCAATCAAAAGGCTTGAAGCTTGCCCCGGGCAGCCGAACTAAGCTGCTGGATGAGAGTTTTACGGCTTATAAGGCTTTTGTGACGCCTTCGGAGCAGCTTTATATCAGTTATCCGATTGCCAATGAAGAGGGGAAAGCCCTGATGCCTTCTTCCTTCATCAAAAGGATTTCGGACTTGTTTCCAGGACATCAGACGCATTTCTTCCTGCCAGATCCTTCGGAATTGCCGGAAGCAGAGCAGCTTGAATATGCTGCCGGTGAAAATATTGCCTTATCCTATCTGACATCCCAGCTTCAGCTGAAGAAGCGGAATTATCCTGTCTATGATTTTTGGTGGGATGTGTACGATTATTATATGAAGAATCACCGCTGGGCAGATACAGCCCGGAAAGTTCTTTCCAGCCTGTTTTATGAAAACAGGACGAAACAGCTGTCTGAATCTGTCACGAAGGAATTGTATGGCGAGGAAATCCAGGCAAGTGTCTCCAGGATGGAACTATTCAACAGCTGTCCATTCTCGCATTATGTCCAGCATGGCTTGAAGCTGCGAGACCGGCAGATATTCCGGCTCGAGGCTCCGGATATCGGCGATCTTTTCCACGCGGCATTGAAGGAAATCGCTGAAACGGTGATGGAGCAAAACCTTAGCTGGGCCCAGCTTACAAGGGCACAGGCTGAAGAATTGGCAAGGGATGCTGTGCAAAAGCTTGCTCCAAAACTGCAGAATGAAATCCTGCTTAGCTCAAACAGGCATCATTATATCAGGCAAAAACTTCAGAACATCATCAGCCGCGCATCTCTCGTGTTGAGTGAGCATGCAAAAGTCAGCGGGTTCTCCCCAGTCGGCCTGGAACTCGGCTTCGGCCGGCAAGGTAAACTGCCTCCGCTGGGCTTTTCGCTGAAAAATGGCACAAAGATGGAGCTGATGGGCAGGATTGACCGTGTTGATAAAGCCGAGGATGACCATGGTGTATACCTGAGAGTGATTGATTACAAATCAAGCGTGAAGGATGTCAATCTGACAGAGGTGTATTACGGTGTGGCACTTCAGATGCTCACCTACCTGGATATCATTATCACCCATTCACCGCTTCTTGTCGGGAAGCAGGCTGACCCTGCAGGTGTACTCTATTTCCATGTGCACAACCCGATTGTCAATGCTTCAAAAATGCTGACGCTTGATGAAATTGAAGAGGAAATCCTTAAACGTTTTAAAATGAACGGATTGCTGCTAAGCGATGAGAATGTCATCCGGATGATGGACAAGGGGCTCGATACAGGCAGTTCACAGATCATCTCCGCGGGTTTTAAAAAAGATGGAAGCCTGCTGAAGAGCTCGAAGGTTGCCAGCCGTGAGGATTTTGACCATTTACGGCAATTTGTGCGCCATAAGTATGTGGAGACCGGCAACAGGATTGTCAGCGGAATTGTTGATGTTGCTCCATACAAACTCAAGGACCGGGCACCATGTACATTCTGCTCGTTCAAGCCGGTATGCCAGTTTGACCAGGCGGTTGAATCGAATGACTTCAGGAAGCTTCCTGTCATTAAAAAGGAAGACCTGCTGCAGTCGCTGAGACAAGACGAAAACTTGAAGGCCGATGATGGGCTGGCAGTCGATTCTGCAAGACTTGAAGAAATCAAGAAGTTCGGCCTACTGTCAGCAATAGGAGAGGAGGAAGAGGACCTTGGCTAGAATGAATATACCGCCAGTACCGGAAGGCGCGACATGGACGGAAGATCAGTGGAAGGCAATTATGGCCTCGGGGCAGGATATACTTGTCGCAGCGGCGGCCGGATCAGGTAAAACGGCTGTTCTTGTCGAGAGGATCATCAGGAAAATCACTTCGGAGAACTATCCTATTGACGTCGATGAGCTGCTCGTCGTAACGTTCACAAATGCTTCTGCGGCTGAAATGCGTCACAGGATTGGTGAAGCGCTTGAAAAAGCCATCAACAGCCACCCTGATTCAACACATCTGAAAAAGCAGCTGAGCCTGTTGAATCGAGCGTCCATTTCAACGCTCCATTCCTTTTGCCTTGAAGTCATCAGGAAATATTATTATCTGATTGATGTTGACCCTGGCTTCAGAATCGCGGATGAAACCGAGGGACAGCTTTTGCGGGACGAAGTGATTGAAGATCTTTTTGAAGAAGAATACGGCAAAACAGATAATCAGCCTTTTTTCAATCTGGTGGATGCGTTCACGAATGACCGCAGCGATGAAGGGTTGAAGGACATCATCACTGACCTGTTTGATTTTGCCAGATCCAATCCTTCCCCTGATGCGTATCTTGATTCCATCGTATCCATGTACGAAGCAGCAGGCAGCATTGCGATCGAGCACTTGCCGTTTATGAAAGTACTTATCTCAGATATCGAGCTGCAGCTTCAGGGGGCAAAACAGCTTCTCGAAAAAGCGCTGGACATTTCCAGGATGCCGGGCGGACCGGCACCACGGGCTGTCAATTTTACAGAAGATCTTCATGTGATCGACACATTGCTGGCTGCCAGTGAACAAACCTGGGGAGATTTGCATGAAGCGATACAGCTTGCTGATTTTGGGAGGGCAAAGACATGTCGCGGCGATGATTACAATAAGGATCTAGTCGATAAAGCCGCCAAGCTCAGGGACCGTGCAAAGAAAATTGTCCAGGATTTAAGAAGTGAACTATTTTCCAGAAAACCAGAAAGCTTCCTGAAGGATATGCAGGAAATGAAACCGTTGATCGCCGTGCTGATTGACCTCGTGAAAGAATTTTCGCACAGGTTTGGAGAAGTGAAGCAGGAACGTGGTCTCGTGGATTTTTCAGACCTTGAGCATTACACACTTGAGATATTGACTGCAAAGACTGATGATGGAAATGTATCTCCTGTATCGCCTTCCGAAGCTGCACTGGCCTACCGCAATAAATTCAAGGAAGTGCTGGTTGATGAATACCAGGACACGAATATGGTCCAGGAAGCCATCCTCCAGCTGGTAACGCCAGAAGGAGAGGCAGCCGGGAATCTGTTCATGGTTGGGGACGTAAAACAATCGATCTACAAATTCCGTCTTGCTGAACCAAACCTTTTCCTCGGAAAGTACAACAGGTTCACGGCTGAGGGTGAAGGAACTGGCCTGAAAATTGATCTTGCGAAGAATTTCAGGAGCCGAAGCGAAGTACTGGACGGCACCAATTATTTATTCAAACAAATCATGGGCGTAAAAGTCGGTGAAATCCATTACGATGATAATGCTGAATTGAAAAAAGGGGCTCCCTATCCTGAGGATGATTCCTTCCCAGTCGAGCTCCTGTTGATTGATAAGGGAGAAGGTGCTTCAACAGACTATGATTCCCCAGAATTGAATGAGTCAGCTGATACTGAATTCGATGCTGAAGACCTTGAACAGTCCCAGCTCGAAGCAAGGCTGATGGCCAAGCATATCAAGGATATGGTTGAAGAGCGCCGGGGTGTGTATAATCCCAAAACAAAAACATCCAAACCCGTCAATTATCGCGATATCGTCATCCTTCTTCGCTCAATGACTTGGGCTCCTCAAATCATGGAGGAATTCAAGCAGCAGGGAATCCCGATTTACGCGAATTTGTCGACTGGCTATTTCCAGGCGACAGAGGTCGCGGTCATGCTTTCTTTGCTGAAAGTAATCGACAACCCTTATCAGGATATCCCGCTTGCCGCTGTATTGAGGTCACCGATCGTCGGCCTGGACGAAGAAGAACTAGCCATCATCAGGATCAGCCAGAAAAGAGGTTCGTTCTATGAGGCGTTGACGGAATTCTGTCTCCACAAGCCGACAATAGAAAATGAAGCTCTTCATGAAAAGACGAGTCGTTTCTTTGAAGGCTTGAAAAAATGGAGAACGGCTGCAAGACAAGGATCTGTTTCTGATTTAATCTGGCAATTATACAGGGAGACGAGGTTCTTCGATTTTGCAGGCGGGATGCCAGGCGGAAAACAACGCCAGGCTAATCTCAGAGCGCTTTATGATCGCGCAAGACAATATGAAGCGACGAGCTTCCGCGGCTTGTTCCGCTTTTTGCGCTTCATTGAACGGATGAGGGAGCGTGGCGATGATCTTGGCGCGGCAAGGGCGCTGGGAGAACAGGAGGATGTCGTCAGGATCATGACGATCCACAGCAGCAAAGGGCTGGAATTCCCAGTAGTTTTCGTAGCGGGACTTGCCCGGAATTTCAATACGATGGACTTGAAAAAATTCTATATGCTTGATAAAGAATTTGGCTTTGCTGTTAAGTACATCAACCCTGAGAAGCGAATTTCGTTTCCATCTTTGCCGCAATTGGCGTTCAAACGCAAGCATAAGATGGAAATGCTTTCTGAAGAGATGCGTGTCCTCTATGTTGCCTTGACACGGGCAAAAGAAAAGCTCTACCTGATCGGTTCTGTGAAGGATGCAGATAAAACGATCAGCAAGTGGCAGGACGAAGCAAGCCATCCGGAATGGCTCCTTGATGAATATTTAAGGGCATCGGCATCAGGCTATATTGACTGGATAGGGCCAGCTGTTATCCGTCATAAGGATTGTGAGTCGATCAGGGGAAGCCAGGCAATCCTGCATCCTGCACTCGACGAAGAGATTAACTGTCATCCATCCCGCTGGAAAATCGCAACGATTAACGCAGAGGAAATCATTTCATATGCCGATGAGAAAGACGAAGAGCGCGAGAGCCTGATGGATCTTGTCGCAGCTGGCCAGGCTGTAAACCAGGTTTCGGAACTGGCTGATAAGGTCAATGAACAGCTTTCATGGAAATATCACTTTAAGGAAGCGGCCAATCACCGTTCGAAACAGTCTGTAACCGAGCTGAAGAGAAACCACGAAACAAGGGATGAGGAGAGCGGGACACAGATCGTCCGCCGGTTTACGAAGCCAATCCTTAACAGGCCAAGGTTCATGCAGGAAAAAAAACTCACCCCTGCAGAACGGGGAACCGCGATGCATATGGTCATGCAGCATATCGATCTTTCCAGGCCGATTACAGAGTTAAGCCTTGAATCACAGCTGGAGCAAATGGTCGAGAATGAGCTGCTGTTCCCGGAACAGAAGGAGGCAGTCGATCAAAAATGGATTCTTGCCTTTTTTGATACTGAGATCGGCCAGCGACTCCTTGGAGCAAACAAGGTCAGCCGCGAGGTTCCATTTTATCTCTCATTACCGGCAAAAGAGGTTTACCCTGATTGGCAGGGAGAAAATGAGCCGATTTTTATCCAGGGGGTCATCGACTGTATTTTCGAGGATGAGACAGGGACAGTCCTGCTTGACTTCAAGACAGATGGCATCCATGACCGCTATAAAGGCGGGTTCGAACAGGCAAAACCGATTTTGGAAGAGCGTTATCGAATCCAGATCAGCCTGTATGCAAAGGCGATTCAACAAGTATGGAAAAAGCCAGTTGAAGAGAAATATTTATATTTCTTTGATGGCGGACATCTTCTGGAAATGGATCAGTTCTAAATTAAAGGAATCGGTTGATTGTTCACACAATCCTTGCCGATTCCTTTTTTGTAGCGTATGGGACAGGTGCACAACTGATTAAGAAAATCCATGAAGGGGAAATTACCAACAGGGCTTGTTGAAGGAGGGATTGTAAATGGCAAAGAAAAGCCATATCAACACTTGTGAACTATGCGGCAGGAATGAGGTCGAGGTCACGGTCCATCATCTGACACCAAGGGAAAGGGGCGGAGCCTTCATGCCAACTGCCAGCCTTTGCATTCCTTGCCACAAACAGATACATGCTTTATTCACAAATGAGGAGCTGGCTACGGGATTGAATAGTATTGAATTGCTCCGCTTACATCCTGAACTGCAAAAATTCCTGAAATGGATAAAAAAGCAGCCCTCTACAAGGCTGCCGAGAATTTCAAAATCAAATGCTCGAAAACGTAAAAAGCGCTAGTTATTTCCTACTGTCGGCTGGTCGATCAGGTTGGCATCAAGGACATTACTGGCGCTAAGTCCGTTATTCGTAACAATGAAACCACCAGTATTGAAACCACCCTGCCCAGCGACTGTTTTTGAATTACTTTTTGGCGAGATGAACAGTGTGTCGCCAAACTGCACCGTCCCGCCGCCTACATTCAAGATTTGGACTGGACCTATGATTGCTGGCATTGAAAACATCCTTTTCTGCTATTCTTTTGGGCGATATACATAAAAAGTTGCGGCTAGTTAGCCAAATTCAGAGTCATTAAAAAAATGCGCTGCCCAAAAGTCAATATACGAACGGTAGAATGGCCTAAGAGTACATCAGCCTTGATAAAACAATATGCATGCATCAACGATTTTGTTCGGGGCGCGGCAGGAGATGCCGGATGTGCTTGACCCTTGCCTCCATAGAAACATTGCAGGTATTCCCAAGATGCACCACTGAAGAAGACGATACACCCAGTATATTGATACTCCGCACCTTTAAGACAGGATTAACATTATGAGTAGAACTATTTATGGTTTCAACATCCGGTTGAAATGTAATGGGCTCAGAAAAAATGGGGTAGGCACTAAATGCGCCTTCATTCTCATAAAATACTTCACGCTCTCTTTGGACTGCCAGAGCTCTGGAAAATGCCTGGATCTGCTGGGAATCACCTATTTGGAACACTGAAGAAAATATTACTGAATCTATTTTTATTCTATCAACACTAGCGATTCTTTGAAGCATCATCGTCCAGCTTCCGGCGAAAGAGGGACGAACGGCCCGATTATCAGTGACTCTGCAGGAGTATCGAATGTGGATGCCAAATTGATGGTATCTGCATCCCCGACCATTAGCAGCGAGGAACTTGAAACGCCAAGGATTCTGATGTCGCCAACGCAAATATCCCGGTTATAGACTTGAAAATTCATTCTGAACGACCTTCCTTTACATTATCTGGCAGGTTTTTGAGGAAGAGGAATACACCATTCTGAATCTCCTGCTTTAGCAGGTCAATCACTTGATTATTCATCTCCGGGCTTATTACCGTCCCATTCTCACCGGAGGACCTTTCCTTTAAATGTGCCGCCACTCTGCCAGACAACTGTTTTCTGATATCTTCTTTTATAAAAGTGAAATAAGAATCATCTACATTGATCCCCAGCTTCGCTTGAGCATCGCGATAGATACCCTCTAAATCCGTTTCAAGGTATTTGTACAGTGCTGTTTCAATTTCGATTGTCCTCTTAAACAGCTGTTTTCCAGGAGTAGGTACATTAACCGCTTTTTGATCTACCGAAAAATCCTCAATTCCATCCAGTTCACTCGGGTTCAAGCCAATATTCAAAGTCCCTTCAAGAGTTTCTACCTTCAACTGGTCGAATTTGTACTCGATATTTCCAATTTGGACTGGAGGCCGATCCTTCAATGCTGCAACTTCTTGCTGCAAATCCATGGCCATTTTTTCCAATTTGGATATCTTTTTGCTTTGGTGCTGTACATATAAATGCAGCTTTTTAACATATTCATAAAATTCAGCATTCAAACGAATCACCTCGCCTCGAACCAGTTTTTAAATGTTAGCTTCGTGTAACCGGAGCCTGTAAAGGAACCGCAGGTGTCTCAAGTATTTCTGGTGTATATGATGTACCTGTTGTTATTTGGGAGGGATGCAGCGCCTCTGGAGCTGGTGCTATAAAGCGGCCCGTGTTATATAGGTTAGAAACTGGCTTGATCAAACCAGCACTGCCAATTTGCAGGACAGAAGAGTTCGATATTCCCTCAACCTTTAAAAAATTGATATTGATCGATTGTTGTATATAAAAATTCAACCTAATCACCCGCACTATACATTCAAATAATTTCCTTGATCAATTGCATCTTGGTCATAGGTATTTGTCGAGCTAAGATTATTGTGTATGGTCAATCCGTCTCCGGTATTGAATGAGCCCGCACCGGAGAAGGTTTTAGCGCTGGAACGGGGAGTTATTCTGTAGACATCGCCAATGTGGAAGACCGCACTGCTGCTAATTGAAATGACCTGTATGACCCCAACTATTGCTGGCATGAGCAACACCCTTTATTTTGATTTCTTTATTATCCTATGTGCCCAAATAAAGAATGTGATTAAAATGCCTATTTGTTTCAAATAAGGAACTACACTAAACAAAGTTCCTATGAAAATTTCCTGTAAAATCAGCTATGAAAAATCATGTTATATAACAGTTGAAATTTTGTATAACAGAGATGGAGATATGTTAATATATTTATATATTAAGAATTTTAAATTTATTATTACAGGAGGCAAATAATGAACGTTCCATTGCTGTTGAACCAGTTTCTAGACCGTGCGGTATCGCTTTATGGAGACAAAAAGGCTATTTTTTCCGAGGACAGGGCGCTTACATATTCTGAGTTGAACGAAAGGGTAAACCAGCTTTCGGATGGTTTGAGGAAGCTTGGAGCCGGCAAAGGTGACCGGATTGCCTACCTTGCGCCAAATTCAATTGAAATGCTTGAAGGTTTTTATGGTGTCTTCCAGGTCGGAGGTGTGATGGTGCCTTTGAACATTCGCCTTAAACCGGAGGATTATCTATTCATCCTTAACCACAGTGAATCCAAAGTGTTATTTGTCGATCAGGATTTATACCATCTCGTCGAGCCAATCAAAAACCAACTGGAAACCGTGAAGGAAATCATTGTCCATTATAAGGAAGACAGCCTCGAGGAAATCGGATACGATGCGTGGCTATTACAGCATTCTCCCGAACCGTTCAAACGCGAAGAATTAGATGAAAATGATGTCTGCAGCCTCCTCTACACAAGTGGAACGACTGGGAATCCCAAAGGGGTCATGCTTACCCACAGGAACAATTATCTGCACGCACTAAGCACGATGCATCATTTGCGGGTAAGCGATGAAGATGTCCTGTTGCATGTCCTGCCGATGTTCCATGTGAATGGCTGGGGGTCGCCATTTTATTACACAGCAAACGGCGCTTCTCAGGTTTGCTTCCGCAAAACAACCCCCAAGGCGATTTTCAGCGCATTGGAAAAGCATAAAGTCAGCGTGATGCATATGGCACCGACAGTTTTGAATGCTCTGCTCCAGTATTATGAGAAAAATGTGCCTAACATTGAACAGCAGGTGCGTGTAGTCATAGCTGGATCGGCACCGCCGCCAGCATTTGTTACACGTGTTGAAAAAGAACTTGGCTGGGAGTTCATCCAGGTGTACGGCATGACGGAATCTTCCCCGTTAAGTACGATTTCAACTGTCAGGTCGCACTTGAAGGGACTGCCATTGAATGTACAGTACAGGATGAAAGCGAAGGCCGGCATCTCGATGATTGGCTGCGAGGTCAAGGTTGTCAACGACTTTGGCGAAGAGGTTGCACATGATGGCAAGGAAATCGGCGAAGTGATCACGAGAAGCAATGGAGTCATGAAAGGCTACTGGAAAAATGAAGAGGCAACCATGGAAACGATCCGCAATGGGTGGCTCCATACAGGTGATATGGCGACCGTAGACGAATACGGGAATATCGACATTGTCGATCGTAAAAAAGATGTCATCATCAGTGGCGGGGAGAATATATCGTCCATTGAGGTCGAGGGGGCTTTGTATGACCATCCGGCTGTCCTTGAAGCTGCAGTCATCGCCGTCCCGCATGAAAAATGGGGGGAGACCCCGCACGCATATGTAGTGTTACGTGAAAATGAACAAATCACGGAAAAGGATCTTATTGCATTTTCCAGGGAGAAACTGGCCCATTTCAAAGCCGTTACTGGGGTAACCTTTGTAGAAGAACTGCCGAAGACTGCTTCAGGTAAAATCCAAAAGGTCCATTTGAGGAATGAATATTGGGAAACGAAGGGAAAGGCTGGAAGATTTGTGAATTAATAGATTGCGGGGGATGCCGTTAGGTGGTGTCTCCTTTTCTATAAAATTGTATGCATGATATCCAATCCGTATATAAGGTAGTGGTTTCTATGCTGGATCCTCCGTTCCTTTTGCAAGGTTCGCTGATAGTGTGATATACATAGATTATATGTTAAACATTGGATGGAATGAGGGGGAAAATGGATATTAACGGAAGGGCATCGGGAAGGATTGTTTCGATCGACCGGATGCGGGGTTTTTCATTGTTAGGGATTTTTCTTGTCAACATGATTTCATTCCACTCACCGTATTTTTATATTGATCCTGAAACATGGTGGGAGGGAAATATAAATTTATTTACATACAGATTCATCGATGTGTTGATTCAGGCAAGTTTTTATCCGTTGTTTGCGATGTTGTTTGGATATGGGCTGGTGATCTTAAGAGAGCGTATTCTCGATAAGGGTCTGAAGTTCACTCCGCTTGCCGTAAGAAGGCTTTCGCTGCTGCTGCTGATTGGCTGTATCCATGCTTTCTTTATCTGGGAAGGGGATATCCTCATAACTTATGCAGTCTGCGGGTTTGCCTTTCTTTTATTTCTGGGATGGAGCGCAAAAAGGTTGATGATTGCAGGTTTGGCCATCTATATTGTTCCAAATCTCCTTCTCGTGCAGATGCTCGGTGCAGCCTCGGCGGTGGAAGGAGGGGCAGAATTTTCGATGTATGATGGACAGGCTGCAGAACAGGCAATAAGTGTCTATCAAACTGGGAGCTTTGCCGAAGTGACAGAGCAAAGAATGACAGAGTGGTATAAAAATAATAATCTCATGGGTTTGTTTTTTTATTTAATCACGATTCTGCCTTTTTTCATGTTTGGAGCAGGTGCGGCCAAAATGAGGCTGTTCGAGCAAGTACACAGGAATAAGAAAAAGATCAGGTCATACGCAGCCGCACTTTTTATTCTCGGTCTGTTGATCAAGTCAATTCCGTACCTTTATGGAAGAACGTTGATGACTGATTATGCCCAGGATATTTTTGGAGGTGCAATGCTGGCGATGGCTTATGCGCTGATCATTGCCCTTCTATCCGAGCACAGGAAAATGGACAGGATCCTTTACCCGCTCGAAGCTGCCGGGAGGCTGTCAATCAGCAACTACTTATTCCAGTCTATCTTCTCAACGATGATATTTTACAGTTACGGACTCGGTTACTATGGCGATGTGTCCATATTTGCTGGAACAATGCTGGCTCTTGCCATCTATGCAAGTCAATTAGCTGTCAGCAGCTGGTGGGTCAAAAGGTTTTATTATGGACCGGTCGAATGGCTGTGGCGAAGCGGTACTTATTTAAAGAAACAGCGTTTTAAAAAGGGTGCAGCCTGATGGAAAAAATCATGATCATTGGCAACGGGGGTGCGGGGAAATCAACACTTGCCAGAAAGCTGGGAGTGGTTCTTGCCAAAGAGGTATACCATCTTGATGCCTTGTTTTGGAAACCTGGATGGGAAACGACTGCAAGTGATGAGTGGAAGGCTATTTTAACAGAAATCATGGCAAAAGATTCATGGATCATGGATGGAAACTATGGCAGCACAATCGAGATGAGAGCGCGGGCAGCGGATACAATCATCTTCCTCGATTACTCTACTTCAAGATGCCTCTATGGTATTTTCAAAAGGCGTGTCATGTATCATAAGAAATCGCGGCCTGATATGAATGAAGGCTGTGAGGAAAAGCTTGATTGGACATTCATAAAGTGGGTGGCAGGATATAAGCGTAAAAAAACACCAGGAATCCTTGCATTCCTGGATGAGATGAAAACATCTGGTAAAGAAATTCATCATTTCACAAAACCTCGGGATACCGAGCATTTCATACACGAAACATTGAATAAAGGGGGAAATTTAAATGAAATTCGCAACAGTAAAAAATGAAAAAGGCAAATGGATCGGAATCGTAAATGAAGAAGGAAGTCATGTTTTGCCACTGCAAGAAATTCATGAAAAAATGGGTGGCGAAAAATTTTTTTCATCTGACATGATTGAAGCCATATCGCTAGGCGACAAATTTCTTCAGGAAGCTGAAAAGACAGTTCAATGGGTAAGGGATAACAAGCTGGAAAGTGAACATTACCTTCCGCTATCATCCGTTGAATTGCTGGCGCCAATTCCCCGTCCGGGCAAGAATATTTTCTGTGTCGGGAAAAATTACGCTGAGCATGCGATCGAAATGGGGAGCAAGGAAGATATTCCCGAGCATGTCATGGTATTTACCAAAGCACCTACGACTGTCACCGCCCATGAACAAGAAATTTTAACCCATAGTGAATTGACAGAGCAATTGGACTATGAAGGTGAACTGGCAGTTGTCATCGGCAAGAAAGGGAAAGGAATTAAAAGGGAAGAAGCACTGGATTACGTTTTTGGCTACACAATTATAAACGATGTTACGGCCCGCGACCTCCAGGCAAGGCATAAACAGTTTTTCATTGGCAAAAGCCTTGATACGACATGCCCGATGGGACCATGGATTGTACATAAATCAACAATCGCCAATCCGAATCAACTGGATATAAAGACAACTGTTAATGGTGAAGTAAGGCAGGACTCCAATACAGAAAACTTCATTTTTCCGGTTGAAGAGGTTATTTCCGTGCTTTCACAAGGGATGACGCTGGAGCCGGGTGATATCATTGCGACCGGAACACCGGCAGGAGTAGGGAAAGGCTTTAAGCCGCCAAGGTTCTTGAAAGCCGGGGATACCATTGAAATATCGGTTGAAGGCATTGGGACGTTAAGGAATACAGTGACAAATTAATAGATATAATCTCCTGATTCTCCTTATAAATTATAGGGAGAATTTTTATTATATTATTATAATTTTAGAAATATTTCATATTTTCTGTAATTTTTGCAGGAGTTTTTACCCATACATGAGAATATATTTGTGGCAGTGATTGAATACTCATTCAGTCGCTTTGACATATATATATAATTCTCATGGGGGAGTATGAATGAATTGGTTTAGTTTGTTTTTGGCTCAAATGTCCCAGCTGGCATCGAGTAAAGGGGTACTCTATTCTGTAATAGCAGCCTTGTTAGTGCCAATCGTCTATGGCGGAATCCTGCTGTCTCCAGATTGGGGACCGTACGATAATCTCTCCAATCTGCCAGTTGCGATTGTCAATAATGACAAAGGTGCCATTTCCGGGGACGAGCCCCTTAATGTCGGCGAAGATCTTGTGGCAGACTTGAAGAAAAGCAATGACTTAGGCTGGAAGTTTGTAGATTCAGAGGAAGCAGAAGAAGGATTGAGAAGCTTTAAATATTACATGGTCATTGAAATTCCGCAAGACTTCTCTGAGAGAGTGACGACAGTTCTTGAACCAGACCCGAAAAGGTTGGAACTCAATTATATCCAGAATGAGGGCCTTAATTTTATGGCCGCACAGGTCACTAAAAGTGCAACTGAAAAGTTAAGGGAGAAGCTGGCAAACAAGATAACGGAAAAGTATGCGAATAATATCTTCGCGAGTCTTGGTGAAGTATCAGATGGATTTAAGACAGCAGCTGATGGTTCTGCGCAACTGCATGATGGAACAGCTGCACTCCAGGATGGAACCGGGCTTCTATTGACTTCTCTAAATGAGAAGTCAGCGGATATTTCCAAGCTTGCGGCTGGAACTCTGGAACTAAAAAGCGGTACTGGTCAATTGGCCGGCACATTAGCAGAAAAACAAGGAAGTATTTCCGAATTGGCTAATGGTTCAAAGGAGCTCGCAGCCGGTACGGCTCAATTGGCAGGAAGCTTGAAATCTAAACAAAGCGATATTACAAAACTTGCAAACGGCTCTAAAGACCTGAAAAACGGTACTGGCCTGCTATTAAGCTCTCTTAATGAAAAGTCAGCGGACATTACAAAACTTGCGGACGGATCAGCAGATGTAAATGCAGGGACTGGATTGCTTCTGCAAAAGCTTAAAGACGGGCAGCCGGGCATTACTCAGTTGGCTGCGGGTGGTAAGCAGTTAGAAGAAAAAATGCCAGAGCTTAAGGCTGCTACTTCCGAAGTCTTGGCTGGTTTACAAGCTGCACAACAGGCTGTAAAGGTAATTGGACCTGGAACTAAAGAAGTGGCGGACGGGATTGGCGAAGTAATTACAAATTCTCAAAATCTAGGAAGCAATCTGCAAAACCTGACTGTACTGATAGAATCATATCTTGCTAAGAACCCAAGTTTAGCCACAGATAAAGAATTTTTAACTATTTTAGGGACGAGCCGAGGAATCAGGGATGCTGCCACAAAACCAGAAAATGCAACCAAACTACAAGAACTGAAAGATGGAGCGGATCAGATTGCTGCAGCGTTCAATGAAAAAATTCCTGCAGAACAAGGATCACTGGCATCAGGAATTACTCAACTGGCAGAAGGGCAGAAATTAATAAACAATGGAGTAGCTGATTTAGCAGCAAAAGCCCCAGCCCTTTCTGCCGGAACAGCAAGTGTAGCGGCAGGCTGGGATGAAATGATCACTAAGGTCGGTTTGCTTCATGATGGAACATCTCAAATAGCTGCAGGAAATAAATCGGTCAATGCAGGGTGGGGAACCATCACAGCAGGAGTTAAGGAGCTTGATGGGGGAGCAGCGCTAATCTCTGCCGGGAATCAAACGGTAGATAAAGGCTGGAAGGAGCTCGCTGCTGGTGCGACAAAAATCCATTCAGGTGCAGCTCAGGTCAGCGATGGAAATGCTGCCGTAGATAATGGATGGCGTGAGCTGACAGCTGGTGCTTCCAAGATTCATTCTGGAGTTGTCCAGGTTAGCGACGGAAATGTAAGTGTCGAAAAAGGTTGGGGAGATCTGACAGATGGAGTAACAAAATTGAATGATGGAGCCGGGAAACTTTATGATGGAAGCGGTGAATTGGCTGCCGGATTAAAGGATGGAGCCGAGGAAACTGGTAAAATTAAAGCTAATGAAAAAAATATCGGCATGTTCGCCTCACCGGTGGAACTAATTAGTAACAAAGTCAATGGCTATTCACTTTACAGAGATTCTTCTGCGCCATATGTAATGACGCTTGCATTATTCGTGGGGATATTAATCATGTCAATGTTCATCAATTTCAACAAGCCTCAGGAACTAAATGTATCCAAGGTGGGCTGGTTTGCCGTGAAATTTTTGAATCTTGCTTCCCTGGCCGTTGTTCAGGCAATCCTTCTATCCATCGTGGTCCTCGCATTCCTGGGATTGCAGGTTACAAACCCAGTTGGATTCATAATGTTTGCTATACTGGTTAGTATTGTATTTGCGGCAATAGTTATGTTCTTTGCTTCGTTTGGGAATATCGGCCGGTTTATTCTTTTTGCATTAGTTGTCATGCAGCTTTCGACAACTGGATCAAACCTTCCAATTGATATGCTGCCAGAGAACCTGCGAAGTTTAAGTGCCTACTTGCCATTTACTTATTCAATTGCAGGATTTAAAGCTCTGATTTCACTAAATGATTTTTCAATGGCGTTGAGGAATCTGGGTGTTCTTCTTGGTTTTCTGATCCTGTTTGCTTTGATGACTGTAACAGTCTATTTATTTAAGACAAAAGAACAACCTCAACATACCGATTTGGCCATGTAATGGCTGGGGGACATCCTGAAAAGGGTGTCTCTTTTTTCATGTCTGGCAGATTACCTTATACTTATGAAATTCCTATTGAATATGTTATGATATTTTAGACTTTACTATTAGGAGGACGGGTACATGGTACATGCCCATATGACAGCCTGGTTTTTGGCTCTTGTTTTATTCTTCGTTGCACTGGGACTACATAAAAGCGGTAAGGAAAAGGGCGCTAAAATTGTCCAGATGGTCCTTAGATTATTTTACGTGCTGATCCTATTGACTGGCTTCTGGCTTCTTTTCAGCATCAATATCAACATTATGTATGTGCTGAAAGCAGCGGTTGGCCTGTGGGTCATCTCTATGCTTGAAATGATCTTGATCCGTACAAGAAAGAACGAAAAGGCATCTATTTTGTGGGTGCAATTCATCGTCGCAATCTTGCTTGTACTATATTTAGGTTTCTCACTTCCGCTCGGAACAGACTTGTTCTAAATAGGATTTGTCGAAAAAAAGCTGTCCAGAAATGGGCAGCTTTTCTCTTTTTGTCATATCTTCACCCGGTCAATTATGGTAATTTAAGAGTTAAGGGATATTGGAGAAATATAGAAAATGGAGAATGCAATGGCTACGACAAAAAGCTGCGTTTACGAAAGTGACAAACAACTTAATAGCTTTATAGAGAGCAATTCATTCAAAGAGCATGCCAATCTATTGGTGCAAATTTTTTATACAGAAACAGGGAAGCTTAAGCGCCTTCAGCAATTACTTAAGAAACAGCTTCCTGTGTCTGCCGTGCTGAGCTGTGAAGCCAAAGGGAATTTTTATGAAGAGCATCCTTACATCCTCTCTTTTACTGCTTTCAACAAACAAGAGCTCAATGCAAGCCGCCATGACCAGCACACCATCAACACATTGACACATTTGCTGGCCACTACACAACAAGACATCCTTCATCTTAATGAGAGCCTTGAGGTTTCTGAACAATATTATCGGTCCTTGTTTGACAATAATGGGGACTTTGTCTATTCGACAGATCTGAATGGGAACTTCACAAGCGTTAACCAGGCGTTCATGAGAACCTTCGGCTATGGTGAAAGTGAACTTATTGGCAGGTCTGCGCTGAATTTTATTAATCCTGAAGACGTTCATCGTGCAAAATTGCATTTTATTCAAGCGCTGAAGGGAAAAGATCAGACCTATACCATCGAAATTCAGATTAAGAGCGGCGAGTCCCAGATTTTCCAGATAAAAAACATCCCCATCACGGTCAATGGATCCTGTGTGGGAACGTATGGAATCGGCAGGAATATCACCCGCCAAAAAAAGACAGAGGAAAGAATCATTCAGCTTGCCTATTATGACCAGGACACAGGTTTGCCCAACAGGATGAGATTTACGGAACAGCTGGAGGAAATGATTCACCGCGCTAAGCATAAGAAAGAACTACTCGCAGTCCTTGTTATTGACATAGACCGCTTCAAGATCATCAATGACAGTCTTGGGCATTATGCGGGAGACATTGTATTGAAACAGCTGGCTGACAGAATCCAGAATCAGATGCCAAAAGGGGCCTATTTTGGGAGATTCAGCGGCGATAAATTTACGATGCTTTTGACAGAGGACGTCGAGATCGATCAGACGACCAGGATGGCAAGAGAATTGCAAAGGCTTATATCAAAGCCTCTATATCACCAGAATCAGGAGTTTATTGTCACAGCCAGCATTGGGATCAGCTCATTTCCGGGGGATGGCCTTGATGAGCATACCCTGCTGAAAAATGCAGATATAGCGATGAACCGTTCAAAAAACCAGGGCGGGAATAAAATCACTTATTTTTCAACCGGGATGAATGACCAGGCAATGGTGCGACTGGAGCTGGAAAGCTACTTAAGGAAAGCATTGCAGAAAAATGAGTTCCGTCTCTGCTATCAGCCGCTGATGGATTTGAAATCAGGAGAAATCACCTGTACAGAAGCCCTTATTCGCTGGCAGCACCCGCATCTTGGGCTTGTGTCACCGGCGCAGTTCATCCCGCTCGCCGAAGAAACAGGATTGATTGAGGAGATTGGCGCCTGGGTTCTGACAACAGCATGTTTCCAGACAAAGTACTGGCAGGAAAATGGTTTCCCGAATCTCGGGATTTCTGTTAATGTCTCCGCCTATCAATTCCAGCAGCATGCTTTTATCGGCCAGGTGATTGAAGCTCTGAAGGTTTCCGGGCTTGCCCCGGCATATCTTTCATTGGAACTGACAGAAAGCGCGATGCTGAAGGATATTGTTTACAGCATTTCCGTTATGAAGTCATTACAGGAGCTCGGGGTGAAAGTATCAATCGATGATTTCGGGACAGGTTATTCGTCATTAAGCTATTTACGCAATTTGCCAATTGATACGCTTAAAATCGACCAGTCCTTTATCAATAATCTTCATGACGACCCTTCCGATATTGCCATCGTCAAAGCAATCATCACCATGGGTCAGGGCTTAGCAGTGAAGATTGTTGCTGAGGGCGTTGAAACTCATGAACAAATGAATATCTTGAGAGACCTTGATTGCCATTATGCACAAGGTTACTATATCCAGAAGCCGCTCGAAACGGATGCCTTCGAAAAAGGTTTCAGGACCATAGAAAACGTTGCCTACACGGTAAAATAAGAAAATCGATTTCTATGTTTTTACGAAGATTCTTGCATGTCCATTTCATCTGAGAAAAAACGATTACGTAAAAGCCTGCATTCACATCGAATGCAGGCTTCTTTGCAGTTTAGGAAATCCGTTCGATCACGGTCCGCTTCCCGTTGTTCAAGGTCAGTTCAAACCGGTCATTCTGTATTTCATAATAATCAAAGTGATGCTGTACGCTGCAGATGTATTCTTCGTTATCGAAAATCAAAAAATTCACACCGGATCTCCCTGTTTCATGATCGAGGAATGTCAGATGGTTATAACAATAGATACAATCATAGATGGAGAAATTCAACGAATTCAATGTATTGATAAATTGGACAAATGCCTCATCATTCAATTCATCCAACAGACGCTCGAAAGAATAAATCAGCTGCTTCCTGATCCTGATCATTTCCTGGTCTATCAGAGAGATGGTTTCATTGCCAGTCTGGATGCTTCCGTTATCCAGCAAAAACCCCCTGCACCATTTGCTGTTTCGCTGAACTTCAACCTCCTGGTGGATAAATTCCTCAACAAGTGCGGCTTCGTCCGTTTCTTCATCAAAGAAAACCCATTGCGAATTAATATATTCTACGGTCCCGGCATTGAACGACCGGGGCTGGAATTCAATCAAATTGCTTCGTTGTTGTCGATTCATTTGGATCCTCCGTTTATTGTCGCTCACCTTCTTTGTAGACAGATTTCGGCGAATTTATAACATGATTTAAAAGTTAGGCAATTAACCAGTTTGAATATTGCTGCATAAGATGAGTAATGCTTAAGCGATTACTGCGTTTCAGGACGAATCATTGGCAGGCAAAAAGTTCCGCTTAGAAGGGATGATGGTAAATGTGTGGAATAACCGGTTGGGTAGACTATCGTAAAAATTTGGACCATGAGCACAAGACGATTGCAAAAATGGCGGAAACTTTGAGTAAAAGAGGTCCTGATGATACCAATGTATGGACTTCACAACACGCTGCACTGGGCCATAAAAGGCTGGTGGTTGTCGATCCCGAGGGAGGCAAGCAGCCAATGACCAGAGCACAGCGAGACAGCCGTTATACCATTTGTTATAACGGAGAATTATATAATACTGAAGACCTCAGAAAAGCACTGCTATTAAAAGGATATTCTTTTAACGGTCATTCTGATACAGAGGTTTTGCTCAATTCTTTCATGGAATGGAAGGAAAATTGCCTCGATCATTTAAATGGGATTTTTGCCTTTGCCGTTTGGGATCATCAGGAGGAAAAGCTGTTCATCGGGCGTGATCGCCTTGGTGTAAAGCCGCTCTTCTTTATTGAAACAGCGTCAGGTTTTATGTTTGCTTCTGAACAAAAGGCTCTGCTGGCACATCCTGATGTGAAGCCGGAGGTAGACAGGGAAGGGCTTTGCGAAGTTTTTGGGCTCGGGCCATCCCGTTCGCCAGGAGCTGGTATTTTTAAGAATATGAAGGAGCTCCGTCCAGGTCATGGACTCATTTTTTCAAAAAATGGGCTGAAGGTGTGGAGATACTGGAATGTGAAAAGCGTAGAACACAAAGACAGTCTTGAAGAAACTTCCGAGAAGGTGCGTGAGTTGTTCACAGACGCTGTAACAAGGCAGCTCGTTTCCGATGTTCCGCTTTGCACATTCCTTTCCGGGGGATTGGATTCAAGCGCCATCACCGCGATTGCCGCGAATCATTATAAGACTGAGGGCAAGGGGAGCCTGCATACTTACTCGATCGATTATGAAGGTAACGATCAGTTTTTCAAGGAAAATGAGTTCCAGCCTAATGCGGATGCCTTCTGGATCAATAAAATGACGGAAACATTCGGGACCGTTCACCATAACAGCGTCATCTCACAGAACGATCTGGCAGACTATCTGACAGAAGCCGTGCATGTTCGTGACCTGCCGGGGATGGCTGACATCGATTCATCACTTCTCTGGTTCTGCCGTGAAATCAAACAGGATTTTACCGTAGGCCTTTCAGGTGAATGTGCTGATGAAATCTTTGGAGGATATCCTTGGTTCCACAGGGAGGATGACCTGAACCGGCAAGGATTCCCGTGGATGCGGTCCATTAATGAACGGCAAAATATGCTGAGAGACCACTGGCGGAAAAAATTGAGTCTAGAAGAGTATATGATGGCGAAATTCAATGAGACGATAGCAGAGGTGCCGGTACTTGAAGGAGAGAATCATATCGATGCAAGGCGAAGACAATTATTCTATTTAAATATCGTTTGGTTCATGACCACCTTGCTCGACAGGAAAGACCGGATGAGCATGGGCGCGAGCCTTGAAGTTAGGGTGCCGTTTGCCGACCATCGCCTTGTGGAATATGTCTGGAATATCCCATGGGAGATGAAGATGCACGGCAACAGGGAAAAAGGAATCTTGCGCAAGGCATTGGAAGGCACTTTACCTGATGAAGTATTATACCGAAAAAAGAGTCCTTATCCGAAGACCCACCATCCGGCATATACTCAGGCAGTACAGGGGATGCTGTCAGATTTCATGGCCGATTCAAACAGTGCGCTGCATGAATTCTTCGACAGAGCCACACTGCAAAAAATGATTGAAACCGAAGGAGCCTCCTTCAAAGTGCCCTGGTTCGGCCAATTGATGACCGGCCCACAGCTGCTGGCACAGCTTGCCCAGATTCATATCTGGTTCAGGGACTATAATATTAATATTGCAGATTAAAAAAGCAAGCCCTGGGAGAGGGCTTGCAGCAGACTGCAGGCGATTCCAATTTGCCTGCAGTTTTTCATAGAAATGGAAAAAAACATTAATAATTACCAATTCGCTATAAAAATTCGATTTTCGCTATATAAATTATAAAGTCGCTATAAAAAAGAAATTTTCGCTATATAAATAAAAAAGTCACTATAAAATCATGATTTTCGCTATATAAATATTTTTTTAGCTATAAATATATAAATTAGTTTTCCGAGTGACCATTTCTTCTGCAAAATAAGTGCATTTTTACTTTAATACGGTAATTTTCATTTATTCCGCGGTTACAAACGACTTTTTCACCCAAACTCTGGATCTCCAGCGCCACAGCATCAGCAGCCCCCGCAGCCATTCGTCTGCGATGAAGGCGATCCAGATGCCGACGAGTCCCATCTCCAGGTAGATTCCGAGGAAATAGGAAAGCGTTACGCTGACTCCCCACATGGACAGGATTCCCATATAAACCGGAAATTTCACATCGCCTGCAGCTCTCAATGAACTGATCAGCACCAGATTGAAAGATCTGCCTGGTTCAAGGATGATGGTAAGCAGGATTAAGATGGTGCCGAGTTCGATGATGCTGAGGTTGTCAGTGAAGATTCCCAGCAGGTTTTTTGAAAAGAAAGAAACGATCACTGCAGCTGCGATTGAGATCAATATCGCAAGTTTTAAACTTTTTAATGCTCGTTTATATGCGTTCTCAACTTCTTTTGCTCCGACCATATGGCCAATCAAAATCTGTGTTCCCTGACTGATTGCGATACTGAAAAGGAAGATGAACATCATGACATTTTGCGTGTAAACCTTTGCGGTCAGTGCCTGGGTTCCAAGGGAAGCAATAAAATAAGTGATCACCATTTGCGATCCATTATAGCTAAGGTGCTCGCCTGCAGAAGGAATCCCGATATTGAGCAGGTTCTTTAGATGCCTTTTCGGAAAACTGAATAGCATCGACAAGGGCAGCGATCCAGGGATCCGCTTTGTCATGACAAAAATGGCCGCGAGCAACCCGAAGATCCGGCTGACAGTTGTTGATATTGCTACACCTTCAACCCCAAGTATTGGAAAGCCGAAGGGACCGAAGATGAAGAAATAGTTGCCGATGACATTCAGCACGTTCATGCCGATGGTGACATACATGATATCACGCGTAAATCCATAGCTGCGGATAATGCTGCTGACTGTCATGATCAGCGACTGAATGAATGAAAATCCGCCGACAATCTTCAAGTAGGAATTGGCTTCATCAAACAATTCGGGTGGAAGGTCCATCAGCTTTAGCAATTGTTCGCTAAAAATGAAGACAGCAGCGCTCAGGAGAATACCAAATACAAGGTTAGCCCCGATTGAGACAGAAGAAACCTCCCGCGCCTCATCATCGCGTTCAGCACCCAGGTTCTGCGCCACAAGAATAGCTGTGCCGGTCGCTACAAAGCCGAACATGACAATGACCATGGAAAGGATTTGATTGGATACCCCGACAGCTGCCACAGAGTTATCCGAATACTGGGACAGCATCAGCGTATCCGCATTCCCCATCAGCATATATAGCATGATTTCAATAAATAGAGGCCATGTAATGGCAAATAACGATAGTTTAGCAGTTTTTTTCTTCATGTTTTTATATCTCCAAGTTGTAATTCTTTTATTATACAGACTCTGGAAGGGAATTGAAGTAAAAACCTTCATTTTTCGAAAATAAAATGAGGATAATAGATTGTTGGGCTAGAACATCACAATTTAGCAATATTTAGCTGGGATTCTGCGTTCATTCCGCTTAAGCGATATATGAAATTCTGCAGAACCTTGGTAATTCCGCGAAAAACGCAATTATTCCGCGAACATCCGTGTTAATCCCGGGAAAAACGCAATTATTCCGCGAACATCCGTATTAATCTCGCGAAAACCTGCATAAATCCCGCGAAAAACCCCTTTGATTCCGCGAACAGGGTAATTCTATTCTAAAAGTGTAAATAATATCCCACCATAAAAAAACAAACCCCTTCCAAAAACAGGAAAGGGGTCCCCACTATTTAAAACTGGAACAATGCAAATCCGTTTGCGGCAATCTTGGCTGACAGCTCATCGCTCTCAGCAGCATATTCTTCGCCCGTATAAATATTGGTGATCTTTTTGCCATTTAAATTGAAAGGCAGATGATAATTTGCTTCTTCATTGCTCATATTCACGACGACAAGGATTGTTGTCTCACCATTGGATTTTGTATAAGCAAAGCAGCTTTCATGGTAATCGGACGGAATGAAGTGGAGTTCGCCTTCATTCGCCAGAAGCGGATATTCTTTACGGAGGCGAATCATCTTCTGGACGTGTTCAAACATAATCTTGTTCTGATCTTCAACATTCCACTTCATGCACTCACGGCAGCCAGGATCCTGCTCCCCGCTCATGCCGATTTCATCTCCATAATAGATGCACGGAGTTCCAATATAAGATAGTAATACAGTGAAGATTTGTTTTACCTTGTCTTCGTCGCCGCCGCATTCTGTCAAGATTCTTGGTGTATCATGACTCCCAATCAGATTGAAGGCGACTTCATTGACGTTCTTCGGATACATATGGTTGACTGTTGTCATGTTTTCAATGAATTCTTTTACAGTAATCGAACCCCGGGCAAACAGGTTCAGGATATTGGTCGTGAAAGGATAGTTCATGACCGCGTCAAACTGGTCGCCTCGCAGCCACGGCATCGAGTCATGCCAGATCTCACCAAGGATGTAGAGGTCAGGTTTGATGGCTTTCACTTCTGTACGGAATTTTCTCCAGAATGAGTGGTCGACTTCATTCGCAACATCGAGTCTCCAGCCATCAATATCGAATTCACGTACCCAGTAGCGCCCGACTTCGAGCAGATATTCGATCACTTCTGGATTTTCTGTATTGAGCTTTGGCATTGATTTTTCAAAGGCGAATGTATCGTAGTTGGGCCTTGGCTCCATTACAAGAGGGAATTCTTTTGTGTGGAACCAATCCTTATATGGAGATGCTTCGCCATTTTCTAAAACATCCTGGAATTGCGGGAAATAGAAACCGCTATGGTTGAACACCGCATCAAGCATGACTTTGATTCCATGTTCATGGCATACCTGGACCAACTCTTTCAAAGTTTCCTTGTCACCGAATTGAGGGTCAATTTCCATATAATCGATCGTATCGTATTTATGGTTGGAATAAGCCTTGAAAATCGGTGTAAAATAAATACCGCTTATGCCCAGGTCCGCAAGGTAGCTGATGTTCTGGATAACACCTTTCAAATCGCCGCCAAAGAAATTATCCCTTTCCGGAGGGGCGCTTCCCCACGGCAGTGCACCTTCCGGATCATTCGAAGGGTCACCATTTCCAAATCGCTCCGGGAAAATTTGATACCAGACTGTATCTTTCACCCAGCCAGGAGCACGGAAAACATCAATATTATTCAAGTATGGAAAAGCATAATAGAAGCCAGTATCCTCAGGAGGTTCAGGATAGAAACCCTTTTCGGTCAGATAAGCGGTTTCAGTTCCATCATTCAATTCAAAGCCATAACGCATCCTTCTGTATGGCGGCTTTATCGAAACAAACCAATAATCGAATAACAGATCGGACCCACTTTTAATCATTGGAACGGAAGAGAAATTCCATTTTCCATCCGCCCAATCATACGGATCACCATTTAATAGGGAAACTTCTTTCATGTCATCCTTTTTCGTTCTGATGCGGATATGCAGTTCTTCATTGGTGCAAGCGTATGCATAATTATCTTTAGGACGGTGATAGATCGCTTCTTTTAACAAGGAGAAACCATTCCTTTCATTATCAATTCAAGATTAAAACAAGGTTAGACCACCTATTTTAAAATGTCAATTATAAAAAGTTCGATTCACAAAAAATTAACGAATTTAGTATTTTGGTAAAAAAAAATAAAAAAACTAGTTGTCAAAATGATTTAAGTCTTTATAATAAGAGTTAGGTTGTGCAATCGTTTTCATAGACTTGCAAACAACATTACAAACGTTTGCACAGATTGAGAGAATATCTGCACAATAAAAAAGTAATTACACATTTTTAGGAGGGGTATACACATGAAAAAGGCATTGTCGATTTTCATGATGCTGATCTTAATGGTCGGTGCTCTTGCTGCTTGTGGACCTAAAGAAGAAGAAAACACAGGTTCAAAAGACAACGGCGAGAAAACAGAAGATGCTTCAAAACCAGAGAAGCTGGTAGTTTGGGAAGATAAAGAAAAGTCTGGCTGGCTTGAAAAGGTAGCAGCTGACTTTGAAAAAGAAAACGGTATCAAAATTGAGTTCAAAGAAGTAGAAATGGCTACAAAAATGAAAGAACAATTACGTCTTGATGGTCCTGCTGGAACTGGCCCGGACATCATCACTTTGCCGCATGACCAAATCGGTGAGCTTGCAGTTCAAGGGCACATCGCTGAACTTAATGTAAGCGACGATGTAAAAAAGACTTTCTCTGAGTCTTCAATCGCTGCACAAACTTTCGATGGTAAATTATACGGACTTCCAAAGTCTGCTGAAACTCCAGTTTTCATCTACAACAAAGCTCTTATGACTGAAGTTCCTGCTACTATGGAAGATTTATATGAATTCGCAAAAGCTAACACTAAAGACGGCAAATATGGTTTCCTTGCACTTTGGGATAACTTCTACTTTGCACATGCTCCAATCGCTGGAAACGGCGGATATGTATTCGGGGAAAAAGACGGAGCTCTTAACCCTCAAGATCTTGGCTTGAACAATGAAGGTGCTGTAAAAGGTACTGAGTACATCCAGAAGTGGTACGCTGAAAAGCTATTCCCTAACGGAATCGTCGGCGAAAACGGCGGATCTGCTATGGACGGACTTTTCAACGAAGGTAATGTTGCTTCTGTCATGAACGGACCATGGGCATTCGGCGGCATGAAAGATGCTGGCATCGATTTCGGTGTTGCTCCATTCCCTAAATTCGCTGATGGCACTCCAATGAAGACTTTCATGGGTGTTAAAGGATGGCACATTTCTTCTTACTCTAAGAACCAGGAATGGGCTACTAAGTTCCTTGAGTTCATCACAAACGACGAGAACGCTAAGTACCGTTTCGAGCAAACTGCTGAAGTTCCAACAAACGTAGCACTTGTTGACGATCCAGCAATCGCTGAAAACGAAGGTGCTAAAGCTGTTGCACTTCAGACTCAAGACGCAGTTCCAATGCCAAACATCCCTGAAATGGGTGAAGTTTGGGCACCAATGGCTAGCGCATTGCAAACAGTTGTAACAGGCAAAGCAGAGCCAAAGGCAGCACTTGATTCAGCTGTGAAGCAAATCGAACAGAACATCAAGCAAAACCATTCAAAATAATAGCATCAATAGATATAGCAGTACCTCCCATGGGGGGTACTGTTATATTTTCCAAAGGTATATTCCAGTTTCTGTGTATTCTGTAATGCATTGTGAAAAGTCACAAAGTTTACGAAAAACCGCAGTAAAAAAGTCTTTCATTGGGCAAACGGTTGCGCTAGAATAGAGATAAGTCAATCAGGTGCTTCATGAGAGTGAAAACAAGAGATTTCAGTATAATACAGGAATGAAACGATCTTCTGTATGAAAGACAATGTATTCGTTCTCATAAAGCATCTGATGCTTTTAACAAGGCGGATTATCGCAAGATTTGTTGTCACTGCAGCCATGGTTAGTCAAATAAAACCTAGCTTATATGTGAACCAGCAATGTTTTCGAAATAGCCTTATCAATTATAGAAAGAGAAAGGGGAATATAGGATGAAAGAGAAGTCCTATCAAACCAACCACCGCAGAATAGCAACAGCCCTTTCGATCATTCCTGGGCTAGGACAGCTATACAACAAACAATACTTAAAGGGAATCACTTTCCTGATCCTGACTGGTGCATTCTTCGGAGTGTTCTCAGATCTGCTTAACATGGGATTATGGGGTCTGTTTACACTGGGAGAGCAGACACCTCGTGACCATTCCATCTTCTTGCTGGTAGAAGGGATTTTGGCGCTTATTGTCCTGATCTTTGGAATCGGTTTCTATCTATTCAATTTGAAAGATGCTCATAAGACAGGTTTAAAAAGAGACATGGGTGAGCGTCTAAGTACAGTTAAGGAGCAATACAACAACTTAATTGATAATGGTTTCCCATATCTGATCATGTCACCTGGATTCCTGCTCCTGATTTTTGTTGTTGTATTTCCTATCATTTTCGTTGTTTTACTCGCATTTACAAACTACGATTTATACCATTCGCCTCCTGCAAAGCTGGTTGATTGGGTGGGTCTGAAAAACTTCTTTGATTTGTTCCAATTAGAATCTTGGCGTCAGACATTCTTCTCCGTTCTTTCATGGACAATCATCTGGACATTTGTTGCAACAACTTTCCAGGTGGCTTTGGGAATGTTCCTGGCCATTCTCGTCAATCAAAAGGATGTAAAAGGGAAGGCGGTCATCCGTACTGTGTTCATCCTTCCTTGGGCAGTACCAGCTTTCGTTTCAATTCTTGTTTTTGCAGGTATGTTCAATGAATCTTTTGGTGCCATTAACCGTGACATCCTTGGTTTCTTCGGAATTGATCCGATTCCATGGATGACTGAAGCAATGTATACAAAAATTGCGTTGATTCTGATCCAGACTTGGCTTGGATTCCCGTTCATTTTTGCGATGACAACCGGAGTACTTCAATCCATTCCTGAAGAATTGTATGAGGCAGCTACAGTGGACGGTGCAACGAATTTCCAGAAGTTCAAAAACATCACATTGCCGTTAGTGCTTTTCGCAACAGCGCCAATTTTGATTACACAGTATACTTTCAACTTTAATAACTTTAATATCATTTATCTCTTTAACGGCGGTGGACCTGCAGTGCCAGGAGCGAATGCCGGCGGAACAGATATCCTGATTTCGTGGATTTACAGCCTGACAATGACATCTGCACAATATTCCAAAGCTGCTGCCATCACCATGCTGCTTTCCTTGATCGTTATCGGTGTAGCTCTATGGCAGTTTAAGAGAACGAAATCATTCCAGGAAGAGGATATGATGTAATATGAGTATTAAACGACAGAAATATATCAGACTGACACTAACGTATCTTGTGATTTTGGCTATGTTTGCGATCATTATTTATCCACTCCTTTGGATTGTCGGTTCTTCCTTCAATCCTGGACAGAGTCTATCTGGGTCTAATATTATCCCTAAAAATGCCACTCTTGCCCACTATAAGGAACTGTTTGATCTTGACCGCAGCAACTATCTGTACTGGTACTGGAATTCATTGAAGGTAAGTGTGCTGACAATGGTGTTTACAGTCATCCTTGTAAGCCTGACAGCGTATTCCTTCTCGAGGTACCGTTTTATTGGACGGAAAAATAGCTTGATGACATTCCTGATCCTGCAAATGATTCCGAACTTTGCAGCATTGATCGCGATTTTCATCCTGGCATTATTGACTGGGTTACTTGACACACACTTTGGCTTGATCCTTGTATACGTCGGGGGGGCAATCCCGATGAATACATGGCTGATGAAGGGGTATCTTGATACAATTCCGAAAGAGCTTGATGAATCTGCCAAAATGGACGGTGCAGGCCACCTGAGGATCTTCTTCCAGATCGTCATGCCATTGGCCACACCGATCATTGCGGTCATCGCATTGTTCTCATTCATTGCACCATTTGGAGATTTTATCTTAGCGACTGTACTGCTTAGGACAGAAAGTAAATATACACTTGCTGTAGGATTATATGATTTGGTAGCCAAACAGTTCGGCGCAGAATTCACCACCTTCGCGGCTGGTGCTGTTCTGATAGCCGTTCCAATCGCTATCCTGTTCCTGTCATTCCAGAAATACTTCGTATCAGGATTGACGGCTGGCGGAACAAAAGGATAATCTATTAGGGCAGATAAATTTTAAGCAAAGGCCGTGTTCGGTCTTTGCTTAAATTATGAGGAGGAGCGGAGATGAAAAAAAAGTTCATCTTCATCTTGATTCCGTTTCTTCTTTTTTACGCCCTACCAGTAGGCGCAGTTGAAAAAGAAGGACGCAAATGGCAGGATGAAACAATTTATTTCTTAATAGTGGACCGTTTTAATAACGGTGACAATAGCAACGATTTCAAGGTCGATGCGAAAGATCCGAAGGCCTATCATGGAGGAGACTTCCAGGGAGTCATCGACGAATTGGACTATATCAAGGACATGGGATTCACTGCGATCTGGCTGACGCCTGTATTTGATAATGTTGATAAAGGCTACCATGGGTATTGGATCAAGGATTTTTATAATACAGAAGAGCACTTTGGAAGCGTTGACAAATTCAAAGAACTTGTTAAAGAGGCACATAAACGGGACATAAAAATCATCCTTGATTTTGTCGTTAATCATGTCGCTCCTGAACATGAGTGGGTGAACGATCCGGCCAAGCAGGACTGGTTCCATGAAAAGCAGGATATCATCGACTGGAACAACCAGGATGAGCTGGAGAATAACTGGCTGTATGGGCTTCCGGACTTAGCACAGGAAAATCCAGAGACAAGAAAGTATCTGCTGGATGCCGCTAAATGGTGGATTGAAGAAACAGATATCGATGGATACAGACTTGATACTGTCCGCCATGTACCAGTTGATTTCTGGGAAGACTTTTCAAAAGAAGTGAAGAGCGTAAAAGATGATTTTTACCTGATCGGCGAGGTTTGGTCAGAAGATCCAAATTACATTGCCAAGTATGATAAAGCCGGGATTGATGGCTTTGTTGATTTTCCATTGAATGAACAGCTGCGGACGGCTTTTGAAAAACCAGACCAGACTTTGGACTGGCTGCTGACTACGGCGAAAAGAAATAAGGCAATCTATGAAAATCCCGAGCTGATGGGGAACTTCATCGATAATCATGATATGGTCAGATTCACTAGAAAAGCGGTCCAGAACAGGCAGCACCCGGGAACGAGATGGAAAATGGCGCTGACCTATATGTATACGGCTCCAGGAATTCCGATTGTTTATTATGGAAGCGAAATAGCGCTTGACGGCGGTGAAGATCCTGATAACCGCAGGCAAATGAGCTTCAGGGCAGATAAAGAATTGATTGATTACGTCACAAAAATCGGTGAGCTTCGAAACGACCTTCCATCTTTAAGAAGAGGGGATCTTGAGGTTCTTTATGAAAAGAAAGGAATGGCTGTTTTCAAGCGGACCTATAAGGATGAAACAGCAGTCATTGCCATCAATAATACATCAAATACCCAGCAAGTCACTTTGACTGCCGATCAGCTTGAGGATGACAAGGAATTGCGCGGTTTGCTGGCGAATGACCTTGTCAGGAGCAAGGATGGGGAGTATAACCTGGCGCTCGAACGGGAGAAAGCAGAAATCTATGTACTCGCCGAGAAAACAGGGTTGAACATACCTTATATTGCAGCAATGGGTGCTGTGTATGCTGCCTTCTTCGGCTTCATTATCCTTCTTGTCAGAAAAGCAAGAAAGAGAAACAAAGAATAAGGCGGGTCCAATACTTACCACTATTGTTAGCACCGGCTCTTGAAAAAAATAAGGAACAAAGCTGGACAATTCATTTATAATAAAGATAAGGATTTTTTCTGGCAAAAGGGAGGGGAACTTAATGGCTGTTACTATAAAAGATGTTGCGAAGGTAGCAAATGTCGCACCTTCAACTGTCTCTCGTGTTATCGCCAATAGTCCCAGGATCAGCGAAAAAACGAAGGAAAGAGTCAGGGAGGTTATGGACCAGCTTGGGTATCACCCAAACTTTATCGCCAGAAGCCTTGCAAGCCAATCGACCAGGGCAATAGGGCTTGTCATGCCAAGCTCAACTGATGTGGTCTTTCAGAACCCATTCTTTCCCACTGTCCTGACTGGATTGAGTGAGGGAGCACATGCCAAACAATATGCTCTCCACATGACAACAGGGAAGACAGATGATGAAATTTTCGACGGTGTTGTCGCGATGGTCCAGGGTGGCAGAGTCGATGGTGTGGTTCTTTTATACTCAAAGGTAGAAGACAGGGTAATCTCCTACCTGAAGGAACGGGATTTTCCATTTGTGGTAATCGGCAAGCCGTTCAAAGATGATGAAAATACTAGTTATGTTGATAATGATAATTTCAAAGCAGGTAAAGAAGTGACTGAGCATTTGATTCAGCTTGGCCATGATCGAATCGCCTTCATTGGCGGGAATCTCGATCTCGTTGTGACAGTGGAGCGCCTGCTCGGCTATGAAAAGGCTTTGAGAAACTCAGGAATCCAGTTAGTAGACGATTACATCATCAATGATGAATTCCTGCGTGAGAGCGGCCAGGATGCCGTAGAAGTGCTGTTGTCATTGGAAAAACCGCCTACAGCGATGGTGGTTGCCGATGATCTGATGGCATTAGGTGTTTTAAATAAGCTTGATGAAATAGGACTAGCAGTACCTAAAGACATCTCCATTGTGAGTTTTAATAATGTATTGATTGCCGAGATGGCAAGACCGCCACTGACATCCGTCGATATCAACATCTTTGATCTTGGATATCAGGCAGCTAAAAGCCTGATACAAAGAATTGAGAACCCGGATGAGCCGATCAAGCGGATCATTGTTCCATTCAAAATTGTTACAAGATATTCATGCGATCGTCCTAAAGAGTCGCTTGTATAATGGAAAGAGGCAAAGCACTGCTTTGCCTCTTTCTTTTACCCATTTACAATCGTTCCGCCGTTGACATGGATCGTCTGCCCACTTACATAAGTAGAGTCATCGCTAGCGAGGTAAACATATGCCGGCGCTAGTTCATACGGCTGGCCAGCTCGTCCCATTGGCGCATTCGTGCCAAATTTCGCAACTTCCTCAGCTGTGAATGTCGATGGGATAAGAGGTGTCCAGATCGGGCCTGGAGCCACGCTATTGACACGGATGCCCTGCGACGCAAGAGACATGGCAAGGGAACGTGTGAAAGAAACGATCGCACCTTTTGTTGAAGAGTAATCAATCAGCTTCTCATTGCCCTTATAGGCTGTTATAGATGAAGTGTTAATGATGGTGCTTCCTTTTTCAAGGTGAGGAAGCACCGACTTGGTCAAATGGAAAATCGAGAATACATTCGTACGGAACGTCTTCTCCAGCTGTTGTGCAGAGATATCAAGCAAGCTCTTTTGCGGATGCTGCTCAGCCGCGTTATTGACAAGGATGTCAATTTTGCCGAACTCATCAAGTGTTTTCTTGGCAGCTTCCTCACAGAACTGCTCGCTGCCAACGTCCCCGGCCAGGAGCAGGCATTTTCTGCCTTCAGCCTCAACAAGCTCCTTCGTCGTTTTGGCATCATTGCTTTCCTCAAGATAGACAATCGCTACATCAGCACCCTCTTTTGCATAATAGATTGCCACTGATTTGCCAATGCCGCTATCTCCTCCAGTGATCAAAGCAACCTTGCCAGATAATTTCCCGGACCCTTTATAATTTTCATCTACCGATTTCGGTTCAGGATTCATCTCCGGCTCCGTACCAGGCTGATGATCCTGATGCTGAGGCGGAAATCCCTGCTTATTCTTCTCGTTAGCCATAGAACACGTCACTCCTTCGATTTGATTCAACACTTATTAAATTCCTTTAAAACCCAGAGAAAAAACATGGAAATTACTTCTTTAAAAATTGTGTGATTGAAAATGACGGACAAAACAGGAGTAAAGGAAGTGATATTCTGTCCGTCATTACGGCGATGACGGACAAAAAAGGAGAGCGAGGGCGGGATTCTGTCCGTCATGGAGACGATGACGGACAGAAAAATAAGGAATAGGAAGTTTTCTGTCCATCATGGAGACGATGACGGACAGAAAAGGGAGTCCAAGACGAATTTCTGTCCATCATGAAAGCAATGACTGACAAAAAGACGGAAGAGGTAAAGAGTTTTGTCCATCAAAAGAGCGGCCCCAAAAGGAGCCGCTTCAAATCATTACTGTAGTTTATTTTTAAAGATAGAGTATGTCTTGTACCCGCCAGTCAGGTTCTTGACTTTGAAGCCGTTTTGCTGAAGGATTCGGGATGCTAGGTACCCTCTTAAACCAACCTGGCAAGTGATCAGGATTGTTTCATCTTTTGGCAGCTCATCAAGGCGGCTGCGAAGATCATCAAGCGGGATGTTCTTTGTACCTTCGATTTTCCCTTGTGCGTGTTCTTGTTCGGTACGGACGTCGATCATGAACGCACCTTCCTTAATCAGGTCATCCACTTCATAGTGCTGTACAGTTTCAATTGTTCCGTCAACAATATTGGATGCTACGTAACCAGCCATGTTTACTGGGTCTTTAGCAGAAGAGAAAGGTGGTGCGTATGCAAGTTCAAGTTCTTGAAGGTCATAGACACTTAGGCCGCCTTTGATCGCTGTTGCAATGACATCGATTCGCTTGTCGACACCATCTTTACCAACTGCCTGTGCACCGAAAATCTTGCCTGTTTCTCTGTCAAAGATGACTTTTAGAGAGATTTGCTCTGCACCAGGGTAATAGCCGGCATGTGACAGCGGGTGAATATGGACCACTTCATATGGAATTCCAAGTCTTCGCAATAGCTTTTCACTGTTGCCAGTAGTAGCTGCTGTCAATTCGAATACCTTAACGATAGAAGTACCGAGTGTTCCAGGGTACGCAATTTTACGTCCATTGATATGATGTCCAACAATATGTGCCTGGCGGTTCGCAGGCCATGCGAGCGGAATCATCGTTGGCTGACCATTGATGAAGTCAGTCACTTCGATTGCATCTCCCATTCCATAGATGGATTCATCTGAAGTTTGCAGATATTCATTTACCTTGATACCGCCGCGTTCTCCAAGAGCAAGGCCAGCATCTGCTGCAAGTTTGTTTTCCGGACGTACACCGATTGACAGGATGATCAATTCAGCATCAAGGACCTTTCCGCTTTCAAGGACAACCTTTGTGCCATTTTCCTGAACATCTGTGATGCCATCTCCAAGAATCAGCTCAACGCCATTCTTTCTTAACTCATCTTCAACGATTGCCGCCATTTCAGGATCGACTGGACCCATTACCTGGGGCAACTTTTCTACAAGAGTGACATTCACTCCGGCGTGAACAAGGTTTTCTGCCATTTCAAGGCCGATAAAGCCGCCGCCGATCACAACTGCATTGTTTGGCTTGTTGTCTTCAAGATAGGCTTTGATCTTATCCATATCAGGAATATTTCTAAGTGTGAATACATTTGCGCTCTTCAATCCTTCGATTGGCGGGACGATTGGTTTTGCTCCCGGTGATAAAACAAGTACATCATAGCTTTCATTGTATTCTTCACCAGTTTGGACATGTTTGATTGAAACTGTTTTTTCTTCTCGGTTGATTGCAGTCACTTCTGAGAAGTTGCGAATATCCAGGTTGTAGCGTGCATTCATGCCTTCAACAGTTTGAAGAAGCAATTTTTTGCGGTCTTCGATTACCCCGCTGATATGATATGGCAATCCGCAGTTTGCAAAAGAAATATATTCTCCTCTTTCAAAAAGTACGATTTCAGCTTTTTCATCAAGTCTTCTAAGTTTGGTTGCAGTAGTTGCTCCACCTGCAACGCCGCCTACGATTACGATTTTTTTACCCATTGTATGATCATCCTTTCGGTTGAAAAAAATAGTTTTTTTATACCCCTACTGGTATATTAACTCGGAAATAGGGGGAATCCAATAGAACTTTGTGAAGGATTTGTGAAAGTTATTCCAAATTCCATATTCCAAACAGATAAATATCACACCGGAATATAATACATTCATTTTAACGTGTAAATAGGATAATACCGTAGGTGGTTTGTGAACCATTCATGAACATTGAAAATTAAGGACAATTAAGGTTTTTTTTAGGGGCTATATAACTGGATAAAATAATCAATATAAAACAAAAACGGACCCTGATTTCCAAGGTCCGTTTCTTCCCATATTTAGTATTGCCTTGATATTAGCGATAATTCACGAATTGCACATCAACAGTCAAATCGGCTTCCTTGACGGCAGCAATGATCTTTTGCAGGTCATCGCGATTCTTCCCTGTCACGCGCACCTGATCGTCCTGGACCTGGCTCTTGACCTTCACACCGCTGTTTTTAATGATTGTGTTGATTTTTTTGGCGTTTTCTTTGTCAATGCCCTGCACGAGCTTTGCCCTTTGGCGAACAGTACCACCTGAAGCACGTTCTACTTTTCCGTAATCCAGATTTTTTATAGGGATCCCGCGTTTGATCATTTTGCTGAATAGAACGTCCTTCAACTGGTCAAGCTTAAATTCATCATCGGAAATTAGGACGAGTTCTTCCTTATCTAGTGAAATATCACTTTTGCTTCCTTTAAAGTCGTAACGGTTTTGGATTTCCTTCATCGCAATGCTGATCGCATTGGTGACTTCAGACATATCTACTTTGGACACAATATCAAATGAGCTCTCTTTGGACATGGTTACCTCCGGGTTATGTAATTTATGCAGCGCCGGAGACAATGATTGTCCAGGCGCTTTCGCTTTTGCTTACATTATAGTAAAATATAGCAGTTCAAACAACTTTGCGAAATTTTAGGAAAGATGTTAATAACAAGGCAGGAGGGAATTTTTATGTCCTTGAATGAATATACAGGTCAGATTCAGGAATTGACCGTAGCAAGAATCGTGGATTACGGTTATTTTTTAACAGATGGAGAAGAAGATGTCTTGCTCCACTCCAATGATACCGACCGGACCTTTGAAGAAGGGGACAAGGTCGAGGTTTTCCTGTTTGTAGAATCAAGAGGCAGGCTGGCTGCGACGACCACCATTCCGAAAGTGCAAGTGGGACAATATGAGTGGGTATCCGTTGTCGATGTGAAGGAAGGAATCGGAGTATTCCTGGACATTGGCATTAGGAAGGATATTTTGCTGGGTGAGGAGGACTTGCCAGTTGTTAAATCGGTTTGGCCTCAAAAAGGGGACCTTCTTTATATTACGCTCCGTGTAAATCGCAATAATATGATTTACGCGCGGATGGCTACAGACCCTGTCATCCAGGAAATCTCTGTTGCAGCGAACAGAAGTGCTTTCAATAAAAATGTACATGGCTATGTATACCGTACGGCAAGGGTCGGCAGCTGGATGATCACTGCTGAAGGATATAAAGGCTTTATCCATGAATCACAGCGCCGGACAGAGCCGCGGATTGGCGAGAAAGTCGAAGGCCGGATCATCGATGTGAAGCCGGACGGTTCCGTCAATATCTCCCTGCTGCCACGCAAGCAGGAGGCACTTGATGAGGATGCCGAGAAAATAATGGCGTACCTTGATCTGCGGAATGGAGCAATGCCTTACCATGACAAGAGCATGGCTGAGGATATCCAGGAACGCTTCGGCATGAGCAAAGGCTCCTTCAAACGCGCACTTGGCAGACTAATGAAAGAAGACAAGGTGTACCAGGAAGAAAATTGGACATATAAAAAAGAAAAATAGAGCCGGCTGGCTCTATTTTTTTTACAAGTGATCTGTCTTCTTGGAATATTCGTTTTTGCCAGCCTTCCTGTTCTTTTCACGCATCATATTTTTTTCATGGCGAAGGGCATTATTGTCCTTTGCTTTTTTATCGTTATCGGATGTATGCGGCATAATAAAAACTCCTTTCAGGTTAGGTACATTTTATTTTTCCTAAAACCTGAAAGGAGTATGTAGTTAAGATGGCTGTTTATTTAAAAAGAAAATGGCGATTGTGCCTGGACCTGTATGGGAGCCAACGGCGGCACCAATCGAAGTAATATAGACATCTTTTGCATGAAGTTCCTCAATGATCATATTCTTCATCTCAGTCGCTGTTTCGAGGTCATCGGCATGGCTGATGCCAACTACCTGTTCCTCAAAAGCCACTCCGCGCTCCTTCATCACTTCGATAATCCTGCGCAAAAGCTTCTTCTTGCCGCGGATTTTTTCCAGCGGAACTAATTTGCCGTCTTCAACATTAAGCAATGGTTTAATATTCAAAAGCCCGCCGACAAACGCAGATGCTTTGGACACACGCCCGCCCTTTGCAAGGTGGTCGAGGTCATCAACGGAAAATAGATGTTCCATATGCTCGCTATGGAATTGCACCGCTTTAACAATTTCCTCCTTAGAGTAGTTTTCCTTTGCCATGCGGACTGCCTCCATGACAACTAGGCCTTGTCCAAGGGAAGCACATTTTGTATCAATCACCGACAAGTTGAAATCAGGATATTCTTCTTTGACCTGTTCGGAAATCATTACCGCTGTTTGGTATGTACCAGATAACTCAGAGGAGAACGCTATGTATATACCTTCTTGTTTATTTTCGGCCATTTCTGTAAAAACTTCTTTAAAACCAGCAGGGGAAGCCTGTGAGGTTTTAGGAAGATTGCCAGCACGTATTGCATCATATACCTGTTTTGGCTGGATTGTTCTTAAATCTTCATATTCTGTCCCATCAATATGGACTTTTAACGGGAATAAAATAGCGCCATTTTCTTCATAAAAATCCAATGGCAAATCACATGCACTGTCAGCCAAGATTTTTACTGACATGACTTTCACCTGCTTTCAACCTTTATATGTTAATAGTTTATCGGGAATATGGGAAAAAGACAATTAAATGTAGTGATTTTCGGCAAAATAGGGGTAGAGGAAGAATAGAAAAGAATAAGGGGGATTTACATGGTCTGGTTGGAAACGAAAAAAATCTTCATCGTGGTGATCGGTGCATTCTTAAATGCATTGTCACTGAATTTCTTCTTAATCCCGGCAAATGTCTACGCAAGCGGCTTTACCGGTATTGCCCAGCTCGTTTCAAGCATACTTGGTGAATTTGCGCCATTTAATATTTCTACAGGAATCCTTCTTTTACTGCTAAATATTCCGGTGACCATCCTTGGATGGAAAAAGGTAGGGAAATCATTTACCTTCTATAGCTTCATTTCAGTATTGCTTTCATCAATCTTTCTTGAAATCCTTCCGGTTAAAGAAGTATCAGGTGATATCCTGCTGAATGCAGTTTTTGGAGGAGTCATTGCTGCGCTGGGCGTTGGGCTGACATTAAAATGGGGCGCTTCGACTGGCGGCATGGACATTATTGCAATGGTACTATCCCGCATGAATGATCGCCCGGTTGGTACATATTTCTTTACATTGAATGGCATCATTATAATGACTGCTGGTTACATCTTCGGCTGGGAAAATGCGCTCTACACTCTTGTGGCTCTCTATGTGTCGACCCGAGTGATCGATGCGATCCATACCCGCCATGAAAAATTGACAGCGATGATCGTCACCAAGAAATCGGATGAATTAAAGAAAGCCATCCATGACAAGCTTGTCCGCGGTATCACTTTGCTTCCTGCGAAAGGGGCTTTCTCCGGCGAACAGAAAGAAATGCTGATCATTGTTGTTACAAGGTATGAATTGTATGACCTTGAACATATCATCAAGGAAGTCGATCCTCATGCTTTCACCAATATTGTGGAGACAGCCGGGATCTTTGGATTTTTCAGGCGTGAATAAAAGTTGAACGGGGGTTTGAGATGAAGAAAAGCAGTTTGTTGATCATTTTGCTTTTGATGGCCGCTGCACCGGCACTGGCGATCGGGCAGAAAAAGCAGACACCAGAAAAATCGGAGTTCAGTTTTTACATTGACCCAATCGCCGGGGCCGAACATGCTGTATTTGAACTGACTCTGCAAAACAATGGAGATGGAGATTTGGTATTTGAATTTCCTACCTCCCAGAAATATGAAATCATCGTAATGGATGGCCAAAGGAATAAAGTCTATCAATTTTCTGAGGACAAGGCATTTGCCCAGGCGTTTGAAAAACTGGCGCTAAAACCGCACGAGACAATGAAATGGAGGGAAAGCTGGGATTATAAAAAGGCGGGAACAAGGGTCAAAGAAGGAGAATATACAGTTAATGCACAGTTGAAATCAGTAAGCGTCAACGGAAAACCTGTCACAGACAAACAACAGTTGACCGATCAAAAGCAAATGTACATTCCAGGCGAAAATCCTGTCTTTAAAGGTATACAAGCTGCCGGAGGAAGGGGCTCGTATAAAATATCAGGCGAAGCGAGGCCAATCGGCGGGAAATTCTTCTATACTGTCGAGGATGGACACAACCAGTTAATTGCTGAAACAGAAGTTGTCCCACAATCAAAATACCCGAAATGGCACCCTTTTTCGCTTGATGTAACAATTCCTGAAAATAAGCTGCCTAAAAACGGATCGCTCATCCTCAATCTTTACGAACGCAGTAAGGAGGGTGAAATTATCCACACTTATCCAGTCCTGCTCGAAAGATTCAACCAAAATAAATAAATCAAAGCAAAAGCTGGCGGGAATCCCGCCAGCTTTGCTGTTACTGGTTTTCAATTGAATTCAGCTCGTCCTGGAATGACCTTAGCTGCTCTTTTTCCGCCATCGTTGTATTGGCATATGCGGAAGAAAGAGCATTTTTCGCCTTGCTGATGGCTGCAGATTGTTCCGCAGGCTCCGCAGTCTGAGCTAATTGGACAGCCTTCCTAGCTTCCTGAAAAAGCCTGTTTCCCATCTAAATTCCCCCTAAAGAGGACTCTCTGACATTCGCCATCTTTTGAGCTTCAGCTTCGGCATACGTGGTGTGGTAAGGGATTCTTTGAGAATGCTTGGAGACAGAATCTACCCCTTGCTGTACAAAACGCTTGGATTTATTGCCTTTACCCATCGTTTTACCCCTCCATCTACGAGCGAATTTTGAAACAGTCAATCTGGCTGCTTCAGTCATAGTATGCTCTTTTAGTGGAAAAACAATCGGGAACGAACCAGGTTCGATTTGGCAGGTTCAGACATTTATGATTGAATTTTTTCTGTACAGCAACTTTGTCGGACAAACAGAAACGGAAGGAAAGGAAAAGTGACCGATACAGCCTATCTATCGGATAAACCGAAGCGTGAGGAAAGGGAAAGTGACCGATAGAGCCCTCCTATCGGACAAACAGGAGTGTAAGGAAAGAAAAAGTGACCGATAGAGCCCTTCTATCGGACAAACAGAAGCGTGAGGAAAGGAAAAGTGTCCGATAGAGGCCTCCAATTGGACATACGCAACAGGAAAACATGCAAAAAAGTCCGATAGAACTCATTCCTATCGGACAAATCACTTCTTGTTATTTTATAGTGCTTTCAGATTAAGCAGATCGTTCAAATACACACCAATTCCGTCTTCCTCATTTGTCAGGGTCATATCGTTGGCGATATTTTTTACATCGGCCACGGCATTGCCCATCGCGATTCCCCGTCCTGCATATTCCAGCATCTCTAAATCATTGTCTTCATCGCCGAATGCAATGATCCGCTCAGCAGGAATTTGGAAATAATCAGAGGCCTTTTTTAACCCGACAGCTTTATTCAAGCCATTTTTGACAATTTCCACGACATGGAATGGTGCTGCCCAGCTTCTGTGATCAATCACTTCTGCATGGACCTCAGAAAGGTGAGCACGGATCTTGCGGACATCCTCCTCGTCAGAATGGATCAGCATACTTGTCGGAGATGCCTTTAGGTACCGTCTTAAATCACCGGTTGTTATATTTGGGTTGCCTAAATTGAAGATATCCATCAATTTTTCATCATGATAATGGACATATACATCATCGATCACTTCGGCGATGATGTTATAAAATTTAAAGTCATCGAGTGCTTCGACAATGTCCTTGGCAACATCGATCGATAAAGGGGAATGATGTACACCCCAGCTGTTGTCAAGCGGATGGTGAATGAAAGCTCCATTGAAATTGACGATTGGTGTGTCCAGCTGCAGTTCATGGTAATACATTTCACTCGAACGGAATGGTCTACCTGTAGCGATCATAACTACATGTCCTTCTTCACGTGCTTTTTTGATGACTCGTTTGTTTCGTTCAGAAATCTTTTTATCATCTGTAAGTAATGTACCGTCCAGGTCTAAAGCGATTAAATGTTTTTCAGCCATAAATACTCCTTCTTATCTCTGTTTTTTAAATCCTATGCGTATGATTGGCTCTTTTTTCATAAGAGTTCTACAATACATATTTGGATGGTAGTGAATTTCTTCTTATAACCACTATGGTAACCATTTTACATTTAAATTGTAAAAAAATCATATAACATACTTTAAAGCGCGGTAAAATTTATTGTCTGTTCGCATAATTTGGAGGGTTTAACAGTGATTTTAGTCGAAAAGAAACGCATTCAAGATATTCCCGTTCTTCATATCGCAAAACAAAGTCAATTTTCAGATAAAATGCCATTGATTGTTTTTCTGCATGGTTTTACAAGCAAAAAGGAACGAAACATGCATTATGCCTATCTCTATGCCGAAAAAGGTTTTAGGGTGATCATGCCAGAAGCAAAATACCATGGAACCCGCAGTGAGGGATTGTCAGAGACAGAACTTGGCTTCCGTTTCTGGGAAATCGTCATAACTTCTATCGAAGAGCTTTCATCAATCAGAACAGAATTGGTCGATGAAGGACTAGTTTATCCTTCGAGGATTGGCGTAGCCGGAACATCGATGGGCGGCATCACCACGCTAGGCGCGATGGCTAAGTATGACTGGATCAAGGCCGGCGTGAGTTTAATGGGCAATCCGTCATTTGAGCAGTTTGCTCTGTGGCAGCTGAATGAAATGGAAAAACGGAATGTAAATATCAATTTATCGAAAGAAGAAATTTCAGAACTGCTCAATCAGCTGAAGCAGTATGACCTCAGCCAGCAGCCGGAAAAACTGAACAAACGTCCTCTGTTGTTCTGGCATGGCAGGATGGATCCAGTAGTACCATATGAATCGGCCTATCATTTTTATGAGCAAACCAGGAAAAACTATGTGGGAACAAAAGGAATGTTGGAGTTCATTACGGATGAACATGCTGGGCACAATGTGTCAAACGCTGGTGTAGAGGCTTCAGCAGAGTGGTTTGCAAAGCATATCTAATACCTTCCGCTTTTAATGGGAATGAATCATTGTTATGATAGAAACAGGTACAGCATTAATAAAGGAGTGTTCACCGATGGATGAAGAATTAAAAGAGAGCATTATGGGTGCGCTTGAGATGGTCGTTGACCCTGAACTTGGCGTAGATATCGTGAATTTAGGGCTTGTATATGATGTTGATTTGAATGAAGAAGGGCTTGCAACTGTAACGATGACCCTGACGTCAATGGGCTGCCCGCTTGCCGGCACAATCGTCGAACAGGTAAAATTAGCACTTGCCGACCTTCCAGAAGTCAAAGATACAGAAGTGAACATTGTTTTCAATCCGCCATGGTCAAAAGACATGATGTCACGTTACGCGAAAATTGCCCTTGGGGTAAGGGATTAATCAGCCTTTTGAAACAACAGGAAAATTTCTTGCTGTCAGACTGTAGACAAACTCGATGGAATTCGAGCTTGTCTACAGTTTTTTTGTTTGTGCTGGAATGGGGCTTTTGATTACCGTTCCAGGCGCTTCGCTTTCCGCGGGGCCGGCGCTGAGCCTCCTCGCCGCCGTTGGCGTCTGCGGGGTCTCACCTGTCCGTCTGATCCCACAGGAGTCTACGCGCCTTCCACTCCAATCAACAGGATTCCTCAACTTAGTGTGGAACTAACCGTAAGTCTCTTTTAAAATAGATACATATAACGCTAAATGTGATAAAGATACATTCCAAGAACAATCCAATCCCTCGTGATCAAAAGTTAGAAATGGTTGCATTAGACCAGCTGGTTCATCAGACCATTTAGTCCGCAAGATAAAAGCAGCCCTTGATTTTTCTTTCATCTGACAGCAGGAAATCTCCTGCTGTTTTTATTTGTCCTGAAAACAAAGGTCACAAAATTGTCATAGAAAAAAACGATTGGCCATAATTTATGTGAGTTAGTTCACTTAAACATGTTGGAAACACTTATATACTTCTTGTATAGAGAAGTACTTAAGGAGGCGCCAATATGTTTGATAGAGATTTTAACAAAGACCCATTCATTGTGATTTGGGAACTTACAAGAGCCTGCCAGTTGAAATGCCTGCACTGCCGTGCGGAGGCACAATATAGAAGAGATCCTCGTGAACTGTCTTTCGAAGAGGGAAAAGCGCTGATTGACCAAATATACGAAATGAATAATCCGATGCTCGTGTTCACAGGCGGAGACCCTTTAATGAGGGAGGACGTTTTTGATATCGCCGAGTACGCTGTAAAAAAGGGTGTCCGTGTATCGATGACACCTAGTGCGACACCGAATGTAACCAAGGAAGCGATCGAAAAGGCAAAGGCGGTCGGTCTATCGCGATGGGCCTTCAGTATCGACGGACCAACAGCAGAAGTTCACGACCACTTCAGGGGAACAGCCGGTTCCTTTGATTTAACGATGGAAAGAATAAAATATCTGCACGAGCTCGAAATTCCGATACAGATCAATACCGTCATTTCCCGATATAATATAGAGTATTTAGATGAAATGGCAAAAATGGTTGAAGATCTGGAATGTGTCCTGTGGAGTGTATTTTTCCTTGTCCCGACAGGACGCGGCCAGGAAAAGGACATGATTTCACCTGTGGAGCATGAAAAAGTGTTCCAATGGCTTTATGATTTAAGCAAACGGGTGAAGTTTGACATAAAAACTACAGCTGCCCAGCACTACCGCCGGGTTGTCATCCAGCAAAAAATGCGTGAAGCCAGGGATCATACAGACGAAATCAACTACTTGACGGCCCTGACAAATGAGGGGTTGACGGGATCCATCGATGGTCTCGGCCGGGCTCCAAAAGGTGTTAACGATGGAAATGGGTTTGTATTCATATCCCATATTGGAGATGTGTACCCGAGCGGATTGCTACCGGTTAAAGCAGGGAATGTCCGGGAACAGCCTCTTGCTGAAATTTACAGGGAATCTCCCGTATTCAAGTCACTGAGGAATCCTGATGAATACAAAGGGAAATGTGGTGTTTGCGAGTTCAGGCATGTATGCGGAGGTTCGCGTTCTCGGGCATATGCCATGACAGGAGATTACCTGGAGAGCGAACCGTTCTGCGTGTATATTCCTAAAGCGCTGAGAAAACAAAAGCAGGAAAGCTAACAAAGCAGGGAAAAGGAAAGATAAAAAGCAGCTCCGCTTATAAAAGGGCTGCCTCATAATAGAAAAGCGAGTGAAGCTGGGCTTCACTCGCTTTTTATATTAGTCGATTGAACAGAAAACCGCCGGACAATTTTCACAGCCGATTTCCTTGCGTAAGTAATCTACATCATGGATCAGGATTTTCCCTTTTTTAATGGAGATGATTCCTTCGCGTTTCAAGTCATTCAGAATCCTGTTTGTACTTTCACGTGATGTGCCGCAGAAATTGGCCAGTTCCTGATTTGTTAATGGAAGGTCAATCAGAATGCCGGTATCTTTATGGATACCATAGCTGTTCGTCATCCTGATCAATGTAGAGAATAGCGCTCCCTTTTTTCCGTTAAGTACTAAATCACGGAATTTAGTCTGTGTTTTGCGGAAATGGTCGCTCATCCATTTCATGAATTCGAATGCGAGTGATGGATTTTGAAAAATCTCCTTTTCGATGACATCTTTCCTGATTGCGGAAATGGTTGCATCCTCCAGGATCAATGCGCTAAGCAAATATTTTGGTGCCTCGGTAAACAGGGTCAATTCCCCGCATAGATCATTTTCTCCGCAAATCCTTAACGCAAGTTCGCGCCCATCCTGGGTAACCTTGCTAATCTGCACCTTTCCGCCAAGAATCAAATAAAGCTCCTCTGCCTCCATGCCTTCCTGGAACAAGTATGTGCCCTTCTTAACCTTGAATGTCCTGTCTGCAAACTGGAGCAATTCTTTAATTTCTATTGAATGAGTCACTTTCGTTGTGTTTGGCATGGTCATCACCCTTTTTTAGAATATAAGCTTCCGTGGCTTTTCGTTATTGAGACAATAATAACATCTGGATAGTGTTAACTAAATAACGCATGGGGAATTGTCAAAATCCCGTCACATTCTCTCTTCGTTTTGTTCACATTTTCGAAACAAAGTTGCTATAGGTATATTATATCGATAAAAAAAGTAAGTTGATTCCGATGTTAGAAGTCAACTGTGACAGTTTATTGAACAAAGAAATAGGAGTGAAGTTCTTCACATCATAAGGCCATGTATTTTTCTACGATTTATTTATCAAGCAATAATCGCCTGAAAACTAGGAGGGGGAAGAATCATGCGAACACAAAAAAATCAGCTGCCGCTTCAAACGCTCAGTCTGGTTGCAGGTTTTATGGTGTGGGTTATTTTATCCGCATTAATGCCGTTCATTAAAGAGGATATAAAGCTTACAGCAAATCAAATCGCGATGGCGACTGCCATTCCTGTTGTCCTGGGTTCCGTTATGAGGATACCGATTGGATACTGGACAAACAAATATGGAGCACGAAAACTGTTCTTTGTCAGCTTCGCATTCCTGTTGTTTCCGGTGTATTTCATCAGTCTGGCAGATTCTTTTATTGACCTGCTGATCGGCGGCTTGCTGGTCGGTATAGGTGGTGCAATTTTTTCTGTCGGTGTGACATCCCTCCCGAAATACTATCCAAAAGAACGCCATGGATTTGTGAACGGAATTTATGGGGTAGGCAATCTCGGAACTGCGGTCACGACTTTTTCGGCACCGGTCATTGCATCGCAGATTGGCTGGCAGTCAACAGTCCAGCTTTACCTGGTGCTTTTACTGGCATTTGCATTGCTTAACTTTTTCCTTGGTGACAAAAATGAACCCAAAGTTCCTACACCACTGGGGGATCAAATTAAAAGTGTATACAAGAACCAGAAACTCTGGGCATTGAGTCTGTTTTACTTCTTAACATTTGGATCATTTGTAGCTTTTACGATCTACCTGCCGAATTTCCTTGTGTCACATTTTGAGCTCGATAAGGTAGATGCCGGAATCAGGACAGCAGGATTCATTGCCCTTGCTACATTCTTCAGGCCGATTGGCGGCTGGCTTGGTGATAAATTCAACTCATTCATCATCTTGATGATTGTCTTTGCAGGCATGACCATTTCAGGAATACTGCTGTCTTTCACACCTTCCCTGACCCTTTATACGATTGGCTGTCTTACGGTAGCAATCAGTGCGGGGATTGGCAATGGTACCGTCTTCAAACTAGTGCCGCTTTATTTTTCAAAACAGGCGGGGATCGTGAATGGTATAGTATCAGCGATGGGTGGATTGGGAGGCTTCTTCCCGCCGCTTATGCTGGCCTTCCTGTTCAACCTGACAGGGCATTATGCCATTGGTTTCATGGCTTTGTCGCAGGTTGCACTTGCGAGCCTGATCATCGTCATCTGGATGTACTATCAGGATAAATTGAGCCTTGCTAAAAATATCATCGACCATACTGCAGAGGGAATCATGATCACGGATGTGAAAGGCATGATTGAAAAGGTTAACCAATCTTTCACGAATGTAACGGGATATAAAGCTGAGGAAGTCATTGGGAGAAACCCAAGAGTCCTGAGGTCAGGAAAGCATGGGGAGGCTTTTTACAAGGAGATGTGGAAATCCATTGAGGAGAATGGATTCTGGCAGGGAGAAATCTGGAACAAAAAGAAGAACGGAAACATCTATCCTGAATGGCTTACAATAAGTCCTTTAAAAAATGAAGCCGGAGAAATCAAGAACTATGTCGGCATATTCAGTGAGCTACCTATAAAAAAGAAATAACCTTAAGAAGGCTGCATCAAATCCTTGATGCAGCCTTCTATTTTAGATAATATGACAACATAATGACATTTTCTGATAAAAACACTATCCTGCCAGTTTTTATGTTGTAATATAGACATAAGGGTAAAAGCTACTATTTTAAATAGAGGACTATTGATGTTACTGTGAGAATATTAACAGTGAACCATTACTATAGCTGTTACAATGTCAATAATCAAAACTTCTATAATTGGAGTTGACACAGATGGTAAAAAGCATAATTAAAGACCAATTAAATAGACCGCTCCGCGATTTGCGTATTTCTGTTATAGATCGCTGTAATTTCCGGTGTCAGTATTGCATGCCTGCCGAGATTTTTGGACCAGACTTTGCATTCTTGCCTAAAAGTGAGCTTTTGTCATATGAAGAAATCGAACGTGTGGCCAAATTGTTCATAGATCTGGGTGTTGAAAAAATCAGGCTCACAGGCGGCGAGCCATTGATGCGGAAAGACTTGCCGATCCTTGTCAAGAAGCTCAACCAGATTGAAGGGCTTAAGGATATCGCATTGACTACCAATGGCGTGATGCTCCCTAAATATGCCGAAGAGCTGTATGCAGCAGGGTTGAAGCGCGTGAATATCAGTCTGGATAGCTTAAAGGATGAGCTGTTCGGCGAAATCAATGGCCGCAATGTAGGGGTAGGGCCAGTACTCAAGGGAATCGAATCGGCAAAAAAGGCCGGGTTGGGCGTTAAAATCAACATGGTCGTCAAGAAAGGCCTGAATGATTCCGAAATTCTTCCGATGGCAGAATTCTGTAAAAAGGAAGGACTGGAGCTCCGATATATTGAATTCATGGATGTGGGCAGCACTAATGGCTGGAAGATGGACGACGTCATCACGAAAAAGCAAATCCATGACATGCTGAGTCAGCACTATGAATTGGAACCCGTAGATCCTGATTACTTTGGCGAGGTCGCTAAAAAATACCGATACAAAGGTACGGATATCAACGTCGGCTTTATTTCCTCAGTTTCTGAGTCCTTCTGCTCCAGCTGTACAAGATCACGTTTATCAGCGAATGGCCAGGTGTTCACCTGCCTTTTCAATGGCAATGGTCATGATATCCGTGACTTCATGCGTGCCGGTGCAACCGATGACGAGCTTCGTGAACGAATCACAAATATCTGGAATCACAGAACGGACCGTTATTCAGATGAACGTACAGCTGAAACCGTCGCGAACAGAAAGAAAATCGAAATGTCCTATATTGGCGGCTAAAGACTCCTTCGGGGGTCTTTTTCTGTTCCTCTGGAGTTTTTTATCCAAAGGAAAACAGAGGCTTCTGGATTTTGGGCATACTATGTTTCCAACCAAAAGGTTTATGGGTATACATGAATCTACGATAAAATTTGTTGGAGACTGCCGAATGCTAAAAAGAAGAATTGAATTTTTATTTGTATTTATTTTAATGGTGTGTTTTTATATTGTCTTTTTTACTGGGTACAGCCAGGCAATTAAGATTGCAGCGATCACCGTTTACTCCCTTATCCTGTTTGTCAGCATCTTTTCGTTGATGCTCGAGAACCGTTCCGCACAGCATACGCTGATGTGGATGTATGTAATGCTGTTATTTCCTGTCGCCGGGTATTTCTTTTACCTATTTTCAGGACAGCTGTATTTAAAAGGGTATCTGTATAAAAGCAAGCGTACCAGGGATCGTGACCAATGGGAAAAGCTGATGAGGAATGAAGAGTCGAGGGATCTTTCTTTCTTGATTGAAAATCAGTTTTGCTTCGCAAAATATGCAAAGAATTCAGCGTTGACTCCGATTACGACCGACTCAAGGGCAAAAATCCTTAAAAATGGGGAAGAGACTTTTTCTGAATTAAAAAAGAAATTGAAGGAAGCAGAAAAGTTCATCCATATGGAATACTATATTTTCAGGTCTGACCGGCTTGGCAGGGAAATAATTGACATCCTGATAGAAAAAGCCAGGCAGGGTGTTGAGGTTTTATTCATGTTCGATGCTGCCGGCAGCATGAAGATTGCCGCCACGGACCTTAAGGACATGCAGGAGGCAGGCGTTAAAGCTGCGCCGTTCTCTCCGCTCAAATACGGGTTCTTCAATCAGAAATTCAATTTTCGGAATCACAGGAAGATTGTCATCATTGACGGGGAAATCGGATTTGTCGGCGGATTGAATGTAGGCGTAGAATACCTCGGTGAAGATGAGAAAATCGGTTTTTGGCGCGATACCCATATGGTGCTGACAGGAGAGGCTGTCTATACCCTCCACAATGTCTTCCTGCTTGATTGGGAATATGTGAGCGGTGAAAGGGTACTTGGGAACTATATAGCCGAAAAAAAGCCGCATGAGAGCGATGAGCTGGATGGTGCGATTCAGGTAGTGCCAAGCGGGCCGGACACACAGCAAGGAATCATGAGTGATTTTTACTACACGATGATGTCCTGCGCAACTAAGTCGATTTGGATTGCCACTCCTTATTTTGTTCCTGATGAAGCGATAAGGACAGCATTGAGAGTGGCTGCAGCCAAAGGAATAGAAGTAAGGATCATGGTTCCGGAAATCAATGACAGCTATCTGACACAATATGCCAGCCGATCATACTTTTCTGAACTGCTGCGGAATGGGGCAGAGATTTACTCCTATAAAAAGGGGTTCCTGCACCAAAAGGTCATCATTGTCGATGGGAATATCGCTTCGATTGGGACGGCCAATATGGACATGAGGAGTTTCCATCTTAACTTTGAAGTGAACGTCTTCCTGCTTGGAACGAGTTCAATCAGAGATCTTGTAGCACATTATGAAGCGGACCTCGAAGATTCAGAGAAAATCAGTGCTGTCCAATATCATAAACGAGGACTCTGGGAAAGAACGAAGGAATCCTTCGCCAGACTGTTTTCAGGTGCATTATAGACCAACCAAAAAATGACCCCATCTTGAGAAAAAGGGGTCATTTTTTTACTGAGGCCTGCGATTTTCCTTTTATGCAATAAATCTCGGGAATAGAATATTATTCTCAAGATGTACATGCATGAATGTGTGTGACTCCAGGGCTTCAAGCCGCTTGTAAACTAAACGGTATGTTCCGCATGCATCGATTGGCGGATTGAAATCTTCAGTAATCTCGCGTAATTGTTTCAATATTGAGCCTGCATGATCATGTTCTTTCTCTAATTCTTCGATTTCGGCAATGATTCCAGCCCGCTTTTCAACATCAGCACTTTCAAGTTCCAGAAGCAGCGGGAACACTGTGGCTTCCTCTTTGGCTGTATGCTCTAAGAGCTCCTTTTTTAATTCATAAAAAAGTTCATTTACTTTTAACAGTTCATCGTGGCGTTCACCATGGACTTTCGCTACTTTGGTTACATATGGGCTTAGCATTTTCAGTTCTTCCTCAAGCTCACGGTGGTATTTATTCTTGATATGCTCGATCAATTCTTCAGAATCTGTATCGGTCCATACCTCCATGTTTTCGGCTGTGCCATTATGTTTTTTGTAAAGTTCTTCCAGCTGATTCATCAATTCAGGAACGTCAAGGTTCTGCTCCAACGCGGCTTCTGATAGCGGACGGTTGCCGCCACAGCAAAAGTCGAGTCTGTTTCTCTTGAATAAATCACTGGATTGAGGGAATATATTGACAATATCTTTAACTAGTGAATGTTGTTCAAAAGGCATTTTCATTAAAAAAACCTCCAATAAAAAATGTATACTGTTTACATACTCAGCATAAAGCAAATGTAATTACTACTTGGTGATGTGTATCACACTTCACAAAAAATCTACATATTTTTAAAAGTTTTTATGAGAGAATACTGTGAGGTTTGTTATGTATTCATTTTTACATTACTCTTATAATGAAAAGGGTAATCAATCAAGAGAAGCCTGCAATAGGAGCTGATTATATGTTAGAGCGAAGGAATCCTATCCCAATCGGAGAGGCAGTTAAGAGAGTAATGGAGCACAAAAAGAGTGGCTCTATCGAATATGTTTCAATCAATGAGAGTTATGGGCGCTATTTATCAGAGGATCTGAAAGCCACAAGTGATGTTCCGCATTTTGACAGAGCACCCTACGATGGCTATGCAATAAGGTCAGTCGATTCAGCGGAAGCTTCCCAAAACCAGTCAGTCGAATTTGAAGTGGTGGACCATATTGGGGCAGGAATGCTTACGGATAAGGAACTGGGACCTTTCCAGGCTGTAAGGATCATGACTGGGGCCCAAATGCCAGTTGGCGCCGATGCTGTGGTCATGCTTGAATTAGTAAAGGAAATCGAGCGTGATGGAAAGAAATATATGGAAACGAAACGCAAGCATAATAAAGGAGACAATGTTTCCTATCGCGGCGAGGATGCAAAGGAAGGGGAAGTGCTTGTCAAAAAAGGCACGTTCATCAATCCTGGTATCCAGGCGATGCTGGCGACTTTTGGCTATGCTCAGGTCCCTGTTGCGAAAAAACCGGTGATAGGCCTTTATGCAACCGGCACTGAACTGCTTGATGTCCATGAGCCGCTTGAACCGGGAAAAATCCGCAACAGCAATTCATATATGATTTCCGCTCAGATTCTCCGGGCGGGAGCTGAAGTTAAATATTTCGGTCAGCTGCCTGATGACTTTGACACCTGCTTTGATGCAGTAAGCAAAGCGATTGAGGAAGTGGATTTATTCATTACAACCGGGGGAGTTTCCGTAGGGGACTATGACTACCTGCCGGAAATTTATGCAAAGCTTGGAGCGGAAGTCCTGTTCAATAAAGTAGCGATGCGTCCGGGAAGCGTGTCGACGGTTGCCCAGCTGGATGGCAAGCTGCTGTTTGGCCTGTCTGGAAACCCATCTGCCTGCTATGTAGGATTTGAGCTATTCGCCCGGCCGATCATCAGAACAATGCTGTTTACCGATAAGCCGCATCTAAGGAAGGAAAAGGCGATTTTGGATGCCAATTTCCCTAAGGCAAATCCATTCACAAGATTTGTCAGGAGTGCCTTGACAATCGAAAACGGAAAGCTGGCAGTTACACCGAGCGGTCTTGATAAGTCGAATATTATCATGAGCTTAGCGGGTGCTAATTCACTTATGATTCTTCCGGGAGGAACAAGAGGTTTCGAAGAAGGAACTGAGGTCGAGGTCCTGATGCTAGAGGACCATGTTGGCAGTGACTGGCCTTGGTAAAACCGGTACTGTTCCAGGTGGCAGGATATCAGAACAGCGGGAAGACGACACTGAGCCTTAACCTGATTCAGCAGCTTTCTGCAGCTGGCCTGGAGGTTGCTACGATCAAACACCATGGCCACGGTGGAAAGCCGGATATCGCGGAGGAAAAGGATTCAGGCCGCCATATGGGCGCAGGAGCAGTTGTCTCCCTTGTCGAAGGTGGAGGCAGGCTCGTCCTTCACGCGGAGAATCGGCAATGGTCCCTGGCTGAAGAAATAGAGGTTTTATCCTGCTTCAAGACAGATGTCATCCTGATAGAAGGCTACAAACGCGAGGCTTATCCAAAAGCGGTCATTCTAAGGAACGAAGCAGATTTAGAATTATTGAAAGTTCTTGCAAATATCAAGGTGGTTTTTTATCGTGACCCGAATCTGGCCAATCTATTGAAAGATTGTGCCTGCCCTGTCTTTCAAATGGAAGATGACAGGGGAGTGAATTGGGTTCTTGATTATATTCTCGAGCAAGTTTAGGTGGAAAGTTCGTCTTTCCACCTATTTTTATGTCGAATTTAGCTGGATGGGCGACTTTTATCACTGTCACTTCACACTTGCACGGTTAGAATGTTAAATGGAGTCCGATGATTGTGTAATTTTTGTGAGGTGAAAGCAGTGGAAATGCTGCAGATGTTTTTATGGATTGTCTACCCTTATACGGTAGTTGCCATAGTTGGGATGGGCCTGGTCTGGCGATATGATTCATCAAGGGATGAGGAGGCACGCTCAACAGCAGGGAAGCTTCTGCTGATGGTGGTAAAAGTAATGATGGCTGCGAGTACAGCGACCGGGATTGCCATAGTGCTTTCGAGCAGCATGGCTGATGAACCGCTCCTATTGTTCCGATGGCTGATCAGTCTCGCACAGCTGCAGCCAGACATAAGCTTAATCCTGGAGATTTCCATTCTCTCAAAGATCCATTTTGTCGTTGTGTTCTTGTTCCTGTTAAGTCTGGCATTCACAAAGGAAATTTATTATCTTTTGAAGCCGCATCAATATTTGAAGAAAATCTATCTCAAGCTTCAGGTTGAGAAAAGAGGATGAACTCTTGACTGCACACAATTGGTTATCGAATACAACCAATTGTGTGCAGCTTATTTTATTTTAGTGGCTCTTTTTTGACAGTTCGGTGTCAGTTGCAAACAGGGGTGGCAAAATGTGATGAGTTTCACTTATGTAATCCTCCGGCTGTTTTATAGTTAAAGCAGGAACCAAAAGGGAGTGTTTATTCATGAAATTATTTATGCCAAAACAGCATGGAGCCTGGGCGATGTTGATCATCCCTTTCTGGCTTGGAGCAGCGGCAAGTGAAATCGTCTGGCAGCATATCCCGTTTTTTATTGGGTGGCTATTACTATATTTGGGAACATATCCGCTTCTGTTGATGTTCAAAAAAAAGAAAATCCCGTTTTATCGCAAATGGGCGCTAATCTATATCATCCCATCCTTAGTATTCTTAATGGTCCCGTTATTCACGACACCATCCATTGTGTTCTTTGGGTTTGCGATGATTCCATTTTTCGTCCTTAATGCCTATTTCTCGGCCAAAAATAAAGACAGGGCACTGATGAATGATCTAAGCGCGATCATTGTTTTTTCCATCGCTGGCCTTGCAAGCAGTTATCTGCCTGCTGCAGAAATCAATCAGCACGGTGTTCTCGTTTTTGCTTCAAGTATACTATTTTTCACAGGAAGTACTTTCTATGTGAAAACGATGATCCGGGAAAAGAAAAACAGTCAATTCAAGTGGATATCCTGGACTTATCATTTGCTGGTCCCGGTTTTGTGGCTGGCAGCCGGAGAAGTCATTGTCGCCGTTGCTGCAGTACCAAGCCTGATCAGAGCCGTCGCATTTTACGGCAAGCCACTTAGCGTCATGAAGGTTGGAATATATGAAATCATAAACGCAGCATTGTTTTTCATCATCATGCTTTTCGCAATTCAATAAAAAATAAAGAAAGCCGCCAGAAATCTGGCGGCTTTTCTTTAAGAGATAAGAGAATATATAAATTTCATTTCAAGCTATAAAATTGGAAAGTCGCTATATAAATCGAAAAGTCGCTATATAAAATTGAAAGTCGCTATATAAATTGAAAACTCGCTATATAAAATTGAAAGTCGCTATATAAAATTGAAAGTCGCTATATAAAATTGAAAGTCGCTATATAAATTGAAAACTCGCTATATAAAATTGAAAGTCGCTATAAAAATCGAAAAGTCGCTATAAAAATTGAAAACACTCACTATTTAAATTGAAAATTTCTCTATATAAATCGAAAACTCGCTAAATGTCCAGATCTATCGCCTAGCCTGTCAGGCCTTCCAGCGCTTGTCGGTCCTGATAGGATAGGCGCTTGCGCTTTTCTTATTCAATATTGCATATTTCAATCGGGCAATTCTCGCAGTCGATTTCCCGTTTCAGGCGATGAAGTGCATGTATGGTTATATATCCTTTGTCGATAGAGATGATATCCTGTTTCCTGAGCTCGCTCAATAACCGGTTTACAACTTCACGCGATGTGCCGCAGAAGTTTGCGAGTTCCTGATTTGTCAAGGATACATCAATTTTCATGCCGTCTTCGGTTTTTACACCGAAACTGTTCACCAAACGGATCAGGGTAGAGTACAATGCACCTTTCTTTCCGTGAAGGACCAAATCCCTGAACCTGGTTTGCGATTTGCGGTGCTGCAGGGAAAGCCATTTAACGAGTTCCAGTGCCAATCCGCTATCTTTTGCGATTTCGTCCTCGAGCCGGTCCTTTTGAATAACCGCAACACTCCCGCTTTCAGAAGCCCTGACGTTCAATATATGCTGCGATTCCGGACTGAACAATGTCAATTCTCCAACCAACTCACCGGCAGAGCACATTCTGATCGTAAGCTCGCGCCCATCTGGGATCATTTTGCTGACCTGGAATTTCCCGCTCTGGATAATGTATAACTCATTCGCAGTATTTCCCTCTTCAAAAAGGAAGCTTCCTTTATCGATATTTTTAATTCTATGAACTTTTTCAAACAGCTTATTCATATTTGGTGACAAGGTTGCAGCCGTCAACATGTGATTACCACCTTATTAAGGGAGTTTATACACCCGTCCGTATCTGATATTAATATAATTATATTGTAAAGCATACAAAATCATCAATCTAATTGTGAAATGTTCACATATTTTTAATAATTTAGTTGCCTTTTTATAGTTTAGTTTTTATAATAAAAAGAACTTTACTAATAATTATAAATAAATATGTTTATTTATGCATATCGTGAAAGGAGGAAAAACGTGAAGGCAGCTATTATCGGAACGACAGGTTATGGGGGCGGGGAGCTGATCCGTATACTCAACAATCATCCATCTTTCACTATTCATTCAGTACATACAACACGGGATGAAAAGCCTGTTTCTGCAGAGTATCCCCATTTGACAGGCATCTTTGATAAAGTCCTCACCAGCATTGATCCGGAAAAAATCGTTGATGAATCAGACATTGTCTTCCTGGCAACACCATCGAAAGTTTCCGGAGAACTTGTCGAAAACTTTTTTAATAAAAACATCAAAGTCATCGACCTGTCCGGAGACCTGAGATTAAAAGAATCCAATACTTATAGAAACTGGTATAAGCATAAACCAGTAGACAATTCGATTCTGGCCGAAGCAGTGTATGGCCTAAGCGAATGGAACAGAGAGGAAATTGTGCATGCAAGCATTCTTGCCAATCCAGGCTGCTATCCAACAGCAGCGCTTCTCGGCCTCGCGCCGGTCTTGAAGGAAAAAGTAATTGATCCAAATAGTATAATCATTGATGCAAAGTCTGGCGTATCGGGGGCAGGAAGGTCGCCTTCCCTGGGCACCTTGTATGCTGAGTTGAATGAAAATTTCAAAATTTATAAAGTGAACGAGCATCAGCATATTCCGGAAATTGAACAACAGGTAAGTTTTTGGAATGGTGATGGGGTGAAAATAACCTTCAGCACCCACCTCATTCCGGTAACGAGAGGGATCATGACGACCATGTATGTGAACCTTAAGGAAGATTGGGATACTTCGAGATTGCTGGATTTGTATGAGGAAACTTATTCTCGGCACCCTTTTGTAAGAGTCAGGAAGGAAGGAATCTTTCCGGCCGTGAAAGAAGTTAAAGGTTCTAATTACTGCGATATCGGATTGCATGCAGACAGCCGGACTGGAAGGCTGACGATTGTTTCGGTCATTGATAATTTAATGAAAGGCGCTGCAGGGCAGGCTGTCCAGAACGCCAATATAATGTTTGGATTAGATGAAACAGCGGGTCTTGAAATGATGCCCCTGTATCCATAAAGGAGGATTATATGTACCAGGCTTTGACAGACCAGAAGTTGATCAAAGAAATCCCGGAGGGCGGGATCTTGACTCCAAAGGGATTCAAGTGCGGCGGAGTTCATGCTGGATTGCGCTATAACAAGCTTGATTTAGGAATGATTGTTAGTGAGGCACCAGCAAGCTGTGCTGCGGTTTATACAACAAGTCATTTTCAGGCTGCTCCGCTGGTTGTTACACAGGAGAGCATTGCCAGCGATGGAGTTCTTCAGGCCGTCGTCGTCAACAGTGCATGCGCGAATGCTTGTACAGGCGAACAGGGATATAAGGATGCACTGAAGATGAGGGCGCTGACAGCGGCAAAATTAGGGATTCCTGAACATCATGTAGCTGTAGCCTCCACGGGAGTCATAGGTGAATTCTTGCAAATGGAAAAAATTGAAGCGGGAATCGCAAAGCTTGCAGTCGGGAATGATTCCGAAGATATTAAGGACTTCCAGACGGCGATTCTGACAACCGATCTTGTCCAGAAGCACTCTTGTCATTGTGCCTTGATCGATGGAAAAACCGTTTCGGTGGGAGGAGCAGCAAAAGGTTCAGGCATGATTCATCCGAATATGGCCACGATGCTCGGGTTTTTAACGACTGATGCGAATATATCAAGTGCAGACCTGACATACGCGCTAAAAGAAGTAACCAATACAACATTTAATCAGATCACTGTCGATGGCGATACCTCGACAAATGACATGGTACTTGTAATGGCAAACGGAGCTGCTGGAAATCAACTGCTGAATCGTGAGCATCCAGAATGGCCGGTTTTTATTGAACTGTTAAAAGAAAGCTGTGCCAGCCTTGCAAAACAAATTGCCAGGGATGGGGAAGGAGCGACAAAACTGATTGAAATATCCGTATCCGGTGCATTGTCTGATGAAGAGGCACGGATAATTTGCAAGCAAATAGCCGGATCAAACCTTGTCAAGACCGCGGTATACGGTGCAGATGCCAACTGGGGAAGGATTATTGGGGCGATCGGCCAGAGCCAGGCAACCGTAAATTCGAATACCGTGGACATTTCGCTTGGTGACATCATCATGCTGAAGGATAGTACACCGATTGCTTTCGACGAAGAAATCGCAAGAAAGTATTTGATGAATGACAAGGTGGAAATTTTCGTGGATCTCCATCTAGGTGAAGGCAAAGGAATGGCATGGGGCTGTGACCTTTCATATGATTATGTGAAAATTAACGCAAGCTATCGGACTTAAAGGGGCGGATTCTTTGGAAACTGTAGTCATTAAATGCGGCGGAAGTGTGCTGGGGGAACTTGATGACCCATTCTTTATGAGTCTTAGAGAATTGATGAAAGACGGATATTATCCTGTCATCGTCCATGGTGGCGGGCCAGCAATCAATTCAATGCTTGATTTATATAACATCACTGCGGACTTCAAGGAAGGGCTTAGGGTAACGTGCGAAAAAACGATGGAAATCGTTGAAATGGTCCTGTCAGGCCAGACGAACAGGCAGCTTTGCGGGATATTGATGAAACAAGGATTCAAGGTTCTTGGTATTAATGGGAGCGACGGATCCTGCTTGCAGGCAGACTATATCGATAAACAAGGGCTAGGGTATGTAGGGAAGGTCAAAAGCGTAAATACTGACCTTATTATGATGGCAGTTGAGTCGGGTTATATTCCGGTCATTACTCCTATCGGAATTTCGGAGGATGGCTGCAAGCTGAATATCAATGGAGATTACGCTGCTGCATCGATCGCGAAAGCTTTGAATGCCGAGCGCTGTGCTTTTGTGACCAATGTCGATGGCATCCTGATCAATGGTGAGCTAATCTCCGAAATAACTGATCTTGAGATAGAAAACTATATTTCTGACGGAAGCATTTATGGCGGAATGATACCCAAGGTAAATTCAGCATTATCTGCAACAGCCGCCGGTGTAGAGAAAGCGATGATCATTTCTGGCAAAAAGCCATTCTATAAAAATGACTGCTGGCATGGAACTGCGATTGCCGCAAAGGAAGGAGTGCTAAAATGAGTCATTTATTCCCCACTTACCAGAGATGGGAGATTGAGCCTGAGAAAGCAATCGGGTCGGTCATTCATGGGAAAGATGGACGTGAATATCTTGATTTTACTTCAGGTATAGGTGTATGCAATCTGGGCCATCGTCCTGAAGGTGTGGAACAGGCTGTCAAAGAACAGCTGGAATTATTCTGGCATGTATCAAATCTTTTTCCGCAAAGCATCCAGGAGGAAGCGGCCGGAAAACTTGCGAAAGCGTCTGGTTTGGATTGTGTGTTTTTTGCCAACAGTGGTGCAGAGGCGAATGAAGCAGCAATAAAACTGGCGAGAAAAGCAACCGGCAGGAAGAAGATCATTACGTTCCTGCAATCCTTCCATGGGCGTACGTTTGCTGGCATGGCGGCGACAGGGCAGGAAAAAATCAAGCATGGATTCGGGAGTATGCTCGAAACCTTTGTTCACTTGCCATTCAATGACCTGGAAGCTCTAAAAAATGAAATTGATTCCGATACAGCAGCCGTCATGATTGAAATTGTTCAGGGTGAAGGCGGAATACATGTCGTTAATGAAGAGTTTATTAAAGAGGCAGGCAAACTCTGCACAGAAAACGGGGTGCTGCTTATTGTCGATGAAATCCAAACGGGAATCGGGCGTACAGGAAAGCCCTTCGCCTTTCAGCACTTTGGGATCTCACCCGATATCATAACGGTTGCAAAAGGGCTTGGTAATGGATTGCCAATTGGTGCAGCCGTCGGTAAAGCGATACTTGCAGAACATTTTGGCCCGGGAAGCCATGGATCAACATTCGGAGGGAATCCAATCAGTATCGCTGCTGCTTCCGCTGTAATGGATATTATCTTCGAGCATGAATTCCTTAAAGAAGTATCTGCCAAAGGGGAGACTTTGTTTCAGTTGCTTGACCAGGAACTTGGCGATTTGGAAGTGGTAAATGAAATCAGGGGCATTGGCTTGATGGCCGGTATAGAATTGACTGTTGCAGCCCAGCCTTATCTCTCCCAGCTGAGGAAGGCGGGATTGATCACTTTGCCGGCAGGAGAAAAGGTGATAAGGCTTCTTCCGCCGCTGATTGTAACTGTTGAAGTGCTGCAAAAGGCAGTATCTGTATTAAGAGAAATATTAATAAAGCAAACCGTAACAGCTTAAGAGCTGTATATTTTTTAAAAATAAATGAATAAAAATTTATTAATATAAATAAATATTCAACTGGAGAGGTGACAAATGAAAGGATATTTGCATCTGGCTGACGGAAAGACATATCAGGGATCCCTGCTTGGTTCGCTTCCTGAAGAGGGAATCGCCGGTGAAATTGTGTTTTTCACAGGAATGACAGGATATCAGGAGGTACTGACCGATCCTTCCTATAAGAATCAAATCATTGTGTTCACTTATCCGCTGATTGGCAATTACGGTATAAATAATGAGGATTTTGAAAGCAAGAAGCCGCATGTTGCAGCGGTAATTGTCTGTGAAGCTGCCAAAGAGGCCTACCATTATGAAGCACAGCATTCTTTTACCGAGTATCTTGAAAAATGGAATATTCCGGTCCTTGAACATATTGATACCCGTGAGCTTGTAAAAAGCATCCGGCAAAATGGCACGATGCCGGCAGTTCTGGCAGCTGGCCGTGAAAGTACTGTATGCTGCGACACCATCGACAGCCTGAAGGTAAAAGAGGTTTCAGTCCAGTCACCGGTGACGATTGGAAGGGGCAATACCCACATCGTATTGGTCGATTACGGATTCAAAAAATCGATTGCCGACTATCTCGTTAAACAAAGCTGCCTTGTTACAATCGTTCCCTATGATTATAGTGCGGAACAAATTTCGGCACTGAAGCCTGATGGGGTGCTTTTATCAAATGGACCAGGAGATCCAAAAGAGTTGATTGATCAGCTGCCGGAAATCAGGAAAGTGGCTGAATATTATCCGGTATTGGGAATCTGTCTCGGCCATCAGCTGGCGGCCCTTGCTTTCGGAGGGGATACGAGAAAAATGCTGTTTGGACACCGGGGAGCAAACCAGCCTGTATTCGATGTGACGGGAAACCGTGTATTCATGTCATCACAAAATCATAGCTATGCGGTTGATCAAGATAGTATCGAGCATACAGGTTTGAAAATACGGTTCCTTAATAAAAATGACCAGTCCATCGAGGGGCTTTACCATGAAAAACTGCCGCTGATTACCGTTCAATTTCATCCAGAAGCAAGTCCGGGACCTGAAGATAGCATCTTCATATTCGAAGAATTCATCAATACAGTCAAATACAGAAAGCGGAGAGAAGTCAGCTATGCCTAAGGATACAAGTATTAAATCAATATTGGTCATTGGATCTGGCCCCATTATCATCGGCCAGGCAGCAGAATTTGATTATGCAGGAACACAGGCCTGCATCGCTCTGAAAGAGGAAGGCTACCGTGTCATACTTGTCAACAATAACCCTGCCACCGTCATGACGGATCATGTGTTTGCCGACGCAGTCTATTTTGAGCCGATGACAGTGGAAAGTGTAGAAAATATCATCAAAAAAGAAAGGCCAGATGGCATTCTCGGCACACTGGGCGGCCAGGCAGGACTAAATCTGGTTTTTAAGCTGAGTGAACAAGGAATCCTCGAAAAATACCGTGTGAAAGTACTTGGTACTTCAGTGTCGAGCATCAAGCAGGGGGAGGACAGGGAAGCATTCCGAAGCCTGATGCATAAGCTGAATGAGCCTGTGCCGGAAAGCGAAATCGTACAAATGGTGGAAGAAGCGGCTGCTTTTGCAGAAAGAATCGGTTTTCCGCTGATTGTCCGTCCAGCCTATACACTTGGCGGCACAGGAGGCGGAATTGCCGATGATATGGATGAATTACTGGCGCTTGTTTCCGGGGGATTGAATGAGAGCCCAATCAACCAATGCCTGGTGGAAAGAAGCATTGCCGGCTTCAAAGAAATTGAATATGAAATGATGCGTGATTCAGCTGGAACTTGTATCGCCATTTGTAATATGGAAAATATCGATCCAGTGGGAATCCATACAGGTGACTCGATCGTCGTTGCACCTTCCCAAACGCTGACTGACCGTGAGTATCAAATGCTCAGGACTTCGGCGGTTAAAATTATTTCGGCTTTAGGAATTGTCGGAGGCTGCAATATCCAGTTTGCCCTCGATCCTGAAAGCAAGAAATACTACTTGATTGAAGTGAATCCGCGTGTAAGCCGGTCTTCAGCGCTCGCATCCAAAGCGACAGGTTACCCGATTGCCCGTATGGCAGCAAAGCTGGCCGTTGGATATAACCTGGCAGAGATCAAGAACCCGGTAACGGGAAATACATTCGCCAGCTATGAGCCGGCGCTCGATTATGTAGTAGTGAAAATCCCGAAATGGCCGTTCGAACAATTCCCTCACATTGACCGGACACTGGGGACGCAAATGAAGGCAACCGGGGAAGCGATGGCGATTGACAGAAACTTTGAGCGTGCATTCATCAAAGCCGTCAGGTCCCTTAACATCAAAACCTTGGACTTGAAGCTGCCTGCTATTGCGGATCTTTCCGTTGAAGAGTTATACACCCTTGCAGACAATCAGACAGACCAGCGGATATTTGCTTTGCTGGAACTGCTGCGCAAAGGCGAGAGGATGATGGCTCTCCATGAAAGAACCAAAATAGATCTGTTCTTCCTATCTAAATTCAAATCATTGATTGAAATGGAGAAGGAAATTGAAGGATACAATATCGAAATCATTACACCATCTGAACTAAGAATTTTAAAAGAAAAAGGTTTTAGCGATGCCTATCTGGCAACAGTTTGGAAGGTTGCGGAGAAAGCTGTCAGGGAACTGCGAAGAGAGCAAGGTATAGTGCCTGCATATAAGATGGTCGATACATGTGCTGCTGAATTTGAATCAGCATCCAATTATTTTTATTCGAGCTATTTTGGAGAAAATGAGGCGATGGCTAAAAGCGGAAAGCGGAAGGTCCTCGTCATCGGAAGCGGCCCAATCAGCATCGGTCAGGGAATTGAGTTTGATTATTGCTCAGTTCACGGCGTCTTTGCCCTTAAGGAAGAAGAAATCGAAACGATCATGATCAATAACAATCCCGAAACAGTCAGCACAGATTTTGCGATTTCCGACAGGCTGTATTTTGAGCCATTGGCATTGGAAGATATCTTGAATGTGATTGAGCTTGAAGGAATTGATGAAGTCATTGTTCAGCTCGGCGGACAGACGGCTTTAAATCTTGCCAAAGGGCTTGAAGAAGAAGGAGTACAGCTCCTGGGAACATCCTCCGGGACAATTGATGTATTTGAAGACAGAGATGAATTTTACAAACTGCTTGATAAATTGGAGATTCCGCGTGTAAAAGGAGAGACAGCTGCTGACGAAGAAGAATTGCGGAATGCAGCCGAGCGTCTCGGATACCCAGTACTGATCAGGCCATCTTATGTCATTGGCGGGTTGAATATGGTCATAATTCATAACCAACAGGAGTTGAATAATGTATTGGAAGAAGGAAATATACATTACCCGATTCTTGTTGATCAGTATCTTGAAGCAAGTGAGGCAGAGCTTGACCTTGCGGCGGATGGTGAGCATATCCTGATTCCGGCGATCATCGAGCATATCGAGAAGACAGGAGTCCATTCAGGGGACAGTTTTTGTATGATCCCTGCCCAGAGCTTCCCGCCAAAAATGAAACGGAAAATGGCTGATTATGCCAAGAGGATTGTGAGCAGTTTGAAATATAAGGGGTTAATGAATGTTCAGTTCATTGTGAAAGGTGAGGACGTGTATTTACTGGAAGTCAATCCACGTTCAAGCAGGACCATGCCGATCGTTAGCAAGGTAGCCGGAGTGGATTTAGTGAAAAAAGCGACAAAAATATTGCTTGGGAAATACTTTTTGTCGAAAGACGAAATCAAACTCGATTCTGATGCACCTTTCATCTGTGTCAAACACCCTGTATTTTCGAACTTTGCACTAAAAGGGCTTGACAGCAAAACAGGTCCTCAAATGATATCGACAGGAGAAGGAATCAGTGTAGGAGCCTCTTTTCAAGAAGCCATAAATAAAAGTTTTCATTCCTTAAATGGAAAGAGTGTCAACGGTACCATTGCCATTGCTGATAAGAAGGTTTTATCGGAAGTGGAAAACAAATTCCCTTCTTTACAGCTTGTGGATATTGACCATGTAACTGAAGATAACTTAATCGCTGCCTTGTATTGCCCCGGGACTTTAAAAGAGGATATCGCTCTAAGGGAGTGGGCAGTAAAGAACAGAAAAATCGTCTTGACCCAAAAGGAAACATTATATGCTTTTTTAGAAAGCCAATCCATGCAATCCTGGAATGTAAAATCCCTAGGAGAATGGCTGACAGAAAAAAATGAGGAAGTGATTGTAAGATGACAGCACTGCAACAGCTTGATACCAATCTAAAAGGCAAAGATTTATTAACTCTTGCCCATATAGAAAAACATGAGATTCTGGCATTGCTGGAAAAGGCAATGATCCTCAAAGAAAAAACGCTCAAAAAACAATTTGACCAGCCTTTAAAAGGGAAAATCCTTGGAATGATTTTTGATAAATCCTCGACTCGGACCCGGGTTTCATTCGAAGTAGGCATGATTCAGCTTGGAGGCAGCGCTCTATATTTAAATGGCAATGATCTTCAGCTGGGGAGAGGCGAATCGCTAAGCGATACAGCCCAGGTTCTTTCACAATACCTGGATGGCATCATGATCAGGACGTTTTCACATAAATCGGTGGAGGAGCTGGCACAGCATGCCGATATACCGGTCATTAACGGATTGACCGATTTATATCACCCATGCCAGGCGCTGGCCGATCTGATGACGATATACGAAAAGAAGGGTAAGCTGGAAGGACTCAAGCTGGCATATTTCGGGGATGGCAACAATGTCGCACATTCCCTGATGATCGCCTGCACAAAAGTGGGTCTCGACATATCGCTTGCATGTCCAAATGGATATTACCCTGATTCGCAAATTATATCCCTTTGTGAGAGCTTTGCAGCAAAGAGTGGTGCAAAACTCGTCATTACTGAATCGCCATCAGAAGCTGTTGCTGAAGCAGATGTCATCTATACAGATGTCTGGACGAGCATGGGACAGGAAGGCGAAAACGAAAAAAGAATGAAGGACTTTCAAGATTTTCAGGTTAATGCTGAATTGCTGACGGCAGCAAATGATGATTACCTTTTCATGCACTGCCTTCCCGCACATCGAGGAGAAGAAGTAGCCGCAGATATCATTGATGGTCAGCACTCAGTCATTTTTGAGCAGGCAGGAAATCGACTTCACGCCCAAAAAGCTTTGCTGGTGGAGATTTTGAAGGACTAGATACAAATAAAACCGGCTAAATGTTAGCCGGTTTTTTACCTTAATTAAGAGAAAAGGATCACTGCTGTGCCAGCAATGAAGCAATAAATCGCAAAATACTTCAGATTTCCCTGGGCCATGATATTCATGAACCATTTTAATGAAAAGTAAGAGGCGATTAGTGAAGCAATAAATGCAAATACATACGGTAATGCCAGATCCTTAAGAAATGGGTCTTGTAAAATGTCCGAAAATCCAAGGATCATGCCGCCGACACTGACAGGAATATATAACAGGAAGGAATATCTTAAGGCTGTTTCCTGTTTCATGCCAAGCGCCATTGCGGCAACAATCGTAGCACCCGAACGGCTGATTCCTGGTATGAGGGCTACAGCCTGGGCAAGACCAACAATAATCGCATCCCTAAAACTTAAATCACCGTCACTTTTGCGCCCCCGCAAATTCCGAATCATCCAAAGTGCAAAGCCAGTCACCAATAATGTAATGCCGACAGTTTTTATTGAAGCTAAATTTCCCTCGATAAAGTCGCCAAAAAGGATGCCGATGACTCCTGCAGGAATCGTTCCGACAATCAGGTAGATAATGAACATAAAGTCAGACTTCGCTTCAGGATCTTTATCCTTAAGATATGCAAGTCCATTGACAATTAATCGCCAGATATCTTCCCGATAAATGAATAATACCGCAAATAATGAAGCTGTGTTCACCAAAAGGGCAAAGCTCATGCCCCTGATTTCAAGCCCGAAAAAATGCTCGGCAATTTCAAGGTGGCCGCTTGAAGACACGGGTATTGGCTCTGTAATTCCCTGGAATAAACCTAAAAGTATGTATTTGATCAAATCAAAGAAATTCTCCATAATGATTTCTAATCCTCCATGTTTTTTTAACCCATACAAACTAATGTACAGCATATCCCTTTTTTTTAAAAGGATAAAATAAGCATTAATACTTTGGTTGAGAAAGTAAATAATATTACAGCCGGAATACTTATGAAGGAGGAAGGCAGATGGGTCAGAGTCATCAGTTCCGTGCCGGACAAAAGGCACCTAATAATGGTATTTACATTGAAATCGGCGAAACAGGCAGCAATGTCAACAACCCGCAAAAAATCAAGCTAAAAGCTGGGGATCGCTTTCCTGAAAACTCCAACCATAATCGCCACTGGACATACATGCCAAAATTTAAATAAAAGCAGTAAAGCCATCCAGTGCGGATGGCTTTACTTTATGGAAAATTTTATTATAATGAAATAAAGGTCAAAAAAGGTCAAAGGAGTGATTGGGTTGGATTTAAATAGAATGACGGAAAGCTTACAGCAGGCATTTGTATCAGCCCAGACCCTGGCTGTTCAACATAATCACCAGGAAGTGGACGATACCCATCTGTTGCTCTCCATACTTGGACAAGACGGTAACCTGGCCGCTACCCTATTGACGGGCTTAGGAATGAATCTGGAAAATTATAAAGAAGTCTTAAATAATTCCCTTGCAAAAAAACCACAAGTTTCAGGAAGCGGCGTCGAACAGGGGAAATTATATATTACCTCGACACTGCAAAAGGTTTTGGCACAAGGCGAAAAGGAAATGAAACAGTTTGAGGACGAATATCTGTCGGTAGAACATGTTATCCTGGCAGCACTCGAAACTGCAGGTTCCGAGGCTGGATCTGCCTTGAGGAATTCAGGCATAACGAGGGCAAAACTGCTGGCAAGAATCAAAGAGGTTAGGGGGAATCAGAGAGTGACTTCACAAAACCCAGAGGCGACTTACGAAGTTTTAAAAAAATATGGACGTGACCTAGTTGAGGAAGTCCGCTCAGGTAAGGTTGACCCGGTAATCGGCCGGGATGGTGAAATACGCAATGTAATCCGGATCTTATCCAGAAAAACGAAAAACAATCCAGTCCTGATCGGGGAACCTGGGGTCGGCAAGACAGCTATAGTGGAAGGTTTAGCACAAAGGATCGTGCGTAAAGATGTTCCAGAGGGCTTGAAGGATAAGACGGTATTCGCACTTGATATGAGTGCGCTGATTGCTGGTGCGAAGTTCCGCGGCGAATTCGAAGAGAGATTGAAAGCCGTTTTGAATGAAGTGAAAAAAAGTGAAGGGAAAATCCTGCTGTTCATCGATGAACTCCATACCATCGTAGGGGCTGGGAAGACAGAAGGTGCAATGGATGCAGGCAATATGCTGAAGCCTATGCTTGCCCGCGGGGAACTACACTGCATCGGCGCGACAACTCTCGATGAGCATCGTAAATACATTGAAAAAGACCCCGCATTAGAACGCAGATTCCAGCAGGTACTGGTACAAGAACCGGACGTCGAGGATACAGTTTCAATTTTACGGGGATTGAAAGAAAGGTTCGAAATCCACCATGGAGTGAATATCCATGACCGTGCCCTCGTTGCCGCTGCCACCTTATCCGATCGGTATATCACGGACAGATTCCTGCCTGATAAGGCGATTGACCTTGTTGATGAGGCGTGTGCACTGATCCGTACTGAAATTGATTCAATGCCCTCCGAACTTGATGAGGTAACCAGAAGGGTCATGCAGCTGGAAATCGAAGAGGCTGCATTGACAAAGGAAAAAGATGATGCCAGCCGGGAACGCCTTGAAATTCTTCGTAAGGAACTCGCGAATTTGCGGGAAAAAGCGAATGGAATGAAGGCAAGATGGCAGCAGGAAAAAGAGGGAATCCAAAAGGTTCAGGAAAAACGTGAAATGTTGGAAAAACTGCGCCGTGAACTGGAAAAAGCAGAAAATGATTATGATTTGAACAAGGCGGCTGAATTAAGGCATGGCCGTATTCCTTCTCTCGAAAAAGAACTGAAAAAGCTTGAATTAGAAGTTAGCAAAAATGAAGATGACAGGCTTCTTCGTGAGGAAGTAACCGAAGAAGAAATTGCCGGTATCGTTTCACGCTGGACGGGCATCCCTGTCATGAAACTGGTTGAGGGGGAACGGGAGAAGCTTCTCAAGCTTGAAAGCATCCTGCATGAACGAGTTGTAGGTCAGGATGAAGCGGTATCTCTCGTTGCCGATGCAGTCCTGCGGGCAAGAGCAGGAATCAAGGATCCAAACAGGCCGATTGGTTCATTTATTTTCCTTGGCCCTACAGGGGTTGGTAAAACGGAGTTGGCGAAGACGCTGGCACAATCCTTGTTCGACAGTGAAGAGCATATCATCCGAATCGATATGTCCGAGTATATGGAAAAACATGCTGTTTCAAGGTTGATCGGAGCTCCACCAGGATATGTCGGGTATGAAGAGGGAGGGCAGTTGACAGAGGCTGTCAGAAGGAATCCATATTCTGTCATCCTTCTCGATGAAGTGGAGAAGGCGCATCCAGAAGTATTCAATATCCTCCTGCAAATGCTGGATGATGGCAGGGTAACCGATTCGCAGGGAAGAACAGTCGACTTTAAGAACACGGTAATCATCATGACATCCAATATCGGTTCACACCATCTGCTTGAGCGGCAGGACGGTGCCGAAGAAATCTCTTCTAAAACAAGGGATCTGGTCATGTCCCAGCTGCGCAGCCATTTTCGTCCTGAATTCCTGAATCGTGTCGATGAAATCATTTTGTTCAAGCCGCTTGCATTGAAAGAAATCAAAATGATCGTCGGAAAGTTGGTTTCAACTCTGCAGGGAAGACTGGCAGATCAGCAAATCCAGCTTGATATTACGGAAGAAGCCAAAGAGTTTTTAGCAGAACATGGTTTCGATCCTGTCTATGGTGCCAGACCGTTGAAGCGATTCATTCAGAGAAGCGTGGAAACCAAACTTGCAAAAGAAATTATCGCTGGCAGGATAAAAGAGAAAAGCAAGGTGGAAATTGGAATTGAAAATGGGGATATTGAGTTGCGAGTTGAATAACAAAGAAAAAAGTCATCCAGCTGGATGACTTTTTTATGTACTTTAATTAATGACCGTGCTTCTCTTCGGAACCGCCAGGAAGGACTGCAGGAATCACGAGGATGATTATGGTTGCCAAAACAGCCAGGATCGTGCTTTGAGCCAGGTCCAATCCAACGCCAATCATTGCGCCGGCTACATAATTCAGCATTAGAACAAGAAGGAATGTCCAGAATAAAGTCCAGAAATATTTCACGATTTTCACCTCTTACATTATTAAATCTTTTATCATCTTACCACAAGCCATCTAAATTATAAATAATATTTAAATAAAATGAAAAGCGTTTTCATGTAATCAATCGATTTTCCAGTCTGTAGGAATTATTATAGAGATGTAGATGAAATTCCAGGCCATTTGATATGTTTGGCAAATGAAAAAGCCATTTATGAAGATTCTAAGGTTTAATGAGAAAAATGGGCAAACTCCCGTTCATTTCCTGATAAATAACATACAGTAATATGAATGATCTATAGGGAAGGGGTTGGTATGGTGGAGAGCCGGAACTTTAAACTGGATACCGAATGGAACGTGATACATTATCCTGAAAGACCAAATGGTTTCGGTATCCTGGCAATTGGAGACGAAAGACATTTTGTAAATGGAAAAAGCAGTTTTTGGACACAGAATGAAGGTAAACGTTCAATGCTGAACATTTGGAAAAGTGAAGGATATACTGTTTTTTATTCGAATCTATACGGCAGGCATTGGGGAAGTGAGAAGGCTGTCGATCTGGCAAAGAGATTGTGCACTCATATTGTCCGCAATGAAATATTGAACCCATCCTTCCATATCGTTGCTGAAGGGATGGGGGCACTCGTCGCATTGAAACTATTAGCCGACAGCGATAATAAAATCAGATCACTGGTTCTGATCAATCCAATCCTCTCATTAACTGCCCATATGGAACAGGAAAAAGAGAACAAGTTTTTTTATAAAAAGCTTATAGCAGAACTGGAAACGGCCTACGAAACCGGTATCGAGAATCTTCATCAGCGACTTCATGATGAGGAGGCAGGTTCCGAAGGCTTCAATAAAGAAACACCGGTAAAAATCATTCATGTTTTGTCCGGGAACAGAGCATATAAACAATCGAATGTCATTAAGCATTTATCCGTTGAATGGGAAAAAGACAGTTTGCCGATTACCATAAGTTACGTGCTGCCCGAAAAAAAACTGCAGATAGGATTCCAAATCGTCCAATTTCTGTCCAAACATGAGCAAGTCCTATAACTCCTTGCAAATATTTTCAATATTAGATTCATAGGATACAAGAGAGTATTTGCAAGGAGGAATTTTCATGGAAAGGGCAACTATTGTTGGGGTATACGATTTTATAGGCTATAGTCTTTGTCGGCATTTGCTCGATATGGGCATTGAAGTGGCGGGAATCCATCCTATCGGTGAAAAAGAGAACGATTATACAGAAGAGAAGCGTTTGGAAATTGGCAGGAATGCAAACTTTTCAGAAATTAGTTTATTAGAGTGGCAGACGGATGAAGCTGTTGATTACTTATTTGTTACTATGTTTGAAGTATTCCTCCAACAGGATCGCACAGCAGATTATCTGGAGACAATTTTACCTAAACTTGAGTCACGGCAATATAATAACCAGCGGACAGTTTTGCTCCTTCCTGCATATTTTGCGCATGAAAATGTGAAGCTGAATAAGACTGATTTTGGATTGGACCTGTTTACCAACAGTGTAAAGTCTTCTGTCCTGATAATCTATCTGCCGACTATTTTTGGGCCATGGCAGCCTGAGAAGTGTTTTTTCCAGAAAGCGATGAATCATGCCTCAAATCAAAGAGGAGAAATCCTCGAAATCGATCCTTGGGAGTGGACCGAGGATTGTTTGTATATTGATGATGCTGTTAACTTGATTAGGAAAATGGCTGAATCCGGCGAACAAGGGCGGTTTATACTGTCAAGCGGACAACCAGACAGATGGGAAGAGTGTGCCAGGGAACTGCTTGGACAGGACCCAGCAGTTCCTGATAGCCGGTTTGCAAAATCAAAGGTAAAAGGGGCCGTTAAGGTCAAAAAAGTGAAAAAAAACGAAGAAGTCAGCAAAGGGTTGAGGAAACAAAGGGAGCAATATTACCGGATACACGACAGCAGAGTCTGAAGGGATTTTCCATAAATCACTTTTCAAACGATACTCCACAGAGTAAAATGGTAAAAGATTCTTTTACTCGGTTCCATTTTAATAAAGCGAACACTGCTGGATCATATAAAATAAGAACAGTGGCGCATAAAGGAGATGCATCGGATGCTGAAACGTTTCGGGCTGATATTGTTAAGCCTTCTTTTACTTGGAGGATGCGGACAACCTATTGCATCCGGGAAGGTAGAGAAAGTCGGCCTGCTGGTGCCTGAAACTATTGATGATCAGGTGTGGGGGACAAAGGGATATCGCGGTCTTCTGCAAATCCAGACCCGTCTGGGTGTTGATGTTTTTTTCAAGGAAGGTATGGATTCCCAAGAAGCTGTAGAGGAAGCTGTCAAGGAGTTCGACCGTAAAGGTGTGAACCTGATCTATGGCCATGGCAATGAGTACGCTGCCTTTTTCAATAAGATATCTGAAGAATATCCAGATATCCATTTCATCAGTTTTAATGGAGATGCCCGAAAGAAGAACACGACAAGTCTGAATTTTGAGGGATATGCTATGGGATTCTTTGGAGGTATGGTCGCGAGCCATATGTCTGAAACTGGCAAGGTCGGTATCATTGCAGCTTATGAATGGCAGCCTGAAGTCGAAGGATTTTATGATGGGGCCATTTTTGAAAATAAGAATATGAAGGTCAACATCCGTTATGTTGGCCACTGGGATGACCAAAAGAAAGCGCTGGAAGTTCTTGACGAAGTTTTGGACGAGGGAGCGGATGTTATTTATCCTGCCGGAGATGGGTATAATGTTCCCGTTATCGAAAAAGTGAAGGACAGCGGCTTCTATGTGATTGGCTATATTTCTGACCAGTCCGATTTCGGCGAGTCGACGGTTCTGACGAGTACTGTCCAGCATGTTGACGACTTGTATGAATTAACGGCTGAGAAGTACAATAACGGCAATCTTGAATCTGGCAATTTATCATTCGACTTTCAAGACGGTGTGATCACCCTTGGCAAATTCAGCCCTGATGTCGATTCAGAGTACCGCAAAAAGTTAAATACTTATATCAATACTTATAAAAACACTGGCAAATTACCTAATCAATGATTTGACACTATAGGAGGCAAAGAACATGCAAAATAATGACAAAACAATGGAATTCATGCAAATCGCCATGAAATACCTGCCAGAAGCCCAGCAAAAACTGCAAGAAGCAGGCATCGAGCTGACAATGGACAATCTGCAGCCATTTTTCACCCTGTTCACAAAAGTAATGAACGAAGCATATGAACTGGGGAAAACAGACGCTGCACAGGAATAGAATACAATAAAAGCTGAGGCATGCCTCAGCTTTTATTTTTATCAATGATCTGGTTAAAAAAAGGCTTTACTTTGCCCAAAAGGGGCTTTAGTTCCCTGGCTGATGTGATCAATGTATCAACATGGTACATCACTTCATCTAAATCAATTTGATCAAGGTACTTGCTTAAAGGGGAAGAAGGCTCTGCTGGTTGGTCATTGCTTTCGGCTATGTTCCTCTGACCTCCAAACATGATGTGGTCGAAATGATCGAATTCCTGTCCTTTCTCATCGCCGACTTCTTCTTCACTTCTCCTGAGCTTGAAACCAAACAGGTCTCTAGCTCTTTCATCCTCCATTTTGAGTCCCACCTTTCTCTATCTCTTTGTACATCAATATAGTGCAAACTGGCGGCTGGCACTTGGCAGTTTTCAGACGTAATGTCCTCACTGTCAGTCTATGAGGAATCTGGTCATATGGACTGGGTCAATAGTGGAATTCTTATTTTTCAGTTGCAGCAAGGGAGGATTATCTGCTAAAATTAGTACCAAGTCATAATAATTGATAACAATAAATTGCGCTAAATAGACAGAATCCTAAAGATAAAGGAGATGGATCCCATGAATGCAGGGATAATTGGGGTTGGGCGGTACTTGCCTGAAAATATAGTAACGAACCTTGATCTGGAAAAGAAAATGGACACTTCGGATGAGTGGATCCGCACAAGGACGGGGATTGAGGAAAGAAGAATTGCAAATGATGATATGGATACATCACATTTAGCCTATCGTGCTGCAGCAGAAGCCATCAAAAATGCTGGTATTTCTGCTGAAGAACTAGACTTGATCCTGGTAGCTACAGTTACGCCGGATCAGCCTTTCCCAACGGTGTCATGCATGCTCCAGGAACAGCTTGGTGCGAAAAAGGCTGCAGCAATGGACTTGAGTGCCGCATGCGCCGGATTCATGTATGGGATGGTAACCGGAAAGCAGTTTATCGAAGCAGGTACGTATAAGTACGTGTTAATAGTTGGTGTTGAGAAACTATCCAAGATCACTGACTGGAATGATCGGAATACAGCTGTACTTTTTGGTGATGGTGCCGGTGCTGTAGTGATGGGGCCAGTGTCAGACGGTAAAGGAGTACTTTCGTTTGAATTGGGTTCTGACGGAACCGGCGGAAAGTATCTGTATCAGGACGACTATATTGTGATGAACGGCCGGGAAGTTTTCAAGTTTGCGGTAAGGCAAATGGGTGAGAGCAGCATCAATGTACTTGAAAAAGCCGGCCTTTCAAAAGAAGATGTAGATTTCCTGATTCCTCACCAGGCAAATATCAGGATCATGGAGTCTGCACGCCAGCGTCTTGAGCTTCCCACTGAAAAAATGTCAAAAACAGTCCATAAGTACGGAAATACATCTGCCGCTTCAATCCCGATTTCGCTTTTTGAAGAACTAGAAGCTGGAAAAATCAAGGATGGCGATGTAGTCGTAATGGTAGGCTTTGGCGGGGGATTGACCTGGGGCGCGATTGCCATGCGATGGGGTAGATAATTAAAATAACTTCAATCAAAATAAGAGATCAGATAAAGGAGATGCAATAAATGATGGAGAAACGCAGAGTCGTAGTTACTGGAATCGGGGCTGTCACGCCCCTCGGCAATGATGCAGAAACTACCTGGAAAAATATTGTGGAAGGTGTATCGGGAATCGGCCCGGTCACAAGGCTAAATGCCGATGATTTTCCGGCAAAGGTCGCAGCAGAAGTAAAAGAATTCAATGTTGAAAACTTTATAGACCGGAAAGATGCCAGGAAAATGGATCGCTTCACACATTATGCTGTTGCCGCATCCCTGATGGCTGTAAAAGATGCCGAGCTGGAAATTACCGATGAGAATGCGCCGCGAGTTGGTGTATGGATCGGATCGGGAATCGGCGGGATGGAGACATTCGAGCAGCAGCATGAAACATTCATGAATAGAGGGTACCGCAGGGTCAGCCCCTTCTTCGTGCCAATGATGATTCCTGACATGGCAACAGGACAGGTATCGATCACTCTTGGTGCAAGAGGCTTTAACTCATGTACAGTGACAGCGTGTGCGACGGGGACAAACTCAATCGGTGATGCTTTTAAGGTCATCCAGCGCGGTGATGCTGATGTTATGGTAACAGGCGGGGCAGAAGCACCAATAACAAAAATGTCTTTTGCAGGATTCTGTGCAAATACTGCCTTATCGACCAATCATGACCCAGAGAAAGCAAGCAGACCATTCGATAAAAACCGTGATGGCTTTGTAATGGGTGAAGGCGCTGGAATTGTCGTTCTTGAGGAATTAGAACACGCATTGGCCCGCGGAGCAAAAATCTATGCCGAAATCGTCGGCTATGGCGCAACTGGAGACGCATACCATATCACCGCACCCGCTCCAGAAGGTGAAGGCGGGGCAAGAGCGATGAAAATGGCCCTTGATGATGCAGGGCTTGCACCAGAAGAAATTGGTTATATCAATGCACACGGAACAAGCACCGAGTATAATGATAAATATGAAACAATGGCGATCAAGACAGTCTTTGGCGAGCAGGCATATAAACTGGCAGTCAGTTCAACAAAATCGATGACAGGCCACTTGCTTGGAGCAGCAGGAGGAATTGAGGCAATCTTCACCGTACTTGCATTGAAAGAAGGAATTTTGCCTCCAACAATCAATCTTGAAAATCCAGATCCTGAATGTGATCTTGATTATGTTCCAAACGAAGCACGCAGCCAGCAAGTAAACGCAGCAATCAGCAATTCGCTCGGTTTTGGCGGTCACAACGCGACAATTGCTTTCAGAAAATACGAAGCTTAATGATATCGGTAAAAGTCCTTCGTAATAGAAGCAGGAACCCTTTCGGCAGGGTTTCTGCTTTTTTTTGTCGATGAATCCATTCCGTACCTCCTATGCCCATGAGAATTCCATTTAGGGGCTAATTACACTCTTATAAAACTTCTTCCCCTCATACTAGAATTTGCCTCAATACTCTTTAGTTTCATGAAGAAAGCAGCATTGCTATCAAAAGATCCTTTCAAAAAAAGTAATGAAAGTGTAATAAAAGGACCATGTTCCTAATAATTAATAATTATCAGAATGTTTTATTCAGGCCGATAGTGTCTTCTTTTACTATTAATTTCTTGGGATGGGCGGTGTGCAAGAAACGTGACAGCCTTATTGGAGCTAAAGAACCTAAAAACCTATTTTAAAAGAAAAAAGACAGTGATTCCTGCTGTGGACGGAGTGGACCTTGTCATCAATAAAGGGGAAACTGTCGCTTTGGTGGGAGAATCGGGATCCGGCAAAAGCATTACATCTCTATCAATCATGCGATTGATTCCTAGCCCGCCCGGGGAAATTGTGGACGGGCAGATCCATTTTGATGGGCGGGACCTTGTGATGGCCACAGAGGACGAAATGTGCAAAATCCGAGGCAATGACATTTCGATGATTTTTCAGGAACCGATGACTTCACTGAATCCTGTGCTTACCATCGGTGAACAAATAACCGAAGTCCTGACATACCATCAGGGATTGAATCAGGCAATGGCGAAGCAAAAAGCCATCGAGATGCTGGAACTCGTTGGCTTTTCACGAGCGAAGGAAATTATCAATGATTATCCCCACCGGCTTTCGGGAGGAATGCGCCAGCGGGTGATGATTGCGATGGCCATGAGCTGCAACCCAAAGCTTTTGATTGCGGATGAGCCAACTACAGCTTTGGACGTGACAATCCAGGCGCAGATCCTGGATCTGATGAAGGATTTGAGCACAAAATTCAATACCTCGATCCTGATCATTACCCATGACCTTGGAGTGGTTTCCGAAATCGCAGACCGGGTTGTCGTCATGTACGCGGGCCAGGTTGTGGAGCAAGCAATCGTGGAGGACCTGTTTGAAAATCCACTGCATCCTTACACTGAGGGCCTGATGGGTTCCATCCCGTCGGTAGACGAGGACCATGCCCGGCTTGTGTCAATAGAAGGAAATGTACCTTCACCCGAGAATCTGCCAAAAGGCTGCCGTTTTGCTCCTCGATGCCCACATGCCTTTGACCGCTGTTTCAGTGAAATGCCAAGTCTTGTGAGGAAATATAGCACACGGTCTGTAAGGTGCTTTTTACATGAAAGCAAGGAGGTGGAGAAATGATTGCAGCCAAGGAATCACTGGAAAACAAATCAAAACAAGATAGCTCCGAAACCTTGCTTGAATTACAAGATTTAAAAAAGCACTTTCCTATTAAAGCAGGACTATTCCAAAAGACAGTTGGTCATATTAAAGCGGTTGACGGAATAAATTTGAAGGTGAATAAAGGAGAGACTCTTGGAATTGTAGGAGAATCAGGCTGTGGAAAATCTACTGTCGGCAGGACGATTATAAGGCTCTATGAACCTACCAATGGAAAAATCATTTTCAACGGCAAGGATATCTCCCATCTTTCGGAGAGTGACCTGAGAAGGGATGTACGCAAAAATATACAAATGATCTTCCAGGATCCATTCGCTTCGCTTAATCCGAGAAAAACATTGAGATCAATCATCAGGGAGCCTCTTGATACCCATCAATTGTATAAGAGCAAAGAGAGGGACATTCATGTTGAGAGCTTATTGGAAAAGGTAGGACTAAATGCTTCGTTTATCAATCGTTATCCCCATGAATTTTCCGGGGGGCAGCGCCAGAGAATTGGAATAGCCCGAACACTGGCATTGAACCCGGAATTGATTATAGCCGATGAAGCTGTTTCTGCCCTGGATGTTTCCATTCAGGCACAAATCATTAATCTGATGGAAGACCTTCAGGAGGAATTTGGGCTTACTTATATTTTTATCTCCCATGACCTAAGTGTTGTCAGACATATTAGTGACAGGGTTGGTGTCATGTATCTAGGAAAAATGATGGAACTCGCTGCAAAAAAAGACCTGTATGCAGAACCGCTGCATCCATATACACAGGCACTCTTGTCAGCTGTTCCGGTTCCTAGAAAGAAAGGTGTCATGAAACGTGAGCGCATCATCTTGAAAGGCGAGCTTCCGAGTCCATCGAATCCGCCCAAAGGGTGTGTATTCCATACAAGGTGTCCAGCTGCATTTGACCTTTGCAGACAAGTGGATCCTGAATTCAAAGAAGTCAAGAACAACCATTTTGTTGCCTGCCATCTATATACATAGGGCAGCTGCAGAAACTGAAGGGGGGAGATAGGTATACCTTTCTGCTTATCTAGAAAATCAGTAAAAATTTAAGGGGGAAATGATGTGAAATTAAGAAAAGCTTCATGGTTATTAATCAGTCTTACCCTGATCCTGTCGATTTTCCTGACTGCATGTACAGGAAATTCAGCTGAGGATCCTAAAGAAACTCCTGGAGATGATGGCAAGAAAGAAGAGGAAGCTTCAGGACCGCAGCAGGGCGGGGATTTGATCATTGGTTCCACTGGTGCGCCGACCGTCTTCAACCCACTTTATTCAACTGATACATCCAGTTCGGACATTGAAGGTTTCATTTATGACAGCCTGGTGTCATCGGATACTGAATTCAATCCGACTATGAGCATGGCAGAGTCGATCGATATCTCTGACGATGGCCTGACCTTTACAGCGAAATTGAAAAAGGGCATTAAATGGCACGACGGAGAAGAGTTCACTGCTGATGATGTAGTGTTCACGTTCAGCATCCCGAAAAACCCGGATTATAACGGCGAGCGCGGATCAGCTTTCGAATCAATGGAATCCGTCAAAAAAATTGATGATTATACGGTCGAGTTCAAACTGAGCAAGAAAGATGCTTCTTTCTATCCGGTTTCACTGAGCTACTATATCCTGCCAGAACACATCCTGAAAGATGTACCGGTTGCCGAACTTGGTGAGCATGAATTCAATACGAAAAGTCCAATTGGTACTGGTCCATTCAAATTCGTTGAATGGAAAGACGGAGAGTATGTAAAGGTTGAAGCCTTCGATGATTACTTCAAAGGCCGTCCATACCTTGATACGCTCACCTATAAAATCGTTCCTGATATGGATGCCATGATCGCGCAAATCCAGGCTGGAGATATTCATTTTGCAGCTGGTGTTCCTGGAACTGATATTGAAACAGTCAAGTCATTCCCTGGTGTGAAGGTTGAGTCAGGCCTTGCTCTTTCCTACACATATCTGGGATACAACCAGAAGAATGATCTGTTCAAAGATAAAAAAGTCCGACAGGCAATTACACACGCAATCGACAGGGAAGCAATCGTAAATTCTGTCATGAACGGTGACGGTAAAGTCGCTGATGTTCCAGAGAGCCCACTTTCATTTGCATACAATGACGATGTTCCGAAATTTGGATATGACGTCGAGAAAGCAAAATCATTACTAGCCGAAGCTGGCTGGAAGGACACGGATGGTGATGGAATCCTCGATAAGGACGGCAAGAAATTCTCTTTCACGGTAAAAACAAACCAGGGTAACAAAGTAAGGGAAGATATTGTCGTGGTTCTACAAGAGCAGCTGAAGGAAGTCGGAATCGAAGCCAAGCCGGAAATTGTTGAATGGAGCGCATTCATCGAGCAAATTTCTGCGCCAAACTGGAATTACGACGCACTTGTACTTGGATGGAGTCTGTCAACATTCCCGGATCAGTATGATATTTTCCACTCTAGCCAGATGAAAGAAGGCTTGAACTTCGTCTGGTACTCAAACCCTGAGGCAGATAAGCTGATGGAAGAAGCGAAGCAAATCCTTGACCAGGATGAGTACAAAGCAGCGTATGCCGAAATTTATAAGATGCTGGCAGAAGACCAGCCATACACATTCCTGTACTATCCAAATGTACACAGGGTCATGCCTGCGAATCTGGAAGGCTATGTATTCCACGCGAAGGATGATTTTTATGAAATCTCCAAGTGGTGGCTGAAAAAATAGGATCAGGATGGGGGGGAAGGGAGTGTCCCTTCCCTTTCAGATTTTAAGTGCCGCCAGTTACCGAGGCGTTTTCTTCCGCCCAATGAAGTCAAAGAACGACTTCAGTGGTCGGCCCTCCGTGGCACACGAGGTGCTAGACCCGCCAGCCACAGGACGTGGCGTTTTTAGGCGGGCAGCGCTTGTCGGGGCAGACCAAGGCGCTTGCACTTTTCATTGTCCAGCTCCAGCGCCTTGCCCCTCGAGTCGCTTCGGTCCGCCCAATGAAGTCAAAGAACGACTTCACTGATCGGCCCTCCAGCGCTTGTCGGGGCAGACCAAGGCGCTTGCGCTTTTCTTATAATCTCTTAATTTTTAAAGGAGAATTGCCATGCTATCTTATATCATTCGCCGAATACTGATGGCCATTCCTTTGCTGCTGGGCATTACGATTGTCTCTTTTGCCATCATGAAGCTGGCCCCCGGGGATCCTGCCAGCTTGATGATGGATCCGACCATCAGCCCTGAGGACAAGGCCAGGTTCATGGAAAGATACGGTCTTAATGACCCTATTCATATCCAGTATTTGAAATGGCTGGGAGCCATGCTTCAAGGTGACTTTGGTACTTCACTGATCCGCAAAGGTGTTCCTGTCATAGAAATGATCATGAACAGGATGCCGAATACCATTTTATTAATGGTCGTTTCGACATTGCTGGCATTGTTGATTTCAATTCCATTTGGAGTCATATCGGCAACCAGACCGTATTCAAAGCTCGACTATTCAGTGACCATTACATCATTCCTCGGCGTCGCAACACCAAACTTTTTCCTCGGCTTGATCCTGATCATGGTTTTTGCCGTCCAGAATAATTGGTTCCCGACAGGAGGGGTCGCAACCCTGAATGCTCCTTTCAGTCTATGGGACAGGATCCACCACTTAATCATGCCAGCATTTGTTTTAGCCGCTGCCGATATGGCAGGGCTGACACGTTATACCAGGTCTAGCATGATGGAAGTGATCAAGCAGGATTATATGAGGACTGCGAGAGCAAAGGGCTTCAAGGAAAACAAAGTCATCTACAAACACGGGCTTCGAAATGGCCTGATCCCAGTCATCACCATTTTTGGCCTGATGATTCCTTCCTTCATTGGGGGAGCTGTCATTGTTGAAAAAATCTTTACCTGGCCAGGGATTGGCTTGTTATTCGTGGATTCTGCATTCCAGCGGGATTACCCGGTGATTATGGGGCTCACCGTCATCTCGGCAGTGTTTGTCGTCATTGGGAATTTGATCGCCGATATCCTGTACGCAATTTTTGATCCAAGGATCGAGTATTAAGGGGAGGTAAACATGGCAAATACAAATCTAGCTGGAAATAAATCTGGCAGTCTGGAAATGCACGGTGTCAACACCTCGCATGATACAATGCTTGGGATCATTGTCAGGAAGTTCATGAAAAACAAGCTAGCCATTTTTGGCGGCATTTTCCTGATCGCCATCATAACTGCTGCACTCTTAGCGCCAGTGATCGCCCCGTTTTCACCTTCCAAACAAAACCTGCTGCTAAAACTGCAGGCGCCGAACAGTGAGCACTGGCTTGGGACAGACAGGTTTGGCAGGGATGTTTTTTCAAGACTATTATTTGGAGCCAGGATCTCTTTATTGGTCGGTTTCGCCTCAGTGCTTGGATCGATTACAATCGGAACCTTCCTTGGAGCAGTAGCAGGCTATGTAGGGGGGATTGTTGATGCGATGATCATGAGATTCGTCGATATCATCCTTTCGATTCCATCCATATTCTTATTGATTACATTGGTCACGATCTTCAAGCCGGGAGTAGATAAGCTGATTCTGATCTTCGCGCTATTAGGGTGGACAACTACCGCCCGATTGGTAAGAGGTGAATTCCTTTCGTTAAGGTCGAGAGAGTTTGTACTTGCATCCAAAACGATTGGAACAAAAACGCCTTCAATCATTTTCTCCCATATCCTGCCGAATGCCATGGGACCAATCATCGTCTCGGCCACATTGTCAGTAGGTTATGTTATCCTGGCCGAATCGGGATTGAGCTATTTGGGCCTGGGCATTCAGCCGCCGCATGCAAGCTGGGGGAATATGCTCCAGGACGCACAGAACTTCACAATCCTCTTAAAATCATGGTGGTACCCGCTTGCACCGGGATTAATGATTCTTCTCACTGTCATTTGCTTCAACTTTGTCGGGGATGGACTGAGAGATGCGTTAGATCCGAAGATTAATGAATAGTTTAAGAAAATAAGTACAACTACAATTATTTGCAAGTGTTAGCAGAGCCAGGATTACCCTGGTTTTTTTGTTGGGAAAATTTTCACACCGAAATAGACGAATTCTAGAACAGCTGGCTGTGGTCTTCATAGTATAGCTGTAAAGTTGATTTCTTCGGAGGGAGTAAGATGGGGTAGTCAGGACGGATGAATGGTTGGAAACAGATTTCAACAGGCCTCAGGTTATATGTGAACAACTGCTTGCTTTTTTTGAAGGTGATGCTGATGCGAAAAAAGTATACAGTTATTTAAAGAACTTTGGCATGTACAAGCCGGAGCGAAGGAGCAAAAAGATTTTTGAGGAACTAAAATCAGAAAAATTCTGGTCAGCAACTGAAAAGATTTTTCGTAAATACCAACGGAAATGGAAAGGTCCAGATATTCCGATTTTCATTTTTCCCATGGATGTCTCCAATTCAAGGCTGATGAAAGAAGGCAAAGGGAAGTCTGGCTTGTCTTTTATTGATAAAATGTTTATTTTCCTGACTCCGTTGGAAGACGAAAAAGAACTTGAAGCATTATTTGTTCATGAATATCATCATGTATGCAGGATGCGGGCACAAAAGAAAAGTCCTGCTGATTATACCCTGCTTGATTCAATCATTTTGGAAGGGCTGGCAGAGCATGCGGTCGCCACTTATTGCGGTGAGGAATATACAGGCGATTGGAGCAGGCGATATTCGACAAAAACATTAGCGGGATTTTGGGACGAAGAGATTAAAAAAAAACTGTCACTTACCCGAAATGACCGTGAACATGATCAAATTTTATTCGGGTTGGGGAGCAAACCAAGGCTCCTCGGTTATGCCATGGGCTATGAAATTGTAAAACAATATAAGCAGCTGGGAAATTTTACTGAAAAAGCATCCTTCTATTCTCCTGCAAATGAATTTACAAAGTTGCTAAAATTTTAACATTTAATTTAACTATAAAAAACCCTGCTACTTTAGGGTTTTTTATTAATTTTGAAAAGTAATAAATTTCCCAATTGAAAAATAAGTATTGCAAATGTAATAAAACTGTAATAACATTTTATTAAAATATATCGAATATGCAGAATATTTTATTATTTAAATGTGAGAAGGTGTCCTAATGAGCAACTATTCAATACATAACGAAGCACCTTTGCTAGAGGTCAAGAACCTTGAAACAGCATTTAATATTGATGGTGAGTATTATAACGCTGTAGATAAGGTAAGTTTTGCTGTCAAACCAAGACAGATTGTCGGGGTTGTTGGCGAATCAGGGTGCGGGAAATCGGTAATGAGTCTTTCGGTCATGCAGCTTCTTCCAAAAGGAGTTGGCAAAATCCGCGGCGGCGAAATTGTGTTTGAAGGCGTTCATCTTGAAAAGATGTCAGAAAAAGAAATGAATAAAATCCGCGGCCGTGATATTTCGATGATCTTCCAGGAACCAATGACTTCGATGAATCCAGTTTTCACGATAGGATTCCAGCTGCAGGAAGTCCTGTTCAACCATACAAAAATTTCGAAAGCAGAAGCAAGGCAGAAGAGTGTAGCATTATTGAAGAGCGTCGGCATTTCACGCCCGGAAAAGATTGTTGATGAGTATCCGCATCAATTGTCCGGCGGTATGAGACAAAGGGTCATGATCGCCATGGCGATTGCCAACCAGCCTAAGCTTTTGATTGCGGACGAGCCTACTACGGCATTGGATGTAACTGTCCAGGCGCAGATTCTTGACTTGCTCAAAAGCATCCAGGAAGTAAATGATATGTCCGTCATTATGATCACACACGATCTTGGCGTCGTCGCAGAAATGTGTGATGAGGTTATCGTTATGTATGCGGGCAGGATCGTTGAACGTGCAGATGTTGACACACTGTTCTATAACCCTAAGCATCCATACACTGAACTGATGATGGGCGCTATTCCAAAAATGGATGAGGATAAAGAAGAATTAAGCTCAATCAAGGGAATTGTCCCATCACTTAAGAATATGCCTGCAACCGGTTGCCGTTTTGCAAACCGCTGCCCAAAAGCAATGCCAGAGTGTACAAGCATCACTCCACAGCTTGGAGAGGTTGAACAAGGTCATGAAGTGGCGTGCATTCTATATGAAGCAAGTATGCCAAAAGAAGGAGTCAAGGCATAATGAGCAATACAACTATAGTAGAAAAAGAGAATTTGCTGGAAATTAAGAATCTTAAAACCTACTATCCTGTAAAAGGCGGTTTCTTCAGACGTACAATCGGCAACGTCAAGGCAGTCGATAATGTATCATTCGAAATCAAGAAGGGTGAAACACTTGGACTCGTTGGAGAATCAGGCTGCGGCAAATCAACAACAGGAAGGACAATCATCCGCCTGTTGAATGCTACAGAAGGAGAAATCCTTTTTGAAGGAAAGGATATCACCAAACTGAGAGGCAAAACTCTCCAGGCAATCCGCCAGGACATCCAAATGGTGTTCCAAGATCCATATGCTTCGCTGAATCCGATGCAAATGGTGGGCGACATCGTTTCCGAACCAATCAGGAACTTCAAGAATGTCAGCATGAAGGACTTGAAGGATGAGGTAATGGATTTATTGAACAAAGTAGGTCTTCCTGAAGATGCTTATTATAAATACGCCCACGAATTTTCCGGCGGACAAAGACAAAGGATCGGCATTGCCAGAGCGCTTGCGTTAAGACCGAAACTCATCATTGCGGATGAGCCGGTATCAGCCCTGGACGTTTCTGTACAATCCCAGGTTCTCAATCTTTTGAAAGAACTTCAGAAGGAATTTGATCTTACTTTCTTATTTATCGCTCATGACCTTAGTGTCGTTAAACATATGAGTGACCGGATCGGCGTAATGTATCTCGGCAATATGGTTGAAATTGCTGACCGCAACAGCATGTATGCTGAGCCGCTCCACCCATATACACAGGCTTTGATCTCAGCCATTCCAATGCCAGACCCGCGCAGGAAAAAAGAAAGGATCGTCCTTGAGGGGGATGTGCCAAGTCCACTGAACCCGCCGACAGGATGCCCATTCCATCCGCGCTGCCCGGCTGCGATGGCAGAGTGTTCCCAAGTGAAGCCAGCTTTAAAGGAGGTGAAGCCAGGACACCGAGTTGCTTGCCACCTTTACTAGGGCATAATTTTTACAAAAAATAAAAGAAAAACGGGGGGAAAACCATGAAGAAACCATTGCTTTGGCTAGCTATGCTAGTACTGGTTTTATCAACATTCCTTGCTGCGTGCAGCGGAGGAGAAAAAGAAAAGACGACTGCTGATCCGAAAGACGGAGAAAAAGGCACTGCTGAAGAAGGAAAGCCACAGGATGGCGGTACATTGACTTACGCTCTAAGCTCTGAGTTCAAAGGCCTTTTGAACTGGAACTTCTATGATGCTGACGGAGACGATGACATCATCGCATTCTTCGATGATCCATTGATCGACTATGATGAAAACCTTAAGGCTGAGCCAAACATTGCCAGCTGGAAAACTGATGACAATAAAGTTTTCACATTCACATTTGAAAAAGGCGTAAAATGGCACAATGGCGAAGAACTAACAGTTAATGACTGGGTATTCGCTCTTGAAACGATCGCTAAACTTGGTGGAGAACACCAGCGCTGGTCTAACGTTAACACAATCGAAGGTGCTAAGGATTACAACGAAGGCAAGGCTGACAAAATCTCAGGTCTTGAAGTAGTTGATGACTATACTTTGAAAATCACTTTTGACAAGGCTCGCGTAAACAACCTTGAAAATGTTTGGGCTTACCCGCTTTCTCGCAAGGAATTCGAAGGAATCGATCCTAAGGACATGGCTGCTTCTGAGCAGGTCCGCACTAAGCCTGTCGGAACAGGTGCTTACAAAGTGACAAAGGTTATCCCTGGTGAATCAGTAGAGCTTACTCGTAATGAAGACTACTGGAAAGGCAAGCCGCATATCGAAAAAATCATTGTTAAAGTTATCGATACTTCACTTACAACTGGTGAACTCAAGAATGGAACACTTGACATGACTCCATTCCACCCAACAGTTCTTCCAGAAATTGAAGCGCTTGACAATGTTGAAGTAGTAAAATATCCTGGCTTATCTTACTACTATATTGGTTTCAAACTTGGTAAATATGATGGCAAGAAAAACGTAATGGACAAGGATAAGTACGCAAGCAAAGAATTGCGTCAGGCTATGCTGTTTGCAATTGACCGCCAAGCGTGGACAGATGCATTCTTCAGCGGATTAGGCAAGCCGCTTAACCGTCCAATCCCATCTTCTCACTGGATTGCAGCACCTAACGAAGATATGCCGATCCAATACGAATATGATCCAGAAAAAGCGAAAGAAATCCTTGATAAAGCTGGTTATGTTGATAAGGACGGAGACGGCTTCCGTGAAGATCCAAAGGGCGAGAAGTTCACTGTTAAGTTCTCTCACTACGCAACTGGCAACCCAACTTTCGAAGCACGTGCTAAAGCTATGACTCAGTACTGGGAAGAAGTTGGCTTGAAATCTGAGCTTCAAATGACAGATGTTAACCTTTACTACGATCAACTTGAAAAAGATGACCCAGCTCTAGAAGTATTCTACGGCGGATGGGGAACTGGCGCTGATCCGGATCCACTGCCACTTTGGGGCATTGAATCTGTATGGAACTATCCTCGCTGGGTAAATGACGACGCTCAAAAGCTTCTTGAAGATGCTGTTGACCTAGAAGTTGTAGGAACTGACACTGAAAAGCGTAAGCAGCTATATGCTGACTGGCAGAAGATTTTCAACGAAGAAGTACCAGCACTTCCAATCCTTGAACTAGAAGAAGTTATGGCTGTTTCTAAGCGTGTTCAAGGCGTTAAGTTCGACGTTTCTGGTTCTAACTCACCTCATGAATGGTGGATCAAGCAATAAATATTGAGCACCACCTATTCAGTTAAGGAGAATGCATATGCTTAAGTACAGTTTACGACGCATACTCGGAATGATTCCTATGCTTTTCCTTATCTCCATCGTAGTGTTTTCCCTGGCGAAACTTATGCCAGGGGACTCACTCAGTGGGGAGATCGATCCGAACAACACGGATCCGGCATACATAGAAGAGATGCGCGAGAAGCTGGGTTACAATGACCCAATCCACATTCAGTATTTCACATGGATTTCAAACTTCATGCAGGGTGATTTCGGGAAATCGACCCGCTATAAAATCCCGGCGAGTGAAATCATTGGTGAACGTTTGCCTAACACTATTTTTCTAGGTTTCTCCAGTATTCTAATCACTTATATTCTAGCGTTTATCATGGGTATTTATGCCGGCAGAAAGCCGTATACAATCGGCGACAACGTCATAGGCACCGCAAACTATATAGGGTTGGCACTGCCTTCATTCGTTGCGGGTGTGTTCGCAATCTATTTCTTTTCATTCAACTTAGGCTGGTTCCCTTCGAATGGATCGGTTGATATATCCACGACAGAAGGAACAGCTGCATATTGGTTAAGCAGACTACACCATGTATTTTTACCAGCACTAGTTTTAGGTCTATTGAGTACTGCAAGCTATACGCAATTCCTGCGTAATGACATTATAGAAAACAGCCGTAAGGACTTTGTAAGAACGGCAAGAGCCAAAGGAACACCTGAAAAGAAAATCTACAATCAGCACATCTTACGTAACTCAATCATCCCGCTGATTACCTTCCTTGGATTTGATATCGTAGCACTCGTTGGCGGTGCAATCATCACCGAGACGATCTTCACTTATCCTGGAATAGGTCAATTATTCTTGAACTCTGTCAGTCAAAGAGACTATCCAGTCCTCATGACCTTGACCATGATGTTCTCATTCTTGACTTTGTTTGGAAACCTGGTTGCAGACATACTATATGGAATTGTTGATCCAAGGATCAGGCTGGATTAAGGAGGATGGCTATGGAAGTTTCTACAGCAAAAAATACACAGATAAACCTGAAGCCGGAAAAAGGCTTGTCTCCTTGGGCCATTGCTCGCAAGAAGTTCATTAAGAACAAGCTTGCGATGACAAGTCTGATCTTTTTGATCATCGTTACCGTTGTCTCTTTCCTGGCTCCATACATCACTACGATCGATATCACTAAAATCAATATCAGTCAAATGTCCCTTAAGCCATCCGCAGAGCACTGGCTGGGAACGGATAAAAATGGCCGGGACGTTTTCACGAGATTATTGTATGGCGGAAGGGTATCACTTTTAGTCGGAATTAGCTGTACACTATTCGTTATCATCTTTGGAACAATTGTAGGTTCAATCGCTGGATACTTCGGCGGAATCGTGGACAGCATGCTGATGCGTTTTACAGACTTTGTCCTGAACTTCCCGTTCCTGGTATTCGTTATCGTATTGGCTACAATTTTCTATGGTAAAATCAATGGTCTTGTTATCCTGATCATGGTTATCAGCTTGCTGAGCTGGGGCGGGGTAGCACGTATTGTCCGAAGCAAGATTTTGGCTGAAAAAGAGAATGAATACATTCTTGCTGCGATTTCCATCGGATGTTCACCATTTAAAGTCATAACAAAGCATCTGCTTCCAAACGTCCTTTCTACTATCATCGTGCAAGCAACAATCTTGTTTGCTTCCATGATTGTCGCAGAAACAGGACTAAGCTTCCTCGGATTTGGTGTTCCATCTGAAATCCCAAGCTGGGGCAACATGCTTGCATTCGCAAATGAACCAGACGTATTACAAGGAAAGCCGTGGATTTGGATCCCGCCAGCCCTTGCCATCACACTGACGATTTTGTCCATCAACTTCGTAGGTGAAGGCCTGAAGGACGCATTGAATCCAAGATCACGCCGTTAAAAAATCTACCATACACAGGTAGATTTTTTATTTTGGCTATTTTTCGATCAGAGAGGTGAGGTCATAAACCCTCCCCTTTTTAGAGCCTGAGCAGGGCAGGTTGAGTGAAATCAAAAAAGACGAGGCAGATTTACTTTTTGATTTTGGCAACAATAAAAAATCAGAAAATTGGCTGAGTGTAATGGTGCTGCCATAGAGGAAGTAATAATCACTTAATGCAGGAATGTGGGCTGTTTTAGAAGAAGTTTGGCAAAGAGGGCAATACCAGCTGCCATAGACTTTATCCATAGGAATGGCATGGCATTGGGGGCATTGGACCCCATTTTTCACATCATTGGGGTGGATTGAATATGTATCTAATATATTTGGTTTATGGGGAACATGATATTTCACCAGTTGTTTTGCTATTTTTTTGATCTCTTTTATAGAGGTAAGATCCTTTGGGTAACTTTTTTCTAAATCGCTAATCCTCGATATTAGGTGGGCAGCATGCACAACTCGAAAGTTACTGTAGGAGTTAGTTCCTTTGGATTTTATAATGGTTGAAGGCCTTGAAATGGCAACAAGATATTCGAGGTTTAATGCTGGCAGTTTATGTTCATCAAGCCACTGTGATAATAATCTGATATGTCTTTGTACCTGGGTGAAGGGATCACGGATTCCTTCTTCTTTTTCGTTAAAGATCCGTATGCACTGATTGAATTCATGGTCAAAAATAATTGTTCCGGCAATATTCTTGGAATCAATTATAAAGGAGACTTTGGGGGAAATCAGGAGGGAGTCGATTTGAAAGAAGTGGGCTCCTTGCTGTAACCTGAGGTCATTGATGATTAGGTAGTTATTAGTAAGACACGATAAATGGTAATCAAGTTCTTTTTCACCTCTTATTCCCGCCAGTTTCTTTCTGTATTCCTCTTCAATTACGGGCAGCTTAGAGTGATTTACATTGAGCCGGCGCATTAAAGCCTCCTCAGCTTTCAATTTATAAGGTATGTCTCTGTCTTTATAAAACAAATTCATCACTCCTTTTCTTATTTTATAGGAGATAATTCTCCAAAATGCTGTTAACTCCTATTGTTTATTGTGATGATTTTTTGACAAAGAAGGGATAATCCTGAAAATCTTGATATATTCCTGAGTTTGACCCGGATATTCCTTAGAATCTGATTTTATTCCTTAGAATTAGTCAGATATTCCTTAAAACCTTAATATATTCCTAAATCCCAAATATGAAGTAACATAAAGTACTTCGTAACCAACTTCCTTCATATATATGATAAAAATGGACAGGCAGGGGTGAGTAGGTTGCATGATCTGAATGTCAATTGTGAAAAGAGCCAATTTGATGATTTTTAGGTTGTTTGTTTTGACGATTGGTTTTGGTTTGGCTGTTTCGGGGGGGATCAGCACAATCGCATATTTGAATTTGATTACTGCTGGGCACGGAGTAGATGAATATTTAGCCTTTATATCGCGGAGGGTGGAGTGTTACTTTCTTCCTGCAGGAATTAGCATCATTTGGTTAAGTATATACTGGCCGCATAATCATGAGGAAAATTGATCTTCCTTTTAAGGAATAATTTTACTTAGTGCTGCCCATACTGATGGACAAACAGTTTCTTGAAGTGAGGGGTTATAAATCATGTTGTATCTTCATGATGTCTGGGTAAACTGGTTCGAAGGGGAAGAGAACGGCTATAATGTCTGCCACTTTCATGAGTGGCGCAAGGACGATGGAGTAGAGCTCCTTGACCAGGTGCCGCTGCTGAAAATTGACCATCTGTTATTTAATTACATTGAGAACGATTTATCAGAGTTGCCTCAACAGCTTCTGGATGACATTTTCCGCAAGGCATACTTGAGGAAGAACCATGAACGTACGCAGCTTGATTATTGTTTCGTTGTTTCTGATGGAACAGGAATTCTTGCTGTGGACACCATCGGTTACAATATCCCGATTCGCAAAAGCCGCCTGATTCCGAGACAGGAACAGCTAGTTTATGAAATGATTGAAAATCAGGATACGATTCAGTATGGGTTCAATGACCAAACTGCTCTGAAGGATTTCCATATCTTATCGCCATCACCAGATTTAATGAGGGGATTGACCCGGAAGGAAAGACAATTGAAGCAGTTGTTGTTCATGGCGATGGACCAGTTGAACTCTTCAAAAAATGTAGCTGAAGTGCGCTACTGGTTCACTGAATGGAAACCTGAACAATATGAAGTGATTCAACAGCTTTCCTTTGAAGATGTTTGGGAAAGACTATATGATGAGACAAAATTCGGCTGGTCAGGAAAGCATGAGAAGTTCTGTGAAAATATCATAAAAGGCCAGGCATTCTTCGAAAAATTATGGGAGATGGAGCACGGTCCGAAAGTGAATTAGGAGCTGATGTACTCAGCTCTTTTTGTTTTTTACATATAAGACGGTTGAATTGAAAAGGAGCTGGTAAATGCCAGCTCCTTTTCTGATTATTTTCTCTTGCGGCCAAGCCCCATTGCGTTCTCCATTTTTTTGACCATCTTGTTTGCGACCCGGTTAGCTTTATCAGCGCCATTATCAAGAATTTCATCCAGTTCAGGAGAATCGATCAATTCATAGTACTTTTTCTGAATGGGTTCGATTACATCCACGACAACCTTTGCCAGGTCTGCTTTGAAATCTCCGTAACCTTTTCCTTCATATTCCTTCTCAAGATCAGCAACAGATTTGCCGGTCAGAATGGAGTAAATAGAAAGAAGATTGGAAATGCCGGGTTTGTTTTCTTTGTCGTATTTCACGATTCCTTCTGAATCAGTAACAGCACTTTTGATTTTCTTTTCAATTTGTTTTGGATCATCCAGCATTGAAATAAAAGCTTTATTGTTCGGATCAGACTTACTCATTTTTTTCAATGGATCCTGGAGCGACATTACCCTTGCACCAACTTTTGCTATCCGGACTTCAGGGATGGTGAAGATGTCATTATATTTTTTGTTGAATCGTTCAGCCAGGTCTCTTGTCAGTTCAAGATGCTGTTTTTGGTCTTCTCCGACAGGAACCAGGTCTGTTCCATATAGAAGGATGTCAGCTGCCATTAGAGGCGGGTATGTCAATAGGCCTGCTGAAACTGCTTCTTTACCAGAAGACTTATCCTTGAACTGGGTCATTCTTTCAAGTTCTCCGATATAAGCAACACATTGCATCATCCATCCAGCCTGAGCATGTGCCGGAACCTCTGATTGAATGAAAAGTGTAACCTTTTCAGGATCAATTCCGGATGCGATGTACAAGGCTGCCAGGCTTTTGATATTTTTACGGAGCTGCATCCGTTCCTGGGGTACAGTTATCGCATGCTGGTCAACGATGCAGAAATAGCAATTATACTCATCCTGCAATTCCGTGAATTGCTTCATTGCCCCGATATAATTGCCAAGTGTGATCGTTCCGCTCGGCTGGATGCCGGAAAAAATGGTTTGCATAAAAAATTCCTCCTTCTATTATGGTTCTTCTTCCTGAGAACAAGAAGAAGAACGCAAAAAAGGACCATTCGTCCCCTACTTGTAGGGACGAATGGTCCGTGTTGCCACCCTAATTACTCACGAATGAGTCACTCTGCCCATGCTTTATGCTGCATGGCTTCCTTTAACGCAGGATTTACGCCTGGATCTACTTACTGCTTAGTTTCGAACCAGAAGCTCGGAAGTCCATTCCAAATGCCAGGCTGTTTGTTTCCACCGACCACAAACTCTCTGAGAAGCCTTGAACAAATGTACTATTCTTCTTCATTGCTTTTAAAGATTTATTAAAAATGATTATAATCAAATTTACCATCATAAGCAAGTGGAACAGGATTATTTTACAAATAATAAACGTAAAGGGCTGCCAGCATGAAAGCTAAATCCAGGAGGCTAATAATAAGAAGGGGGTTCGCATTGAAGGTGACCAACTCGGACAGAGGAGTCATTTCCTCAAACGACTTCTTCTTCTCTCCTTCTTCCTTCTTGGTAAAAACAGTACGGAAAGAATAGGACATTGTGTCAAAGAAACCTGAATTGACAGTATAGACAAGTAAGGAGATGAATAATAGTGCACTAGCAATATAAAAAGAAATATTGATATAACTCAGTAAGGTAAAACCTCTATGAACGAGGAAAGAGAGGAAGAGAACTATCAACTGCGATGAAAAAAAACCGAAAAAAATTTTCCCAACTTTATTGCGCATTTTACGGATTCTCCCTTAAATTGCTATTTCATTAAAGTAATATTTTAAAAAAACTCTGTAAAAAACTTAAATATTACAATAGGTAACACATTGATTTCATTGAACAAAGGCTTATAAGTCACCATTATAACATAAATCAACTAGGAAATTTATTACTATTGTTTCAAAGTTGTAAATTTTTCTCGCAAAAATATTGAACATTTAATTTAATCTATGTATAATAGGGAATGTAAAAAGTTTTCAGAAAACAACAAAAAAGAGGGGGCAAAACTTTTGAAAAAGTCTAAATTTTCATTGCTATTAGTTTTGACTCTAGTATTCTCTCTATTTCTGACTGCTTGCAGCAGCGGAGATAAGGATACTGGAAAAGACAAGCCTGCTGATGAAGGCACAAAAGGCGAAGAAACTGCTAACGTACCACAGGAATTAAGAATGTTGGATTCTTCCGAGATCCCAACTATGGACACTGTCCTAGCTGAAGGTTCTACAAGTTTCACTTACATAAACAACGTAGGTGAAGGTCTTTACCGCCTTGACCAGGACCACAAGCCGGTTCCTGCACTTGCTGATGGCGAACCAGAAATCAGCGAAGATAAGACTGTTTACACTTTCAAACTTCGCGATTCTAAATGGTCTAACGGCGAGCCTGTAACTGCACAAGACTTCGTATTTGCTTGGCAGCGCGCAATCGACCCTGCAACTGCTTCTCCATATGGTCCTTACATGATGGGCGGCAAAATCAAGGGTGCTGCAGAAATCACTGAAGCTGGAGCAAATAAGAAAGACTACGACCTTAACACTCTTGGTGTAAAGGCAATTGACGAAAAAACTTTGGAAGTAACTCTTGAAAAGCCAGTAGTATACTGGGCTGACCTTTTCGCTTTCCCAACATTCTATCCTCAAAACCAGAAGTTTGTTGAAGAGAAAGGCGAAGCTTTCGCAAGCAATGCTGAAAACTTACTTTACAACGGACCTTTCAAGATGACTAAGTGGGAAGGTACTGACGCCACTGAGTGGGTACTTGAAAAGAACGAAGATTACTGGAATGCTAAAGATGTAACTCTTGAGAAAATCACTGTAAACGTAGTAAAAGATTCAAACTCTGCTGTAAACGCATTTGAAGCTGGCGAAACAGACATGACTGGATTGCTTTCTTCTGATATCGTTCCATCATACGAAGGCGATGAGCGTATGCTTAGCTGGATGGAGCCAACTGTATTCTGGATCAAGATGAACCAGAAGAACGAAGCTCTTAAAAACGTAAACATCCGTAAAGCAATCGCAATGGGCTTCAACAAAGAAGACCTTGCTGCAAGCATCCTGAACAATGGTTCAGTAGCTGCTAACTATTTCGTACCAAAAGATTTCGTAACTCTTGACGGTGAAGATTTCCGTGAAAAGTACGGCGACATTGTTACTTTCAATGCTGAAGAAGCTAAAAAGGCTTGGGAAACTGGACTTAAGGAACTTGGCGTAGATAAGCTTGAGATTCGCTACCTTGGTGGAGACACTGAAGCAGCTAAGAAGACTGACGCTTACATCAAGAACCAATTGGAAACTAACCTTCCAGGTTTGACTGTCAAACTTGAAAGTGTTCCTTTCGCAGTACGTCTAGAGCGTGACAACGCTATGGATTATGATCTTCAATTCGCAGGATGGGGCCCTGACTACGGTAACGCATTGTCGTTCACTGACCTTTGGATCACTGATGGCGGAAGCAACAGAATGGGATACACTAATCCTAAATACGATCAGTTGATCAAGGACGCTCAAGGCAAGCTTGCAACTGATGAAAAAGCACAATGGGAAGCTCAGCAGGAAGCTGAAAAGATCATGCTTGGAGAAGATTTTGGTCTAGCGCCGGTTTACCAGCGTGCAGCTAACATCCTATTGAACCCAGGAGTTAAAGGTCTTGCGATCTACAACTATGGTCCTGACTATAACTTCCAATGGGTTAAGATTACTGAAGCAGAATAATAACTAAAGCAGTTTCTTATTTCAGAAGGTAATAATTCTGATGATAGAAAGAGAGTATATCTAGATATACTCTCTTTTTCCCTGTGAGGCATTTGTCGAATAATAGGGAAAATTAAAATAATATAGGAGGTGCACACTATGGGAAAATACCTGGCTAAAAGGATTCTCTTTATGATTTTGACTCTTTTCATTATTGCGTCCATAACGTTTTTCTTAATGAAAATCATACCTGGTACGCCATTTGCGAGTGCAGCTAAATTGCCGCCTGCGCAATTGCAAATAATGAAAGCTAAGTATGGATTGGACCAGCCTGTGCCTGTACAATATGCTAAATATATTGGCAACCTGCTGCAAGGAGATCTGGGTATCTCATTTCAATTTAATAACACACCGGTAACCGACCTGATGATCAAGCGTCTTGGTCCATCTATGCAATTAGGAGCCCAGGCTATGATTGTTGGAACCATATTAGGCATCATGCTCGGTATATTTGCCGCTCTTAGACAAAATACATGGGTGGATTATAGTGCAACATTTATTGCAGTTTTGGGTAAGGCTGTGCCAAACTTTGTTTTTGCTGGTCTTCTTCAATATTTTGTAGCTGTAAAATTAGGCTGGTTCCCAGTGCTATTCTGGAAAGGATTTGAATATACAATCCTGCCAACCATTGCATTATCTATTTTCCCAATAGCAATTTCAGCCCGATTCATGAGAACAGAAATGATTGAAGTTTTAGGGTCGGATTACATCCTTCTAGCTAAAGCAAAAGGTGCAAGTTACTATGAAATCGCAGTAAAACATGCTTTGAGGAATGCACTTATTCCTTTGGTAACTGTACTAGGGCCTTTGGCGATCTCTTTGATGACAGGTTCACTAGTAGTAGAAAAGATATTTGCTATTCCTGGATTAGGAGAGCAGTTTGTAAAATCTATTACTGTTAATGATTACCCTGTTATCATGGGAACAACTATTTTATTTGCTGCTTTATTTGTGTTTATCATCCTTGTAGTGGATATTTTATATGGAATCATTGATCCACGAATCAGACTGTCAGGAGGTAAAAAGTAATGGCTAATCTTGAAACGAAAATTTCAAAAGATCGCTTTCAGCCTGCAATCATTGATTCAGCTAAAAGCGAAGAAATTAACAAGCCGAGCTTAACCTTTTGGCAGGATGCTTGGATGCGTGTGCGTAAGAACAAAGGTGCCCTGGCAAGTTTAATTGTTATGGTTCTGCTTGTTTTAATGGCCTTCATTGGTCCTTTAATTAGTGGAAAAGATTTTGACACACAAAAAGTCAGCCATAATAATTTGCCGCCAAGAATTCAGGGGCTTGAAAATATCAGTTGGCTCCCTTTTGATGGAGTTAAGGTAAATAAAGCCGGCAAAGAAATTAATATGTATGAAGTTAAAAAAGTAGACGAGTATTATTGGTTTGGTACTGACGCGTTAGGACGTGACCTTTTCACACGTACTTGGAAGGGAACCCAAATCTCTTTGTATATTGCTTTGCTTGCAGCGCTGATTGATATGATTATTGGTGTTGCCTATGGGGCGGTATCAGGGTATTATGGCGGCAGACTGGACAATGTTATGCAAAGGATCACAGAAGTCCTTGTTGGTATTCCTACAATGATTGTTGTAATATTAATGATTCTTGTGCTTCAGCCAGGTATCATCTCAATTACTGTTGCTCTGACAATAACGGGTTGGGTTGGAATGGCGCGTGTCGTCCGTGCACAGGTTTTAAAGCTTAAGGAACAAGAGTTTGTTCTTGCATCTAAGACATTAGGGAATTCTGACGGGAAGATTATTTCCAAACATTTACTCCCTAACCTTGCTGGTGTCATTATTATTAACACAATGTTTACTATTCCAAATGCGATTTTCTTTGAAGCATTCCTAAGCTTTATTGGACTTGGTCTGCAGGACCCATTAGCTTCATTGGGTACTTTAATCGATGAAGGATTTAAAGTATTAAGATTGCATCCACATGAGATGATCATCCCAGCTATCATCATCAGTCTTATCATGATTACATTCAATATGCTGGCAGACGGATTGCGTGATGCGCTTGATCCGAAAATGCGCGATTAAAAGGGCAGGTGAATATAATGGAAAATATTTTAGAGGTTAAAGATTTAAATATCTCCTTCCATACATTTGCGGGAGAGGTTCAGGCAATCCGCGGTGTTAATTTCGATCTGAAAAAAGGAGAGACCCTGGCGATCGTAGGCGAGTCGGGTTCTGGAAAATCAGTAACAACTAAAGCAATCATGAGATTATTGCCTCCTGGAAACTCGGAAATTAAAAATGGACAGATTCTATTTGACGGCAAGGATTTAACAAAGCTGACTGACAGACAAATGCAAAAAATTCGTGGAAAAGACATTTCGATGATTTTCCAGGATCCGATGACATCCTTAAACCCAACAATGACTGTTGGCAAGCAAATCATGGAACCGCTGATCAAGCATCAAAACATGAGTAAATCTACGGCAATGGAACGGGCTGTCCAGCTGTTGAAACTAGTAGGTATTCCTAAGCCGGAATTAAGGGTCAAGCAATATCCGCACCAATTTTCCGGTGGTATGAGACAAAGGGTTGTTATTGCGATTGCATTAGCATGTAACCCAAAGGTCCTGATTGCTGATGAGCCAACAACGGCTTTGGATGTAACCATCCAGGCACAGATTCTGGAATTGATGAAGGATCTGCAGAAAAAGATTGATACATCTATTATCTTCATTACCCATGACCTCGGTGTTGTTGCGAACGTAGCAGACAGGGTTGCCGTAATGTACGGTGGTAAGATTGTTGAAATTGGAACAGTTGATGAAGTGTTTTACAATCCGCAGCATCCTTATACATGGGGATTGATTAGTTCGATGCCAAGTCTTGATGCTAAGGAAGAAGAGCTATATGCAATTCCTGGTACACCGCCAAACTTATTGCATCCGCCAAAGGGAGATGCCTTTGCGCCACGAAATGAATATGCAATGCAAATTGATCTTGAAGAACAGCCTCCAATGTTTAAAGTGTCCGATACACATTATGCTGCTACATGGCTGTTGCATCCGGACGCTCCAAAGGTAGAACCGCCGGAAGCTGTGAAGAGCAGAATGCGCAAATTCATGGACATGAAATAAACTGTAGGAGGAGGACTGGCTGATGGAAAATAGAGAAAAACTTCTTGAAATAAAGAATCTGAAGCAATACTTCAATATTGGACAACCAAATGAAGTAAAAGCGATTGACGGAATTACTTTTGATATCTTTAAAGGAGAGACTCTTGGACTGGTTGGAGAATCAGGCTGTGGTAAGTCCACAACCGGGCGCACAATCATCAGGCTTTACGATGCAACAGATGGAGAGGTCCTTTATAAAGGTGAAAATGTACACGGCAAGAAAAGTAAAAAAGATTTGAAGAAATTCAATAGAAGTATGCAAATGATTTTCCAGGATCCTTATGCATCCCTGAATCCAAGGATGAAAGTATCCGATGTTATTGCTGAAGGCATCGATATTCACGGCCTGGCCAAGAGCAATAAGGAAAGAATGGAAAGGGTATATGAACTACTCGAAACTGTTGGCTTAAACAGAGAACACGCCAATCGATACCCACATGAATTTTCAGGCGGTCAAAGGCAGCGTATCGGGATTGCCCGTGCACTTGCCGTGCAGCCGGAATTTATTATTGCAGACGAACCAATTTCCGCTCTAGACGTTTCCATTCAGGCACAGGTTGTTAACCTGATGAAGAAACTGCAGCGTGAAAAAGGGTTGACATACTTGTTTATCGCACACGACCTTTCAATGGTAAAATATATCAGTGATAGAATTGGTGTAATGTACTTCGGTAAGCTGGTTGAGTTAACGACTGCTGAAGAATTGTACAAAAATCCACTGCATCCTTATACTCAATCATTGCTATCGGCGATTCCGCTTCCAGATCCTGAATCTGAGCGTACACGCCGCCGCAAAACATATGATCCGAATGTACATCAGTATGCGGATGGAGAAGAAGTGAAAATGCGTGAAGTAGTACCAGGGCATTTTGTTTATTGCTCTGAGAAAGAACTTAAACAGTATCAGCAACAATATGTAAAATAATCAAAGCGATCTCTTAATTTGAGATCGCCTTTTTTTTGCATGACTTTGGCGGAGGGAATAAATTCCATATGAAAATATTAATCTATAATATCTAAACCTGTCGAAAGTGGGTAAAATAGAATTAACAATAGATATATAATGAATAATTGATGTACGGTTTGAAAGGAGAGGTGTTTGTGCAATTTAAAAAAATCGCAGCAGCAGCACTATTGGCTGCCTCTATTTCGCAAGCAAGCGGAACAGTTTTTGCTGAATCGAAACCATATGAAACGGAGAAACTTCCAGTCAGGGAACACCAGTCATTGGTGAGGGAAATTCCAAAACAGCTGCCCAGGTTCAAATTTGACTCTGGCTATCAATTTGAGTACCCCGATGCAGTCAGGGGAATCTATGTTACCGGAAATTCAGCAGGAGGGGAGAAGTTTTCCAGTCTGGTGAATCTAGTCGATAAAACGGATTTAAATGCGATGGTGATCGATATAAAAGACGATCATGGATTTCTTACATACAAGCCCAGTGATGACTCTCCATTTAAAGAGATTGGAAAGCCATATATCAAGGACCCCAAAAAAATGCTTAAGACTATGGAAGAAAAGCAAATTTATCCTATAGCGAGGGTAGTTGTTTTTAAAGATACTGCACTGGCAAATAAGAAGCCTGAATGGTCATATAAGGATGGGAATGAAGTTTGGAAGAACGGAAGGGGAGAATCATTCGTCAATCCTTTTGTCAAAGATGTTTGGGAATACAATGTCCAAATTGCGAAAGAAGCCGCCAAAATGGGTTTCAAGGAAATCCAGTTTGACTATGTCCGTTTCCCTGAAGGATTTGAACGGAGAGACAGCACCCTTAAATACTCAATGGGAGATTATCAGAATATCGAGATGGATAATATCCAAAAAAGAGTAAAAGCTGTGACTGATTTCGTCGCATATGCACGCGAAGAATTGAAGCCTTATGATGTAAAAGTATCTGTTGATATATTCGGTTATACAGCAACACTTCCAGAAGCTCCAGGTATAGGACAGAATTTCTCGAAAATCTCTGAAAATGTCGATGTCATCTCTTCGATGATCTATCCTAGCCATTGGACTTCATATTTCGGTATTACAAAGCCTGATACCCAGCCATATAGGCTTGTCGAGGAATATGCCAAGCTGGAAAAAAAGAAGCTGGCTGAATTAAAGACTCCGCCCATATCACGACCATGGCTCCAGGATTTCACAGCATCGTGGCTTGGCAGCGGGAATTACATCGTGTATGGTAAAAAGGAAGTCGAGGACCAAATCAGGGCACTCAAGGATCAGGGCATCAATGAATACTTATTATGGAATGCCAGCAACAGGTATTCCCCTAATGTTGATTACACACCATAAACAAACAAAAAGCCTGAAGGGATAATTCATCCTTTCAGGCTTTTCATATTGTTAGATAATCGCCATTATAAAAGTTATAATATTAGATGTAATGTGAATTACTTCTTGCTGCCGCCAACATTTTTCCAGCCGTCTTGCACTCTGGTTGATTGGTTGACGAATTCATTTCTTTTGTTCCCACTAAAGAATCTGGTACCAACTCCATTAGTGATGACACCAATTGTTGCGGTAATACCCACGATCAGCAAAGCAACGATAGTTAAATCCATTATGTAACCGCCCATGATAAACCTCCACCTTTTTTTCACAATTTCATGATTGTGGTAAATATAAATGCATGATCCCTACATCTTTATTTTAAAAGAATTGTAAGCGTATTAAAAGGACTTTATTTAGAAAAAATAATACGAGCATTTTGATCATGAGTATATAAGAAAAGCTGGGTGCTTATCGGGATGGAATAAAATTGAAAAGGAGATAAGCAATGCATTGGTATGAAAAATTAAATCAGTATTTCCCGATTGAGGAAATGAAATCAAAGGAACACATGGAAACATTATTAAAGGAAAGGCCTGAAATTTATCATAAGGATGAAGGGCCAGGTCACGTACTTATGTATGTTGAAACCGATGATTTCGTATTCATCGATTATCTCTTTGTCTCAAAAGATACTCGAGGCCAGGGGCTTGGACATAAGCTGATAGAAAAGCTCAAGGAAAAAGGGAAGCCTATCATCCTCGAAGTAGAGCCGGTTAATTATGAAGATACAGATACCGAAAAAAGACTTCGGTTTTACAAAAGGGAAGGATTTGAACATGCACGAACGGTTGGATACAGACGCAGGTCGCTGGCAACAAAAGAAATCAATGAAATGGAAATTCTATACTGGTCGCCAAATGAATCATCAGAAGATATAGTGTATGAAGCAATGAAAAAAACCTATAATATGATCCATACTTATAAAGATAAGACGTTCTACGGGGAGTCCTACCAGCCAGTAGAGGAAGTATTGACGGTTGAAGATAAACGGGATGACTTACTTGAAGACCTTTGACCATAAACGCAATCAGGTGCAATCGCCCTGGTTGCGTTTTCATTTTGAAGACCATAATTGAGAATCAAAAAAATAAATAATAAAATGTTTAAGCATATCAAAAGCGGGTAAATATAATTAAATTATGAATTTGTGCGCTGACGGACAGAACCGCCTGGAATTTTACGAATATTTATATAGATTGAAATCAGAGGGAGATGAAAATTATTCATTTTTAATGAAACTTTTTTCTATTTCATTCGTTATATATAAAGAAGGACAAAAATTCTTACATAGTCACCCGCGTGAATTTTTTTGAAAAGGATACCTTTTATCCTCTTCATGGTGTATAATAAACAATATGAATTATAAAATTAAACTTATTATTATTTAATAAATGACAGCTCATTTGAAGCAAATAATATATAAGTAAATCTTAAGGAGTGTGAATTACCAATGGTCACTTTATACACTTCACCAAGTTGTACTTCATGCAGAAAAGCAAAATCATGGCTTGAAGAACATGAAATTCCATACACTGAAAGAAACATATTTTCTGAGCCTTTATCGATTGATGAAATAAAGGAAATACTTCGAATGACCGAGGATGGAACGGATGAAATCATTTCAACTCGTTCGAAGACATTCCAAAAGTTAGATGTTAACCTGGAGACAATGCCTTTACAGGAATTGTTCGAAGTAATCAAAGAAAACCCAGGCTTACTTCGCCGCCCGATCATAATCGACGAAAAGCGCCTGCAGGTTGGTTATAATGAAGATGAAATCAGACGCTTCCTTCCGCGGAAAGTCCGCACTTTCCAATTGCGCGAAGCACAGCGCTTAGTCAATTAAATTTATTAAGCTCCCAATTTTGGGAGCTTTTTTTGTTTTGGGATTTTGTCTATTTCTACTCTTACTTTAGACAGCTTTTCTTTGTATTCCACTAAAGCTGTCTGAACTCTGGCTTACTTCGGACAGCTTTTCTTCGATTGCTAGTAAAGCTGTCCGAACCCAGGCTTACTTTGGACAGCTTTCTTGGATTGCTACTAAAGCTGACCGAACTTTGGCTAACTTCGGACAGCTTTTAATTGTTTGCCAGTAAAGTTGTCCGAACCGAGACTTACTTGGGACAGCTTTTCTTGGTTTTCCACCAAAGCTGTCCGAACTTGGATTTACTTTAGACAGCTTTTCTACGATTGCCACTAAAGCTGTCCGAACCTAGGCTTACTTCGGACAGCTTTTTTGGGTTTGCCACGAAAGCCGTCCGAACTCTGGGCTCACTTCAGACAGCTTTTCTTGGTTTTCCACCAAAGCTGTCCGAACCCAAGCTCACTTCAGACAGCAGGACAGTAGTAAACGATCGATAACCCAACAAAGAACGCCAATTGAAGATCGAACCTCCACTCCTATCATCAAAGACAGTCAGACAAATTGAAATCAAGCCAAGTTTCTGCTAAAATGTAAAGAATACTTTAATTTTATAGTTGCCTTTGTTTTGTGAAATTTCAATGGTATCAAACCAGTGAATTGCGCACAAGACTTGAAACAATAAGAAAAAAGCCTTTTATAAAAATGGGTGCATATTTTATTTCCCAAATGGCTGATTATAACATAAAATGAAAGTACAAGATTATTCTATTTACCTTCCTTTAATAAAAACTTGGTGATTCAGACTCATTTATTAAGGGTAAAAGATATGGACCAACTGCTTTTTGGGGGTATTTAGTCCCTTCAAATCTTTGCCTGGAAGGGAGAGAAAGCGAATGGAAATCGAGCGCATTAATGAGAATACGGTAAAGTTCTACATTTCATATATGGACATAGAGGAACGCGGGTTTGACCGGGAAGAAATCTGGTATAACCGTGATCGCAGTGAGGAACTGTTCTGGGAGATGATGGATGAAGTCCATGCAGAAGAAGAGTTTACTGTTGAAGGTCCATTATGGATCCAGGTCCAGGCCCTGGAAAAAGGTCTGGAGGTATTGGTTACAAAGGCTCAATTGTCAAAGGATGGGCCGAAATTTGAACTGCCGCTTCCAAATGATAAAATGAAAGATATGCCAGTTGATGAGCGAATCGAAGAGCTGCTTGACCATCAATTTAATCCAAAAGGATTTGATGATGAAGAGAGTTCGTTCGAGGATGATCTTGAATTCTTATTACTTTTTAAGGATTTCGAGGATGTCATCTCGCTATCAAAACGGCCGGGAATCGATAATATCAAAACAAGCTTGTATAGTTATTCTGACAAGTATTATTTATATATTGAATTTCCTGAGCAAGATTTCGAGGATGAAGAGGAAATTGATAATATTCTAAGTGTCCTTCTCGAATATGGGCAGGAATCAAGCATGACGATTCATCGTCTTGATGAATATGGCAACAAGATTATCGACAATGATGTATTCAATGTCATAAGGAAGCATTTTTCCTGATACAGGGCCGATTTCAGAAATGAAATCGGCTTTTTTAATCGAGCTCCCTTCTTTCCCCTTGGCGTCGCTTCGATTTTAACAATGAAGTAAAATATCGGCATCCCCAACCGGTTCTGCAGCGCTTGTCTGGTTCAAAACTGAGAGTTTGTAGTTTTTTTGATATAATTTGTATGAATCCCATTACTAAATAGAAACGTATATATACAGTGGTTTGGAAATCAGAAGCGGGAAAACAGGTGGTTACCATGAAAAATACAGTTCGAATTTTAACGTTTATATTCATTTTGGCAGGCATTTATTATTTCTTTTATGAAAAACTTGATGCTGTTTATTTAGGATACATAAGTATTTTCATGACATTAACCGTGATCTTTATCAGCTTTGTAATCTTCCTTGAGAATCGTCATCCAGCCCAGACTTTAACCTGGATTATCGTTCTCGGTGGTTTCCCGGTTGTGGGTTTCATATTTTATTTATTATTCGGCCGGAACCATCGGAAGGAAAAAATGTTCCGCCGTAAATACTTTCTTGATAAGCAAACTTTTACACGAATTGAAGGGGACAGCGAAAGGGCGAACAGAGCACGGATGCTTGAAATGGAAGAAGATCACCGGCGCTTGTTCAATCTTGCCCAGAAGCTCGGGAATAGCCCCATTTCCTTTGCAACATCAACAAAAGTGCTGACAAATGGTGATGAAACTTTTAGCCATATTCTCGAAGAATTGAAAAAGGCAACCCACCATATCCACATGGAATATTATATTGTGCGCGATGATGCAATCGGCCATGAAATCAAGGATGTTCTGATTGAAAAAGCCAAAAAAGGAGTAAAGGTCCGGTTCCTGTATGATTCGGTTGGATCTTGGAAGCTTTCAAAAAAATTTATCGGCGATTTGACTGAAGCAGGTGTCGAAGTGGTTGAATTTGGTCCTGTCCGCCTTCCGTTCCTGAACAGCAAATTCAATTTCCGTAATCACCGGAAAATCATTGTGATTGATGGTACAGTTGGCTTTGTCGGAGGATTGAATATCGGTGATGAGTACCTCGGAAGGAATAAGGATTTTGGATTTTGGCGTGACACTCACTTAATGGCAAAAGGAGAAGCAGTAAGGAGCCTGCAGCTGATCTTCCTGCAGGATTGGTATTATATGACGAATAATAGCTTTTTGACGGCAGAGTACTTATCGCCTGCACTGGAGGTTAACACTCACGGTGGGGTTCAAATGATTGCAGGAGGCCCAGACAATGAGTGGAGTGTGATCAAGAACATCTTTTTCTCGATGATTTCGTCAGCGGATAAGTCAGTCTGGATTGCGTCTCCATATTTTATTCCGGACGAAGATATTTTCAGTGCGATCAAAGTGGCTGCCCTAAGCGGCCTTGATGTCAGGCTGCTTGTCCCAAAAAGGCCAGATAAAAGAATCGTCTTCTTCGCTTCAAGATCGTATTTTCCAGAGCTTCTTGAAGCAGGGGTAAAAATTTATGAATACGAAAAAGGGTTCATGCACAGCAAAATAGTCATTGTTGATGGCCAGCTTGCTTCAATTGGCACGTCCAATATGGACATGAGAAGCTTCCACCTGAACTTCGAGGTCAATGCTTTCCTCTATAAAACAAGCAGCACATTGAAACTGGTGGAGGAGTTCCAAAGTGATATCCAGCAATCAAAGGAAATTGATATGAATGATTTCAATAAACGCAATATCGGTTACAGGCTTCTCGAGTCAACATCAAGACTTCTGTCGCCCATGCTTTAGCAGTCCGTATTTGTTACGGGCTGTTTTTTTTCTGTGAACATTTTGTTAATTGTTTCAATTATAAGAGGTGATCACTCCTATACTCCCGAATAGAACTAGGAGAAAGGAGGTTCAATAATGCTAGTGGCAAATAAGTTTAATGGGGAAGTATTTTCACTCGCGAACGGTGAGACCAAGAAAGAATTGGAGAAGGTCAGGTCCCGGGAAAAGTTTTACTGTCCTGATTGTGGCGAAGAGGTAATCATGAAGCTCGGCAATAAGAAAATCTGGCATTTCTCCCATACTGCAAGCGGAAGCTGCCAATATGAGTATGATCGAGAATCTGAGTATCACCTTTCTGGCAAGCTTAAACTATATAATTGGCTGAAGAAACAGGGAATTCATGCTGAGCTGGAAAAGTTCGATCAGCAGATGAGACAAAAACCGGATATCGCATTTGATTGGAAAGGTCAGAAATATGCAATTGAGTTTCAATGTTCAGTCATTCATGCTGATATTTTCGAAAAAAGGACAAGAACCTACCTGGAGCATGATGTGATCCCTCTATGGATTGCAGCCGAGAACCTGATCAAACGCATTTCCCATATGGTTGTATCCATGAATCATTTCCTCTATCTCTTTCTGCGAAGAACCAAACATGCCTGGAATTTGCCTGCTTTTTGCCCAGTCTCAGGCCAGCTCATCAACCTTCATTGTGTTATTCCTATTTCCTCAAGAAAGGCAATCACGATACTAGAAGTAAAGAGTCTGAGTCAATCTTCAATCGAGGATCTCCTCAGTCCTAAAGCAAGACAGTATCCTTTTTTAAAAATTTGGCAAACAGAAAATCAAAAGCTGAAATCCCGTAATCTGATGAATCATGGAGCGTGGCAAAATCGTTTCCTAAAAGAATTATACCGTAATCGCCTCAGCCTTCTAACTCTTCCCGCTGTCCTCGGACTGCCTGTCCACTCGAGCCCCTATATTGAAACACCGTCATTGATGTGGCAAACATACATCTATCTTGATATCTTTCGGCATCATAAATCAGGGGAATACATCCGATATGCACGAATAAGGGCTGCATTTGCTAAAAGAGTCAAAAAAGGGGATATCAAACTCAGGACCCTGCCGGCTGCCGGGCATAGAGATGCCTGGTATGCTTTAGCAGAATACGTTTTCCTTTTAACAAAGATCGGGTACCTGGAAAAGATTGATTCGGGGACAGTGAAGGTACAAAAAGAGATTGAGTTTCCATCTTCAGTCGACTGTCAATTGAAGGCGGAAACCAAATTTTATGCTGAGTTTGAAAATAAAATAGTGCAATCGGTCTTCCAATAACATGAAAAAAGAAATTAAAGAGTAAAATAAGGAAGTTAACGAAAAACTTTTCATCTCTTTCTTTTTTTTGAAGGAAATAAGAACCGATTATCGAATAATATGTATAGTAGAAAAGTTTTTCGAATTCCGAAATTTTGTTAGGAGGATCCATATGTCTGATGAAACTGCAGTAAAAAAATTGCCATCAAGAGATGAGGCTGCCACCGAGAATACGTGGAGACTTGAAGATATTTTCGCGAGTGATGATGCCTGGGAAAAAGAATTCAATGAAGTGAAGAGCTTACTTCCTTCTGTCCAGGAATATCAGGGGAAACTTGGGGATAGTGCGGATCAGCTTTACGATGCACTGCAATTGCAGGATAAGCTATTAGAGCGCCTTGGCAGACTATATACATATGCACATATGCGCTATGACCAGGATACAACAAATTCTTTTTATCAGGGACTGGATGACCGCATCAAGAATCTGTATTCCCAGGCGGGAAGTGCACTGGCTTATATTGTGCCGGAAATCCTGGCTGTCGAAGAAGAAAAGATTAAAGACTTTTTGCAGGAGAAGAAAGAGCTGAAGCTTTATGAGCATGCTTTGGAGGAAATCAATCTTCAGAGACCGCATGTCCTTTCAGCCGAAGAGGAAGCGCTGCTTGCACAGGCAGGGGAGGTAATGAGTTCACCGTCAAATACTTTTGGCATGCTGAACAATGCGGATTTGGAATTCCCATCGATTAAGGACGAGAACGGTGAAGATGTGGAAATCACCCATGGCCGTTACATCCGTTTCCTTGAAAGTGAAGATCGCAGGGTACGCGAGGATGCCTTCAAAGCGGTTTACAAAACATATGGCAGCTTCAAAAATACATTTTCAAGCACATTGAGCGGCAATGTCAAGAAGGATAACTTCAATGCAAGAATCCGTAAATATGATTCTGCGAGGCATGCTGCACTTGCTGCGAATAATATCCCTGAAAGTGTCTATGAAAACCTTGTGAATACAGTGAATGATAACCTGCACCTGCTTCATAGATACGTAAAGCTTCGAAGGAAGGTACTGGGCCTCGATAAGCTTCATATGTATGACCTTTACACACCATTGGTGAAGAACGTGAAAATGGAAATCCCTTATGGAGAAGCTAAAGATTATGTCCTTAAAGGCCTAGAGCCACTTGGACAGGAATATAATCAGGTCCTTCAGGAGGGTTTTGAAAATCGCTGGGTAGATGTGTATGAGAACAAAGGGAAGCGCAGCGGTGCCTATTCTTCGGGTGCATATGGCACAAATCCATACATCCTGATGAACTGGCAGGATAATGTGAATAATTTATTTACGCTTGCACATGAGTTCGGACATTCGGTCCACAGCTACTACACTAGGAAAACTCAGCCATATCCATATGGAAACTACTCAATTTTTGTTGCAGAGGTAGCTTCCACATGCAATGAAGCGCTTTTGAATGACTATATGCTGAAAACGATTGATGATGAGCAGAAGCGCTTGTATTTACTGAATCACTATCTCGAGGGCTTCAGGGGAACTGTGTTCAGACAGACTATGTTCGCTGAATTTGAACATATGATTCACCAGAAAGCACAGAATAACGAAGCTTTGACAGCTGATTCTCTCACAAAGGATTATTATGAGCTCAATAAAAAATACTTCGGTGAAGAAGACATCATTATTGATGAGGAAATCGGACTGGAGTGGTCTAGGATTCCGCATTTCTATTACAATTACTATGTATACCAGTATGCGACAGGCTTCAGTGCAGCGACAGCACTGAGCAAACAGATCCTTGAGGAAGGACAGCCTGCTGTCGAACGATATATTGAATTCCTGAAATCAGGAAGCTCTGACTATCCAATCGAAGTCCTGAAAAAGGCAGGAGTGGATATGACAAGCTCGAAGCCAATTGAGGAAGCTTTGAAGGTATTCGAAGAAAAGCTGAACGAAATGGAAGCATTGCTTTCTTAGTACAAAAAACCGGCTGCATCATTGCAGCCGGTTTTTTCAATTAGAATCCTTTGAACTTTTTTCGGTTATTTAAATATATCAGTAAAATAAAAAGGGAGAAGAACAGAATGGGGGAGGTCAGGTATAAAGGTAGAAGATGCATCAACCCTCCGATATGGAGAACAAATGAAAAAAGGATGAATAGTGCTATAAGAAAGAGACCTATTTTGTCCACGTACATCACTCCGGATCGCTTTATACATGATATATATGCTTCTGTCCATATATTAATGATTGGTATTTGACAATATTGTGAAATAACACACAAGTGTATTGTTATACTGCTAAAGCCTATGGTATATTTATGACGTGAAGTTGATCACAAACAAACATTTACCCCTTTGTTTGACCGTGAAAAATTTCTCCCATCCCCTTTGTTCGTATAAAATAGAAAAAAGGCCTTGTAGTTGGAGAGCTGCAAGGCCTTTTTCTGCATGCAATGATATAAATAGCCAGTTTCACGCTGATTGAAGGCTAAATCCGGCGAGATCCTTTCAATTTCAGTAATGCGTGAAGTAGTATTGGCGTTTATTATAATGGTGCGACTCCACTTTGATCTGATTTCTGCGCATTTTGAATCAATTTGCCAACATTTTTGATTAATTCAACCACTTTTAAGATTATTCGACCACATTTTGAACTAATTCGACCACATTTTAAAATTATTCGACCACATTTTGAACTAATTCGACCACATTTTGAACTAATTCGACCACATTTTAAAATTATTCGACCACATTTTGAATTAATTCGACCACTTCAACAACAATGCCAAAAAACATGCACCGAACTGCAAAAAAAAATGACCGGGCATCTGCACGGTCATCCTTCTAGATATCGCCAGAACATCCCGTATTTTGCAGGGATTTGTTCAACCATTTGCTTTAACATCAGTTTTTTTAATTCCTTCTCAGCCTGAGGCACTGTGATGTCGTAAACTACAGCCACTTCCTTGGAAGCAACCATTTTGTACTGCATCAAAAATTGTTCCAGGCTTGGCGGCTGGGCTGCATCTGGTTTTTGCTGTAGCATTTCTTCAAGAATCTGGACGTATACCTCATATGGATAAAGTCCGGTAATCTTGATGCCTTCTTCTTCGACATTGGCATTGAAAAAGACAAGTGTCGGAATTTCCTGGACGTCCATTTCATTGGTGATTTTCAAATCACACTGGAACGCCTTTGCAGCTGTTTCTGAATGGATATCTGTCACGAATTCTTCAACGTCCAGCCCCACACTTCTGGCGCAATTTTTTAGCACCTCAAAATTCGAGACATTCTGTTTTTCAAGAAACAATACTTCTTGAAGTCTTCGCAGAAAGCGGATGCCTTTCTTTTTTCCCTGAAGTTCTGCCGATTTAATAGCAATCGAAGCTAAATAAGGAGACGAAACAGGGTTTTCGAACCAAAGCGAGCCGTCACAGGACATACCTGTTCTGCTTGCTGTCTTTTCCCATAGCTCAGCAATCGTTTCGTAGCGTTTTTTTCTGTTCATGTTCAGGGTGGCAAGACGGCCGCTCAATACATGTTTGATTGAAAAATACTTGCCATATTCGACCTGCAGCTTTTTTATGATTGGCTCTAATGCCCAGCATTCAGGACAAAGCGGATCAACGAACATATAAATTTCTATAGGCTTCTTGTCCAAACTCTGGCAGTTTTCTGACGGGTCATAGCTTAAAAGATTTTCGCGGCTGAGTCTCATGAGTTCTCACCGGTTTCATCATCTGGTGTATTGATCATATGCTGAGCGGTAAGGTAGAGCCTTGCGTAAAAATCCTCCCTGACAGAACCATCGAGACCCACTTCATCCATGGCCTCTGCCATGCATGCGAGCCAGGCTTTCGCCCTGACTGGCGTAATTTCGAAAGGCAGATGTCTGGCACGAAGCATTGGATGGCCATGTTCGTTGGTATATAAAGGCGGCCCGCCTAAATATTGAGTCAGGAACTGCTTTTGTTTACGGGCAGTTTCTGTTAAGTCGTCCGGGAATATAGGAGCAAGATCAGGATGCATTCCAACGCGGTGGTAAAAAGCATCGACCAGCCGGTGAAGTGTCCCTTCGCCAATGGCTTCGAATGGTAAGGTCTTATTCTCAACCATATTGATAACTCCTTTAAAATAGATTTTAGAAATTTCATTCTGCTTTGATAGTTATGCTATTTATTGTAGCAATGCTAAATTTATATCTCAAACAAATCGGCTTGTGTTCTGCGAAAACTGTCTTTTGATTTCATTAATTTCGGTTTGCTTTACTAATTTACACAAAAAGGCCGCCTGTTACCACTGACAGGCGGGCGAAAATAGAGGAATTATTATCCTTTTAACTGTAATAAACATCGGTCACTTTCCGTACATAGTTCTGTGTTTCCTTGAATGGGGGAATCCCGCCGTATTTATCAACATTCCCAGGTCCTGCATTATATGCTGCAAGTGCAAGTTCAATATTATTGTCATATCTATCAAGCATTTGCCGGAGGTATTTAGCGCCTCCAAGAATATTATCTGCGGGATCAAAGACATTTTTAACTCCGAGGCCCTTTGCTGTTGTAGGCATCAGTTGCATCAATCCGGATGCACCGGCATGGCTTACGGCGTTAGGATTGAAATTGGATTCCTTTTGAATGACTGATTTAATCAGCTTGGCCGGTATATTGAACATAGCAGCAGCCTGATCGATCATACCCTCAAAATCCGTATTATTCTTGGCCGCTACCTTTGTCAGTTGAATAGGAGGGAGCATTTGGGCAATGTTTTGCTTGGATATATCATATGAGCCCACAGCAGCTTGAGCATTTTCGAACAGCTCTTCCAGCTTTGTTGCCGTGGCGCCAAGGGCATTGCTCTGGTCATTCAAAATGCCGGAAAGCATGTCCTGAAAAAGGCCGTTTCCTGATTGGCCCGGGGCCCGATTGAAATTTTGAAGCGCCTGCAATTCAAGCATGGCTTTTAACTGATCAACATTCATCATGATTCTCCTGCCTGGTCTATTCTCTTAAAAGATTATATTTTTTAGCGTAAAAGCGTTTGATCTTATTATCGGTTTGTCGAACAGGTATTTTTAGTTCAGCGAGTAAATTGGAAAAAATTCGAAATCCTTCCGACTCATCTGTCACTTCATATTCTAGCTCAAAATCTTCTGTATTTAAATAGTAACTATGGTCCAGAACTAGTATTCCTTCTTTATACTCAACCTCGGCGCGTACCGTTGTCAGCGAGCCAAAGTATTGCAGTTCATTCATATTGGAAATTAAATCGGATACAGCGTCCTTCACTTCACCATCAGGCGATTTTCCTGTTTTTAAGGCTTCATTTGCCTGTCCTTCAGTCAGAATCTGATTCGTTTCAAGCAATCCCTGTTTTGCAGGCTGTTTTAAAGTCAGTTCAAACTCATTGCCTTTTTCCCTGATCCGTAGTGCTGATCCTTTATCTTTCAAGGTAAAAGAAGGTGTATCAAAATAATGATTGATTTGTTTTTTGAATTGATCAGGCTCCAGTTTGAAGTAATTTGACAGATAGTGGAATTCTTTCTCTGTCAGCATGTTCTTGAATTCGATCTCGATATTTTGGCTCAAGTCCGTCCGTCCTTTCCAATAAGCTGTCCTTATTATCTCGCGAAATCCTGTTTGCTTCAATCTTTAGTAGAAAATGGTTCGATATGATAAAATAAAAAAGATTATGGAGGTTGAAAAAATGAGCAAAAAGATTATCGTTACAAATGCAAAAGTAGAAAATGATGAGCTCCTGCTCTTGACAGACAGGGAGACAAAAATAACAAGCCTTGCAGCTACTGGGCAAATGCTTGTGGATTCTGATCAATTATCCTTTATTTATATTGTTGATAATGAAGATGGATATCAATATGTCACCATTCCTGAAGCTGCCTGGAATGCCATTCAGCAAGGTCTCCAGGGCGGGCTGGAAGTGTTTCTTGCAAATGCCGGCGGCAAGCTTAAATTGGAAAGCTTCCGTGGTGAAATGGAATATTTGATTGAAAATATAACAGGGAACAGCAATTATGGAGAGGAAATGGTCACGAAAGTGGAACAGGTTTTTGCCGCACCCTCCGCTTAAGCTTTCGTGAAAAGAACCGGATGAGGTGACTGATGTGAAACACTGGGATCAATTTTTAGAACCTTATAAACACGCTGTGGAAGAATTGAAGGTAAAGCTTAAAGGAATCAGGAGCCAATATGAGCTTCATTCCGACCATTCCCCGATTGAATTTGTCACGGGAAGGGTAAAGCCAATTGCAAGCATACTGGACAAAGCCCATCAAAAAGGGATTTCACTGGATAAACTCGATTCCGAAATGCAGGATATCGCAGGCTTGAGAATCATGTGCCAGTTCGTGGATGACATCAAGACAGTCGTTGAACTGTTAAGGAGCCGGAATGATTTTGAAATTATCGAGGAAAGGGATTATATCTCGCATAAAAAAGCAAGCGGTTACCGCTCTTACCATGTGGTCATCCGTTATCCCGTCCAGACGATCAGGGGAGAAAGAAAGATTCTTGCTGAAATCCAAATCAGGACGCTGGCAATGAATTTCTGGGCAACGGTGGAGCATTCATTGAACTATAAGTACAAGGGGCTTTTCCCTGAAGATATTAAAATCAGGCTGAAGCGGGCTGCAGAGGCTGCGTTTCGCTTGGATGAAGAGATGTCGACAATCAGGGGAGAAATCCAGGATGCACAAGCATTTTTTACACGGAAAAAAGAAATGCAGCAGGATGGGAAGAAATAGTATAAATCCGATATGCAGGGGTGTTTGATACATGAAATTCGCGATTACTTCAAAGGGAGACTCCCGGTCCAATACATTGATGCATAAAATGAGGACGTATCTTTTGGACTTTGATCTAGAATATGATGAAGACCAGCCGGACATCTGTATCTCTGTCGGAGGGGATGGCACGCTTTTGTATGCCTTCCATCGTTACAGCAGCAGGCTGGATAAAACAGCATTCATTGGAGTACATACAGGACACCTAGGCTTTTATGCAGACTGGGTTCCTGAAGAAATCGAAAAACTTGTCATTGCCGTGGCAAAAACACCGTACCAGGTGATTGAGTATCCGCTGCTTGAAGTCATTATCAGGTACCAGCACGGAGGCAGGGAAACCAGGTATCTTGCCCTGAATGAATCCACCGTAAAATCAGTTGAAGGTACACTGGTCATGGATGTTGAAATCAGGGGCCAGCATTTTGAACGCTTCCGCGGAGATGGTTTATGCGTATCCACGCCATCCGGAAGCACAGCTTATAATAAAGCACTGGGCGGGGCAATCCTTCATCCATCCCTGAGAGCGATCCAGGTAGCAGAAATGGCATCCATCAATAACCGGGTGTTCAGGACAGTGGGATCTCCGCTGATCCTGCCTGACCACCATACTTGTACTTTGAAACCTGTCAACAGGCCTGATTTCCAAGTGACAGTGGACCATTTGACCTTATTGCATAAAGATGTGAAATCGATCCAATTCCGGGTTGCGGATGAAAAAATCCGTTTCGCGCGATTCCGTCCCTTCCCATTCTGGAAAAGGGTGCATGATTCCTTTATCTCTGATAGTGATTAAGGGTGATTTCGGCTTCCCGAAAAGGAAGAGCCTTTTAATGGGGCACTTCAACGATCATGGAAGTCCAAAATATCTAGGAAACCGGCTTTAATGGACATTTCAGAGCACGTGAAAGTCCAAAATGTCTAATAAATCGGTTTTAATGGACATTTCCATGCATATAGAAGTTCAAAATGTCTAAGAAACCAGCTTTAATGGACATTTCAATGTCTGTATAAGTCCAAAATGTCTAAGAAACTGGTTTGAATGGAGATTTCAGAGCACGTGGAAGTCCAAAATGTCTAAGAAACTGGTTTTAATGGACATTTCAATGCATATGGAAGTCCCAAATGTCTAAGAAACCGAATTAATGGACAATGGACACGTAATAATCGAAACAACGAAGACAGGAGCCGCTGATATGGCGAAAAACTTCACAATGGAATTTACTGCCGGGATTTCTGACGAGGGAAAGATGCTGAGGGAATTTCTCAAACAGATGGAAATCTCTAAATCGGCTCTTACTGATATTAAGTTCAAGGGCGGATTTATTTCCGTGAATGGTCAGGAAGTGAATGTCAGGTACATCTTAAAGCCTGATGATCGAGTCAGAATTGAATTCCCTCCTGAAATTCCTTCTGAGGGAATGAAGGGAGAAAAGTTCCCTCTTTCCATTATTTATGAGGATGATTACTTACTGGTGGTGAATAAGCCTTCAGGCATGAACACGATACCTTCCAGGGAGCATCCGTATGGCAGTCTTGCCAGCGGGCTGATCGGATATTATGAAGAAAACGGAATATCTGCTACTACCCATATCGTTACCAGGCTTGACAGGGATACGTCAGGGCTGGTGCTGATTGCGAAACATAGTCATGTTCATCATTTGCTCAGTAAGCAGCAGCGTTCTGGCGGTGTAAGCCGGAGCTATGAGGCATTAGCTGAAGGAATCATCGAGCAGGATGAGGGAACCATTGAAGCTCCGATTGCGAGGAAACCTGACAGCATCATCGAGCGGGAAGTCCATTCAAATGGACAATACGCATGTACTCTGTTTAAGGTTGCTCAACGGTATGGTGTCTTCACTCATATACACCTCAGGCTGAAGACCGGCAGGACCCATCAAATCCGGGTACACATGAGCTTTATTGGCCATCCGCTGCTTGGTGATACTTTATATGGGGGCAATAAAAATAAAATAGCAAGACAGGCATTGCATTGCCGGGAACTTCTTTTCACCCACCCTTTTTTACATAAGGAAATGCATTTTACCGCAAGTCTCCCAAAGGATATGCAGGAAGTGCTGAAAGAAGGCAAATCGTTATAAAAGCGATTTGCCTTTTTTACATTTCTCTCAAATATTTCATCAGATAAATCCACTCGAAAAATCAAACGATAAAGAAGTAATAAATGAAATATGAAGGAGGAAGCAGCACTTGAACATCTATAAAAACGGAAAAGTAATAGCAGTTTCTGCTGTCATGTTATTAGGTCTTGCAGCATGCAATACCAACAATGATGAAGCGATGGATTTGCGTGATAACAGGGTGACCACCCTGGGGAAAGACCAGGCTGGTTATTGGGATAATGATGCCAACAGAATAAAGCAGCAAAGACGAAGAGCTGAAATAAATGCTGCTAAAGGAAATAAGACTGGCCCTAAGATTAATCAGAATGGCATGAATGCAACAAGTGAAATCATGCAAATGCCTGATGGGTATATTACAGTTGACCCTAACTCTTACAGTACTGAGATTCCAAGTTCAAAATATCCTCATACCGAAATGACGGAAGGCGGATTGACATTAACAGAAGGCCAACAAGCAGATCTTAATAATATGCGTGAAGATTTGCAGCGAGGCATTGACGTTGAACTTCCTGATTTCCAAAGGGGAGGGATTCCTGCACCAACAGAGGGGGCTGCTCCTGCTCCACAGCAAGAAGCACCCGCACCTGATCAGGTAGCTCCAGCTCCACAAGAAAGACAGGCAACTGAACAAGAAGCTGCACCTGCACCTCAAGAAAGACAAGCACCTGTTCCTGAGCAAGGAGCAGCGCCAGCTCCAGCTCCACAAGAAAGACAGGCACCGGAACAGGAAGCTGCACCAGCTCCAGAGCAAAAAGCAGCGCCAAGTGGAACGGAGATCAGTGATTTTGAATCAAAAGTCATTGACCTGACAAATGAACAGCGCCGTAAAAATGGCCTGTCAAACCTGCAGCCTGATACAGCCTTAAGTAATGTTGCACAGGAAAAATCAAATGATATGCAGGCGAAGAATTATTTTTCGCATACAAGCCCTACTTATGGTTCACCTTTCGATATGATGAGGGACTTCGGGGTTTCATATAATTCAGCTGGGGAGAACATTGCGATGGGACAGCCGAGTCCTGAAGAAGTCGTCAATGCATGGATGAACAGCGAAGGCCATCGAAAAAATATTTTAAGTCCGAATTTCACACATATTGGTGTTGGCCATACATCACAAGGAAACTATTGGACACAAATGTTTATTGGCAAATAAACGGACAAAGCTAACCACTAATTCAAGTGGTTAGCTTGTTCATTGTATGGGTATTTATTATATCTCCCTGAACTTTTCGGGAACAAAAGGCATGGTTGAGGGAACAGATATTAATTCCATTTCAGGATAACGAAGAGCTGACAGTTTACCGCCAAAAACAGCTCCCGTATCTATATTATAGGTATTATTCAGGATTCTTGGTTCCTTCACCGGTGTATGGCCATAAACGATGACCGCACTTCCTTGATAATTCTTCGCCCAATCACGGCGCACGGGAGTCCCGTCTGGATTGTTTTTGCCGGTGATATCACCATAAAGAACAAAGGTTTTAACTTTTGAATTGCTTTTTCCTATGTACTCTTCACGGATTCCTGCATGGGCTATGACAAGACGCCCCTCATCGAGTACATGGTACAAAGGCGCTGAATCATATAATTTAAGGAATTTCTCACGGAAAGAATTTTTCTGTTTCGCATCCAGTGACAGAAATTCTGCAACAGTTGTCTCAAGCCCATGGGCTGTCTGTACTTTATTGCCCAATAGATATCGATACAGCTTATTGCAGTGGTTTCCAGGAACATAATAAGCAGCCTTTTTTTTCACGGCAAGTTCCCAAACTAGCTCTGCAGTTTTCAGTGACTCTGGTCCCCGGTCTGTCAGATCTCCGACAAAAGCAAGCTTCCGGTGCTCCGGGTGGATCGGAATGCCAGAATCCCAGTCATATCCAAGAATTTTGGTGATCTCTTCAAATTCGGCAAAACAGCCGTGGATATCGCCAATAATATCTAGTTTCATGGAGCCATCCTCCTTTTTATCGATTATCATTCCCGCTCGTGAAAAAAAGAAAAGTTTAAATTAAAAAAGGGAATATTATTGAAAAGGCGAGCCTTGAAAACTTACGGTTACAAAACTTATATTACCATCTAATTTCATGGGAAAAAGAGAAGATAAAAGACAAAGATTTCATTAAATGCTAGTATAATGAAATGTACATAAAGGAAAGGGGGTAAGGTGTATGTCTGAAGAACGTCAAGAATCAGCATCCAGGCAGCAAATCAATTCTGAACTGCTGTTGGAAGCACTTTACTCTGAGAAAATTGATGATTTCCGTGCGGAATTTTTAGATTTGCATCCGTACGACCAGGCTGAATTTTTCAGTGAACTAGATGACGAAGATCGAGCTAAAGTTTATAATTTCCTCTCACCTGAAGAGATGGCTGATCTGTTCGAGAACCTGGAAGCGGATGAAGAGGATTTCAAGGATGTCTTGGCGCAGATGAATCCTAACTACGCGGCCGACATGCTGTCAAATATGTATGCCGATGACGCGGTGGATGTCCTGAATGAGCTTGACAAAGATCAGGTTGCCAGTTATTTGACAATCATGGATGAGGAAGCTGCGCAGGAAATCAAGGATTTGCTGCATTACGAAGAATACACAGCAGGAAGTATCATGACGACAGAATTCATTGCGATTTCTGCCAACCAGACGGTCAGGTCGGCCATGTATATCCTGAAAAAAGAAGCACCCAGGGCTGAAACGATTTACTATATTTTTGTTGTCGATGAGGAGAAGAGACTTGCTGGAGTCATTTCCTTGAGAGACTTGATCGTGGCGGATGACGAGACGATGATCGGTGAAGTGATGAATGAACGGGTGGTCTCGGTTTCGGTAGGAGAGGACCAGGAAGAAGTAGCGCGGATGATGCGGGATTATAACTTCCTCGCTCTTCCTGTCGTGGATTTCCAAAACCATCTCCTTGGAATCATAACGGTCGATGACATCATTGATGTAATGGAAGAAGAGGCATCGGATGACTACTCCAAGCTGGCAGGTATTGCAGACCTCGACACAGTCGACCGAAATCCATTTACAGCCGCCAAGAAACGCCTGCCATGGCTGATCATTTTACTCTTTTTAGGGATGTTCACAGCAAGCCTGATTGGAAGATTTGAGGCTACATTGGATAAGGTTGCAATTTTGGCTGTATTCATTCCTTTGATTGCCGGAATGGCTGGCAACACTGGTACCCAGGCCCTTGCTGTGGCTGTCAGGGGAATTGCCACTGGAGATCTTGAAAAAGAAAGTAAATGGAGCATTATTCTGAGGGAAGCTGGTACAGGATTGATTACCGGAGCGGTATGCGGGATCCTGGTTGCATTTGTTGTTTACTTTTGGAAAGGTGAATTTTTTCTTGGGATTTTAGTCGGTATATCGATCTTTATAACATTAATCATCGCCACAATGGCCGGGTCGCTTGTTCCGCTGCTTATGCACAGATTGAAAATTGACCCTGCGGTAGCATCAGGTCCATTTATCACAACGATCAATGATATTATCAGTATTTTGATTTATTTTGGGATTGCTACTGCTTTTATGAGTTATCTTATCTAATAATATCTTTTGCAAGGCAAAACAGCATTAATTACTGTTAATTCTTATATAAAAGGAGGGAGCGGATGGAACAGCATGCTTCGATTACATCACTTGTGATCGTCATTATTGTTGCATTTTTAACACCTATTATATTACACCGCTTAAAATTGAGTTTCATACCTGTAGTTGTTGCTGAAATCATCATGGGTTTGATTATCGGTAAAAGTGGCTTCAACATTGTCCATGAGGATGCATGGCTCAGCACATTGTCCACCTTGGGATTTTTATTCCTGATGTTCTTGAGTGGGTTGGAGATTGACTTCACTGCATTCTCTGGCGGGAAAAATAAAGGCAGGGCAAAACCCAACAGCAAAAAAGAACCAAATACGTTTGTCGTGGCTTCTGTCATATTTGTCGGGATATTCATTGCCTCTCTTGGATTGTCGTATTTATTCGTGCTTGCAGGGTTTATTGAGAATGTATTTTTGATGACCTTGATCATCTCGACAATCTCTCTTGGAGTGGTAGTTCCTACTCTTAAGGACGCACATTTAATGAAAACAAATATTGGGCAGATCATTTTATTGGTAGCTGTCATTGCAGACCTTGCCACCATGATCCTGCTTGCTGTCTTTGTATCCCTTTATGATACTGGCGGTGGCAACACATGGCTGCTGCTCGTGCTTTTTGCTGCTGGTGTAGCACTTTATTTCATCGGCAGATCCTTCAAAAATAGGACGTTCATCAATGCATTGTCCACTGGTACCACACAAATTGGCACCCGTGCGGTTTTTGCCTTGATTATTTTATTGGTTGCCATCTCAGAAACAGTCGGCGCGGAAAATATCCTGGGGGCATTCCTTGCAGGTGTCCTTGTTTCCCTGCTGGCACCTGACCAGGAAATGGTCCATAAACTTGATTCATTTGGCTATGGCTTCCTGATTCCCATCTTTTTCGTGATGGTGGGGGTCGAACTCGATTTATGGTCACTGTTCAGTGAAAAAAAGCTCTTATTATTGATACCGCTATTACTTTTGGCTTTGTTTTTGTCAAAAATGGTCCCGGTATATCTTTTGAAAAAATGGTACGACACAAAGACGGTTCTCGCTGCTGGCTTCCTGTTGACCTCCACATTGTCACTCGTCATCGCTGCAGCAACGATTGGTGAAAGAATGGAAATGATTTCACCGCAGATGAGTGGAACACTGATTCTGGTGGCAGTCATCTCCAGTGTTTTGACACCAATTTTATTTAAAAAATTGTTCCCTGAAGAAAAAGCAGAGGAAGTTAAAGTAAAGGTGGCGTTTATTGGCGCCAACCAGATGACACTTCCGGTATCAAGAGCGCTTCAATCTTCTCTTTACGAACCAGTCATTTTTCATACAAAACAGGATAAGGCGGAAAAACTGGCGGACACTGTTTTTGAAATCATTGAAATTGACAATTATGATATTGATACACTCGATAAGGTTGAAGTGTATGATGCGAATATCATTGTTATATCTACAGGGGATCCCGACCTAAATGCGACCATCGCGGTCAGCGCAAAGGAACGTGGAGTTGAAAGGGTCATCGCGAGGATTGAAAGTCCAGACCTTGCTGAGCAAGCCCAGGAAGAGGGAATTGAAGTATTCTCTGTTCTTCGTTCAACTGAGTCGCTGCTGCGTGCGATGATTGAATCACCAGGTGTCATGACCATCTTGACACATCAGGAAAATTCCCTGCATGAAATCAGAATGCTCAATGATCATTTTGACGGTATGACTCTCAGACGTTTCCCATTCACAGGAGATGTCATCTTTGTCAGGATCCTGCGTGAAAATGAATCAATCGTGCCTCATGGAGATACCGAGCTGAGACTGAATGACCGTTTGATTGTCACAGGATCAAAAGAATATGTCGATGAGCTGAAAAGAGAACTCGAATTCTGTTTTTGGTGCTGATTTGGAACGTAAACCCGTCTTCCCGACGGGTTTTTCTTTTCAAATGAAAAAATATGGTGTAGAATTAGCACTAGGTACTAATAACTTGTATTAACAGGGGGATATTTTAAAATGACTCTTTCATTGAACGGAAAAACATACGTAGTAATGGGTGTAGCCAATAAAAGGAGCATCGCCTGGGGTATTGCTCAATCTCTCCACAATTCCGGGGCGAATTTGATTTTCACTTATGCCGGTGAGCGTCTGGAGAATAGTGTCAGGGAACTTGCGGAATCACTCGATCAAAATTATTTAGTTTTACCTTGCGACGTTACAAGTGACGAAGATGTCGCTAAATGCTTCAAAGAAATCAAGGAAGCAGCAGGTTCGATTTCCGGTGTTGCCCACTGTATCGCATTCGCTAACAAGGAAGAGCTGCAGGGAGACTATATGAATGTTACACGCGATGGTTTCCTGCTGGCCCATAATATCAGCGCCTACTCCCTGACAGCTGTTGCCAAGGAAGCAAAAGAACTGATGGCGGAAGGTGGAAGCATCGTGACTTTGACTTATCTTGGCGGCGAGCGTGCGATCCCGAATTACAATGTCATGGGAGTGGCAAAAGCATCACTTGATGCAAGTGTCCGCTATCTTGCTGCGGATTTAGGAAAGCACAATATTCGTGTAAACTCGATTTCAGCCGGTCCAATCCGCACACTATCTGCTAAAGGGGTAAGTGATTTTAACTCGATTTTGAAGGAGATTGAAGAGAAAGCTCCGCTTCAACGAAATACTACTCCGGAAGAAGTCGGCGATACGGCAGTATTCCTTTTCAGCGACATGTCACGCGGGATCACTGGCGAAAACATCCACGTTGATTCAGGATTCCATATCTTATAGAAACACATGGCCCGCCGCCTGAGCGGGCCTTATTTATTTTCAGCATTTATGACTCCTTTCAAGCAAATTCATTCATGATTCCGGCACCTATCCTGGGCGGCCGCATACATATAGGGTGAGCGAAGTTTTGGAGGTGCCATAAATGGGAAGAAAGCGAAGTCGTAAGCAATCTCCTTTGTTTTACATCAATCAGCCTGTTATTGATCTGCCCCAAGCTGATATGCAAAAAAATTATACGATTAAAAGTGAACCCGATACATCTGAGATTCTGCAAGAACAGGGTGATGTCCTTGTAACTAAAGAAATGATTTTTGAGGATAAGGAGTCATCTGAAGTGAAAGTAAACCACCAAGTTGAAGAGAAAGAAAACATTCAATCTGACCAGTCCGATGTCCGAGGGAAGAGAAGTTTCAATGATTATACATTGGAGGAAAAAATCAAACACTTAAAGTTTGTTCCCGCATCTGTAGCTAAGGTGAAATACGAATTCATTACGGTGGGAAGATCATATAAGGGATTTTTTATCGAAATGAAGGGAGAAGTATTGTTCATCCAATCTGTAACTCCCAGGAAGAAAAGCGTAAGTATTCCGAAGGAGGATTTAATCGACATCAAGAGGGTTGGATTATAAAAAAGGCTTACCATTTAGGTAAGCCTGATTTTCCAGCCTTGGTTATCTTGTATTGCCAGGAAGGCTTGAAAGTGGTGAAGCTGCAACTGGGTCAAGGCATGTGACTGCACAGAAGCAATCCAGGTCTACAGTTAAGCAGATACCAGTCCTGAAGAATTCATTTCTTGATCCGCCAGTCGTGATTTGCTCGCAAGGAGTGTCGAAGCTTTCTCCTTGGTCACCGCGAGTAGCAAGAAGCTCGAGTTTAGCGCAACAGTTATCATCCACAGAAGTTACGCGGAAGAAGAAAGAGTTGAAGCAGTCAAGCATTTGTGGTCCGCCGCCATTTGTGCGGATGCGAGTTCCAAACCCTTCGAACGGCTGGCAGTCACCGCAATATAGAATTACCGGGATTGTATCCAACTCAGTAGTAGGAGTTTGTGCACCTGCAAGCAATTCCTGGATGGATTTATTGCAGCTGACATCACAATCATTGTCTACATCCACTTCATCCTGTGCATCTGCTATCGCTCTGAGGACTTCGCACACACAGTTATCCTCACCATGGTTCTTATTTTTGCAACCCATAATAAGTTCATCTCCTTTTTGTTGATATGACCTATTGTCCTTAATAGAATATGAATCGCCATCCTAATGGTGTGGGTGTTTGTCTAATTTTCAATATGTTTCAACAAAAATTAATGACAAAAGTGGACAGGCTCGTGCCTATCCATAGGAGATTGCCCAGCATAAGCTGTATTGAATCCAACAAAAACAAAAGTGGGTGAGATTATGGTAAGTTGGCTGGATTTATTTCTTCTGGGGATGGCGAGCTTCCGCTTGACGAGACTGATTGTATATGATGTGATTACTGAATTTCTCCGTCAGCCATTTCATGAGACAGTGGTGGAGACCCTTGAGGATGGGAGCACGGAAACCTATATAGAAATTAAAGGTACTGGTTTGAAATATTGGATCGGTGAGTTGTTAAGCTGCCATTGGTGCACTGGCATTTGGTCAGCGGCATTTTTGTATTTTGGATATGTGTTGTATCCTCCGCTGGCGATTCCGGCCATCACCATACTGGCAATTGCGGGTATTGCCTCCTTAATCCAGCATGTCCTCATTAAGGATTAACCAGCTGGATTTAATGAAATCGTCCAGAACCCCTAAGTAGACTTGTTCATAAGCTACCATATGGACTCTAAATGAAGGGGTTGTCATCATGGAGGAAAAACAAAAGAAGGATAGCAGCAATCCAAGCGAAGAAAGCCAAAATAGTAAAACAGCCTCAACCAGACGCGTACGCAGAAAACGCGGCTGTGGCTGCGGGAAAAAGAGAAAGAAAGCATAAATTCATCGTCTGCCAAACAACTGGCAGGCGATTTTTGTATTCAGGGAGTGAAAGCTGGGGGATATTAAAGTTGTTCTTACAATGATATGGAAATAAAACCCGAAATAAAAAATTCATAAATTAGGTTTTGGACGTGGAAAATAATTTTAACCAATCAGATGAATCATAGAAGGGGATTAAGGATGAATATAAAACAGACAATAAAAACAATCGCAGTACTGACGATGCTTGTAGTCGGTATTGCTGGATGTTCTTTTGGGAAGACATCCCCAGAGAGCAGGGCTTCCATGATCCAATCGGTCAATCCTGATCCGGGTGCGACTAATGATCTTGAGGAAAAGGATCTCGAGCTTGCTGAGAAGGTAAAAAAAGATATAGCTGGACTTGATGCGATTTTTGACGTCGCTGTGATTGCCGGGAAAAAAGATACACTGGTTGCTTACAAAGTAAAGCACATGAAGCGTTTCAACATGAAAGCGATTGAAAAAGAAATCAATAAGAAGCTGGAAAAAAATTATCCTGGTGAAAATTTCATTGTTTCAAGTGATTTCAAGATCTTTATTGAGGCGGTCGAGCTTCGTGAAAGAATGAAAGATCCTGCCTATCCTGATAAGAAAGCAGAAAAAGAATTGCAGCGGATAATTTCATTGAAAAAAGAAATGACTTAAGAAAGGATGGGTGAGATGGGGGACAAAAAGAAGCAAAAGATGACTCCAGAACAGCAGCAATATCAGCAGCTTGAACAAAAGCACGAGCTCAAGCGGCCAGTATTGAAGAATTGCATAAAGGCTTTTTTGGTTGGCGGTCTGATCTGCACTATTGGACAAGCGATCACTTATTTTTATATATATTTCTTTGATTTTACCGAACAGACAGCCGGGAACCCGACGGTAGCCACGATGATATTCCTTTCGATGCTGTTGACCGGGTTTGGGGTTTATGACCATATCGGCCAATTTGCCGGGGCAGGCAGTGCTGTTCCGGTGACTGGATTTGGGAACTCGGTGATATCGGCAGCGATTGAACACCGAACAGAGGGCTTTGTCCTTGGTGTTGGGGGAAATATGTTCAAGCTGGCAGGAAGCGTCATATTGTTTGGCGTATTTGCAGCATTTGTCGTTGCACTGATCAAGACTTTATTGACAATGATGGGGGTGCTTTAAATGTTGATTGGAACGCAGTCATGGCAATTCAACAATAGCCCGGTCATTGAATCATGGGGGTCATCTGGAGGTCCCTTTGAGTCGGAAGGGAAGCTTGCAGCGGATTTCGATGTCCTTCATGACGATCTATGGATGGGGGAAGAATCCTATGAGAAAGCTCATCGAGTCTTGCTTGAAGAGGCCATCGATGCGGCATTGCAAAAAGGGGAATTCCAAAAAGAAGATATGCAATTCATGCTGGCTGGTGATTTGATTAACCAAATCACGCCTACCAGCTTTGCTGCAAGGACGATGGCAATCCCATATTTCGGACTTTTTGGCGCATGCTCTACCTCAATGGAGGGTCTTGCGCTTGCATCCTTTATCATCAACTATCAGGGAGCAAAAAAGGTGGTAACTGGCGCGTCCAGCCACAACTCCGCGGCGGAAAAGCAATTCAGATACCCAACAGAATATGGCGGGCAAAAGCCTCCTACCGCACAGTGGACAGTCACAGGAGCAGGAGCGGCAGTGCTGACAGATAACTCAGATAAGCGGGGGAAAATCGTCACAACGTCAGCCACCATTGGGAAGGTGGTCGATATGGGGATATCCGATCCGTTTAATATGGGGGGAGCGATGGCGCCAGCAGCTGCAGATACGATCATCGCCCATTTCAAGGATTTGAATCGTCAGCCGTCCTATTATGATTTAATCGTAACAGGAGATCTCGGAAGGATTGGCCAGGCTACTACATATGACCTATTGCAGCAGGCCGGCCTTGAAATTACGAGAGAGCAGTTTCAGGATTGCGGACTGTTGATCTATAAAGAGGATCAGCCAGTTCAGTCTGGCGGCAGCGGTGCTGGTTGTTCGGCTTCGGTCTTGTATGGCCACTTATTGAATCAGATGAAAAATGGCATCTATAGGAAGATACTTGTTGTAGCGACAGGTGCATTGCTTTCGCCGCTTTCATTCCAACAGAAGGAAACCATACCTTGTATTGCACACGCTGTTGCGATTGAAATGAAATAGAAAGGAGGAATCGTAAATGCTGCCAATGTTTTTCTGGGCTTTTGTTGTTGGAGGTTTGATTTGTGTATTTGGCCAGCTGCTGTTCGATATAGCAAAATTGACACCGGGCCATACGATGAGTTTGCTTGTAGTGATTGGAGCGATACTTGATGGCTTTGGTCTTTATGAGCCTCTAATCGACTTTGCAGGCGCCGGTGCAACAATTCCAATCACCAGCTTTGGAAACTCGCTGGTCCACGGTGCGTTACAGGAGGCCGAGCAGCATGGGCTGGTAGGTGTTTTGACCGGGATGTTCGAAATTACAAGTTCTGGTATATCAGCTGCTGTCATTTTCGGTTTCATCGGGGCACTGATTTTTAAACCTAAAGGCTGATTCTATAAGGGATGATCTAATGCCGGATATCTTTGGTACAATCATACGTTCCATATTGTTGATCATTGGTTTATTCGTAATTACAAAGCTTCTTGGCAAAAAGCAGTTATCAAGCCTGTCATTTTTTGAATATATCGTTGGAATTACTGTTGGTGATATTGCTGGAACATTGTCAATGGATCCAGATTTGAGTCTTAGGGACGGAATTGCCAGCCTGATTATCTGGTCATTCGTCCCGTTCGCCATTTCATTGATTTCCTTAAGAAGCAGGGCGTTTCGCAGAATCGTCGAGGGAAAGTCAACAACATTTATTGAACATGGCAACATCATTGAAAAAAATATGCGTAACGAAAAATACAGTCTTGATGAACTCCTTGAGCAGCTCCGCAAAAAAAGTGTTTTCAAGGTGGCGGATGTTGAATTTGCATCGCTTGATTCAAACGGAGAACTGAGTGTTCTTTTGAAAAAGGAAAAACAGCCTTTGAAGTATGAGGACATCAGTCACATGACAGAGGATGACAATGTTCCGGTCACCTTGATCATGGATGGGGAAATAATCAAGGAAAATCTTGAAAAGGCAAAATTGGATAAAAAACAGGCTGTAAAACTTATTAAAGATAAAGGCTATGAACAAGACAATGTATTTTATGCAGAAATCGACACAAACGGAGATATTAATATCGATCTTTATGATGAGTATTTAAGATCCCACTTTCCGGACTTTGACCAAATTTAATCCAGTTCTTTAAAATTGGGTAGGGGCTCGCCCATACATATCCCAATCACCTCTCATATAGTGTTATTGAGTAATCAAAAGTGAGGTGAAGAAGAATGGGCTACGGTTTTGGCGGCTTTTGCGGCGGTGGCTACGGCTATGGCTATGGCGGTGGATACTATGGTTCTACATTCGTTTTAATCGTCGTATTGTTCATTTTGTTGATTATTGTAGGAGCAAGTTTCTACAACTAATTGAAAACACTGGCGAAAGCTGTTCCGCGTCGGAGCAGCTTTTGCTGCATCATGAAGGAATAATAAATCATCCAGGCATTGTCTTTCACCATTTTCGCCTAGCTTCATACTATAGAGTAGTTAAAGAAGGAGGCGTGATTTATATGGATAATAATTTTTTCAAGAATATAGAAAAAAAGACTGGCGTCAATATGAAAGATGTATTTGAGCTGGCTAATTCATTACAAAATGCGAACTTTAAAGATGAGAAAACTGTAAGAGGGGTAATCCGCCGTGTTTCCCAATTGGCCAACAAGCCAGTTAACAAAGAAATGGAAGACAAAATTGTTGAATCCATCGTAAAGGATGGAAAGCAGCTTGATTTCAGCCAGATTTCCAAAATGATCAACAAGAAATAGTCACATTCTTGAATGCCAAATCAGGACCTGAGTTTCGTTACCCGGGTCCTGATTTGGCATTTTTATTTAATTATGTTAACAAAGTTGTTAATCTTATGTTCCAGTTGCCTTGATTCATAAAGTCCAGGTTCAAATTCTTCCCAGGAAACGGGAAGGGTTGGCTTTCCGGCCACGTCTCCGTTGCGGGACGGAAATGAACAGCCTTTTTTCTGCCCTTGTTACCGCTACATAAAGCAGGCGACGTTCTTCTTCAAGGGGCTGGCGGTCTCCGTTCCGGAAGGCATCCAAAGCATAGTCATGGGGAATGCTTCCGTCCACTGTACCAATTATATAGACATTCCCAAATTCCAGACCCTTGGATCGGTGGATGGTACTTAGTGTTATGGCGTCAGATATTGTTTTGCTGGTCCGTTTGATTTCTGCATTCATAGCAATCATATGGTCAGCATGCTCAATGAACTCTGCAATGGATGTAAAGTTTCGGGCTGCCACTTTCAGGTCACGGACATCATCAGAGCCTTTTTCCAGCTGATTGCCTTCATTGCCGCGCTTTTTAATGAAATCTTGATACCCCAGGTCCTTTTCCACAATGTCAATGGCAGCGACAGGGGACAAGGATGACAGGGACCTGACTACTGGGATCAGTCTCTTCAATTTTTGTTCCTGGAAGGCGAAGCCTGTTTTAACGTAGGTAAGGGCTTCAAGCATAGAACAATCATTCAGGATGCTATTCGCTTGTAAATCCCTGAATGCCGACTGTTTCAAAAATAGCGATGGAAGGATATTCTTGATCGCATCTGAATCATCGGGATTCAAACTGAGCCGCAAAAAAGAGAGCATTCCTTTTACCATGAATCGCTCATAGAAGGATTCAATGTCCTGGTCAAGCCGGAATGGAAGGCTTGAATTCGCGAGCCTCTCGAATACCGCACGGCTTGCCGCATTGGTCCTGAACAAAATCGCAAAATCACCAGGACGTTCTCCTTGTTCAATCCGCTCTTTAATGTCTGTCAGGATCATCGTCGCTTCCTCTTCTTCGTCATAAGGGTGGAAGATGACCGGCGGGCACTCACCTGAATATTGGGCGCGCATTTCTTTTTCATGGCGGATCAGATTAGCTGAAATCAGGGTGTTAGCCGTTTCAACAATCTCGTGTGGTGAACGATAATTTTGGTTAAGAATGATTACTTTTGTATTTTTAAAATCCGCCTTGAAGTTGAACAGGTAGGCAGGGTCGCTTCCGCGGAAAGAGTAGATTGACTGATCATCATCTCCAACCGCGCAAACATTTCCATGTTTACTCGAAAGCATCTTCACGAGCTCATACTGCACTTTATTAATATCCTGGAACTCATCGATCAATAGATATTGAAAACGTTTCTGATAGATTTCGAGTATAGAAGGCTGATCTATGAATAGCTTATAACATCCAATCAGCATATCATCAAAATCAAATAACCTCTGCCTGTCCTTAGCAGATTCATAGTCTTTATAAAGCAGTGCAACCTTCTCTTCCCATGGTGATTCCGGCTTAACTTCATGGGGCAAGATCAATGTATTCTTCCATAGGCCGATCTGCTGGAGAGCGAGGTCATAGGCAAATTCTTTTTCATCCAGCTGAAGCTTTCTCCCGGCTTCCTTCAGGATCTGTTCCCGTTGCCATTCTTTTTTCATTAGCTTGTCTGATGACCATTTTTCGCGTTCATGAAAACAAAGAATCCGGTAGAAAATGCTGTGGAACGTACCGGAAATCAGCCTGTTGACTTTAGATGCTGACATGTTTGGATAATGGGCAATCCGCTTTTTCATCTCAGCGGCAGCCTTTGCCGTAAAGGTAACAAGCATGATCGAACCTGGATCTATTTTCTGTTCTTCAAGCATGAAGGCGGTCCTCGCGGTAAGAACCCTCGTCTTTCCACTTCCTGCCCCTGCCAAAATCAATAATGGACCGTCTGTCGACACAACCGCTTTTTCCTGGTTTCCGTCAAAATGGATTCCGGCCTGTTTGAGCTGTTTTATGTAATCCAACTTCATTCCTGGGTTAACCGGCGGATGCGAGGTAAAGGGGGAGGTTACTTTAACTTCCCGTGAAAATATGAATTTATCTTCTTTTTCTGCCTCAGCTGTGATTGAACGCGATTTTGGTATTCTGAAACCATTTCGCTCAATATACTCCGTTTCTTCAAAATGCGGAGACGAAGGAGTTGGCAAACTCTCTTCCTGACAATCTTCTTTACCGGAAAGATGATGATAGAAATGCGGCTGTTCCTGAATTCCAAGGTAAAGACGGACAGGACCTCCGCATACTGTACAGGCAAGCATTCCTTTCTTCCCGTCGTCATAAAGCTTTTGATAGTCACTGCGATCATATTGGTCAAGGCTTATTATCTGCTGGTTATACTTAGCTGTTTTCATGTTTTCCCTCATCTCCGGCCAAAAAATAGCACAATCTTTATCATACCAGAATAGAATTTTTAACAAAAGATGTTTTCGGCTGAGGTGAGGCAGCCGATACAGTTTCGTTCATGGTTTCAGGCATCGGATAAAATATTTAAAAAATAGCAGTTTACTACGGTCATAAACTGGGAAAAAGAATAGAAGATTATAGTGAGAAATTTAATTATCGAAAATTGGGGGATATCAAAAATGGGATACATTCTTCCAGTGACAAATTATCAATATATACAATATGCTGAGCGGGAAATTGGATTGGATTATGACCCGTTTATGATTAATAGCGTTAATAGGATTCGAAAAGAAGATCCGGTATTGAAGGGACAGGAACAATATGAGCAGGCAACAGCGCCCCTGCAGAAGCAGAAGGAGCAGCAGCCTGTGTCACGCATGCAGCTCGCAGCATCCGATTCAAGTTTTCCTCGGATGGACCGGGTTTATAAGAAAAAGGTAAATCCATTGGTTGTCAACCAGGCGTATGCTGAAATTACCGGTAAGGGAAGGCACTACAGCGAGTCCATTTAAACTAGCTGCAGTGCTTTTTTCTTTGCTGTTTTTCGCAAATACTGGTTTCAATGCTCTTTCAATATCTTTCTGAATAAAATTTGAGGGCAATAGGATGTGAAACCATCAAAGTTTACGGAAAGAGCCTTACATACAAAACCCCCATTCAACTTAGAATGGGGGTTTTGAGTCTCATATGGATTTTTTCATTGTCTTATGTGGGATACCGGCATCCATGAATTCTTCTGAAACTGTTTCATACCCGAGCCTGCTGTAGAAGGGGATGGCGTGTGTCTGTGCATTCAATTTCAAAGTTGAAATACCCTGAGACTTTGCATATTCCTCTATTTTATTCATGACGGCGACACCAGCTCCGGTTTTGCGGTTTTCTTTTAGTACACAAATCCGCTCAACCTTTCCGATTCCATCCAGGATACGGAACCTGCCGGCCCCTGCTGCTTTTTTGTGATCATCATATAATACGAAGTGAACAGAGTCTGACTCGTATTGATCAATTTCTTCTTCTTCCGGAACGTTTTGTTCATGAATGAAAACGGTCTTGCGCACTTCGAATGCGTCTGCTAATTCTTGATCGCTATTTACGATTTTTACTTCCACGATTCTTTATTCCTTTCCAAGCCTGAATGTTTCATATACAGTCCATGAACCGTTGTCCAGCTGGTACAGCAAATGAATCCGATCGGCAGTATCATCAAATTGGACCTTTGTCATCCCTAATGAACCATAGACATCCGAGTGCTCATCGTCGGACATTTTTTGACCGATGGTGATATGCGGTACAAAGTTATATTCCTGATTGCCTTCGAATGTTGAATTGAGTTCATTATGAAGAGAGTCTAACTCTTCAGGTGATTCAACCTTCAGGTATATGACATTATTTACGGGTTTAAATGAACTAATCTTCTTGATGTTCAGTTTGACTGGTTTGAAATTCCTGGCAATCGAATCAATCTTATTGGCGATTTCCTTGATTTCTTCTTCTGTCGCTTCAAATGGAGACTTTAAGGTGATGTGTGGCGGGATTAATGCATAATGTGGATCATAGCGCCTTCTCAACGAATTAGCATAATCCTGGATCTTCTTTGATGGAAAAATGACAATACCGAATTTCATCTAAATACCCCCGTTTCATTATAGTGTTGCATCTCGTTCAGTTAAGAAAACTGAAAATTATGATTTACCATTCATTATAACAAATTTTTGTTATATATAATATAAAGAAGCATACTTCAGGAAAACATTCTCTTCATTGCCCGTTTAAGGTCAGGCTGCCAATAGGTCCACGTATGGTCTCCGCTGAATTCTTCGTAAAAATAGCCAAAGCCTTTTTCTTTAAAAATCTTTGAAAGATCCCTGTTTGGCGTCAGGAAATCTTTGTTTTTGGATGAGGTCGTCTTAACGGTTGTCTCCTGTTCGCCGACCGTGTGGTATATATTCAGCAATTCAGGCTGACTGAAGTTCTTAACCGCGGAAAATACTTCCTTATTCACATATGGTGATTGAAGCAGAACTTTTCCAAAAGTATGAGGATACTGGATAGCGGCAAGCAACGAAACTGTTGCTGCAAGCGAATCCCCGACCAAAGCGCGTCCCATGCCCATTTGGTATGTTGGATAACGTTCATCCAGGTAAGGGACAAGCTCATGAGCAAGAAAGCGGATATAGGCCTGGTGCTGCTCTCCTTTTGGATGGTATTTTCGGCGCCGGTCTTCGACGGAATCATATGGGATTCCAACGATGATGACGTTTTCAATTTCTTTTTTGGCAAGGAATTCATCCGCAATCCTGCCTATCCTCCCTAATTGGAAATAATCGCGGCCATCCTGTGCGATCAGCAAGGAGTATTTATACAGCGGGGAATAATTGGCAGGCAGGTAGACCAGCATTGTGATATCTTCACCCAGCTCCTTGCTTTGGAGTGTGATTTCTTCAATTTTGCCCATAGGATAATCCATATATTTACCTCCAAATCCTTCGATTTGCTATTTTACTTTTTACCGTCAAAACGATTTTAGCATATGTATTTTTAAAAAGCTTTTCAGGTAATGTATTATAAGCCGGCATGAAATTAGTAAGCAAGTAAGATGTTTGACAATTGTGTGAAGTCTTATGGTAGAATTATGGTGAACATTTATATATCAAAGGGGGAAATCTGATGAAAAAAAGAAAGTTTCTTTTATTCACTGCTCTTGTGCTAGTGCTTTCGATGGTGCTATCAGCTTGTGGCGGCGGCTCTGACGAAAAGGGTGGAGAAGGAAAATCACAAGAAAAACCTAAATTCATGAGCATCCTTACTGGCGGTACGGGTGGTACATACTTCCCGCTTGGCGGAGCTTTCGCCAAGATTGTGTCTGATGCAACGGGTATCGATACAAATGCGGAAACAACAGGAGCATCTGCTGAAAACATGCAGAGCATTAAGGATGGAAAAGGTGAAATCGCCTTCACTCAAACAGATATCGCTTCTTATGCAACTGAAGGAAAGCTGATGTTTGATGGAAACAAAATCGATAATATTAAAGCGATCGGTACTCTTTATCCTGAAACAATCCAAATCGTTACAACTGAAAAATCAGGCATCAAATCCGTTGGAGACCTGAAAGGTAAAAAGGTATCGATAGGTGCACCAGGGTCTGGAACTGCAGCGAATGCAGAACAAATCCTTGAGGCTTATGGAATGTCAGTTGATGATATCAAGAAGCAGGATTTAAGCTTTGATGAATCAGTAAATGGCATTAAAGACGGAAATATCGATGCTGCATTCGTTACGGCGGGACATCCGACTGCAGCTGTTGAAGAGCTTTCTGCGACAGAAAAAGTTGTAATCGTTCCTATTGAGGCTGATAAGGCTGATAAACTAATTGAAAAGTATCCATACTACGCAAAAGAAGTAGTACCTTCAGGAACTTATAAGTTGGGTTCCGATGTGCCAACTGTTGCTGTTCTGGCAATGCTGGTAGTAAAGTCTGATCTTTCAGATGAAGTTGTTTACGATATCACTAAATCAATTTTTGAAAACCTTGACCAGGTACAACATGCAAAAGCTAAGCAAATTAAGCTTGAAAATGCTTTGAATGGTGTAGGTATTGACGTACACCCAGGAGCACAGAAGTATTTTGATGAAAAAGGAATCAAAGCTGCTGAGTAATATTCAAAACCCGACCGGACAAAATCCTTTTGTGGATTTTGCCCGGTCAATAAATATTTCTGGACTGCATTTGTACTCCGGAGGTTCCACTAAAGAACAGACCGAACTCTATTCCGGTCTTTTTTTACTGAATATTTATCAAACCTCTTTGAGCGATATCAGACAGGCGAGGAATGGATAATGAAATCAATAAAATTCAATAAAAAGATCTTCGTTCTGTTGCTCCTCATTATGTTAATTTTAATTATCTCAATCAATATTCCATATAAACAAGCTCTTGTTTTTCTTCAACCTGAAGAAGAAGATATACTATGCTATGTACCTATTGCACAAGGGGACAAGTTTAAGATAAAGTATACACATTCCATCCATTTGTCCGATGTAATTGAAAGCTATAAAATTACCGAACAAAATGAGATTCAGCAATACGAATTGGAGTATGAAGATTTTGCCATTGGTATGCCATCAGAAATTGCAGAAGGGGAACATTTTGAAATGCAGGATGGCAAGTACCGTATAAAGAATATGGAAAGAAGGTTTAAGCATTTCGACCTGCGAGTCGGCAAGGTGAGGGCTAATCACACGTTTATGCAAGGTAAAGTCTCCTTTCCACTTTCCAAGGCAATTGAACCAGGAACGAGAGTAAGGATACAAGTAATGAATATTAATGTTATTCAGCAAATGAAAGGAGTGAATATCCTTGAGCATGAAGAATGAAACTTTATCTGAACAGGAACAGCAGGAGCTGCTGGAAAAATATGATCCTGAAGCTGCCTCAAGGAAATTAAATGGAATTATGGGCATGATTGCATTCATTATGCTGCTGTCATTCTCACTATTCCAGTTGTACACATCCATCTTTGGGGTTTTGACGGCACAGCTGCAGAGGTCCATCCATTTGGGGTTTGCGCTTGCACTGATTTTTATTTTATTTCCTGCACGCAAAAAAGACCGTGTACATAATAAAGTCGCATGGTACGATATTTTACTGGCGATTATCGCAATAGCTGTAGGTGCCTATTGGCCATTAATGATTGATGAACTGGTAAACAGGGTTGGGCGTCTTACTCCGGTTGATTTTTACATTGGTCTTGCTGCTGTTTTACTCGTCCTCGAAGCGACCAGGAGAACGGTAGGACTGCCGATTACGGTTATTGCGGTTCTGTTTTTGGGTTATGCATTGTATGGTCCATATATGCCGGGTTTCCTCGCACACAGAGGACTTGAACTTGACAGCTTGATCCAGACAATGTTCTTCACAACTGAAGGTATCTTAGGAACACCATTAGGGGTTTCTTCTACGTTTATCTTCTTATTCTTGTTATTTGGCGCGTTTCTAGTGAAAACAGGCGTTGGCCAATATTTTAACGATCTTGCTGTTTCTATCGCTGGAAAAAGAGTTGGTGGTCCGGCAAAGGTAGCGATTTTTTCTAGTGCATTGCAAGGAACAATCAGCGGCAGTTCCGTGGCTAACGTAGTCACGTCAGGCTCATTTACGATTCCTATGATGAAAAAGCTCGGATATCGTAAAGAATTTGCTGGAGCAGTAGAAGCAGCTGCTTCTACCGGTGGCCAGCTTATGCCGCCTATCATGGGTGCAGCTGCTTTCTTGATGGTGGAATTCATTGGCGGCGGCATCACTTACTGGGATATCGCTAAGGCTGCAGCCATTCCAGCGCTGCTTTATTTTACCGGGATTTGGATCATGACACATTTTGAAGCAAAACGGGTCGGCCTGCGCGGATTGAAGGATGAAGAAATGCCTGACCGCAAAGAAGTTCTGGCTAAAATCTATTTGCTATTGCCAATATTGGCTGTAATTGTCCTGATGGTAAGCGGAATGAGTGTTATGAGAGCCGCTCTATGGAGTATTGTTATTACTGTGGTGGTTAGTGCGATAAAGAAAGAAACTCGGATTGGTTTCAGAGATGTAATTGATGCGCTTGTCGATGGGGCACGCACGGCGTTAGGTGTTGCGGCTGCAACTGCTGCTGCTGGTATTATCGTAGGGGTTGTAACCAAAACCGGCCTTGGCCTGAAGCTAGCCAATGGATTGTTGGATCTTGCCGGAGGACATTTACTCCTCACCCTGGCGTTTACAATGGTTGCATCCCTGGTATTAGGAATGGGGTCACCGACAACAGCAAACTATGTCATTACGTCAACCATTGCAGCACCGGCCATCATTTTGCTGGGAGTACCTGATTTATCTGCACATTTATTTGTATTCTATTTCGGGATCATCGCTGATATTACACCTCCAGTAGCGCTGGCGGCATTTGCGGCAGCTGGTGTGTCAGGCGGTGAACCAATAAAAACAGGGGTTAACTCAGCAAAGCTGGCAATAGCAGCGTTCATCATTCCTTATATGTTCGTATTGTCTCCAGAATTGTTAATGATTGATACAACATGGTATTACCTTATCTGGGTGGTGTTTACGGCACTTGCCGGCATGATGCTGATTGGTGCAGGTATTATTGGTTTCTGGCTGAGGAAATTGTTCTGGTACGAGAGAATAATTGGAGTTGTAAGCGGCTTAATGCTGATTTATCCTGAAAAAATTACGGATATAATCGGACTTGGTTCCTTTGTTCTACTCATTGCATTGCAAATACTGATCAAGAGAAACAATACACCTGAACCAAGTACAGTTAGTTAATTTTAAGAAGTCCTCATTCCGGGGGCTTCTTTTTTAACTGGTTTTAAGGAAGTGCCGTTTTTCGGGCATGATGGATAGGATGTTTTCAACCTTGAATAAGCGTTCCTCGTTTCTAAGGAAACAAAATGCTTTAAAGTAATTCCCCCTGATCTCTTTTACAATGATCCTTCGCTGTGTGATCTGGTTATCGACTGCAAAATAAATCATTTCTACAGGCTGGTTTTCTTTTAGTGATTTTTCCAAAAGGAAATTCATGTGTATTCACTCCTTATCTTTTATAATTACATTATACCCGAACATTCGTTCTTTATTCAATTATTTTAGAACACCTGTTCGTTGTTTTTGTAAGTGTGGAGTGGTATAATCTGGAATGGAGGTGTGATGGATGGAGAGTGAAATGCTTAGGATTTTTGATCAACAGGGGACTTGCCTGGGAAAAGCACCGAGGTCCGATGTCCATAAAGCTGGCCACTGGCATGAGACATTCCATTGCTGGTTTACAGAGCGGATAAACGGGGAGGACTTTCTTTATTTTCAAGTTCGCAGTTCCGCTAAGAAAGATTATTCAGGATTGCTGGATATCACCGCAGCGGGGCATATTCTGGCTAATGAAAGCCCTCTTGATGGCTTGAGGGAAGTAAAGGAAGAACTCGGAATCGACGTGACTGTTGAAGATTTACACACGTTAGGTGCCATCAAAGATTCACTGATCAGTCCAGAATTCATTGATAGAGAGTTTTGCCATGTATTCTTGTACAAGAAACATCAGCCTTTAGAAACATTCCAGCTGCAAAAGGATGAGGTCTCAGGGATCATGGTGGCAAGCATGACCGATTTTGAAGATCTATGGTTTGCTAAATCCAGTGAAATAAGGCTCAAAGGTTTCAAGGTAAGTGAGGAAGGCGAAAAGAAACCAAAAGAGATGCTGGCCTCCAAAAAGGATTTTGTGCCTCATGAAGATGAGTATATTAAAAGGGTCATCCAAAGTATAAGAAATTCATAATCCAGATAATTTTTATGGGGAAAAATTATTGACTTTATACTGAATCCAGTATATATTAATTAATGTCCTCATTAAATAGGACAACTTAGAACGATTCCTTAGCTCAGCTGGGAGAGCGCTACCTTGACAGGGTAGAGGTCGCTGGTTCGAACCCAGTAGGAATCATACTTTTGAAAAAGCCCCCATCTCTTATATAACAAGGGATGGAGGCTTTTTTGTTTTGCCAACACTTCTTTTACCAGACAAGCAGGCGGAATCAATCAGCCACTACTTTTTCAAAACTTATTGCCGTTTTCCCTTCAAAATGTTCAGTTAAGCTCAATGCCTAACTGAGCTTTTTTATTATTAGCTGCTGATAATATACCTTCTTCCTGCTTCCCGTTAATTTAGAGTGATAATTTCATTTAACTTAGAAAAAAATAAGGATTAGGAAAGGAGGGATAGCAAATGCCTGTGAAAAAGTTGGTTACAGGATTGATTTTGTTTGTAGCATTGTTCACGGTTGTGACAACAATAGGCTTACATAGTAGTTTTGCCGAAACTGGTGTTGCAACTAAACCAATGGAGAATGTTAATATGATTGAGGTAGAGTTGAATGATAATTACTTTAATCCAAAAGTTATCAGCATTCCAAACGGAATCACTACAACCTTGAAATTGAGAAACAAAGGGAAGAAAGAGCATACATTTACAGTGGAAAAGCTTGGGATTGACATCGAGCTCCAGCCAGGAAAAGAAAAAAACATTTCCGTGAAACCAGAACAGAAGGGTACTTATGAATTGATATGCCGGTATCACTTCCAGGAAGGTATGGTTGGGAAGGTAAATGTTAATTAAAAAGCAGTGCAAATAATGTATTGAGTACCCAAAAAGTTAGAGTGAAATCTAACTTTTTGGGTGTCTCATCAATGCTCCTTTTTATTTTCGAAACAATAAGAGTAGTTCCACTTCTAATAATGATAAATATAATGTACGGTACGGTGAGCCATATATCATTTAAGATGAGGTGGAAAGTTGTATTTTTTTAAGCCTATTTCTAATGAAGTGCGTTTATCTAAACTGATATTCAAAAAACGCAATAAAACGATGAAGCTCATTTTGGGGTCTTTTTTTGCCTGTATATCAGTTATGCTACAGGCAGCTGGAGGCTTTTTGCCAGGTATAGGATTATTTTTTAGTCCGCTCGCCACTGCACCTATTTTGTTATGTTCAATGTTTTCCATTCCACTTGGTGTAATGTCCTACTTTCTGACCATTATATTGTTATTCATTCTGCAGCCAAGTGAATTAATTGTATTCGCCTTTACAACAGGACTGTTGGGACTGGGCATAGGAGCAGCATTTTGGTTTTTTAGGAAGAGATTAAGCATTATTGCGGCAGGGACTATTTTTTTAATGCCGGGAATTATCATTTTGCTACTTATCTTCGACTTTCCCGTTTTAGGACCAGTCGTTTCAGATTCCTTTTCATTTCTTACAACCGCAGGGATCCTTTTATTTGCTTTCCTTTATAGCTGGTTATGGGTTGAAATTGCATTGAACATTTTTAAAAGATTAAAAAGGTTAATAATTTAGTGTCTGCCAAATCTCTCACTATTGCCTGGCAGATAAAGCCCTCAGAAATTAGATAGGGTTCAAGATTCAAGGAATGATTTCAAAAATTGTACCCTTGTTAAAGTCAGTCACTTTCATCGACCCATAAACCCCCAAATATAATCTGGTTTGGTCCAGATTCGCTCCCAAACTAACATAATAAGCAGATTCAGAACCAAAATTGTAGTCAGTTTCAATAATACTATAATCATTTAGTTTACAGTCTGGCCTTACCCTAGTGTAAGCTAATACTCCTTTAACTGAAGTTGCCGATTCATCCTTGCGGGCTAAATCGGTAAACAAAACGCTTCCCGTTAAAGCTGGTATCCCTTTCCCCATATATGGATGGACTCCTGTAAGGGAAGTGCCGCCAAACTTATCTGGTCGTGGATCTTTATGATAATAACTAGTTAATGGCTGAATCCGCCTGACTGATGTTTCAATTGCTTCATCGTAATAAACAATAGTTTTCTTATCCGAATTCGAATTAGCAGAGCAGACATTCATAATTGAAGTAGGAAAAGCACCTTCCCAGCCACGCCAGCCAAAGTTAATATACATTTCCTGAGTGGTCCCGGAGTTCATGACAAGTTCAGGGACCGGTATCGGTCTATATTGAATGAATGAAAAAATCGATTCTGTCAAATCCTGTCCGACATTCCCCACATATTTAATATAATGATTATAATTCCTTTGAAATGAAATCCCTGGTATATTGCGAACTCCTTTGGCAATTACCGTAAGTATTTGCTGAACTTGTGCAGGCAGTTCATTAAAACGACTGACAACATGTGGATTATTGAAAGATGTATTTTTAACTACATCAATTTCAATTACTTTACCGGCGATTTCCATATCATCCTGACTCAAATTAAATGGATCATAGCCTAAACCGCCATCTCCTGTTGTTAAAACCAGTTTTCCTGTTTCAGGTGAAAAGTTTAAGCTATTGACACCATTATGATTAAAAAAGGGCCTTCTTAAGTTCAGCAATGTTCGTCTTTTTTGAGGCTGTCCATTCGTTTGGAGAATCCATTCTTCTACTGTATCAATATGATCAAATTGAACTTCTCTATTAACCCATTTTCGATTTAGGGTGTTTGGGTCACAGGGGTCAGGCATAGAAGTTTCAGGAAGTGCACCTGGACCTTGTGTTCCAGCTACTGAATAATGAAGATAGAATAGACCGTTGTAATAAAACTGAGGGTGAAACGCAAGCCCTAATAATCCCCGCTCATCATATCCGCCACCTTGATCACCAAGTTTAAGGACTTGCGGTCGAATATCTAAAAAAGTTTTAATGTCTCCGTTACCTATATAAAAAATTTCTCCTATTTGGGTTGCAATAAATAATCTTTCAATTGAGTCTCCCGGTAAAATGGCTGTTTTCATAATGGTGGGTAAATTGATCTTGCTTACTACAGGGCGTAAACTTACCTTAACTTTTTCCAATTAAATATTCACCTCGGCTTATTGTTTTCTTTTATAAGAATATGGTCAGGAATCCTCTAACAGTACCTGATTAGGGTCATGGATCAGGTGAAGCCTTTTCTCAGCTATAAAGCAGCAGAACCAGGTAAGTTAGCACATATGAGAAAAGCTTTTCCACATTCCATTTCATTATTTATAAATGCAGGTGGCCTATATAAGCTTTCCTGTGAGTGAATTGAGTGTGAACCATTATAAACGAGAAATTAGAAACAATTCATCAGCATTTTCGATTTTCTCCGCAAAGCTGTGATGAATGACTTATACTGCTTTTTAGTTTTTAAAAATTTATCATTTCCCCTGAATGAATCAGTAATCAAAGGAAACCATTAAATTAGTACATTTTTTTGGAGGGAAACGATGAAAACTTCTGATTTGCTTGTTCAATGTTTGGAAACGGAAGGAGTGAAGTACGTTTTTGGGATATTCGGCAAGGAAGTATTAGATCTAGCAGACTCGTTGTCCAGATCAACTTCGATCCAATATGTTCCTGTTCGCCACGAGCAAGGGGCAGCATTTATGGCGGATGTATATGGGAGGGTAGCGGGGAAACCTGGAGTTTGCCTGGCTACCCTGGGCCCTGGTGCCACAAATTTATTAACAGGAGTTGCAAGTGCCACATTGGATGGCTCACCTGTTGTAGCGATAACTGGACAAGCCGGCATGGAAAGACAGCATAAACAGTCTCATCAATTTATTGATGTAGTGAAAATCTTTGAACCAGCAACGAAATGGTCCGTTCAAATTAAACAGTCAGAAACGGTTCCAGAAATTATCCATAACGCTTTTCGGAGAGCAGCAAGTGAAAAGCCTGGAGCAGTGCTGGTAGAGTTACCAGAGAACCTGGCTTCAGAGGCGATTTCCAGAAAAGCAATGCCTAAAAGAGCTGCGCCAAGTGTCGTCCCTTCGATGGAGGAAATTGATGAAACAGAAGTAATTTTTAAACAGTGTCAAAAACCCTTTATCCTGATTGGGAACGGCGTAATTAGGCAAGGGGCTGGCGAAGCATTCCAAACCTTTGCTGAACTGCTTAGGGCACCAGTGGCAAACAGTTTTATGTCCAAAGGGGTCTTACCAAAAAATCATCCTCTTAACTACTTTACCTTTGGATTCAAAGACCATGATTTAGTACCAGAGGGAATAGCCGAGGCAGACTTACTGATTGTGATTGGTTTCGATCTGATTGAAAGCTTACCGAAAAACTGGAATAAAAACAAAGTTCCAGTTGTGCATATTCATTCTCAAGAAGCAGAGTATGATGAATATTATCCAGTTCGCAGTCAATTAATCGGTGATTTGAATCCAATTTTTAAGCTATTAAAAAATAGGGAAATAGTTTCTAAACAATGGGTCCCCGCCAACAGTCTTAAAGAGAGGATTTTGCAAGAAAGTCAAGTCTCCTGGAATGAAGAAACGATCAGTAAACAGCCACTAACGACCAGGAATATTCTCCATATAATCGAAAAGCACACTGACGAAAACACCATCGTATTATCTGATGTGGGTGAACACAAAATGAAAATAGCACGTCACTTCCAACCTGATAAGCCAGGACAATTAATCATTTCAAATGGACTTGCATCCATGGGAATTGCGTTGCCAGGATCTATAGGGGCAAAATTGGCTGCGCCAAATAAAAATGTAATATGTATAACAGGAGACGGAGGACTCCTGATGAACGTTGCGGAAATCGAAACAGCAAAAAGATTAGGGCTAGCTTTTGTGATCATTTGTCTGAATGATTCGATGCTTAAGATTGAAAAACAGATGATGGAAAAGCAGTTTGGCCACAGTTATGGTGTAAATTTCAGCAATCCGGATTTTGTTCAACTTGCAGGGAGCTTTGGGATCAAGGGTGTTAGGGTGAATAACCTTATTGAGCTTGACAACCTTCTTGCACATGAAATCTCATCACAGGAAGGAATTGTATTGATCGATGTCCCAATCAGTGAGTGAAGCATTCAGGCTTTTTAAGAATACAGTATGGGCTTAATCCAAAAGCTATTAAGTATACCTGATTGAAGACAATAGCACATTTACTTTATTTGTTTAACTTTTTGAAAATGATTTAATAACTTTTTGAAAGGGTAGAGGCTCCGGTTCGAACCCACGGGGAACCATAATCAAAAAGCCTGTAACAGTAGTATTTTACAGGCTTTTGACTCTGCCTAATATGCATATTAGGCTACAAGTGCCAATCGTTCATTACCGCAGGGAGGGATCATGGGTATAAGGAGGAGAAAGTTTCAGCTTTGGCTTTAGTCAGAATGGAGCCGGATTCTGGAAGTATTGGAATGTTCCAAATCCATCCATCCATGCTTGGTCCGCTTGCCCATCTTCCTGCAGCACTTTCGTCCCCTTCTGAAAGGTTGAATAATACATAAGATACTATCTATTTTTCAAGATGTTTCGGGAAAGTGCTCGGCACTGCCACGTTTTCTTTGCTTCCATCCAGTTCCTTAATGGCTGCAATCCTCTGATTTTGATGGATGGTGTCCCTTGCCAGCAGCAGGAAAGCAAATCCCTGACCACAGGATCGGTTGTTACTTTATATAACCGGGCAGCATGCAGCCTCCATTGTGACTCAGCGTTCAGATTTGTCTCAAGGAAGATGCATCTCATGCTGTTGCTCTGGTGAATGCTGAAGATCGTGAATCCATTGTTCTTCTAAGAGATTTCCAGATAAAAGGTAAAGAGTAAGTAAAATAAAAACGATTGCTGGTTTAATAAGATCCTTTAATGATTTGATTACTGAAGAATGGTTCATGTGAACCTTAAAAAGGAATAGCGATGATAGTGAAAACGCTAAAAAAATATTTATGAAGACGAATGATTTTTCAGGCGGAAGCATTTCACCAAGCATAGCCCCCATCATCCCCCCCATTATACCGGACATAAGCCCTTCAATTGATGTGAGCGTATTGTAAGACGCTCCCAAAATGCAGCCACTGACGCCTCCTATCAATATGGATAGGAGGGTTGAACTAAAAAGATCACCGCGATAGATCGCACCAAGCAGAATTCCGGAAGTTAACCCTGTATTCATTCCAAAATACATTGCAAACATCATCCCATTCATTCCAGACATAATGCCCCTGTGGTGAAGCAGCAATAGGATGGAAACCAATAAAAGAACAGTAAGAGATAAAAATATATAAGCAGTGAATATGATCATCATCAGTCCTCCTCTTCAACATCATATGAAAAGGCTGGACAGCCCATGCATCTATTGGTGGGGGGATAAGAATGGATATAATGATCTTCGAATGTCGATAGGGGGGAGACCCAAGTTTATGCCCTTGTATGAAGGGTAGAAACAAAATAGGGACAAAAAACAATTCGATTACAGGAGGGAATGTACATGGATAAAAATAAAGCTCCTAACAAAGGGTTGAATACTGAACAGAACAATGGGTTATCTGACACTCAGGAAGTCCTATACGCAAAGGATTTTACAAAAGCCGTTAAAGCGGAAAATAAGTACAGAGAAGAAAACACAAATAAGGAAAAATATAAATAATCGGTCACTAAGTCCGGTTGTGAGCAGGAGGCATTCCATTTTATTGGAATGCCTCTTATTATATAGTGAATTAGCCTCTGAAAAGCACCTGCTTCCCGAGTAGGTGCTTTTTCTTGTTTATCCGGTTAATTTTGGCCATTTATTATGACGAATGACCTGATAAATGGACAGTCCATCACTGTAATTTTCGTTTCCATAATCGACTGGCACCAAAGAAAAGGTCGCAAGCCAGACAGAGAAATAGGAATAGCGGACAAAAATCGTGTGAGGTTCAATTATGTTATGTGAAATGAGCAGGTTTAACACAAGGACAGATCCGAGATTAAAAATGACTCCTCCGGCATGAACAAGAAAGTGAGTGAGCCGGTTATTCCATTTCAAATGTCCATATTCACAAAAGGCATCTAAAAAATACATGCTATTTAAGATGAACGGGCCTTTTTTAAAAATTTGTCTTCCTCTTCCAAGTGAAAAACTGAATTTGCCGCCAAACAGCCATGCAAAGAAGGAATGGCCTAATTCATGGACGAGTGAAACGACAGGATAAATAAATAAAAGGGCAAGTAGAAAACCTAAAAAATCCGAAAAGCCGAACATGAAGTCAGAACCTCCTTCTTAGTGCTTTGAATCGCCAATGTACAAGTTATACCCGGGCGATACGATCATAAACGAACCTGGGAACTGAAAAATATGGCATATCAACCTTATTATTGTCAGTGAATGGCAATATAAAACAATTCCGCCTATACCCCTTCGCCCGAGAAAGAATAGGATAATACTGAATAAAAAAACAGGAGGCGAAAATTATGTCCGGAAAAAAAGCAGGCAAGGAGATCCACGTTGATCATCTAACTATCCATGCGAATGATGTAAAGATCATCCGCGAACGGTCAAGAGAACACGATGAAGAAAGAAGACACCCCTTGGATTTTTTTGGTCCTAGAAGAAGGCGAGAACAGGAAATGGATGAAGAACATCATCGGAAAGATGAAAGCAGTTCTGATGAGGGAAATGAAGAAAGGCGCAGAGGTTTTAGGTGGTTTTAAGAAGTTTTATTTGGTCTTTCTTTAAGCATAATCCTGCCATTTTGTGTGTCCGAAGAGTTAGCCGATAAAAAGATGTAAAATATATCCCCTCTATATATAACAGCCTGCAGGCTGTGATCGCTGCAGGCTGTTTTCTTTTTTATGCTGTTTTATGCTGGTGCATCAAGTTCATCTTCTTCAATCCGCTTTTCATAGTGTTCGACATCTTTGCGGGCGTTGAAGCGGTCAGCTTTTTCAAGGGTGACCGTGATATTGTAATCTGGTATGCCTGCATACTTTTCATAGCGTCCTCTTGGCAGCAGGAAGTTTCCTTCCGGGAAGTGAACCTGGACGTTGCCACGGGAAATGTCTACGAATTTAGCCCTTCCCTGGAAAACACCAAAGCCATTATAGAGAACAATTCCTTCTCCTTCAGCGATGCTAAGATCCTGGGCATCTTCTGCATTCATCAGGACATCATAACGCCCTGCGCCGTTAAGTGGATCGACTTCATTATAAACCATCGAATTAAATTGTTTTCCCCGGCGGGAGGTAACGATGAATTGGCCTTCCTTTTTGCCTAATTCTGGGATATCAACTGTGATCAGGTTTCCTTTGCCATCCGGGGTAGGGCAGATACCATCCTCACACAACCAGGCGCCGCCCCATTGGAAAACGTCTCCCGCTTTTTTCAGGTGTTGGATTCCGTCATAATTGGGATTCGCCACGGCTATTTCATTCCGGATCTCCTGAGCATCTTTGAAGTCCACCATGTGGGCTGTCTCAGGCTTAACGCGTTTCGCTAAATCAATATAGATTTTCCATTCTGCACGAGCTTCTTCAACCTGGTTTTTGTTGCCCTCAATTTCGGGACTGAAGTAAACCATTCTTTCAGTGGAAGTGGACGTTCCTCCGCCTTCCTGCTCATAACGTGTTTTGGCAGGGAGGATAAGGACGGCTTCTTTAGCATCTACAAGAGTAGAAGTATTTAAGATGATATCCTGGTGGACACGGATGTCCAATTCGGATAATGCTTTTTCCACAAAATTCGGGTCTGGCATCGTTTCAAGGAAATTGCCGCCCGATAAGTAGTACATCTTGATTTTTCGTTCATGATCCTCAGGGAGCATGATGTTTTCAAGTGTAACACCGACGATGTCACCTTGCCATTCAGGAAGGTCAAATCCCCATAGCTTTTCGATGCGCTTAATGTTGTTTCCGTAGAAATCCCCGCCTGGCAGTACAAAAGGATCCGCACCCATTTCACCGCTTCCCTGGACTGAGGAGTGTCCGCGGAAAGGCATCAGCCCTGCATGCTTACGGCCAAGGTGACCGCGGAGCAGCGCCAGATTTGCCACTTGTGAGATATTATCGGTTGCGAATGAATGCATAGTCAAACCAAGTGCCCATGCATATACGGCATTCTTGCTGCTTGCGAGCAGTTCCGCCAACTCGATAATGCGTTTTTGTGTAATTCCGGAGGAAGCAACAATATCTTCCCATTCTTGTTCCTGAACCTTTGCTTTTAATTCCTCATAGCCATTTACATGTGCATTCACAAATTCATGATTGATCGCTGAGCCATACTTATTTGATTCCATCTCAAACCAGTGCTTCATGATTCCATGCATGAAGGCGATGTCTCCGCCGATATTTACCTGGTAGAAATCATCGGCAATTTTTGTGCCAAATAGCGCAGATTCAGGATTAGAAGGAATCCAATACTTGTCCATGGCAGGTTCTTTATATGGGTTGACGACGATGATTTTCGTTCCCTTTTTCTTTGCTTCGAGCATGTACTTCGAAGAAACAGGGGAGCTGTTCGATGCGACACTGCCCCAGAATAATAAAACATCGGTTCCAATCCAGTCCTGGTAATTTGAAGTCGAAGCCCCCACGCCTATTGAGCGTTTCAATGCTGTTTTTGAAGGGGAGTGGCAAATCCTGCTGGCATTGTCGATATTATTCGTTCCAAGAAAACGGGAAACTTTTCCCGCAACATAGTAGGATTCATTTGTGATTCCCCGGCTTGTCAGGTAAAAAGCATACTGTTTCGGGTCAAGTTTTTGCATTTTCTCTGCGATCATGTCCATGGCATCATCCCAACTGATGCGTGAAAACTTACGCTCTCCATTTCTGCGGATCATTGGATATGGGATGCGTCCCAGTTTGCGCAGCTGAGTGCTGTCATATTTTCTGAGTTCGTCAATGTCGGCGTGGAGGATTTCTGGCTTGATGGCACCAGAGGTATTCAGCCTTAGGACATTCAATCTTGTCGTACAAATATGCGGACCAGTCAATGTCTGGTCATGAAGGCCGGACACACCAAGTGCACAGCCATCACATACACCTTTAGTCAGGATGTTGGTGGCATATCCGAAGTTATCCCTATTGTCCCAAAGGGTTTTCATCGTATCTCTAATATGTTTAGGCTTCACCTTTCCAAGCCCAAAAGGTATAGGGCTTACCCAATGCTTTGGTGCAGGCATAGCCGCTTTTTTCTGTGGTCCTGGATGTTTAGTTTTTCCCAATTTGAAACACTCCCATTTTAAATCTAGTCGAAAAAAAACCACCGTTACCCGAAAACAATGCTTCGGATATAAACGGTGGTTAGTCTTTAGCAGGGTCGCTGCCAAGTGCCATACCTGATCAGTTATTGAATTTCGCTTGAATATCTTCGTCAAAAACAAAGATGGACATTCCGAAATCACGGTCGATATCTATGTCTACAAAAAGTTCGACAAGCTTGCAGCCTAGGAATTCTTCCATTTCAAGTGGAGGGTTTTTCCGGTACATTTCCTTCACCATTTCCGTCCTGGCTGCCCGCAGTGCCTGCTTGCCTTCATTGGCAGAAGCAATGAACTTCTCAACTGGCGATAGATTCCCTTCCATTTCGCATATCGCCCACTTTTTGCAAAAGGTAGTGGTTATTTTGCTGGGGCCTTTGCCCATATGCTTCTTACGGAAGGAACGGACCAAATTGCTGAACTCTGCCTCGTATTTATTCATGTTATCCTCCTGTCATCCATACAGGTTATAAGATGATTGGTATTTTACCATACTGTGAGGCAATTGGAAAAGCGCAAGCGCCTTGCTCAGTCTCGACAGGGGCTGGAAGTCCGTCCAGAGAAGGCGTTCCTTTGACTTCTTTTGGCGGACAGCAGCGACTGGAAGAGGGCAGGGGCTCAAGTCAGACATTTCTCGAAGCTCCTGATTGTAATAAAAGAATTAACCAGCCATTCTTTCATTTGCTTCATTTTGCTTGCGAAGCTTTTGGATATCACGGCGAATCAAGATGGATACCGCAAGGGCAACAACAAACAGTCCGCTAAAGAAAGTCAGGCTTGTTGCATAGCTTCCAGTAGTGTCCTTCATCCATGCTGCAAACATTGGGCCTGCAAGGCCGGCCGCTGCCCATGCTGTCAGTATATATCCATGAATCGCACCGAGCTGTTTGGTTCCAAAGATGTCGCCGATGAAGGCTGGGATTGCTGAAAACCCTCCGCCGTACATCGTATAGACCACTGCGAGCATAACTTGGAAAAGAAAAGCTTCTTTAGTATGCGGCAGCAGCATGAACAATACAATTTGAGTCGCAAAGAAAATGGTGTACGTATTCGGCCGTCCGATATAGTCGGAAATCGAAGCCCAGGCAATACGGCCGAAGCCATTGAAAAGTCCCATTATGCCAACGAGTGCTGCAGCCTCAGCTGTCGTCAGGCCAATACTTTCTTGTGCCAGAGGTTTTGCAGCAGAAAGGATGGCAATCCCGCAAGTAACATTGATGAATAGCATGATCCATAGATAATAAAAGCGTGAAGTCTTGATTGCTTCATTAGCTGTCAGCTGTGAAAGATCCTTTTTAACCTTAACTTTTCCTGCTTTAGCCTTTTCCTGGAACCCTTCAGGAAGCCAATCAACCGGAGGCTTTTCAAGATACAAGGATGATAATGTCATGATAATAAAATAGGCTGCGCCTAAAATGTAAAAAGTATTGGCAGTTCCAACAGACTTAATCAATGAATCCATGATCGGGCTGCTGATGGCGGCCGCAAATCCAAAACCCATGATCGCAAGTCCGGTAGCAAGCCCGCGTCTGTCCGGGAACCATTTAACTAAAGTAGAGACAGGAGCAATATAGCCAACCCCAAGTCCAATCCCGCCTAATACCCCATATGTAATATACAATAAAGGCAATGATCCAAGATTAACGGCAAATCCCGAACCTAAAATTCCTGCTCCAAAAAATCCAGCAGCCAGCAGTCCGGCTTTTCTTGGACCATGTTTCTCCACGAAATGCCCCAGGAATGCGGCAGATAATCCTAAGAACAGGATTGCCAGACTGAAGGTGAATTGCACTTGCTTTGAAGTCCAGCCGAACTCCTCGATCAATGGGTTAGTAAAGTTACTCCAGGCATATACTGAGCCAATGGAAATATGGATGCCTACTGCAGATGCTGCAATCAGCCACCGATTCTTTGTTTTCTTCATGTTTTTACCCCTTTGCTTTGTTAATTTTTCATTCTGCGCCATGGCTGAAAGTGAAAGTCTTGGAATCTCCCAAACTATGATTCCCGGTCTTTATGTACATGGGTTGTCCATAAGTGCGCTAATTTCTTTGCTAACAGAAAACCGCCAATCTTTCCAGCCCTATGCTAAATACACAGGACGTCGTGAGAAAGATTGACGGTTAGAATCAAGCAGGTATCGCTACTCAATGGCCAACAGTTAATCGCTTACATCTCTGTGACACCTTAACCGATGACAGGATCGCTATCTCGAATCAAAATGTTACAGATTTGTGAACTTCGAAAAAATTTTATCACTTTACAAATGCAGATGCAACAACTTTTAGCCTTGCTAAATCAATTTTACACTACACTCGTGTTGTAAATTTTTCTTGAGAAAAAGAAAATACTGTGTTTAGATTTTAAGTATTCTCAAATTCTCAAGATTCAGGTGAAGCCTATGTTGGAAAATATGAGCGATAAATATACGATTACAAAATATCATGATGGACGATTCCAGGACGTAGAGGATGTCGTTGTCAATGAATTCCCGTTGACGATTTATGTGAACGATATGGAGTTCGCAACAATGGTCTGCACTCCGACTCATTTTGAAGAAATGGTTGTCGGCTTCCTGGCATCCGAAGGGGTGATCCGCTCCTATAATGACATCCATTCCCTCAGTATTGACGAGAGCAGGGGATATGCTTACGTCATGCTAAAAGTAAATATGACGACAAACCAGGAATATTTTTCAAAGCGTTTTATTGGATCATGCTGCGGAAAAAGCAGGCAATTTTATTTTCACAATGATGCTAGGACAGCAAAGACTTCCATGTCCAAAACGACAATCACTGCGGCCCAGAGCATTGAACTTATGAACCAGATGCAGAATAATTCACAGGTTTTCCTTGAAACCGGCGGCGTACATAATGCAGCTCTCTGTTCCCCTGAGGAAATGATTGCAGTCAGGACGGATATTGGGCGCCATAATGCGCTAGATAAGTTATATGGATATAGTATTTTGAATAGAGTGCCAGTAAGGAATAAAATCATTGTTTTCAGCGGCCGTATATCATCGGAAGTTTTGTTGAAGGCAGCGAAAATCGGCGTGGGGATTGTGCTATCAAAATCCGCACCTACTGATTTGGCAATCAAACTGGCTAAGGATTTAAACATCACCGCAGTTGGTTTTATAAGAGGAAAATCATTCAATGTCTATTCTTGTCCAGAAAGAATTATAGATTAATAACTTTAGTTCTTTTGTCGTGTCAGCTAATAACTTTATTAAATAATTAGAATGAAGCCAGGCCCTATTTCAAGGGTTCTGGCTTTTTCCAGTATAATGTAATATTTCCGCGCACCTTGTCGGACAAGGAAGAATCGGGAGCATAAAAGAGTATATGCAGGGAAAAGGGAGGCTCGCCAAGCTGAGTGCATGAGAAGGTGTATTTTCCTGTGATTTCAAGAATTATCAGACAATTTGAATTTTGAAAGCATATTACACGATTGTTACAATTATATTCATAAAAATGTTTTTGGAGTTCAAGATTTTCCACAGCCAAAAGTACGAAAGAACTGTTTTTTAAAATAATAGTTTACTTTATGGGGCAAGCGGGTAAATGATTTTCAGGGTGAATGTTGCGGTTTTTCATACATAGTTGTTGAAGACCGATTAACAGAATAAATATGTACAGAAATTAATCATTATGAGGGGGAGTTTTAAACAGTGAAGAAATTTTTATCATTAATCATTTTGATGGTGACCCTTACAGGTCTCCTCGCTGCATGTGGCAGTGATGAAAAGGCATCAGGCGATGGCGGGATGGATCTTGCTGAGGAGGGCAAATTCACTTTTGCGTCTTCTGGTGAATTCAAGCCATTCAGTGTAACAAGTGGCGGCGGTAAGATGTCAGGCTTTGACATTGATGTAGCCGAAGCAGTGGCAAAGGAACTGGGCCTTGAGCCAAACCAGAAGAAGTTCAAGTTTGCCAGTATTGTAGAAGGAGTCAAGTCAGGACGTTTCGATGCGGCTGTTGCCAGCCATACCATAAATGAAGACCGCTTAAAGCATGTTGATTTTTCCACTCCGTACTACTATTCTGGACCGCAAATCTTTGTCAGGCCTGACAGCGATGTTCAAAAACTTTCAGATCTAAAAGGAAAGGAAATCGCAGTTTCGAAAGGTTCTACCTATGCAAAATCAGCAGAAGAGGTAACAGATAACATTGTGCTTTATGATAGTGACGTAACAGCTTTGGAAGCGTTAGCCAATAAAAGGCACGACGCTGTCATAACGGACTTTGTTACAGGAAAAGAAGCGATTGGTGCCGGTCTTAAAATCGAAGGCAGAGAGCTTCTTGGCCGAAGCGAGCAGGCAATTGCGGTAGCCAAAGACAACGACGAATTACTGAAAAAAGTCAACGAGGCATTGGATACTTTGAGAGAAAATGGAACGTTGAAGAAAATCAGTGAAAAATATTTCGGTGAAGACATCACAGTTAAACCGGAGGAATAAGTTGTCAATCAGGAGCGAATGTGCGGTAAAACCGCACATTCGTTTCTGCTTAAAAATGATGTTTGCACAATAGCAAACAATAATTAAGAACCAACGATAAATGAGCCCACAGGGAGTTGAATGAATTTTGCCAAGTCTATCGCATGTTATAGAAGTCTTTTTTGACACGTATGATATTTTCCTTAAAGGCATGCTGCTCACATTGCAAGTTACAGCAATTTCGATTCTAATCGCTATTTTCATAGGATTGTTTTTCGCCTTTTTAAAAATTTCAGGAATCAAAGTACTGGAATGGATTGCTGATGTCTATATTTACCTGGTCAGAGGAACTCCGTTGATTGTACAGATTTTCATCTTCTATTTTGGAATGACGAGTTTTAATATATCCGCGTTTTGGTCGGTAGCGCTTGGACTTGCTTTCCATAACGGTGCCTATATTGCCGAAATCTTCAGGGGAACCATCCAATCCATTGACAAAGGCCAGATGGAAGCAGGCCGTTCACTTGGGATGAGCAAATCCCTTACTATGAGACGAATTATCCTTCCACAGGCTTTCCGTCGTGCCTTGCCCCCACTTGGGAATCAATTCATCATTGGCCTCAAGGATTCATCATTAGCAGCCTTCATAGGGATGTATGAATTATTCAATGTAGCAACGACAAAAGGAGCAAACGATTTTGACAATATGACGTATCTGCTCATTGTTGCCGTATACTACCTATTCCTTGTTTATTTGATATCTGCTCTAGTTGGATTGCTTGAGAAAAAACTATCCGTAAGTGATTAAGGGGGAGACTATTTTGGACGGAAGAGACATGATCAATGTTAAGAAACTGAATAAATCATTTGGCGACCTTCATGTATTGAAGGATGTCGATATAAATGTTAAGGAAAGCGACGTTGTCTGCTTGATTGGCGCCAGCGGCTCTGGCAAAAGCACCCTGCTCCGCTGCCTGAATTTCCTGGAACTAAAAGATAATGGGCAAATTATTATTGAAGGTGAAGAAATAAATTCTGATAGCCACGACTTGAACGAGGTTCGCCAGAAGATCGGAATGGTATTTCAGCACTTTAACTTGTTTCCTCACAAAACCGTAATTGAGAATATTATCGAAGCACCAGTCCATGTTAAAGGTGTCAGCAAAGCACAGGCGATCAAGGAGGCAAGGGAACTCCTCGGCAAGGTTGGGCTTGCAGACAAAGAAAAAGTGTATCCATCCAAACTATCCGGCGGACAGAAGCAGAGGGTGGCTATTGCGAGAGCGCTGGCCATGAAGCCTGATATCATGCTGTTCGATGAGCCAACTTCAGCACTTGATCCGGAGCTGGTGGGAGAAGTATTGGCAACCATGAAGGAGCTTGCAGAAGAAGGCATGACCATGGTAGTCGTCACGCATGAAATGGGATTTGCTCGTGAGGTTGCAGATTGGGTCGTTTACATGCATGGAGGAAGAATTGTAGAGGTTGGACATCCTGATGAAATTTTTGATAATCCAACAGAAGAACGCACACGTGAATTCTTAAGCAAGACATTTTAACAAAATGGACGCTTAGCACTATCTAAGCGTCCATTTTTCTTTGAGATATCTGCTGAAGCAACTGATTAGACATGGATTTTTCTGGTTTCATAATGGATATTTCAGGGCGGAAATTTGCAGAATAATTACGTGCTTACATAATCCTTTGTATCTTCCATCTACTAAATATCTGGAAAATTCATATTATTGGAGGCTGACATGCTCAAAAATATTTTATCTAACTTTGTTTTTTCTATATCAGCTGCGGTGATCTTATTGTTCGTCGTAGTTGGGGCCGCCATGCCAGAAAAGTTTGGTGCGGTAGCTGGTGAGTTGTTTAGTTTTACAACCGTTAATTTCGGCTGGTTCTATTTACTGGCCGTGTTCATAATTGTTTTATTCTTGATCGGACTGGCTGTCAGTAAGTATGGAGCAATCCGGCTTGGCGGTGAAGGAGAGCGTCCTGAATTCTCCTTTTTTACCTGGATTGGCATGCTTTTTTCAGCAGGATTCGGGGCAGGACTAGTGTTCTGGGGAATCGCAGAACCTATGAGCCATTTCTTAAATACTCCGTTTGCGAGCATAGAAGGGGAATCCCGCAGTGCGGCAAGAATTGCGATGGGCTATTCCTTTTTCCACTGGGGACTCAGCCAGTGGTCCGTCTTTGCGATTGTTGGGCTGGTGATTGGTTTCTTGCAATTCAGGAAACAAAAAGACGGCTTAGTTTCTACGGCTCTTGAGCCAATTACAGGCACAAAGCCAGCAGTGAAAAACACTATTGATACACTCGCAGTTGTCGCAACTGTCATGGGGATTGCCACTTCTGTGGGACTTGGTGTTCTGCAAATGAATGGCGGATTGAACGCTGTATTTGATACAGAGAACTCTATCGGAATCCAAATGGTCATTATTTTAGTCATTTTCATTGCCTATATGATTTCTTCTTCCACCGGTCTTGATAAAGGTATTGCGATGTTGAGCAACCTTAATCTTGGAATCGCTCTTGTCCTCTTATTATTCGTCCTGATTGCCGGGCCAACTGTATTCATTATGGAAAGCTTCACGCTCGCGATTGGGGATTATTTTGCGAACTTCATCCAGTACAGCCTCAGGCTTCAGCCATACCAGGAAGGAACCTGGACAAGGGATTGGACAATCTTCTACTGGGCTTGGGCCATTGCCTGGTCGCCGTTTGTCGGGGCATTCGTTGCCCGGGTTTCAAAGGGGAGAACAATACGTGAATACATCTTTGGAGTAATGGTGATTCCCCCTGTGATTGCCTGCCTCTGGATTGCCGCATTCGGCGGTACGGCTTTATGGAATGATCTCAATAACAACACAGGTATTGCTGCGGCAGTAGATGCAGATTTAACCTCTGCTTTATTCAAGACATTTGAAGTTTTGCCTATGTCAACGATTCTGTCGGTTCTATCGATTATCTTGATTTTCACATTCCTGGTAACATCCGCGGACTCTGCAACCTATATACTTGCAAGCATGACGACCTCGGGAAGTCTGAACCCGCCAATATTTGCAAAAATCGTCTGGGGTTCACTAATGGCAGCTATTTCTGCAGTCCTCCTTTATGCTGGTGGACTTGAAGCATTACAGACTGCTTCCTTGATTGCTGCACTTCCATTCACCGTCTTGCTCCTGCTGTTGATGTTCGCGATCCTTAAGCTCCTGAAAAAAGAACCTTTGCCAATCAGGCCAGCAGATTTAAGGAGATTCAAAAGACTTGAGAAAGCAGCAGGAAAGGAACAGGAGAAAAAATGATCCATGCCCATAAAGCAGATTCAGATTGCAGAGAGACTCGATTTTTCCTCGAGACTCTCTGCAGTCTTTTTTTTTTCGGAAAATTCCCATTAAAAAGGTATTTAAAAGAAAGGAAGAATTTCCGATATAATAACCATGTAACCAATATGAAAACCTAACAAAGAATGTTTACCAGGGATGATTTTATGGAATCTAATATCTTCCTACGGCTGTTTCATAAAATATTCGATGTATTTGTTAACGATTTTAAAAATATACTTGGGGTATCTTCGTATTGTCAGTACAAACAACTATAGGAGGAGAAAGAATGAACTTATCGATTTCACAAATTAAAAAGAAGGCACTGGCATCATTGAAAGGAAAGTGGGGTATTGGAGTCGCCCTGACGTTCCTTATCTTTTTGATTACGACGATTGTGCCGGGAATTATTGAAGTTGTATTGAGCGGCGGTTTTTCAGAGTGGGCTAATCAGGATGAAACCCCACTAATAGCAGATATGGTGAATCTTTTAATCTCGTTTTTGTTTATCCCGCTGACAGTTGCCAGCTACTGGTTCTTTCTGGTCATTGCCAGGTGGAATGATCCAAAAATCTCCGATATCTTTGCTGTTTATAAAAAATGGGAGCTATCGCTGAAGCTCATCGGAACATCTATCCTAGTCGGAATCTTTACGATTCTATGGTCTTTATTATTAATTATCCCGGGCATTATCAAAGGAATTTCCTATTCTCAAGTATTTTTCTTGCTTAGAGATAATCCGCAGCTCTCCGCTCTTGAGGCGATTACAGAAAGTAAAATCAGGATGAAGGGGTACAAATGGAAGTATTTCCTGCTGAATCTTAGCTTTATTGGATGGGCATTCATTGCAATCTTTACTTTCGGAATTGGTTTCTTGTGGCTGGCTCCGTACATTAGTACCGCGAATGCTACTTTTTATAATGAACTAATCGCTCCCAAAGGTCATGAAGATGCAGAGTCATCCGACTTGGCTATCTAATTTTTCAGCCCGGCTATATTTTAGCTGGGCTTTTTGTTTTGTTCGGCCGGCTCAGCGAAGTCAAAGGAACGACTTCATCGGTAGCCCATCCAGCACTTGTCCGGGCTGACCGAGCAGCTTGGGCCTTTTTATTCAAACTTATTATCACTCTTCAGTTTCTGGGAAGCTTTCCTCCCGCATTCGGGATTGTTCATCTGGATTCCATAAAATAAAGGATAATCATGGAAAAAGTCGAATAGTATTAATCTCAGTACGTTTCAGAAATGGAGGAAAAACTTGTGTTTGATATGTCTACGATTTTTCTGGTGGATCAAAAAGAAGGATTCACTCCAACACTCGGCCATTTGGTGTCGATGATGAACTACACGCGGAAAACCACTCTGGAGGCAGTGGAGGGGCTATCGATCGAGGAGTTGGATTACCTTATTCATGATGAAGCAAATTCCATCGGCATGCTGCTTGGCCATATGGCTGCCGTGGAACGCATCTATCAAATTGTTACCTTTGAAAAGCGTGACCCTACTGAAGAAGAAGAGCATACTTTAGCTGCCGGACTAGAACTAGGCGAGAAGGGGAAGGCAGCTTTTAAAGGATTGCCGCTAGATCATTATCTTGAAGAACTCCAGACAGTCCGAAATGAAACCTATGAAAAATTCCAGACTCTTTCAGATGATTGGCTGTTTGAACAGACCAATTGGTGGTGGAACCAGCCTGGGAACAATTACTTTAAATGGTTCCACGTGTATGAAGATGAAATCAACCACCGCGGCCAGATCAGGATGATCAAGAAAATGTACAGTAAAGAACTTGTAAAATAATATACCAGATGGCCGTTGGGAGATTAGAAGGTTTCTAATTTGCTATTGGGTGAACAGTCAGGAAATAAATTAATGGATTAAAAAGGGGGGTTGAGAAGTGAAAAAGCTATATAAGGACTTTTTGTTTTTTCCGGATATTAGTATCTTGATATTTTTAATATTTGCTGGCATCGGGATGTCCATCTTGAGAGGCATGACATGGTCCATGGTTTTATTTTTCATTGCAGGTATGATTACATTCGCTTTCAGTGAATATTTTACCCACCGCTTCTTCTTCCATATTAAAGCACCGAAGAATCCATTATTCCTAAGATTCATGAAAAGAATCCACTACGACCATCACACTGAACCGAATAACCTGAAGTTGTTATTCCTGCCATTGTGGTACAGTTTACCAGGCTTTTTGATCCTGTCGTTTCTTTTTTATCTAGTTTCTCAGAATGTGACTCAGACTATTGGGTTTGGCACGGGGCTGATGACCATGCTGCTTGTCTATGAGTGGAAGCATTATGTTGCCCACCGGCCGATTAAGCCAAAGACCAAATTCGGACGTTGGGTGAAAAAGGTTCATCTTCTCCATCACTTTAAGAATGAGAACTTTTGGTACGGTGTTAGCACCCCGTTTGCCGATTACTTATTTGGGACATTCGGGAACGAAAAGGAAGTTGAAACAAGCAAAACAGCGAAGGATTTGGAAAAACGAGCCTTATAAAAGTAGGCCTGTTTCCTCTAATAGGAAACAGGCTTTTCATTAGTTTTGGTTCCCCGGGAGGCTTTAGCTATTTTTCTACAAATTTTTAAAAGTTTTGAAACTTATTTCCAGTACAATCGTATTACATATCAAGAAATAAATGGAAGAAGGGAGGGTGCGGATTTCGATTTTAGCAAGGGGTGATAATTATGGAGATGTTTGGCATGCCATTAGAAACGATTTATTTATATGGATTGGTGATTTCGGGTGTTGTCACGATTCTTTATCTATTTTTCGGTGACGCCCTTGAAGGACTGGCAGAAGCGATTCCTTTTGTGAATCCGACCTTGATATTTTCATTCGTGACGATTTTTTCTGCAGGAGGATATTTAGGAGATATCTTCACACGTCTGTCCAGCTTATTGATTGCTGGGGGTTCAGCGATTATTGCTCTTATTCTTGTCACTTTATTGAATGTGTTTGTATTGATTCCCTTATCGAATGCCGAGGAGTCACTTGTCTACAAGGATAGTGACTTGCGGGGAAGAATCGGAACCGTCATCACCGGGATTCCGACTGATGGATATGGTGAAGTCTTGATTGAGAATATTAGCGGCCGCATCTCCAAACCGGCAGTCAGCTTCACAAACACTAACATTCCTTATGGAAAAAAAGTACTCGTGATCGACATCGAAAACGGGGTTTTGCAAGTGAAATTATATGAAGAATTAGAGACTTATATTTAGGAGGAGAAGGTATGGATCTAATGTTAATTGTTATTGGTTTTGTTGTCTTTTTAATCATCGCATTGGTCGCCGTTTTCATTACGAAGTATAAAACAGCCGGACCTGATGAAGCTCTTATTGTGACTGGTAGCTTTCTTGGAAGCCGAAATGTCCACACAGATGAATCGAGTAACAAAATAAAGATCATCAGGGGCGGAGGTACATTCATTTTCCCGGTATTCCAGCAATCACGTCCGCTTAGCCTGTTGTCCAGCAAGCTTGAAGTGACGACTCCTGAAGTTTACACAGAGCAGGGTGTACCGGTTATGGCAGATGGTACTGCGATTATCAAAATCGGCGGATCCATCAGTGAAATCGCCACAGCAGCTGAACAGTTCCTTGGCAAGACAAAAGAAGACAGGGAAAATGAAGCGAAGGAAGTTTTAGAAGGGCATCTTCGGTCGATTTTGGGGTCGATGACAGTAGAAGAAATCTATAAGAACCGTGATAAATTCTCCCAGGAAGTACAGCGTGTGGCATCCCAGGACCTTGCAAAAATGGGGTTAGTGATCGTTTCGTTTACAATTAAAGATGTCCGGGATAAAAATGGATACCTTGATTCTCTTGGTAAACCTAGAATTGCCCAGGTCAAACGTGACGCAGATATCGCAACTGCTGATGCGGAAAAAGAGACACGCATCAAGAAAGCGGAAGCCGATAAAGAGGCCAAGAAAGCCGAATTCGAACGTGCGACAGAAATCGCCGAAGCCGAAAAAATCAATGGATTAAAAATGGCTGAATTCCGCCGTGAGCAGGACATTGCCAAGGCTCGTGCCGACCAGGCATATGACCTCGAAAATGCCCGTGCCCAGCAAGAGGTAACAGAGCAGGAAATGCAGGTCAAGATCATCGAGCGCCAAAAGCAAATCGAGCTCGAGGAAAAAGAAATCCTGCGCCGTGAACGCCAATATGATTCCGAGGTCAAGAAAAAAGCCGACGCAGACCGCTACTCTGTTGAGCAATCCGCAGCCGCTGACAAAGCCAGACAAATCGCGGAAGCTGATGCAAATAAATACCGCATTGAAGCAATGGCACGTGCCGAAGCAGAGCGAATCCGCATGGATGGACTTGCAAAAGCCGAAGCCGAGCGTGCACAGGGTGAAACTGAAGCTGAAATCATCCGCCTGAAAGGGATTGCGGAAGCAGAGGCAAAAGAAAAGATTGCCGAAGCATTCGAACAGTTTGGCCAGGCAGCCATCCTCGATATGATCGTGAAAATGCTTCCTGAATACGCGAAGCAAGTGGCAGCCCCACTTGGAAACATTGACAAGATCACCGTTGTCGATACTGGCGGCAGTGACGCCAATGGCGGGGCAAACAAGGTAACAGGCTATGCAACGAATCTAATGTCGACACTCCAGGAATCACTAAAAGCCTCGTCAGGTATTGATGTAAAAGAACTGATTGAGAACTTCTCAGGAAAAGCCAATGTCAGACACAGTATCGATGCATTGGCAGGCGAAATCCGTGAAAACAAGCCCGAAAATAGAATTGAAGCAGTAATTAAGCAGGAAGATTAATTTGAAAACCCGCCTGGAGCGATGATTCCAGGCGGGTTTTTATTTAAAACTAAAAGCAATCAATCAGAGGGCTTGAACAAAATTGTATGCAGGCTCATTTAGTCAGGGAAACTACGGTGGGAAAAGTTAACGGAATATTCACAAATACGGAAGGCGGTTTAGATTAAAATAAGCTTAAAGAAAGGAAGTGGAATATGTTACTTAAAAAAAGAACTGAATCGAATGAATTAGTTGCATTGAGGTATCTGAACACAAGGATGGAGTTGGCCGCAAATGAAAAATTCCATCTTGTGAATCTGGAAAAGGGGTATAAAGGAGAGGTTGAATTTGACCGGATGACTGAAAACCTCCCTGAGGAAAGGTATATCATGGATGACCTTCTACTCCAGGTAAATAATTCTTATTTTCAAATTGATAAGGTTATAATCTCTGGGGGATTGATCCATCTATTGGATGTGAAATATCATGAAGGTGATTTTTACCTGGAATCAGATAAATTTTACTCATTGAAAAGTGGCAAAGAATACAAAAATCCAGTCATACAATTAAAGCGAAGCGAGACACTCTTTCGCCAACTCCTTCAGAACCTCAAATTAAATTACCTCATCCAGGCTTCTGTCGTGTTCAACAACCCCGAATTCACACTTTACCAAGCCCCAATGGACCAACCAATCATCTTACCAACCCAGATCAATCGCTTTTTAAAAGAACTTACCAATACACCTTCTAAGTTAGACGAGAACCATAAAATACTAGCCCAAAAACTGCTCTCCTTGCACCATGATAAAAATCCATTTACCACTCTGCCTGAATATGATTATGATCAGATGGAAAAGGGGATGCACTGCAGGACTTGTGGTTCATTTAATACTTCTATAAAAATACGTAATTTAGTCTGTGGCAAGTGTGGAAGCTTTGAAAATGTGGAACAATCAATCGTCCAGCAAATAGAAGAATTCAAGCTGCTCTTTCCAGAAAGAAAGATAACGACACAAAGCATCTATGAATGGTGCAACATAGATTTGAATAAAAGAAGAATAACAAGAGTATTAAAGAAGAACTATTCAGCTAAAGGAACCACGTCAGATACTTATTACGAATAAAAAATGAAGGAGATAAAGGGACTTTGAGAATAAGGCATCATTCGATGTTTGCATGAAAATTGTCAAGAGCAGATGGAAGTTCGGCTAACCTGGGAGGCATTGCCTGTAACTTTGTCTGAAGTAGATGCAGGTTCGGACAAAACAGAGGCTGGCAGCAGTTAATTTGTCTGAAGAAGGTGTAGGTTCGGACAAAACAGAGGCTGGCAGCAGTTAATTTGTCTGAAGAAGGTGTAGGTTCGGACAAACCGGAGGCGGGCAGCAGTTAATTTGTCTGAAGTAGATGCAGCTTCGGACAAAACAGAGGCGGGCAGCAATTAATTTGTCTGAAGTAGATGCAGGTTCGGACAAACCGGAGGCGGGCAGCAGTTAATTTGTCTGAAGAAGGTGTAGGTTCGGACAAACCGGAGGCGGGCAGCAGTTAATTTGTCTGAAGTGGATGCAGGTTCGGACAAAACGGAGGCGGGCAGCAGTTAATTTGTCTGAAGTGGATGCAGGTTCAGACAAAACAGAGGCGGGCAGCAGTTAATTTGTCTGAAGTAGATGCAGATTCGGACAAAACGGAGGCGGGCAGCAGTTAATTTGTCTGAAGTAGATGCAGCTTCGGACAAAACAGAGGCACCCAGCAGTTAATTTGTCTGAATTAGAGGCAGGTTCGGACAAACCAGAGGCACCCAGCAGTTAATTTGTCTGAATTAGAGGCAGGTTCGGACAAACCAGAGGCACCCAGCAGTTAATTTGTCTGAATTAGAGGCAGGTTCGGACAAACCAGAGGCGCCCAGATTTTTATTTGACGTAGTAGGATTATGAAAGGTTGCATGAGTTAAGAAACAATTATTATTAATTTTGTGATAATTGAAAAAACAAAGTAATATAGATTATAATAAACCGACTGGACAGTTTATTTCAAAAAATTAGGGGGAGATATCATGGAACAAAAGGTGATGAATCAACCAATCATCTCAGCACTGGAAAAATTCACGGAGCTGGATGAAAAAATATCACATTTTAATAGTATTTCAGGATTGCTTAGCTGGGACCAGAAAGTGATCGCTCCAAAGAAGGGCCGATCTATTTTCGCGAAAGCCAGCAGTACCTTAAGAACAGAAGCGTTCAAGCTGACCGTTTCAGAGGAAATGGGAGAACTTTTAAGCGCACTCTCTTCTCCAGAAGCAGATGCTTATCTTGATGACGCAGCAAAAGCGAAGGTTCGTGAAAGGCTGAATTTCTATAACCGTTCAAAAAGTATTCCGGCAGAAATGATCAAGGATTTTTCCGTGCTGACATCACAGGCGAATGATGCCTGGGAAGAGGCAAGGGAGAATAACGACTTTGAGAAATATCTGCCATACCTTGAAAAAATCGTTGATTTTAAAAGAAAGGCCGTTGAGATTTATGGCTATGAAAATCATCCATACGATGCGCTGCTTGATGAGTATGAACCTGGCTTGACTGTTGAAAGGCTGGATCCTTTATTTGATAAATTAAGAAAATCAAGCACTGATTTGCTAAAGAGGATTCAACATGCGCCCTATAAGCCGCGAGCAGAAATTTTTGATCAGGCTTATTCGGTGGCGAAACAAAAAGAGTTCAACCGATATATTTTGCCGCTGATTGGCTTTGATATGAATGCCGGCAGATTGGATGAGACAGTTCATCCATTCGCGCAGACGGTTAATACTGGAGATGTGCGGATTACCACCAGATATTTAGAAAATAATGTTCGTTCGGCCATTTTCGGTACGATCCATGAGGCCGGTCATGGTATTTATGAGCAAAACATTGATCAGCAGTTCGAGGATACTGTCCTCCAGGAAGGGGCTTCTTTCGGAATCCATGAGTCCCAGTCACGCTTCCTTGAAAATATGGTGGGGCGAAGCGAAGAATTCTGGAAATACTTTTATCCGAAGCTGCAAGAACATTTCCCTGAACAGCTTGGGGATGTCGAGCTGGATGATTTCTACCGTGCAGTCAATGCAGTTCAGCCATCATTCATCAGGGTCGAAGCCGATGAACTGACATATAATCTGCATATCATGGTCCGTTACGAAATTGAAAAGGCATTGATTGCCGGGGAAGTAGAAGCGAAGGATCTTCCTGCAATATGGAACTCGAAGATGAATGAATATTTGGGAGTAACACCTTCCAGTGATAGCGAGGGAGTACTTCAGGACATTCACTGGTCGTTTGGCGGATTTGGATATTTCCCATCGTATTCTTTGGGGAATTTGTATGCAGCCCAGATACTAAACAAAATTAAAACGGATGTGCCTGATTTTTACGGAAGCATTGAAAAAGGTGACTTTGCCGTGATCCAAAAATGGTTGAAGGAGAACATACATCAATATGGTATGCTTTATACACCAAACGATTTAATCGTAAAAGCTACCGGTGAAGAACTGAATGCGGATTATCTGGTTCAATATCTGGAAGACAAATACCGCAAAGTATACAAACTATAATATTAGCTGGAAATAGAGGTAACGGAAATGGCGCCAATTGTTTCAGAGGAGTACAAGGAAAGGAAGCGGCAGGAGATTTTGCAGAGTGCCCATGCCTGTTTTGCCAAGAAAGGGTTTGAAGCATCAACTGTGGATGACATTGTCGCACAATCTGGCCTGAGCAAAGGGGCGATCTACAATTATTTCAAAAGTAAGGATGAAATCTACCTTGCCCTGATGGATGGCCAGACTAGAGAGTCAGGCACAAAATTCGCGAAGGCAATAGCAGAACGATCGACTGCTTTGGAGAAGCTTGATTTTCTGGTTGATGCCTATCTGGGTAATGACCCGAACGATGCTGAGAACAAGGACGAGGCACTTGTTCATTTCGAGTTCAGGCTTTATTCAACACGAAATCCTGAATTAAAGAAAACATTGACGGAGAGATATAAAAATTTCTTTGTTACTTTGTTAGCAGGCATTATTGAGGAAGGGCAGGGATCGGGAGAATTTGATATTCATCTTGATCCAGCCACTTATGCGGATATTTTTTGGGCGATGGTAAATGGAGTCACATTACAGGCGACAATTCTTGATGGGTATAGATATAAAAACACGTTAAAAGAAATGCAAGCGATGTTCGTCGAAAAACTGAGGGCATAATGAAAAACCAGTGGGGCAAAATCCCACTGGTTTTTCAATTAACTCAAGAGTTTTCTGGACTGATTGATTTTTCCTTTAAAAGTTTTTTTAACTGGGGTTTATTTTTCCTGGCAGACAAGATGTAAAGAAAATCCCCTGCCAATATGGCTGTATTTCCAGTAGGAGCTGTCAGTTTACCATCACGGATAATGGCATTTACCAGTGTCCCTTCCGGAAAGGGGATATCCATCAAAGTTTTTCCTATGATCGCACTATCACTTTCCATCTCATATTCTATCATTTCAGCATCGGCTTTTCCAAGGGAAACTAGTTCAAGTGACTGCATTGGTGTCGTTTTCTTGGGTCCGTTTAGTCCAAGTTTATCCGCTAACTTTGGAATCGTGGCACCTTGAATCAGGGCGCTTGTCAGTACGACGAAGAAAACAACATTGAACATCTTATGGCTGTTTTCAATCCCGGCAAGTAACGGGAAGGTGGCCAGAATGATCGGAACTGCACCTTTAAGTCCTGCCCATGAAAGGAAAATCCGTTCTTTTTGGGAGTAATTCATTTTTATTGTTGAGATAAAAACGGCTACAGGTCTAGCCACAAGCATTAGAATCACAGAAATTAGAAGACCCTGAATTAAAATATCCAGACTGAATAGTTCTGTTGGAAATACAAGGAGTCCAAGGATGACAAACATAAGGATTTGCATCATCCAGGCGAACCCTTCTGAAAAACGGAAAATGGAATGGCGGTAAGCAATCTCAGCATTTCCGATTATGATGGCGGCAACGTAGACAGCAAGCAGACCACTTCCATTCAAAAACGCTGTTAGTCCATAAGTCAGCAGAGCAAAAGCTGTTGCGAAAACTGGATACAGACCGCTGGAATCAAGGTTGATGGAGTTCAGGGCTTTAACAGCGATTCTTCCAAAGATTATTCCAAGAATCAGGCCCAGTCCCATCTGCAAGAAAAAGTCCCCAATCAATTTTAGGATACTTGCATCAGGTAAGGTAATTAGTTCAATCATTGCTACTGTTAAGAACACAGCCATCGGATCATTAGAACCTGATTCGGCTTCGAGTGTTGAACCTAGTTTTGGAGAGACATTGTGACCCTTCAGGACAGCAAAAACAGCTGCAGCATCAGTGGATCCAACGATCGCACCAAATAATATCGCTTCTAGCCAATCAAGTCCCAAAATCCATTTTGCAGCAATAGCTACGATACCCGAGGTGATCAACACTCCAAGCGTTGCAAGTGATAAAGAAGGTACGATCACCGGCCTGACGTCTTTCCAATTTGTTTGCAGTCCGCCTTCAAATAGAATGATGACGAGAGCAATGACACCGATCATTTGAGTCATTGCTGCATTATCAAAATAAACAATGCCAAGGACATCGCTGCCCATGATCATTCCTACCATGATAAAGAAGATAAGTGAGGGAACACCCAATCTGGTTGAAAATCTGGTCGTTAATACTCCGACAATAAATAAGAAAGCCAAAAGTAAAATAAACGAATCGGTACTTAGAACACTTTCATTCAATGAAAGACCCCCTTATAAATTAATATTTATTGTGACTGTAACTGGCTGCTGGTCCAATCCGATGAAATGCATCGTTTCAGATGAAGATGAATGCTGAAGTCTTTTCTGGATAAGAGAAATGGCAACACCCTGGGAATAGGCATGGTAACCAAAGGTCTTTCTGAGAGTGGTCATTCCAACAGGTTCCATGATCCCAGCCTCTTTTGCAGCTGCATTGATGATTCGATATGCTTGCTGTCTTGTTATAGGTTCTGAAGTTTTTCTTGATTTAAAAAGATAATCCGTACTAATTAGGGAATTTTCATTTAAGTATCTTTTAAGAACCTTCCTAATTAATGCATTTAAATAGATAGGAGGATTGGTGTAATGAGGAATTGAAAGAAATTCTGCTATTTTTCCTTCTTCGTTGCAGACATCATGAACACGAAGGCTCAAAAGTTCCTGAAGCTTGATGCCGGTATTTATCCCCAGCAAAAAAAGACTGTAATCCCTGGTTGAATGTGCTTCTAGATATCTCTTCATTTGTTCAATCTGATTTTTTGATTTTATGGGGCTTACTGCATGCATTGTTCCACCTCCTTATGTAACTTAATTATACCCTATTTCAGGTTGTGTAACATATAAAATGCTTAAAAAGAGTTTTTTTTATTTAGCTTTTCCTAAATGGTATAATGAACAGAATCAAAAATTTGTCCTTAATCTGGAGGCAATTATGCTGACTTTTGAACAAAAACTTTCAATTATTGAATCTTTTCCGGAACTGGAACGGAAAAATGTATCTTTGGGCCGTGTTAACTTCCATTATGAAGATAGCATCTATGACAAGAAAAATGTTGTATACCACTTACATCCAAATGGGAATGGGTTTGTCTATGGAGAATTTTTAGAGGGATATGACCTTGATCCTAAGGGCATGGTGAATATTCGCGAATTTACTGCGGAGAAGCTTAAATCGATCATTGAACTTTCAATTGAGTCCCTTTCACCTAACAGTACCATTGAATCAGCCATCATAGAGGACAATGAGGAAGAACGCTGGGTGAATACAGAAAACCACACACTGATTCTTGTCCATGAAGATGATATGTGGAATGTGTATGCCGGACTGAATCTGGACGGTACCTTTCTTTCTTACAATGAAGCGAAACAATATTTAGAAGAAGAAGGATTCAGGAAAAGATAAAAAGGATGCCCGCAGGCATCCTTTTTACTTTTTATCATTCCAATAAGAATTAACAGAAGCTTATAATTTAAATCTGCCAGTCAACTTTTCTAACTCTAATGCTGTTTGTTGGAGCACTTTAGTTGTTTCATTCACATTTTCAGCTATTCTCAACTGGTCCTGTGTTGATTGGTCTGTCTGGCTTGTACCTGCGGCAATTTGCTGGGATGCCTGTGAGACAGTATCGAGTGAGTTTGTGATTTGTTCGATTGCAATGACCTGCTGTTCAATCGCGGAAGCAATATTGCTCGAGTTATCTTCGATCTCCAATGTTGTTTCATATATTTCTTTCAGTGTATCTTTGGCGTGAATCGAAAGGTTTTTATTGAATTGAACAGCTTCTTTCGTCTTGATGATGTAATCTACTGCATTACGTGTATTTTGAACATTCTCATTAACAATGGAAATAATTGTTGAAGCTGACTTCGCACTCTCTTCAGCAAGTTTCCTGACTTCATTTGCGACCACTGCAAAGCCTTTTCCATGTTCACCGGCCCTTGCAGCTTCTATAGCTGCGTTTAAAGCCAGCAGGTTTGTCTGGTCAGAAATTGTGTTGATGATTTTAACAAACTGGGTGATTTTGTCGGACTGTTTTTCAAGTTCTGTTATGATATCAGCCAGCTGATTTGTATTCTCATCAACTGCTTCCAGTCCCTCGAGCATTTCATCAATTCTCTTCGTGCCTTCTCTGGAGGTCGCAGTTGAATTTTTGGCGATGTAGCTTGCCTGTTGTGCCGAGGCGTTGATTTCCTCGATTCCTGCATTGATTTCTTCCAAAGTTGCCTGCATTTCCTCTATATTGGCATTCTGCTCCTGTGTGCTTGCAGCTGCCTGTTGGTTCGCTGCAGTCAATTCCCTGATGGCTTCTACAGAACTTGAAGCTACCTTGGATAACCCCATAGTTTCAGTGGATACTTCCTTTGTACTGTCCTGAACCTGTGAAACCAAAGTACGGAGTGAAGCAGTCATCTTATTGATGCTATCAGCCAGTGCGCCGATTTCATCCTTTGAACGGACCTTTATGTCATCCTGTGACAAATCGCCATTTGCAATATTTGATGTCAGGTTTTTTATTTTATCCAATGGCGTAATCAGTCTTGAAACCAGGAAATACATTGCTGCGCTTGAAAGAAGCAGGATTATGATGGACAGGATCCAAATTCCTGCAACTTCACCATTGATCTTTTTATTTATTTGGGAAACATCAAACTCGACCCCGTATAATGCGATTGTTTTTCCACCCATGTCATTGATTGGGGCAAATCCGGTCATTTTTTCCCCAGTATCCGACTTATATATTTCAGTTGTCGTTCTTTTGTTTTCCTTAAAAGCCTCTACTGCGGCCCGGTCAAATGCTTTTCCGCCTGAATATTGTGAACCATATGTGAGCTCATCCGTCATCATTGCAGAACTCATAGTCGGAATTATGAATTTGTCACCATCCATGGTGATTAAATAAAGATTATGTATTAAAGGATTCTCCTTCAAAATTTGATCCATTTGTTTTTGCATTGAGGTGACACCAGGATTGTTTTTAGATGGATTGCTGATGATGGTCTGTGCTTTACCGACTGAAACCTGATCCGACAACAAGCTTGAAAGCGTAGTGAGTTCGGCTTCCATTGAGTCGAAATTGCTGGACTTTATCGTATGCTGGGCATAGAAAGTTGTAGCCATTGCAAGGACAAGTATTGAAATGATACTTAAAGATACAATTTTCAGCTTTAAACTCATATTTCTGTTAAGCAGTTTTTTGCCTGGCTTTTTCTGTACTGCTGTCTTTTTGACAGAGTTCTGTCTTTTCTTAAAACGCAATTTGTCCACTCCCTCTTTTCTACATAGACGAAAATATCGTTATTGTTATTTTCGGCAAATTTCAAAATTTGTTAAGCAAAAAGTACTATTCTGTGAAATGTTTATTACATGTTTTCTATTGATTGCTGAATATGGAAATGTTCTCAGGGACCGAGACCCTATTCGACCCACCTGAAAAATTCATGTTTGTTAATATAAGCCTTGTAAATTGACTAATAACAGATGCTCCAATATATTTAAGTTAAGAGGATCATCCTTTTTAAAGGGGAGTAGCTGTCACAATAAAGTCGTCATGCCGAGATGGAAATCTCCGGCTTTATTGGCAACATGACGTTGTTAGCAAGACCTTTACTGGAAACGGTAAAGGTCTTTTTCTATTTGATTCAGCCCTTTGCCATTTGAGGCAAGGGTTTTTATCGTTTGCCGCGGATGATTCGGAATGGAGGAGTAGAAAATGGAATTTACTTTGTTGCTTGAGTATGGCTGGGTACTGCTTGTGCTTATATTTATGGAGGGGCTTTTAGCGGCGGATAATGCATTGGTGCTGGCGATCATGGTGAAGCACCTTCCTGAAGATAAACGTAAAAAAGCCCTGTTTTATGGCCTCGCAGGAGCATTCGTATTTCGATTTACATCATTATTTGTTCTTTCTTTCATGGTTGATATATGGCAAGTTCAGGCTATTGGGGCATTGTATCTTTTGTTCATGTCATTAAGCCAAATTATTAAAAAACTGTTCCCTCATGAAAAAATTAAGAAGGAAGTCAGGACCCAAAAAAGGGAAAACAAAAGCGGCTTTTGGATGACCGTACTGAAAGTGGAAGTAGCCGACATTGCCTTTGCCATCGATTCGATTCTCGCAGCAGTTGCATTGGCAGTGGTGTTGCCAGAAACTCCAATCCCCGATATCGGCGGAATGGACGGTGGTCAATTTCTTGTCATATTTGCGGGCGGCATGATTGGAGTGATCATCATGAGATTCGCTGCGAATATGTTCGTCAATCTGCTTGAAAAAAGGCCAGGTCTTGAAATTGCTGCATTTGCAATCGTCGGCTGGGTTGGGGTGAAACTGGCAGTATTGACCTTATCTCATCCGGCACTGGGAGTAATCAATCAGGATTTCCCTCACTCGACATTATGGAAGGTGATTTTCTATGCTGTTCTAGGCGGGATAGCTGCTGCTGGATGGTTCCTATCCAATAGAAGGGTTGAAAAGACCTTTAAAAAGGCATCATAATCAAATATAACATCCATCGGCAATTAGGGAATTGTTCAAGATTTGCTGATATATTGCGGTGCAATATCGAATACTAGGATTGTATTGATTCATGTTCTTTCTATATAATGCGTTAGTTGCTTAACATACGGGTATAATTTAAAAAATGATTTCATTTGGGTAATGAAATTTTGGAGGAAATGTTGGTTAGGAGGTGAATGCCTTACTAAATGTAAGGCTTGCCCATTGATTATTACGAACTTGCTGTTAGTTATCCTTTTGATTGCATTAACCGGCTTTTTCGTTGCGACAGAATTTGCGATTGTAAAAGTCAGGAGTTCAAGGATTGATCAACTGATTGCTGAAGGAAGGAAAGGTGCACAGTCTGCCAAACATGTGATCACGCATCTCGATGAATATCTGTCCGCCTGCCAGCTGGGGATTACGATTACAGCCCTTGGGCTTGGATGGTTAGGGGAACCGACAGTTGAAGCGCTGCTCCATCCCGTTTTTGAAAGCTTTCATCTAAATGCGTCATTATCTGGTCTTTTATCGTTCGCAATCGCCTTTGCTTCGATTACCTTTTTGCATGTAGTAGTTGGGGAGCTTGCCCCAAAAACGGTTGCCATCCAAAAAGCAGAATCAATAACCATGGCATTTTCAAAGCCGATCATCTTGTTTTATAAAATTATGTACCCCTTCATCTGGGCGCTGAATGGATCTGCCAGGCTTCTTGTTGGATTATTTGGTTTAAAGTCAGCCTCAGAACATGAAATAGCCCTTTCAGAGGAAGAGCTTCGGATTCTTTTATCTGAGAGCTATGAAAGTGGAGAAATCAATCAGAATGAATTGAACTTTGTAAACAATATATTTGAATTTGATGAACGGATTGCCAAGGAAATCATGGTTCCGAGAACTGAGATTGTTACGTTTGACATTTCTGATGATATTGAAAAAATTATCAATGTGATCCAGCAAGAAAAATATACTCGTTATCCCGTAATCGATGGTGAAAAGGATAATGTAGTAGGTATGATCAACATCAAGGAGATACTCACAGCCAAACTGACACAAAAAGAGCTTCAAAAAGAATCGATTTTATCGTCATTTATTAAACCTGTCATCAGAGTGATCGAGACAATACCTATCCATGATTTGCTCGTGAAGATGCAAAAAGAGCGCATCCACATGGCTATCTTGATTGATGAATATGGCGGCACATCAGGACTCGTGACCGTTGAAGACATACTGGAAGAAATCGTTGGTGACATCCGTGACGAATTTGATGTAGACGAAATTGCGGAAATTAGAAAAGTGAAAGAAGACCATTATCTTTTCAGCTCAAGAGTATTGATTGATGAGGTGAATGACCTACTAGGCATCCATATTTCCGAGGAAGATGTCGATACCATTGGCGGCTGGTTCATGACCAAGAATATTGACGCGATAATTGGAGATGAGATCGAGGAAGAGGGATATCTTTTCAAAATCATTGAAATTGATGAATACCATATTGCCTATTTAGAGGTGACAAAGTTAGAGGAGGAATGAAAACCGGTGTAATCCGGTTTTTTTCTTTTTATTTAGTTGTGGCTCAGCGCTTGTCGTGGCTGTATGATGAGCTTGACACTTTTTGTTCCTGCAAACAGTCATCTCTTAGAAGATTCTTCTTCCCCTGCTTTTTCGGTGGTGGCTAATTTTGGTATGTTCTAAATTGTTTGAGGGGTTGGTCGTGCAGGGTAAGAATACACTACCGGTGCAGCCGGATGTAACTCACATTGAATTGGAGGAATTTAAAATGGCTAAAAAAGTAGTTGGAGTTTACGATAATCAAACAGAATTAATTGAAGCGATTGAAGAGTATAAAAACAATGGATATGCTGTTCAGGATTTTTCCATCATTGGGGACACAAATGACATTACCACTGCACTAGAAAGCAGGACAGGTGTAACGGCAGAAACTGTCGGAACAGATCATGATGATCATAAAGAAGGAGGATTCTGGCAGAGCCTGATGACTGCATTCGATGCTGACCGAAATCTCGGCGGCAATGAACCATCTATTTCAGACCGTCTTGTAGGGCTTGGATTGACAGATGACTCTGCAAGGGAATATGAAGCGGATGTACGAGCTGGCCGCATCATTCTATTAGCGGAAACCAATGCTTCCGGCCTTGATCTTGAAGACAAGGGCTATGCTACGGACACATCATTAACAGGAAATTATGAAGGTAGGGGCACATCAGTCACTGGAAATTATGAGGATGCGGACGAACAAACATTGAAATTAAGGGAAGAACAGCTGGATGTTTCCAAGGATCGCGTCCAGACAGGTGAAGTAGAGGTACACAAAGAAGTAGTTGAAGACCAGCAAAAGGTTAACATTCCAGTTTCCCGTGAGGAAGTATATATTGAAAGACGGGATGTGAATGAGGCCGCTTCTGGCACTGACGCTACAATTGAAGATGATGAAACAATCCGTGTACCGATCATGGAAGAAAAAGTAGAGGTTACGAAGAAACCTGTTGTTTCTGAAGAACTTGTCATCGGCAAGCGGGAAGTGACTGATACTGAACAGGTTGTCGAAAGTGTCAAGCGTGAGGAGGCTTATCTTGATGCTGATGACGACAGGATCGTGGATGATGCTGACCTGAACCGCAATAAGTTAAGAAACGATACTGATCTTAATCGCAATGAGTTAAGAAATGATACTGATTTGGATCGTGACGGTTACAAAAATCGATAAGAAGATAAAAAGGAAAAGACGCCTCAAGGGGCGTCTTTTCTGCGTATTGAGGCGACTGACTGTACGCCACATCGTACATTTCCATAATGGAGTGTCAGTCGGCTTACACAATTCAGCTCATCGCTTGATTAATATATCATTTAAAAGCATAGGTTAGCAAGAGGAAATTTCAGGGAAGACACTTTAGGTTTCAGGTACAGTACCAAAGGGGTAAGAAAAAGGGAAAACAAACAGAGAAGGGAAACATCATGAAAACCAATCGAATTCTAATAACACTAGTTGTTGTAATTGCACTGCTGGCAGCAGTCAGCGTTTATGGAAACACACAAGTAAAGGACGAGGATGAAAAGCTGGTAATTGCATTTGGCGACTCACTTACGTATGGGTATGGAGATGAAAAAGGATCAGGTTATATCGATACATTAAAAGTGAAATTAAATAACCAGAACAAAGAAGAATTCAACTTTGACAACGAAGCAATTTATGGCCTGGAATCATCAGGGATCCTTACCCAACTGTCTGATGTCGGGATAAGAGGGGAACTCGATGAAGCAGACTATTTTATTCTTTTTATTGGTACGAACGATTTGATCAACAGCAACGGCGGAAACTTGAAAAACCTTAAGCACGAAGAAATTGCAATAGGTAAGGAAGACTATATGAAGAACCTGAATGCCATCATCAGCATTCTGACTGAACAAAATGAGCAAGCGCCAATCCTGCTGCTTGGACTTTATAACCCATATCCTGACAGCAAGGCAATAGAGACTGTGATTGATGACTGGAATAATGGAATCAATAAAATGATAAAGGACGAAAAACGGATTGTTTACATTCCTACCAATGATTTGTTTAAAGGGAAAAACAAAAAACAATATTTCAGTGATTCCCTCCATTTAAATGATAAAGGGTACAAGCTGGTCTCTGATCGTATTTTAGAGAAATACCAGTTCGAATAGAATTGGCTGCCTGGCAAAGTAATTGCCAGGTTTTTTCAATTTATCTATCAATGAAACCTGATGTCGTTCGAATTCGTAATATAATAGACTGAAAGACTTACTGAAAGGACTTTTGCCGTGAAAAAAAAGCTGTTTGGGAATGCATCCGTTACTTTCTTGCTGATTTTGGTGGTGCTCCTGCTATATTATCAGTTCCTGACCAGGCCGGAAATCAATGAAGACGTTCCCTTGCCAGTGGAACTCCATCCAGTTATCTTGGAGAATAAGGAGGCTCTGATTCAAAGAGCGTCTGATTTAGGAATCAGGGTCATTGTTACAGATGGATTCAGGAGTTTCCAGGAACAGGACTCTTTGTATGAAAAGGGCAGGACGGCAGACGGCCAAATTGTCACCCATGCAAAAGGCGGGGATTCTTATCATAATTTTGGACTCGCAATAGATTTTGCTTTATTGGATAAACAAGGTAAAGCCTTGTGGGATACTGCCTACGACGGGAATGGAAACGGAAAATCTGATTGGATGGAGGTAGTTGCCATTGCCAAGGACCTTGGATTTCAATGGGGTGGAGATTGGAAACATTTTAAAGATTATCCGCATTTGGAAATGCGCTTTGGACTGAAGATTGATGATTTGAAAAGAGGAAAGCGCCCTCCGGAAAAATCACTGACAGCATCACAAAAATAAACAAAGCATCGGGTACCGTTCACAGTGAACTGCTCCGATGCTTTTGTCTGTTATTTTTGATTGGAGACAGTGGAAACCTTTGAATAAGGCTTTCCAATCTTAAGGAACTGCCTAATGACGAGGCCAGGCCCACCGAGCACGAAGAGATAGCGCGCCTCGATGACTTGTTTCATTAAGGCAGCAAATGAACCTGAGATTTTCAAACCAAAGACTTTTCCTACGGCCGCCTTATTACCAATGGACGCTACTGTTCCTTTATGGTGGTAAACGAAAGTTTTGAGCGGTTCACCCCTCAGGCTGGCAATTATATTTGGGCCGCATAGTTCTGCCTGCTGTATGGCCACCTGCGCAGTCGGAGGCAGGGCGTTTTTCTCATCCTTCATGAATAAGGCGGCATCCCCGATACAAAAGACATTTTCAAGTCCTTTTACCCGCAAATATTCATCGACCGGAATGCGTCCTCTTGAAATGGGCAGGTCCAGTTTTTCCAGGAGGGTATTGCCACGGACACCGCCAGACCAGATCAAAGTCCTGGACGGAAGTACTTCTCCATTGTCAAATTCAATGGAAGTTGGAGAACATTCTAGTATTTTTGTAGATGTCATTAATTCAACGTTGTTCTTCTTTAAATAATTCGTTGTAAAATCAATCGCTTCTTGATCAAACCCTGGCAGAACGGTTGGAGAAGCTTCGATATTGATGATTCTTGTTTCAGATAATGGAATATCATATGTGCGACAAAGCTTTGGCAAAGCTTCAATCAGTTCGCCAACCATTTCAATACCGGTAAAGCCTGCCCCGGCAACCGCAAATGTAAGTCTTGAAGGATCAGAATCTTCTTTGTAAGCAGCCATCTGTCTGAGAACATGGTTGTAGATGGCTTTAGTGCTCCTGAAGCTTTTAATTTTAAACGCATTTTCTTCTACTCCAGGGATACCAAAAGTAGCAACATCAAAACCAAGGGAGATCAGCAAGTAGTCATATTCAATTTCATCTCCAGAATCCAGGCGGACCTTCTTTTCATCAAAGTCAACATCTTGTACGGTTCCTTTTTTGAACTGGACCTTATTTGTCTTGAGGAGGTCAGGGATATGCAATGTAATTTTATCGTCCGATGCAGTACCTGCACCTGTTTTATGAAGTTGGGTAGAAATATAATGGTAATCATGTTTATTGATCAATGTTACTTCAGCTTCGCCGTTCCTTAGAGATTTCTCAAGTTGGCGGCTTGTAATCAGTCCGCCATATCCAGCGCCTAATATGACTATTTTGGGAGTCTTCACTGTATTTCCTTCTTTCTGGCTGTTTATTGTGAAGTAATTCACAAGAAAGGGCAAAAAAATAAAACTTGCAGTTGGTTTTTAATACCCTTTTGTGAAATATTTCACATTGTTTATACCAATAGAATACAATAATCCTATTTATATATCAAGTCTTTTCATGCTGCTATTTTTAACAAAAGTTTGAACAAAATTCTTGATTCTGCCGCACATATACATAAAAAAGAGAGAGGGTACTTTCCCACTCTCCATCGGAAGTTTATAATTTCAATACTTCAGGCTCGCCATTGTCATTCATCAGCCGGATTGTTTCCGGCTTAATTTCTAAGATAATGAACTCGGGATCATTTGGACTTTCTATCCATTTCTTCATTCTTTCGTTCCAAAATTTATCCTTTAAGCTTTGTTCTTCCCGGATTGCAGCTTTGCCCTGCACTTCGATATAGGCGTCACCCATTCCTTCGCCTTCGTAGCCAAGCAGGATGTGGACATTGGCATTCTTTTCAATCTCTTCAGCTTTATATGTTTCCTTGCTGGTTGGGGTGTAAATTGTCAATTCTTCATGGAAGAAAGTCATATAGCGTGTGTGTGGCTTATTATCCACTACTGTCGCAAGGGTTCCTACCTTTGACTCACCGAGAACATCTTTGATTTTTTCCTTCAAAAGTTGTTGGTTCATATAGTTTCCTCCTTTTTGTTCACCTTCTTACTATTCTCTTTTTTAGCAGGGATAAACCAAACAGCCCTGGAATCCCAGGGCTGTTGTTATAATTCATTATCAATATCAACATTGTACTTCTTCTCACTTGAGGACGAATCCTTTGTATGATGACCGTCCTTTTCTTCTTGCTTTTCCTGATTGAGGTCTTCCATCGGAATCGTGTCTACTGTCAATTCACTTTTGTATCGATCATGGAGGCTTTTCGTCCGGGTTTCATACTGTTCCGGGTTGTCCATATTTTGAGTATTATCTACTGGTATAGGCTTTTTATCATCTTTTTTCATAATTTCTCACCTCACTGATTAATTCTTACGGGTATCGCACTTAAGGCCTACTTATCATTTTTCGACTCTTCCTGAGGTTTTACTGGATCCCTTTGAGGCTCGATATCCTTTTTGTGCGCTTGCTTATTCTCCTGTTCTGGTGAACCATCATTGTGTTTTTTTCTGGCATGATAAAACCTCCTTTTAATTGAAAATACCCTTTCATACCAATTTAAAACAAACTCCACTGTGAGCAGGGAAGCCCTCATACAAAATGGATAAAGGCAGCACCCATTAAATACCTCAAAGTACAACCGAATGATTTTCATAAATGCGGGGTACGGAATTGACCAGTATTCACCATAAACAATTAAATCGTGAATTCCAATTAACCACCCTGTCCAATGTCTTTTGTGCCAGGAAACTTCATATAGTTAGAATGTATGTTTAATTATTTGGATATGGAGGGGGAGCGTGATGATTATCATCCGGTTTCCAGATGCTGCAGGCAAGCAAAAGCTGCAAAATCTGTCTGGGAAACAGAGGGAAATATACGACCATCTGGATCATAGCCTGACTTTGTTTGAGTTTGATTCAACCTTTCAGCTCCTATTTGAAATCAGGCTCAGGGAAAATATCATTGAAGCGGCACTGAAACTGAAAGATGCTTCGGTGGCCTTCACTTCATTCAAATACTCTAAATTCAATCCGATTTATTGGACAAAAGGACCAAGTGGTTATCTTTTGAATCCAAATGTACGGCCGTCTGATGCCATATCTGATATTTTTAACAATGGGCAGGAGTATGGGTTTGAATGCTCTACCGCAATGGTGATCATTTTTTATAAAGCAGTCCTTGAATCCATCAGAGTGGCGGATTTTAACTATTTATTCAGGGGGCTGCTTGTATGGAACTGGAATTATGACCCTGATTTAGCCATCATCACCTTGGAAGGGAGTGAGTTCATCCCCGGCGATGTCGTCTATTTCATGAATCCCGATTTCGAAATGCCCATCTGGCGAGGCGAAAACGCGGTTGTTCTGGGAAAAGGGCTATACTATGGGCATGGAATTGGAATTGGCACGGCGAAGGAAATGATCGAGGCACTTAACACCCTTCGGAAAGAAGGCTCGACAACATCTGCCTTTATGCTGCAGCAACATAGCAGGCTGAACTCGAAATACTTGTCCCAGTTCTCCGACAGATAATCCCAGAAAACAGTAAAAGGCTGGCTGTATTGCCGGTCTTTTTTGCTGCTCCTTTCTGCTCATTTTTTTTAAAGCGATTTCTTATACAATTTACGAGGCATAGTTTTAGAAATTGGGGGAATATAAAAAGAGACATATTCTATACGTTTCTAGGTTCCGAATGTGGAATTTATAGGCAGTTAAAAAGGGAGTTTTGGAAATGAGATTATCAAAAGTACTTGAAGCCCTCGGCAACAGTTTGAAAAAATACATAAACGATGCAGATCCTGAATTGACAGGTATACAAATGGATTCACGCAAGGTGAAGCCTGGGGATTTGTTTGTTGCGATTTCTGGTTTTCAAATTGATGGTCACCAGTTTATTCAAGAAGCAATTGAAAAAGGTGCTGCTGCCGTTATTGGAGAAAATGAGCTTGAACTTGCTGTACCGTATATCCAGGTATTTGACAGCAGACTGGCTCTAGGGAGAGCTGCAAGTACTTATTATCAACATCCGTCAAGGAAGCATACAGTGATTGGCATTACAGGCACAAATGGAAAAACGACGGTTTCTTATATATTAAAGCATATTCTTGAGCATGCCGGCAAAAGCTGTTCTTTGCTCGGAACGGTGTCTTATATTATAAATAATGAAGTGTACAAGCCTTCGAATACTACTCCGGATGCTTTGCAAATCCAGGAATTAATGGCAGCCAGCAATGATGAATTTGTTGTTCTTGAGATATCATCACATGCCTTGAAGCAATATCGTATTGAAGGATTGGAACTGGATTACGGATTGTTCACGAACCTTTCCCATGACCATCTGGATTATCATCCGACGATTGAGGATTATTTCGAGGCAAAAACACTGATGTACAATTACATGAAGCAAGAAGGTTCAGCAGTTGTCAGCATGTTGACCGAGTGGGGAGAAAAGCTGGCCGATCTATTAAGTGCCAAGGAAATCCCTGTCTATTCAATGGGGAATCACGAAACAGATGATTTGAAAATAGAGGATATCAGGCTGAATGGTTCGACAAGGTTTGATGTCAAGATGGGAGGGATTGTCTATTCTTTAAGTTTCCCTTCTCCTGGTCTCCATAATGTCTATAATGCTGCAATGGCCTTTTTGACAGCAATAAAAATCGGCATTCACCCTGATGTGATCACTGATGCATTAAAGACGTTCCCTGGTGTGCCGGGGAGGTTCGAAATGATTTCACATCCAGAAGGTGCAACATTCATTATTGACTATGCCCACACGCAGGACGCGATAGAATATTGTCTGCATGCGGCACAAGAACATGATGCTGTGAAGATAAAGCATATATTCGGGTTTCGCGGAGAGCGGGACAAGACGAAGAGAGAGCATATGGTAAAGACGTCTGCGGCCATGAGTGATGAATTCATTTTGACATTCGATGACTTGAACGGCGTTTCAGAAGATGAAATGGAGAATGAGCTGAAGGAATTGAATGAACGGTTTGGGATGAAAAAGGGAAGGGTAATCACCGACAGGACGATTGCGATCCAGGAAGCTTGGGAAAGTGCCGGGATGGGTGAATGGGTCCTCATCACCGGCAAAGGACCCGAGGAATATCAGACCATATATGAACTTCCCACATCTTCCGATAAAGAGACGCTGTTATACTTACAAAAACAGCAGGATAAAGAAAAAATAATCGGTTGAACAATCCGCAGGCTGAGTAGTTACAGCCTGCGGATTTATTCTTTTAAAATAAACCTTTTTGTAAGGAAATGACACAAATTAGCCTTTTAATCATGACAATAATATGAAATGTGATGTGATTAACTCCAAATTTTTTCCACCATCTTTTATCATATAAGTAAGTATTATAAGGCATGACTTTGCGGGAGGAGGTACTCAATATGGATAAAGTGGATATTTATAAAATGCTCGAAGAGGTAAAAGAACCAATGCTGGGAGTCGATATTGTGAACCTTGGCCTTGTCTATGAAGTCAGTGTCAAGGACGATCGTGATGTGGAAATCGTGATGACCACCAGGAATGAGAACTGTATGCTTGCTGACTATATCGCCCTCTCTGCTAGGGAACATTTGACAGACCAGATAAAAAACCTGGAGCATATCGACATCAAAATGGTTTCCGCCCCAAAATGGACTAAGGATCGCATGACGAGATATGCGAAATTTTTACTGGATCTTTAACATAAGTGAGAAGATTGCAGCTTATATTGCGATCTTTTTTTGTTTCCATTCTACAAAAGTTATCTTGGAATTTCTTCCATACCCCAATATAAGTTTACTTTTAAACGAATTGTCTTTTAGAATGTGAGTTGGGGGAAAAATGGAGGCATTAATTATGATTTATAAAAAAATATCAGGAATCAACTTGTGGAAATTGAACAGGACATTAAAGAAACTGGCGTTTGCAAGGATGGAATTGGAGAAACAGATGAGGAAAGAATTGATCGTCGTCCTGCTGGAGCCGAAAAAGGATAATGTGCTTTCCAGTCCGGAGGAGAGACAGGAAATTGAAAGGGCAGTGCTGGAATTAAGCGGGTTTGAGACATTGAGGATTTGCCTGCTTGAAGACTGCAAGCCGGTATACAGGGAAAAACTGACGAACAATGGAATATCAAGATGGCTGGAAATACCGGTGAAGCCGTTGATTACATATGAGTTTTTGTATGCGAACGAGGAAGTCCAAATGCAAAAAATTGGATAGCAACAGGCAGAAAGAGAACCTCCATGGTTCTTTTTTTTATTGGCATTTTTTAAATATTGAATTGGGCTAGTATTTTTTTTGGTGTTTAATTGCACAAATGTCCCGGGTTGAATAGGATATAGGGACACAAAAAAAGGAGGTTGTTACGATGTCAGATGGATGCGGCTACGGCGGAGGTTTTGCTTTGCTTGTTGTTTTGTTCATTCTTTTAATCATTATCGGAGCGTCTTGGGGTTTCGGTTACTAAAGTGAACTTCAATAGGAGGTTTTAAAATGTACGGATATGGCGGATGCTGTGGTTATGGCGGCTATGGCGTAGGAGGAGTTGGATACGGCAGCGGATTTGTATTGATCGTTGTGCTGTTTATCCTCTTGATTATCGTCGGCTGCTCATGCTATCGCTACTAATGATACTCTAGCGTCTTGGTCAGTTACGACAAGCGCCTTGAGCGATAAGTGATCGATGTTAGTGATAAAAAGGTGTTTGAGCCATTGGTTCAAGCACCTTTTTCATATTATCGGACACAATTTTGGTTATATAGCACGATGAAAAAAATATAAATTCCTGTTATTTTTAGATAAATTAAAAATATTCCGAAAATAGTGTTGCTTTTTTCGTGCTTGTTCGTCTAACTGTTTGTAAAAGGGGGGAGAAATTTGAGCGATTATTACAACATTCATTTCCAAAAGGTATATGAGGAATACAGTGATAAGGTATTCGGCTATCTGTTGCTATTGACAGGGAAGAAGGAAGTCGCGGAAGATTTAACCCAGGAAACTTTTCTAAGAGTGTACAAGAACATTAACCAATTTAATGGAGACTCGCAAATTTTCACATGGCTGGTGAAAATAGCACGGAATGTGGCGATTGACCACTTAAGAAGGGGAAGAAGGCTGCGGTTTTTTTCATTGGACAAGTATGCGATCCAATCAAGTCAGCCTTCTCCGGTAGAGATTATCGTAAAAGGAGAAAAGACATCGCTTCTTTACAAAGCAATCAAAGCATTGAAGCTAAGTTACCAGGAAGTGTTGATTTTAAGGAAGATCAAGGAATTTTCAATTAGGGAAACTGCCTTGATTCTTGGATGGAGCGAAAGTAAAGTGAAAATCACCACTTCCAGGGCAATGGCCGCCCTAAAAAAAGAGTTGAAGAGAAGAGGGGAACTAATTGAGGAAATCATTTGAACTAGAAGATAGCTTCAGGAATCTAAACCAGATACCTAGGTCGGAAATTCAAAAAAGGAAAACCTATAATACTATCCTCCAAAATGGAAAGCCAGGAAGACAGCTGAACTACATAGTAAAACACTGGACAGGCAGTTTCCTGACATTTGTGATGGTCCTAGCCTGTGCAGCATTCCTTTTTACGGAAGTCCAAACTCCAGCATATGATGGCCAAACTGCTTCTAATCCGGCACAAGTCTTGGCGACAAGCGCTCCTGTCATAACGTATCTCACCAAATCGGATTCGGGTGACCTTTTTAATCTGCACTCGAACCTGACTAGAAAAGGAGTGACCATTATTGATGATCCTTCCTGGATGGAGACACTGAATAGGACTCTCAATGGGCAAAGCAGCGTAAAGGAGGTCAAATCCCTGGATCAAGCGTATGATATATTGGTGATTTATGAAAACCGGAAGCCGGATAAATGCAAATTATGGATTGACGGTGATAAGGTTTATATCAAAAAGATTAAAGAACAACGTATATACAAAATTGAAAAAGATAAGTCGGAAAAAGTCATTGCGATGATCAGAGACATGGAAGAACAGGTTCAGTTTTGAGCCTGTTTTTTATTTTTTGATGATCCTTTTGTCTTATATTTAAAAAAATATCGAAAAAAAGTTTAGAGACCCGAAAAAGGTGGTAAAAGTGAGGTTGTACTTATTAATCAACTTGAATATACAGGAGGATCAGAGATGAAGAGAGGTCTAGCATTACTTATTGCAGCAACCATGCTTATCGGCTTGCTGGCTGGATGCTCAGGGGAGCAGAGCGGAGAAGCAGAAAAAACGAAAGACGGGAAAGTCATTGTTGATTTCTGGACATTCTGGGGATCAGAAACACGTCGTCCGATCATCGAAAAAATCATTGATGATTACAACAAGTCCCAGGACAAAGTTTTTGTGAAGCACACATTCCTGCCATGGGGTGATATTTGGACAAAGAACCTTGCATCCGTTGCTGCAGGAAATCCAGCAGATGTCATCGTTAATGATATCAATACTGTTGCCCAGCGTGCTGAAAACAAGCAGGTTGAGGATTTAAGCAAGTATGTTGATGATTCATTCAAGCAGCAGTTTTATCCTCATCTTTGGGATACAGTCGAACATGAAGGAAATACATACGCAGTACCATTCAATACTGATACGCGTCTTCTTTTTTATAACAAAAAAGCTTTCAAAGAAGCTGGACTTGATCCAAACAAGCCACCAGCAACCTGGGCTGAACTTGAAGAATATGCTCAAAAATTAGATGTGAAAAATGGCGATAAATATGATCGCGTTGGATTCTATCCGCTGTGGGGAAGTGTCGGCGCTTCCAGCTGGATGACGAACGCAGATGATGGCAAAGGCTTCATTGAGGATGGAGAGCTGGCAATCAACACTCCGAAAAAAGTGGAAGCACTAAATTGGATTCTTGATTGGAAAGAGCGTCTTGGTGAAAGTACAGTACAGGCTTTCCAGGCAGAATTCGGCAGTGAACAGTCAAATCCTTTCATCGCAGGAAAAGTTGCGATGTGGGTTGATGTAGGCACATTCTATACACAATTACGTGATTATGGTCAGGATGTTGAATTTGGCGTTGCACCAATTCCAGCCAAAGAAGCAGGAGCGGGGAATTGGGCAGAAGGCGGCGGTTTCGTCGTTGAAGTACCAAAAGGTTCCAAGCATCCAAAAGAAGCCATGGACTTTATTAAATATTTGACAGATGTTGAGGCCCAGAAATATTGGGCTGTCAAAAACTATGACAATGTAGCGAATATTGAAGCAGCTGAAGCAGCTCTGGAAGAACTCGAAGGGCCGGATAAAATGGTTTATGAAGCTTCAGTCAAAAATCTGGAACAAACAAAGATGTTCCCGGTACCTGTTGAGTATCCAGATTATCAGAGCAGATTGAACCCGCACATCGACAATGCCTTATTAGGAAAAACAGCTCCTGAAAAAGCATTGAAGCAAGCGGAAGAAGATATTGAAAAAATGAAGAAGTAATGTAAGAAAAAGAGAAGGCGCATTCCGCCCTTCTCTTTTTGATAAGGTTCTTTTGTCAAAATACTAAAAAGATGGTTGAATTATTTTTTCTGAATTATCGTTTTCATTTATATGCAACAAGGGGGTTTAGGAAAGTATGAAGTCATCGGAAAGTACAATAGTGCACACAAAAGCTGGGTCAAAAGTAATAAGTGAACGTAAAGCTGCCGCAGCAACCCAACGTAAGGGCCTCAGCAAGAAAGCGAAAGATAATCTGGCTGGTTACTTATTCATTTCCCCATGGATCATAGGATTTCTCGGGCTGACTCTGGGCCCATTGCTGTTCAGTCTGGCAGCAAGTTTCACAGATTACAATATTACCTCGAAAATGAATTTCATCGGTTTGGAAAACTATAAACGCATGTTTACAATGGACGATTTATTCCGCACTTCTCTTTTTAATACCATTTATTATGTTGTTTTCTCGGTACCATTGACCACTGCGGGAGCGATTATTCTGGCCGTCCTGCTGAATCAGAAGATCAAGGGGATGAAGTTTTTCCGGACAATCTATTATCTTCCGGCGGTCTTATCCGGTGTAGCAGTCTACTTTCTCTGGATGCAGCTTTTGAGTCCTTCGACTGGCCTTGTGAACACAATGCTCGGCTGGTTCGGCATTGATGGGCCGGCCTGGCTGTTTGATCCTGAATGGACCAAGCCTGCATTGTTATTGATGAAAATGTGGAGTGTTGGCGGAGGAATGCTATTATACCTGGCCATCATGCAAGGGGTATCGCCTCAAATGTATGAGGCGGCAGACATTGAGGGAGCTTCGCCATGGCAAAAGTTTTATCATATCACATTGCCAATGATTTCTCCGATCATCTTTTTTGATGTCATCACAAGTACCATTGGTGCTTTCCAAATCTTCCAGGAAGCATATGTAATGACCGAAAACGGAAGTGGCGGCCCTGGAAATTCCCTATTATTCTATAATCTGCATATGTGGAACAACGCCTTTGAGATTTTTAACATGGGTTATGCGTCCGCAATGGCATGGCTGTTGTTCATCATTGTAATGATCCTGACGGCAGTGAATATGAAGCTCGGGAAAAGATGGGTGCATTATGAAGGGGGTGACGGCAAATGAGTTCAACGACAGCCCCAAAATTTCATGAGACTAAGAAGTTCAAAGATAGGGTAAGACATACATTTGTGACGCTGTTGCTGATTGCCGGCAGTACGCTGATTTTACTGCCATTATGGTGGATGATCTCGACATCATTGAAATCACCTGCTGAGATTGCGCAATATCCCCCGACGTTTTTTCCTGAGGAGTTCAATTTCAACAATTATATCGAGGCCTGGCAGACTGCGCCTTTCACTCGTTGGGCTTTGAATACTCTTTTCCTTGCGACCGTCGGAACCATCGGAAGTGTAGTTGTTAACTCATTGGTGGCTTATGGCTTTGCGAAAATTAAATTCAGGGGCAGGAATGCTTTATTTGTACTGGTTCTCTCAACCATGCTTATCCCCGGATTTGTGACGATGGTGCCGCAATATATCCTTTTTTCAAAACTTGGCTGGGTGAACACATACTTGCCTTTGCTCGTTCCAGCATTTCTTGGCAGTGCTTTTTTCATATTCCTGCTCCGCCAGTTCATGATGGGGATTCCGAATGAACTGATCGAGGCGGCCGTACTTGATGGAGCGGGCCATTTGCAGATCTGGTGGCATATCATGCTGCCACTGACAAAGCCCGCTTTGATTACTGTAGCAATTTTCTCTTTCAATGGTGCATGGAATGACCTGTTGGGACCACTGCTGTACATCAATGATGAAAGCATGTACACCTTGCAGATTGGTCTGCAAACCTTCAAAGGTACTGTCCAGACGCAGTGGCATTATTTGATGGCAATGTCTGTCACGGTATTGCTGCCAGTTATTCTGTTATTCTTCTTTTTCCAAAAGTACTTCATAGAAGGCTCGAATATCTCATCCGGAACAAAGGGATGAAAAAAAGGATGCTGAAAAAATTCAGCATCCTTTTTTGAGGTTAATTTGTTACCGGGCAGGTGGTTAGCCATACGCCAGAGACACAGGTTCTGTAACCATTATAGTAGGCATATTTTGTGCATTGCCAGCATGTATAGCCCTCAGGATTTATATCGGTCTTACTTTTATAATCCTCTGTTGGACTGGTATTCCTGTTTGGATTTTGAGCAGAAGAGGCAATGACAGAACCAGAGAAAACAAGCAACAAAACAAAGGTCAACATGAATAGCTTTTGCATGATTCTTCCCCCTTATTTTTCAATAGCAGATAGTAAACTTTGTAAAAAAATTACTATTACTTTAAGGTACGGAATAGATGATTGGATTAGAATAGGACAAAATGTTTATTCGCCAAAAACCATCTTTTGTACCAGGAATTTTCCCAAGAAAAAAAGCCCGTAAAATTCGGGCTAGTTCAGAGTTGGCGTGTTGCTTTCATGTGGGGTCTCTTCTATGATGAGATGATTTGTACCCTGATTTTCCTTCCAGAGACTGAATTTTTCCAAATCGTTGGTGATTTGTTTCAGAACAAATCCAATCACGGCAGCATCATCGACTATTCCAAGCCCAATCAGGAAGTCTGGTATAAAATCGATGGGAGATACAAAGTAAATGATTGCGGCAATGATGGTCACTATTGATCCAGTCGGTATTTTTCGGTATTCTCCACGCCGCCAGGCTCCGACTAATTCGAACAAAAGCTGGAGGTTGTCCCAACTTTCAGCAAGGACCCCTTTGTTCTCATCAGCCTTTTTGCCTGCATCCTTTAAAAGAATATCCGTTTTTTCTGGCCGCTTGATATACTCTTTAGCTTTTGATTCAAATCTTTTATAGCCTTCTTCAAATTTTTTTGTACCTAACATGAAAAAACACCCTTCCGTCTCAGTTTCATTATTTTATATTTTTACCCTTAGATAACGGTAATCAAAACAAAACTGTTATCTGGTAATATTTTTCACAAGCAGCTGTCATCTTGTGATGGCGGTTTTTATTACTGTTTTTGGGGAATGTAGAAGATGATTAAAATAATTGACTTATCTTGTATATACAAGTACAATGAGAGCGTAAACATGATGTATATACAAGTGTTTTGGTTCAAAGCAATTTTTTTATATTAAATGAAAACGGTAACAGGAGGAGAGAAACTATGGATCGCAAAGCAGTTGAACAAATTGTTGAGGCTGTGGGCGGCAAAGAGAATATCGCCGCGGCTACTCATTGTGTGACAAGGCTTCGTTTTGCTTTAAAGGATGAAGGAAAAGTAGACAAGGATCAGCTAGAGAATAATGACCTTGTAAAAGGGTCATTTTCTGCGAATGGTCAATACCAGGTAGTCATTGGCCAGGGTCTTGTCGATAAGGTATACGCTGAAATGGTAGCGATTACCGGAATAGGAGAAGCTTCAAAACAAGAAATCAAAGATGCGGCAGCGCAAAACTTGAATCCCCTGCAAAGGGCGATCAAGACACTTGCCGATATCTTCATTCCAATCCTGCCAGCGATCGTGACTGCTGGTTTATTGATGGGTATCAATAATATCCTGACCGGAAAGGATATCTTCTTTGAAGGTAAGGCGTTAATTGATGTGTATACTGGCTGGGCTGATTTTGCCAGCATCATCAATTTAATTGCCAATACTGCGTTCGTGTTCCTGCCTGGTTTGATTGGCTGGAGTGCGGTAAATAAATTTGGCGGAAGTCCGCTTCTTGGTATTGTATTGGGACTTATGCTCGTCCACCCTGACCTGCTGAATGCATGGGGATACGGAGCAGCAAAAGAAATCCCTACATGGAATTTATTTGGACTGACTGTTGAGAAAGTTGGCTATCAAGGACAAGTATTACCAGTATTGTTAGCTTCTTATGTACTTGCGAAAATGGAAATTTTCTTACGAAAGCGTATCCCTGATGCTTTTCAGTTGTTGACGGTAGCTCCGATTGCTTTATTGGTAACTGGTTTCCTGTCATTCATCGTGATAGGGCCGATTACTTTTGCGATTGGGAACCTGATTACAGACGGTGTTGTCGGAATTTTTGATGCAGCACCTGCACTTGGCGGTTTAATTTACGGCGGACTTTATGCACCGCTCGTTATCACTGGTATGCACCATACCTTCCTTGCGGTTGACTTGCAGCTGATCGGATCAATTGGCGGAACATTCCTCTGGCCGATGGTTGCACTTTCAAACATCGCTCAGGGCTCGGCTGCTTTTGCAATGATGTTCGCTGAAAAAGATAATGAGAAATTAAAAGGTCTTTCCATGACTTCGGCCATTTCTGCATGGCTTGGAATTACCGAGCCTGCCATGTTCGGTGTGAATCTGCGCTACAGATATCCATTCATTGCAGCAATCATCGGTTCTGCAATCGCGGGAATCGTCATCACGCTTCGTGGTGTTATGGCACCATCAATCGGTGTGGGAGGCCTGCCGGCATTCCTTTCAATCTTCACTGAATTCTGGGGTGTGTTCTTTATCGGAATGGGCATTGCGCTCGTTGTACCGTTTGTACTGACATTCATTATGGCAAAGACGAGAAAGAAAAAAGAAGCATAAGCAGCTAGATTAATCCTGATGGAGGTGGAAGTTTTATCATGACTGAACCATGGTGGAAAAAATCGGTTGTCTATCAAATCTATCCAAAGAGTTTTTGTGATACGACCGGCAATGGAACAGGCGACCTTCCGGGGATTATCGCCAAACTTGATTATTTAAAAGAACTGGGTGTGGATGTCATCTGGCTTACGCCAATCTATGATTCACCTCAGCGGGATAACGGTTACGATATTAAGGATTACTTCAAGATCTATGAGGAATACGGGACGATGGAAGAGTTCGATCGTCTTCTTGAAGAAGCACATAAACGCGGCATCAAGCTGATCATGGATATCGTTGTGAACCACTCATCAACTGAGCATGAGTGGTTCCAGGATGCAAGGAAATCCAAGGATAGTCCATACCGTAACTATTATATTTGGAAGGATCCAAAAGAGGATGGAAGTGCCCCGACCAATTGGGAGTCCAAATTTGGAGGAAATGCCTGGGAGTATGATGAGGCGACAGGACAATACTATCTTCATTTATTCGATGTGACCCAGGCTGATTTGAACTGGGAAAATGAACAGCTTCGTAATGAAGTTTATGAAATGATGCATTTCTGGTTCAAAAAAGGCGTTGATGGCTTCAGGCTTGATGTCATCAATCTGATCTCAAAGGACCAGGACTTCCCTGACGATGACGGCTCGGTGCCTCCGGGAGACGGCCGTAAATTTTACACAGATGGCCCTCGAGTCCATGAGTATCTGCAGGAAATGAATCGAGAAGTATTCTCTAAATATGACAGCATGACGGTCGGCGAGATGTCTTCGACCACGATTGAGAACTGCATCAAATACTCGAATCCAGAGCGGAACGAATTGAGCATGACATTCAATTTCCATCATTTAAAGGTCGATTATGAAAACGGCGATAAATGGACACTGGCTGATTTCGACTTCCTCGCACTTAAGCGGATATTATCATTATGGCAAGAAGAAATGCATAAGGGCGGGGGATGGAATGCTCTGTTCTGGTGCAACCATGACCAGCCGCGTGTTGTTTCCCGTTATGGAAATGACGGTGAATACCACCGGGAATCTGCTAAAATGCTTGGGACTGCAATCCATATGATGCAAGGTACACCTTATATTTATCAAGGTGAAGAAATAGGCATGACCAATCCTTATTTTGAAAAAATTGAGGATTATCGAGATGTGGAATCCTTGAATATGTATAAAATCAAAAAAGAAGAAGGCATGCCTGAAGAGAAAATCCTAAAAATCCTGCAGAGCAAGTCACGTGATAATTCTCGGACGCCAGTTCAGTGGAATGCCGAGGAGCACGCCGGCTTCACAAAAGGGATTCCATGGATTGATGCAGCGAAAAATTATCAGAGTGTAAATGTTGAAAATGCGCTTGCAGATGAAAATTCAGTTTTCTATCATTATAAAAAGCTGATTCAACTACGAAAGCAATACGACATCATCACATATGGTGATTACCAGCTGATTCTTGAAGAACATCCAGAACTTTTTGCATATGTCAGGAACGGACAGGATGAAAAGCTGCTTGTTGTGAACAATTTTTATGGTGTAGATACGGTGTTTGAATTGCCGGATACAGTGGAAGCTGAGGGCTTTAAGGTAGAAATCCTGCTCTCTAACTATGCCGATTCGAGTAAAGATGTGTCACGGGTCAAGCTTCGTCCGTACGAATCTGTAGTGTATCATTTAACGAAATAAATCATTTGTGGAGGCCTGAATGGGGCCTCCACTTTTTCTGTTTATTGGAAAATGTAGAGAATAAGGTCATTTTCGTAGAGATTATCCTGGAGTTCGTAGAGAATATGGACGTAACCGTAGAGATAAACTGCAAAACTGTAGAGATTAGCGGCTAAAACGTAGAGATTGGACTGGTTTTAAAAAAGATCATTTTTACGGTGCTTATGGATATCAACAAAAGTGGCTCGTCCAAATATTTTACCAGTGTGCTCTTGCATGTTTGATAACCTAATCGCGGTGGAAAAAGTGAATATACGAATCCAATACGAAATGAGGTTTGCAAAATGGTACCGATTCAATCAAATATAGATGGAAAAGAGATCACAGTGGGTGATCTGAAGAAAAACCTGGAGCCGCTTGGCTTCACGCTGAACGGCAACTGGGAATATGACCATGCCTTCATCGATTATAAAATGAATGATGATCATGGTGACCAGCAGTATGTCAGGATTCCTTTCAAGTCTACGGGCGGCCCGCTTGATAATGAAGGAACATTCGTCCAGATTGGGACACCGTTCCTCCTGGATCACCAATTTGAAACAGATGTCGATGATGAAGGGAATATTGGTGCCCTGACTGGTTCTTTCGACCAGTTCAAATCACCTGCTGACAAGGACGCTCCATTTCCGGAGGAACTTGTGGAACGTGGAAAAGTATTGGTCAACAAAGCTGAACAGGCTTTGGGGACTTTATAAACGAAGAAGACAGCTTCCGATTAGGGAGCTGTCTTTTCTATAGATATAAGGAAAAAATGATATACTTGAAAGCATAAGTTGTAATCTGGAGCGTGAGTTTGACCATGGAGAATAAGTTATATTATCAAGATGCTTACATAAAAAGCTTTACAGCTGAACTGATCAGGCAGGGAGCCGATGAGTCAGGCAGGAATTATGCAGTATTAACTCAGACAGCTTTTTACCCGACAGGCGGCGGACAGCCATTCGATACTGGCATTCTGAATGGTGTAGAAGTTGTGGATGTCGAGGAAATTGACGGAGAGATACGCCATTACATAAATGAGCTGCTGGAAGAAGGAATGCCGATAGAAGGGGAAATTGATTGGGGCCGCCGGCATGACCACATGCAGCAGCATGCAGGACAGCATATTCTTTCGGCTGCTTTCGAGGAACTGTTTGGCTATAAAACAGTCAGTTTCCATTTAGGGAAAGATACGCTCACAATTGATTTAGATACAGAAAGTCTGTCAGCGGAGGAAGCTGACATGGTTGAGGAGCTGGCTAACCAGGTAATACTTGAAAATCGTCCAGTCATTACTAAATGGGTCGATGTTGACGAATTAAAGCAATACAAACTCAGGAAAGCACTGTCAGTATCGAACAACATCAGGCTCGTCATCATACCTGAATTTGATTATAACGGCTGCGGAGGAACACATCCAAACAGTACAGCGGAAGTAGGCCACTTGAAAATCCTTGGATGGGAAAGGCAAAAGAAAATCATCCGGGTTGAGTTTGTATGTGGGCAAAGAGTTTTGAGGAAGCTCGGGCAAAAGCATGAAATCCTAAAAGAGCTGTCGGTCCTGCTGAATGCATCTGAACAGGATATGGTATCGGCAGTTAATAGACTGCTTGGCCAGAAAAAGACAACTGAAAAGTCAATCGAGGAAATGAGAGACCAATTACTTAAATATGAAGCAGCTGATCTCGCAGAAGCCAATACGGGAGAAATTATCAGCCGTGTTTATCAAAACAGGGGTATCCAGGAACTTCAAAAGCTTTCCAGGTTGCTCGCTATACAGGCAGATGACAAGGTATTCCTGTTAGTGGCTGAAAACGAAGACAAACTTCAATTTGTTTTTGCCCGGGGTAAGAACGCCCGGGGAAATTTGAAAGATTGGTCAAAACATGCTCTATCATTAATTGACGGCAAAGGCGGAGGCAGCGATCAGCTTGTTCAGGGCGGAGGCAGGTTGATGCCAGGTGAGGAATTCATCAGAGAAATTACTAGGATTATCCAATAATATGAACGCCTAATGAAAAATCCAGCATGAATTCAGGAGTAATGACCCGGTTCATAAGGAGTGATTTTGGCAGTAAAGATAGTTTTCAAACCGATATTTTTTAAAAAATCTCAAAAACACCAACTAATAACCTATTTTTTACAGTGGAACTGGTTATAGATGAAAGTTTTACCATTTAAAAATAGGTTTGACTCCCTCATAATGGAATTCAACCAGAGAAATAGGGGGAATCAGAATGTATGAAGTTGAGAGAGGATCTGTAGAAGAGGCAATCATGATCCTGCAAAATCTCGGTCTTAAAGTGAATGAATACGAGAAGACGAATTCAATGATTCCAGTAGATAAATATAAAGAGTTATTGGAATTCACGATTGCAGTAGCCAGGAAAACGAATGATATCACTGTCACAATAGATGAACTTATGGACGATATTGAAGCGAGAATGGAATAACAGAAGAGCAGCCAGTGGGCTGCTCTTTTATTTGGTCTGGGTTTTATCGATATATTCAAAGAGGAACGACTGTCCATTTCGGTAAAAGCGCGGATCATAGACTCCGAGCTTCTTGCTATCATTGACGATGACCACAAATGGCGACCATTCGTACAGTGTCTTCGCTTCCGGTTTCTGCGCAAAAAGCCCATTCAGGTCTGTTTCCTCAGAAGAAGCGAGCTCATATTGCAGCTTTCTGTCAGTGAACAGATTGTCCTGAAAGATTTTAACATTGCTGTCGTTTTTCGCAATTACTGTATATGTCCAAGGAATAAAGCCTGCTGAAAGAGCAATCTGCTTATAATCATTTTCGTACTGATTATAGATTAACCAGCCCTGGACACTCTGGACAACAATGTGCAGCGCAATGAAAACCCATGCTAATTTAAAATAATAGGGGCTTTTCGCTTTATTTTTCCTGGAAGCAATAAAGGCTGTCCCAAGAATGACCCAGAATACAAAATCAATTATCGGTATTGTGCCGAAGGTGATCCTGATGTTTGAATACGGTTCTAGATAGCCTGTTCCCCAGGCATTGAACAAATCACTCGTATTATGGATAAAGACGGCCAGCCAGCCTAGGAAAAATAATTTGAGATCCTTCACTTTAAAAAGGAGAAAAGACAGCAATACAAATAACAATGCCCAAATTGGCGTCAGAAACACAGAATGGGTGATGCCTCTGTGCCACATCTGATAAAGTCCATCATTATCCCAAAATTGAGAAATGACGTCTATGTCAGGAATTTGGCTTGCGCCAACCGCGGTCAGCAAATAGGCACGCTTTTGAGTTTTCTCCATATGTTTTTTATCAACGGCTCCATATAAGGCTAAGCCGAATAATGTATGGGTAACTGAATCCACTTTCGCACCTCCTGAAATATTATTATAATGCTTCCAGGAAAATAATTAAAAGTTCTGATATGCATTTGCAGGATTGCAAACTTTCCGCCAGAAAGATAAGATTAATTTTATGAGGAATTTTGCCTTTAAACAGAAAGGAAACATCAAATCATGAAAAAATTACAAGATGAAGTATTATCACGCAGAACGTTTGCGATTATATCCCACCCGGATGCCGGGAAAACGACGCTTACGGAGAAATTGTTGTTATTCGGCGGCGCCATCCGTGATGCGGGTACTGTAAAAGCGAAGAAAACAGGGAAGTTTGCAACCAGTGACTGGATGGAAATCGAAAAGCAGCGCGGAATTTCCGTAACCTCCAGTGTCATGCAATTCGATTATGACGGTTTCAAGGTGAACATTCTCGACACACCTGGACACCAGGATTTCTCCGAAGACACCTACAGAACATTGACAGCTGTTGACAGCGCTGTGATGATCATCGACTCAGCAAAAGGGATTGAGGACCAGACGCTCAAGCTCTTCAAGGTTTGCCGCATGAGAGGGATTCCAATCTTCACTTTTATCAATAAGCTGGATCGCCAGGGGAAAGCGCCTCTTGAATTATTAGCTGAACTTGAAGAAGTGCTTGGCATCGAATCTTATCCGATGAACTGGCCAATCGGAATGGGTAAAGAATTCCTCGGAATCTATGACCGTTTCAATAACCGGATCGAGCAATTCCGGGTTGATGAAGACAAAAGGTTTATTTCGTTAAATGAGGAAGGCGAAATTGATGGAGACCATTCTATAAAAGAGTCTTCACTGTATGAACAGACATTAGAGGAAATCATGCTTTTGGATGAGGCGGGAAATGAATTTTCCAAGGAAAAGATTGTCGATGGTACATTAACGCCGGTATTCTTTGGCAGTGCCTTGACGACTTTCGGAGTCCAGACATTCCTTGATTCATATTTACAATTCGCACCTGCGCCACAGCCAAGGAACTCTACGGCAGGAGAAATTGATCCTAAATCTGAGGAATTCTCAGGATTTATTTTCAAAATCCAGGCCAATATGAACCCGGCCCATCGTGACAGAATTGCTTTTCTGCGCATTTGCTCAGGAAAGTTCGAACGGGGAATGACCGTCCAGCTTAGCCGGACAGGAAAAACAATGAAGCTGGCGCAGTCCACCCAGTTCATGGCTGATGACCGCAGTACCGTTGAGGAAGCCGTTGCCGGTGATATCATCGGACTTTACGACCCGGGCACATACCAGATTGGCGATACCATCGTATCTGGCAAGGAAGGGTTCCTATATGAAAAACTTCCGCAGTTCACACCCGAGCTTTTCGTTAGGGTTTCGGCCAAGAATGTCATGAAGCAAAAGCATTTCCATAAAGGAATCCAGCAGCTTGTCCAGGAAGGAGCCATCCAGCTGTTCAAGACATTGAAGACGGAAGAATACCTTCTCGGTGCTGTCGGACAGCTTCAATTCGAAGTATTCGAAGCCAGGATGCGGAATGAATATAATGTTGAAGTCATCATGGAAAGACAAGGCTCCAAAATTGCCCGCTGGATCGAAGGCGACGATGTGAACGAGAATCTGTCCAGCTCCCGAAGCCTGCTTGTGGCGGACCGCTTTGACAAAAAAGTATTCCTGTTCGAAAATGAATTTGCCCTACGATGGTTCCAGGATAAAAATCCGGAAGTAAAACTTTATAACCCTATGGATGTATCCTAAACAATTTGAGTCGGCATAATTTGCCGGCTCTTTTTTGTGGGATTGGCAATCAACCGGCTTCTTTGTGGGTCTGTTTTGGACCAGAAAAGATAAAAAGCCATGCGATGGGGATCAGCGGATGTGAGGATCTGCCCGAAAGCCTGCTATGACGGCAATTTTTTATCAGAGTTTTCTCTGATTTGCGCCCGAAATCAGGAAGGGTCATAGAATATGGTCCGAGCTTGCTGCGTTCTCCGCCCGAAACCAGGAAGGGTCCAAGAATACGGTAGGAGCTTGCATTGTTCTGCGCCCGAAACCAGGAAGGGTGCAAGAATACGGTAGGAGCTTGCATTGTTCTGCGCCCGAAACCAGGAGGGGTCCAAGAATACGGTAGGAGCTTGCTTCGTTCTGCGCCCGAAATAAAGAAGGGTCCAAGAATACGGTCGGTGCTTGCATTATTCTGCGCCCGAAATAAGGAAGGGTCCAAGAATATGGTAGGAGCTTGCATTGTTCTGCGCCCGAAACCAGGAAGGGTCCAAGAATATGGTAGGAGCTTGCTGCGTTCTCCACCCGAAATAAGGAAGGGTCCAAGAATACGGTAGGAGCTTGCTTCGTTCTGCGCCCGAAATAAGGAAGGGTCCAAGAATACGGTAGGAGCTTGCTTCGTTCTGCGCCCGAAATAAGGAAGGGTCCAAGAAAACGGTAGGAGCTTGCTTCGTTCTGCGCCCGAAATAAGGAAGGGTCCAAGAAAACGGTAGGAGCTTGCTTCGTTCTGCGCCCGAAATAAGGAAGGGTCCAAGAATACGGTGGGAGCTTGCTTCGTTCTCCGCCCGATACCAAGAAGTGGCCATGCATATGGTCGGAGGTTGTTCCACACCATGCTCGAAATCCTGCTAGAAGGATGCTTCGATCGCTTCTGCTCAATTGCATGTCAGAACTCCCCCTCCAAACTATACGACAGTTTTTTCTTGACGTTCTATTACTTTCATAATATAGTATTAGTATTCTATAATGCTTTTATGCATAAAAGCGTTTAAGTGAAAAAGAAATATAGTGCTGACAGAAACTAGTAGAATCGCCATGAGCAGCAAATAGAAACTGGATGGCAGATGAAAATCCAGGCAGTGGCAGATTCGAAATACACCTGTCTCAAAAAGGCACTGTTAACGAAGTGGGTAGACAAATTGTTTGCCAATTAGGGTGGTACCGCGGAGCTCCTTCGTCCCTATACGTTGAGGAGTTTTTTGCATTTTACAACTAATTGGAGGAATCAGCATGATACATCAAAATGAATCCATCACTTTAAAAACTTCCGAGGCCGCAGCGGTTATAGTGCTGCTTTTGGCAGGTATAAGCTATGGCATGATCAAGTTGGAATTAATGCCCCATATTCCTGTCATTATGGGAATCATGGCGCTGATGATTTATGGATTATTGAAAAAAATTAAGATGGCCGATCTTGAAAAAAGTATGGTTGAAGGTGCAAAGGCCGGCCTTGGCGCAGTAATGATATTTTTCTTCATCGGCATGCTTGTCAGCAGCTGGATTGCTGCTGGTACCATTCCGACTCTGATATTTTTTGCATTCGATCTGGTGACTGGCAAATGGTTCTATGCAATTGTCTTTATCATCACATCTATAGTTGGATTGAGCATAGGAAGTTCGTTGACCACATCGGCAGTGATTGGGGTAGCTTTCATTGCAGTCAGTGAAGCACTGGGTTTCTCCCTGGCTATCACAGCCGGAGCGGTGATTTCTGGTGCCTTTCTGGGGGATAAAATGTCGCCGCTATCTGATACGACGGTGCTCGCTTCATCCACTGTTAAGGTGGACCTGTTTGAACATATTAAAAATATGTCCTGGACAACGATCCCTGCTTTCTTCATTTCACTTATTTTATTTGGGTTTCTATCGCCAGAGCTCCATTCAGCGGATTTCACCCAACTAGCGAATTTGCAGAACACCCTTATGAAGATGAACCTTGTACACTGGTACTCTTTGATTCCGCTGGCGGTCATCTTGGTTCTGGCTATAAAAAAAGTATCATCAATTATGACCCTTGCAGCAGGGACTCTCACAGCGATGGCAATCAGTATGTTCATTGTCCCAAAGCAAGAGTGGAAAACGCTGCCGGAAATTTTATATTCTGGCTATGTTTCCGAAAGCGGAAATGCCCAGTTGGATTCACTGTTGTCAAGGGGCGGAATTGAAAGCATGTTTTTCTCCATATCACTGGTTCTTCTTGCCTTGAGCATGGGCGGATTGTTATTCAAACTCGGGGTACTGCCCTCGTTATTACAAGGTCTTGCCGGCAGGCTTGAAAAAGGACCTGTGCTGATTGGTTCAGCCGCATTGTCTGCTCTCGGAATCAACTTGCTGATCGGTGAGCAATACCTTTCGATCCTTTTGACAGGGAATACCTTCGCAGACCATTTTGAAAGAGCCGGGCTGCACGCGAAAAACCTGTCCCGTGTCCTCGAAGATGCAGGCACGGTAACCAATCCGCTTGTTCCCTGGAGCGTTTGCGGTGTTTTCCTCAGCAGTGTCCTGGGAGTCAGCACAATGGAGTATGTTCCCTTTGCATTCTTTTGCCTGCTGTCACCTGTATTGACCCTTGCAGCAGGTTTCACCGGTATAACTTTATCAAAGACTAGGAAAAACGCGGTAGCTTAGGCTCCCGCGTTTTTTATGCTGAGTATGTGCCCGAAACCCGATAGAACAAAGGATTTGGGTAACATAAACCCCGAGTATGTGCCCGAAACTAGGAAGAACAAAGGATTTGGGTAACATAAACCCCGAGTATGTGCCCGAAATCCAAGAGAACACAGGATTTGGGTAAAATAAACCCCGAATATGTGCCCGAAATCCAAGAGAACACAGGATTTGGGTAACATAAGCCCCAAATATGTGCCCGAAACTAGGAAGAACAAAGGATTTGGGTAACATAAGCCCCAAATATGTGCCCGAAGCCAGGGGGAACACAGGATTTGGGTAAAATAAACCCCGAATATGTGCCCGAAACCCTGGAGAACACAGGATTTGGGTAAAATAAACCCCGAGTATATGCCCGAAACCCGGGAGAACAAAGGATTTGGGTAACATAAACCCCGAGTATGTGCTCGAAACCCGTGAGAACAGAGGATTTGGGTAACATAAACCCTGAATATGTACCCTTAATCCAAATAACTATCAAGTTGGGGCACCCGCCCTAATGAGAAATCTGGTGTCAGTTAGGGGATTTGAGTTTGATTAATCCGTTGCTTCATTTAAAATGGAGGGTATGTTGAAAATTGTTCTAAACATTGCATATTGGATAGTTGAATTATCCTTGATGCTTCACTATATTAAGTATGGTATCTTTAAAAAAATGTCCGGTCAGTCATAAGGTTTTACCGCCGAAAGGAGTTAGCGTATGAAAGTCAGCAATTTTTCGATCAGGAGACCTGTTTTTACATTGGTTACGATGTTTTTGGTCTTGATTCTCGGGGTGGTTTCATTGATGAGGATTCCTTTGAAGCTCATTCCGGATATAAATCCGCCTGTTGGTGTGGTGGTGACGAATTATCAGGGAGCAAGTCCTGAAGAGGTTATGGAGAAGGTGACGAAGCCGCTGGAGGCGAATCTGGCTACACTGCCGGGAATCAAAACGATGACATCGACTTCCCAGGAGGGTGCAAACCTGATCCTGATGCAGTTTTCATGGACCACCAATATTGATGATATACAGGATGAGGTCATCCAAAGGCTGGATATGACGCCTATTCCGGACGATGCGAACAAGCCAAGGTTCATGAAGTTTGACCCGTCTCAATTCCCTATCATCCAGCTATCACTAAGCTCTGGAAAGGATGAATCGGCGTTAAGAGAACTTGCGGAAGAGCTCGAATTGGAACTCACCAAGGTTGAGGGGGTTGCAAGCATCAATTTATCGGGCACATCCGTACGTGAAGTGAGGGTGAAACTGGACCAGGAAAAGTTGAGGGATTATAAGCTGAGTCAGTCGGACATTGTCGATCTAATCAGAGCGAATGATGTCTCGATGCCAGGAGATACGATTTTGACCGACGGCAAAGAACTGACCACGAGGGTCATCAGTACTCTGGATTCGCTGGATACATTGAAGAATCTGACGGTGTTCACCAATCCGGTGACCAAACAAAAGGTGACCCTGGATGATGTCGGAAACGTCGAACTGCAAAAACAGGATGACCGGACGATCACAAGGACGAATCAGACTCCGTCAGTGCTGCTGAGTGTCCTTCAGCAGTCTGATGCGAATACGGCAGCAGTATCAAAAGCGTTCCTTGATGAGCTTGAAACCTTGCTTGAGAGAGATAAATACGCTGGAATCAAGTCTGATGTACTCTTTGACCAGGGCGATTATATAAAACTGGCGATCGGCAATATTTCAAACTCGCTTATTGTCGGAGGCCTATTGGCGATGCTGGTGCTGTTCTTCTTCCTGAGAAATGTGAAGAGTCCGCTCATCATCGGGATTGCTATTCCTTATTCTGTTATTTTTACGTTCGTATTGATGTTTTTCGCTGACTTTACATTGAATATCATGACGCTTGGCGGCCTGGCTCTCGGAATCGGGATGCTCGTGGATAATGCCATTGTCGTCATTGAAAATATTTACCGGCATCTGTCAATGGGCAAGGATTCGAAAACCGCTGCCAGGGATGGTTCCAGGGAAGTTGGTGCTGCAATTACTGCTTCGACTTTGACGACAGTTGCCGTGTTCTTGCCGGTTGTATTCATATCCGGAATCATAGGGGAACTGTTCACAGAGTTTGCATTGACGATTTCATTCAGTTTGTTTGCATCATTGGTTGTCGCTTTGACAGTTGTCCCGATGCTGGCAAGCAGGCTGCTGAAGGCGCCTAAGAAAAATATTGAAGCGAGAAGGCAGCGCTCCAGCTCGATGAGAGGACTTGAGAAATCAGTCAGGTGGGCTCTGCGTCATCGTTTTGCCGTCATTCTGATCACACTGCTGATGCTTGCCGGAGGCGCTTATGGAGTGACGACGGTCGGTACGCAGTTCATCCCGCCTACAGATGAGGGCTTCTTCAGCATCAGGGTTAATCTTGAAAATGGATCAGCTTTGACAGAGACCGAAAAGGTTTTGTCAGCGTTGGAAGATAAGTTGAAAGATGAAGAAGATGTAGATGTATACGTAAGTCTGGTCGGAACAACCCAGGAGGCCTCCTTCAGAGGTACTACAAACACGAATATCGGGGAATTGTATGTAAAAATGGATGAGCTGGAGGAAAGAGAAATCAGCACCTTCCAGTTTGTCGATGATGTAAAAAAAGAACTTGAGCAAGCTGCAGCTGAGGCAAACAGCAGTGCCGAGCTGAGTTTCAATCTCCAGTCCACATCAGGTTCTGCTCCTAATACACTTACATTCAATGTTCGTGATTCCAGTGAAAAAAGGCTGGATGAATCGGTTGGAAAAATATATGATTCCCTGAAGGATTTGGACGATGTCAATGAATTGACGACGAGCCAAAATGACACTGTCGAAGAAGTCCAGATCACTGTTGACAGGGAAAAGGCTCTCGCACAGGGTCTTGCACCAGCGCAAGTTGCGATGGTGGTCAACAATGTGACAAGAGGGGATATGGCGACCCAAATGCCTGGAGAGGATGAAGAGATTCTCGGTGTTTTTGTGGAATATGACCGCAATGTAACCCAGAATATCGATAATCTAAAGAAACTGCTGATCAAGAAGCCTGATGGCAACTATGTTTCACTTGGCCAGATTGCCAATATTGAAACGGGCAGCGGACCTGTTAAAATCCAGAGAATCAATCAGCAGGGTGCAGTTGAATTCACAATGAAATACAAGTCTTCAACGAATCTTGGAGATATGTCCAAACAAGTGGATAAAAAGATAGAAGAGCTTGATTTGCCTGATGAAACCGAGATTGTATTCAGTGGGGACAGAGAACTCCTCGAATCTTCAATTGATGACTTGCTTCTAGCTTTCGTTCTTGCAATCATCCTGATTTATCTTGTCATGGCTGCGCAGTTCGAATCATTGAAGTATCCATTTGTCATCATGTTCACTGTGCCGTTGATGGTAATTGGAGTTGCCATTGCATTGACCGCAACGCAAACTCCAGTCAGCTTAACCGTAATTATCGGTATTATTGTCCTTGCAGGGATTGTAGTGAACAACGCGATTGTGATTGTCGATTACATCAATCAGAAGAAGGAGCGCGGTTTGAATCCGCATGAGGCGATTGTTCTGTCGGTAAAAGACCGCGCACGTCCAATCCTGATGACGGCTTTAACTACGATTCTTGGTTTGATTCCGCTCGCACTTGGAATTGGCGAAGGTACCGAAATCAATCAGCCAATGGGGATCACTGTTATTGGCGGTTTGATCAGCAGTACGTTCCTGACACTGTTCGTGATACCGGTTGTCTACAGCTTTTTTGACAGGGATTATCGCAGAAGAAATAAAATGTATGCAACACCAGATGGCCATCTTGTACCAGCTTATCTGCTGAAAGAGCATATAGATCCTGAATATGAAACAGGAGTGGAGCAGCGGACAGAATCCTTCCTAAAAGGGAAATACTCGAAGGAAGAGATGACAGGTATGCTGGAGGAACTTCTCCAACAGATCAAAGAAGAAGATTCAACTCAAGATTTTAGAAGAAGAAGATAAAACGTGATGCCTGGCAGAAATCAGCCAGGCATTTTTTAGTGGCGTGTGAACTTCACGATAAAAAAGGGACTTCAATCAAAAATCATACCCGTTATTCATCGTATTTTTCAGAATAGTCAGCAAAGTGATTGCGGATGTAAGCGCTTATCGATAAAATATAGCTAATTACTGTGTTTAGGAGGACGTTCATGGAATACGGATATTTTTTCACTGGCTTTCCAGGATTCATCAGCAATCAATTGATTAGGGAAGTATTACGGAGAAATGAAGGGAAAGGGACAGTTTATGTCCTGGTATTGCCTTCTATGGCTGATAAGGCAGAGGCTGAAAGGGCTTCAATTGTTGGGGATCTTAACCTTGATGAAAGTCAATTTGAGATTATAACAGGTGACATAACGGTTTCAGGTCTGGACATAGTTCCGGAAAAGGCTGATCAACTTGAGAATACCGTCACCCATGTCTTCCACCTTGCAGCTATATATGATCTGGCAGTTCCTAAGGATATCGCTTACCGGGTGAATGTTGAGGGGACCAGGAATGTGAATGAATGGGTGGAAAAATTAAAAAATATCCAGCGCTACACGTATTTCAGCACAGCATATGTTGCCGGTAAACGAGAGGGAATCCTTTATGAAGATGAATTAATAAAGCCACCAGGATTCAAAAACTTCTATGAGGAGACTAAATATGAAGCTGAAGTTCTGGTAGACTCGCTTAAGTCAGAGATTCCGGTCACCATTATCAGGCCGGGAATCGTTAAAGGTCATTCAAAAACAGGGGAAACCATAAAATTTGATGGACCATATTTCATCATGAATTTTATCGACCGGCTTGGCTTCATGCCTTTCTTGCCTAAGCTTGGCACGGGCGAAACAGTTGTCAATCTGGTTCCTGTGGATTATATTATTGAAGCGACCACCTATTTAACATTTGCAGAAATCGGGTCAGGCAAAACGTATCATCTCACTGATCCGAAACCTTACAAAGTATCAGAGCTGTATGAAATGATGATGTTTGAATTGCTGAAGAAGCAGCCAGTGGGTTCGGTGCCTTTGTCCCTGGCTAAAGCAGGGCTTCATTTCAGGGGCTTGAGAAGGTATCTTGGTGTTGAAAAGGAGGCGCTCGATTATTTTACATGGAAGGGCCGATTTGACTCTTCCCAGGCCCAGGACGACTTGAAAGACTCAGGGATCGTATGTCCGGATTTCAGGGATGGGATTGCTGCAATGGCAGCCTTTTACCGGGAGAATAAGCATAAGCCGCATTATCAGATAAACATAATATAAATACTTGATTAGTATAGGCAGGTGAATGAGTATGCATTCAGTTGAAGATGTGCGGAGAATGCCGGTTGCCGCACCGGCTACAGGAAAAATAATCGCTGAAATGGAAGAGACGCCTGTCCATGAAATGCCGTACTTTTACGAACGGGGAAGGAAGGCCGTCGCCAGTTGGAGTACTTTGCCAATCGCCCAGCGGATCGGTTTTTTAAGAAAGCTAAAACAATTGATGGTAGATGAGATGGACGAAATTGCGCGGGTCATTTCTGATGACACAGGGAAGGTGCTCACCGAAGCTATTGTGGCTGACATTATGCCAACACTCGATGCGATCGACCACATCATCAGGCATGCTGAAAAGGTCCTGGGCAGGCAAAAAGCAAAGACACCATTATTGCTATTCGGCAAGAAATCGTTCATCGAGTATATGCCTCGTGGGGTGGTTCTCGTAATCTCTCCATGGAATTATCCTCTTCAGCTGGCGATGGTTCCTATGATAAGCGCGCTGGCAGGAGGGAACTCTGTTATTTTGAAACCCTCAGAGGTAACCCCGCTAGTCGGAAAATGTATCGAAGACCTGTTCAAGCGTTCGGGATTCCCTGATGGCACAATACAGGTTGCCCACGGAGGAAAAGAAGTGGGCGCCGCTTTCACTGCTGGCAAGCCGGATTATATCTTTTTCACGGGCTCTGTACGCACCGGAAAGATCATTCAGCAGCAGGCAGCTAAGGATTTAATTCCGACTACCCTGGAACTTGGGGGGAAAGACCCGATGGTTGTATTCGGGGATGCCAACCTGGATCGGGCAGCGAAGGCTGCTGTCTGGGGTGCTTTTACTAATAGCGGCCAGGTTTGTATGAGCGCTGAGCGTCTATATGTTGAACGGACAGTTTATGGGGAATTTCTTGAGAAATTGAAAGGTGAAGTCCATTCACTGAGACAGGGTGATGGCATCGATGATGATGTAGGTTCCATGACTTTTCCAGCCCAGAAGAACGTGGTGAAGGAGCAGCTGGATGAAGCACTTCTGCGCGGAGCTAAATTGGCTACTGGACTTAAACCGGAAGATTGGAAGGAAGGCATGTTCCTGCCGCCAACTGTCGTGACGGATGTTGAACAGGATATGAAGATCATTCAGGAGGAGACATTCGGCCCCTTGCTTCCTGTGGTCCCGTTCGATACGGAAGGAGAGGCGATTGCCTATGCTAATGGCACTGCTTTTGGGTTAAATGCGAGTGTATGGACAAAGGATAAGGAAAAAGCGCGCCGTGTTGCGTCCCGGCTGGTGTCCGGCGCTGTCGTCATCAATGACGTCATTATCACCGTAGCCAATCATGGTCTCCCGTTCGGAGGTGCAAAGGAAAGTGGCATTGGGCGATACCATTCTGAAGCAGGGTTGAGGATCTTTTGCCATGAAAAAGCGATCATGGAAGACCAGGGACTCATGAAATCAGAGATTCAATGGTATCCTTATAAAGGAAAGTATCCTTTATTCCTAAACTTGTTCAAGAGCTATTTTTCCGAAAAAAGAGATTGGGTCAACTTTGCAAAGAACTATCTCTCACTATTAAGAAGCAATAAATAAATGTTTAGCCGTTCCTTATCCAGGGACGGTTTTTATTTTTGTTTGCTATAGTGGAGATTTTATATGGATTAACGGGTATTTAAGATTATTTCTTAACAATTATCTGGAAAAATGATAATTCAAGGCACAATTTGGACAATCTAAAACAAGTAGAAGAACGAAAAGGATAAAAAAGACCCAATTCGAAATTGAAGGAATTTGGGCAATCATATATTGAAAGTCCAATAAATTGTTTAAAGGATGAAACCTGTCGTGGCGATAAAAAAGAAATTAACCAAACTAGAAGCGGTAATGTGGAGCATCGCACTGCCTGGATTTGCCCAATTGCTGACGGGCAATCTTGTGAAGGGCATATTATTTGTCTTACTAGAGTTCCTTGTTAACGTGCAAAGTAATTTTAACAAAGGAATAATGTACAGCTTTCTTGGTGAAACGGGAATGGCCATGCAGGTTATGGATTATCAGTGGCTGATGTTTTACCCCTGTCTATATATGTTCGCCATGTGGGATGCATACAGGAGCGTGATGCCGGAAGATGAAAAAATCACGTTTTTGCCTTTCGTTTTTTCGGCCTACTTTGTGACTGTTGGTTTGATGATCTCACCCAAGATCAACATTCTTGGTATCTTTCCCGGTCCTGTGTTTTTGCCGATGATGTTCGTCATTCCTGGTGTACTGGTCGGTTTAATGATCAGGAAACTGATTTTAAGGTTCTATAGCGAATAAACCATCTACATACTAATCCTGCCCGGTTTTTAAAAAATCAATGATAAAACAATGAAGGGATAATTCCGGTCGATTACAGGCTGGAATTTTTTATTTTTTTTATAAAACCCCCATAACCCCCCAAGTGCAAACGTAACCATTTAGTGATTAAAGCGGCCGCTCTTAAAAACACATGAGGTGAACAGAGAATGAAAAAACTATCTAACCAAGAGATGAAGAAAATCGCAAAGAGTACTCTAGCTTTAGTGCTTGCTGGAACGTTCACTTTTTCTCCAATTGCAATGGCAGAAGAAAACCATTCTGAGCTTGAGACAGTAGAACTGCAAAATATCAGCCCGGAAGAAATTGAAGATGCAAAATCTCAGGTAGAAGAATTAGAAGAAATCAATCCAACGTTGATTCCTGGGGACTTCTTCTACTTTACCAAAATAGTCTTGGAGAAAATCAGGCTTGCTTTTACATTTGATCAGGCTGAAGAAGCAGAATTGCTCGCTACATATGCATCTGAACGCCTAGCTGAGGCTAGTGCATTGTTCGCAGAAGGAAAAGAAGAAGAAGCGCTTAAAGTGATTGAAGCGGCAGTTCAATATATGGAAACCTCTCAGGACATCGTTGACGAGGAAACCTCAACAGAAGAAGAAATAGCTGCTGAAGACGGCAAAGTTTCTGAAGAAGATGGTGAAGGTACAGAAGCTGAGTCTGCTGAAGAAGGGGAACCAGCTGACGATTCGGATGCTGTTGAGCAAACTGAAGAAGAGACAGACGAAGCCACTGAAGAAGAAGCGGTTGAAAATGAAGGCGAAGAAGCTGTAAGTGTAGATCCTTTTGAGGAAATCGAAGGAATGCTAAGGCAGAATATCATTGCATTAAAAGCGGCTATGGAACATGTCGGCAATGAAAATGCAAAAGCACAGCTTCAAAAGAATATTGATAAGACATACGCCAAGATGGCAAAGAAATTGGCTAAAATAGAAGAAAAGTATGGTGAGAAACCAGCAGAGGAAGAAGAAACTGCTGAACCTGTTGAATTAGAACCAGTGGTTGAGCCAGACCTCCTGCCTGCAGATGAAACACCTGAGATTGAAGATGAAGCGGCAAATTCTGAAGAGACAATGCCTGTGGATGATGATTCAGTAGTCGCTGCTCCTGTAAAGGCGGAAAAAGAAAAAGCCAAGCAAGAGCGTAAAGCTGAAAAGGCTGCTGTGAAACAAGAGCGTAAAGAAGCGAAGCAGCAGGTGAAAGAAGAAAAGCGTCAGGCAAAGCAAGTTAAGAAAGAAGAAAAGCACCAGGCTAAACAAGGGAAGAAAGAAGAAAAGAAACCACAAAACAAAGCACAACACGGCAATGGCCACGGAAAAGGGAACGACAAAAATTAATATCGTTTTGAACAATAGACTCGAAAAGATAGCCAGTAACGGCTATCTTTTCCCTGCCTAACCACAATAGAGAAATTGACAGATATGATATAATGTGTGGAGGAAAAGAGGTGAGGCTATTGCTAAGTTTATTGTTCATGGCAAAGAAAAAGCGCAGGCCGCTGGAAGAAACCGTTGAGAAAATCCACCAGGGGGATGCTGCACTTAGAGAAGAATTAATTGATTCTTACAAACCTTTTATTGCCAAGACTGTTTCGTCTGTCTGCAAGAGGTACATACATGAGTCTGACGATGAATTTAGCATTGGCCTCATCGCCTTTAATGAGGCAATCCAGAAATATTCATCCGAAAAAGGGAATTCCTTGTTAAGTTTTGCAGAAGTAATGATCAAGCGTAGGGTAATTGATTATATCCGCCAGCAGAGCAGGAATCAAAACCTGAGCTTTAATATCGCTAATGACCCAAATGAGGAAGAGCAGCATCGGTCAACACTTGAAGATGAACTTTCACTTGATGAGTTCCGTAAAAAGACAGAACAGGAACTGAGAAGAGAAGAAATCATCCAATTCCAAACGATATTATCTGAATTTGATTTGTCATTCCAGGACTTACTGGAGCAATCACCAAAGCATGCTGATGCCCGGAAAAATGCCATGCTCGTCGCGAAGGCGATGGTAGAAAATGAAGAATTGAAGGGCTTGCTGCTTGAGAAAAAACGATTGCCAATCAAGCAACTGGAAGAAATGGTCAAAGTCAGCAGAAAAACTATAGAGAGAAACAGAAAATATATTATTGCAATTGCACTTATTTTAATTGGGGATTATGTGTTTTTAAAGGATTATATTAAAGGGGTGTTGGAGACATGAGAAAAGGAGTAATCCTTGAAATCAATGAGCTATACCTAACATTGTTGACCCCCGAAGGCGAGTTTTTGCGCGCCCGAAAGCTTCAGCAAGACTATCAGGTTGGAGAAGAAATTCACTTTTTTCCAGAATCGGAAACAGTAAAGAGAAAAAAGTTCGACGTTTCAGTTTTAACTAGTCTTAAGGCAAGGTCAATTATGCTGGCTGCAGCGCTTATGCTCGTTATGGCCGCGATCCTGCCGGTATACCAGGACGGACAGGTATACGCATATATGTCCATAGATGTGAACCCGAGCATTGAATTGGCGGTCAATGATGATTTGAAGGTTCTTCAAATGAAAGGGTACAATCCTGAGGGGAAAGAAATTATCACAGAAATTGAGGGCTGGAAGAAGAAAGATGCCGCCCTTGTTGCAGAGATGATCCTTGATAAAATCGAAGCCCAGGGATATTTCAACAATAAGAATGAAGTCGTCATTGCTACTGTCCATAATACAAAGGCAAGAAAATCAGTGGACCAGAAATTGGAACAAAAAATTGCTGAAATTAAGAAGACAACAACTGATGAAGACCTGAACCTTAAGTTAATGGAAGCAACAAATGAAGACAGGGAGAAGGCTGTTAAGCAGGGTGTTACAACTGGTGTGTATAAAGAGAAGCAAAAATCTGCTGCACCGAATCCTGCTGCAAAGCCGGTTGAAAAAGAAAAGAAAGCCGAGCCGAAGAAAGAGAAGAAGGAGCCAGTCCAACAGCCTGTAAGGCAGGAACCGGAGCCGGAGCAAAAAAAGAAGGAAGCACCCGGCCAGGTAAAGAAAGAAAAGCCGGAGCCTCCAAAAGGCAATTCAAATTCAGAACCGCGAAGGAATCCAGCTCCTGATATAAAGAATGAGAAAAATAATGCCGTATTGAACAGCAATAGCCACTCAAATAACAATCATGCTAATAATGGGAGAACTAAGCCTGATCAAAGCGGACAAACTTACAAACAAGAAAAAAAAACGAACAAGAATCAAAACCACAATAATGGCCGAAGAGGAAACGCAGGGAACACCACAAAAGACAACTCAGGCAAAAAATAGAGAATTTTAAAAGTCCGGAACATGATTCCGGACTTTTTCCATGTCAATATTCAGTTTTAGCCAAGATGATATTGCTGAGGAATTGATTGATTTATTCTTGTCTTTGTCCAGAAAGCTGGGCCTGAGCCTGCTGAACTAAACGCTTGGTGATTTCTCCTCCAACTGAACCATTCGCTCTTGAAACAGTATCAGAACCGAGGCTTACACCGAATTCCTGTGCAATCTCATATTTAACCTGGTCCATAAATTGTTCCACACCAGGCACAAGCAATTTATTTGAATTTCGAGCCATGCCGTCATCTCCTTTGAGTCGATTACAGAGATCATTTCTCTGTAACGATAGTTTTGTCAATCCTGGTGAGAACATGAATGGTAACTTTTAATATTTTGGATAAAGTTTTCCGGAAATGTACAATATCAAGGTAACTGCAGAAAACACTTTATTAATCAATTGGTTTTCTTTATCATAGATAATAATGAATTAGGCCAGAAAGGATTCAATCATGTGGACTAATATTAGAAGAAGATTAGACAAATTAGCTCCGGCACAAATCATTGTGGCGTATTATTTAATTGCGGTAATTGTCTCAATGATTCTATTGAGCTTGCCAGTTGCCATACAGCCCGGTGCAAAATGGACTTTTATGGACGCTTTGTTCACTGCAGCAAGTGCTGTCAGTGTCACAGGGCTTTCGGTTGTCATACTTCACGACACCTTCACTGTTACAGGAATCTTTATCCTTATGTTTGTGCTACAGTTTGGCGGTATAGGCGTCATGGCGCTTGGCACCTTTTTCTGGCTGATCATCAGGAAGAAAATTGGCTTGAAAGAACGCAGGCTGATTATGATGGATCAGAACCAGACCAGTATGTCCGGACTAGTAAAAATGCTGAAGGATATTCTGGTCATTATTGTCATTATCGAGTTAGTCGGTGCATTATTGTTAGGGTTGTATTTTCTTCAATACTTCCCAACATGGCAGGAAGCTTTTCTCCACGGTTTGTTTGCATCCGTAAGTGCTACAACCAATGCAGGTTTCGATATTACAGGAGCCTCTTTGATTCCGTACGCCCAGGATTATTTTGTGGTGATAATCAATATTCTCTTGATTACACTAGGGGCAATTGGTTTCCCTGTGCTGATAGAATTGAAAAGTTTTCTTTTCAGGAGAAAAAAGAGTACACCATTTCATTTTTCACTTTTCCTGAAGATCACTACACTGACGTTTCTCATTCTCTTGATTTTCGGAACAATCGCTATTTGGGGTCTGGAATTCAACCATTTCTTCTCAGATAAGTCTTGGCTTGATTCGTTCTTTTATGCATTTTTTCAATCGGCGACAACAAGAAGTGGCGGTATGGCGACTATGGATGTCAATGATTTTACAGACCCGACACTATTCCTGATGGCAGCCCTGATGTTTATAGGTGCTTCACCAAGCTCTGTTGGCGGTGGAATCCGTACGACTACTTTTGCACTGAACCTCTTGTTCCTTTATCATTTTGCCCGAGGAAGAAGAGCAATCAAGATCTTCAACAGGGAACTGCACCAGGATGATATTATCAAATCCCTGGTTGTTTCAATTATGGCAGTCATGATTTGTTTTCTTGCTGTCATTATCATGATGGTGACAGAGGACCATGAATTGCTGGCGATTATCTTTGAAGTAGCATCAGCATTTGGGACCACAGGATTATCGATGGGAATCACACCTGATCTCTCAAATATCGGCAAATTGATTCTGATCATCCTGATGTTCATCGGAAGAGTAGGAGTCATTTCCTTCCTGCTGATTATCGGCGGCAAAACGACCAAGGAAAGCATCGGTTATCCTAAGGAACGTGTGATTATTGGATAAATGTAAAAATCCGGGAGAATTCCCGGATTTTTTTAATCTTGTCCCTTGCTAACATCTTTTGTTGGATGCATGAATGGATAGCCCTGTGGTTTTCTCTTTTCCTCGAGAAGCTCCCTGTTTTCTGCTGTGTTCCAGCCAATGTCATTGGTAGGATGGACCCATTCGTCGCCAGCCATGACGGCCGGATCCGTCTCATCCGACCAATTTTCCAGCGGTGAATCCTCAGAAGCGTAAAGACTGTCTCCGATAATGACACCGTGCTCATTCTTAAATGGTGCTTTCATTTCTATCCCGGTATCCTTGAAGCTTGGAGCGTTGATTTGATGGGGCAATGTTTCCTCAATATCCATTGGTTTCAGCTCAGGATCTTTTTTCGCCATTTCTGCTCCTCCTTTTTGAGTTTATCTTTTGTTGTATGCCGCTTTTTATAAGACAGTTCCGTTTGTAAAATAAGGTAATCAAAACTGTACATAGCAAATCACCGATTGAAAAAAATAAAGGATGGAGGTGTTCAGAATGGCTAAACGGAAGGCAGAAAGAAATGCAGTGGCTAAATATACAAACACGCCTAAGAAAAATCTTCAGGAAAGTGAATTTTCTGCTGAATTTGCTCATGGTGAAGATCCGGGGAAATTTGCGAACAGGAATTCAAAGCAGGGCAGGAAAGGAAGAGCATGATGAAAAAGCATGAGGCGCGTCACCAGAAGCCTTTGAACGTTGAGTTCGGCATGGAATTTGGCGATATTAATGCGGGAAAGTTTTATGAACAGCCGTTTGCTGGTAAAAAGGCGAAACATAAAGCTGAAAAGGACTGCAAATAAAGAAAGCCGGCTGAATCAAGCCGGCTTAAGATCTTCCTTTTTAATGGAAAAAAATTGAGGTTTTTCTGACTTGGAATCAAAATAGACAAGGATATGTGACGGTGAATCCTCTATTGTTCCATCTTTGATCAGTAAATCCAGATTGATTGTGATATCTTCTAGCAGGGTATGTTTGTACAGATCCTTTTCATTAAGCTTCAAATTCATGAACTCCTGGCCAAGGGCCCCAGGATTCTTAATGATTTCTCTATATAAATCAGATCGCTGCTTCTTATCAGATGACAGCTCCCACCATGGCTTTCGGGGCTTGTATTTCATGCTGGCGAGATAGTCGTATTTCATCAAACTGACAATTTGCTCAAGGTGCTCCACACCTTTTTCCTGCAGGAACTGGTAAAGTCTTTTAAATAAGTCCTCAAGCTGGTGGCCAATCCTCGACCATCCTTTTGTTTCCCAGTATGAGCCGAATTCCTGGAAGAAATCGAATGGGGATGGAAAAACCTTTGTAACCAGGAATTCGACTGTATTATCCATCCTGTGGTCATTCCAATACTTCTCAAGCACATCCTCAACCTGTTTGATCTTAATGATGTCATTAAAATCAAGTACATTATTCCCGAGGATTTCATATGGCGAATGGTCCATATAGACATAATCATGGTCTGCGGCTCTCAGCCTTAATCCAGTCCCTCTGAGCATCTTCAGGAATCCAAGCTGCAATTCTTCCGGTCTCATCGCAAATACATCATTGAAGGTTTTTTTGAAGGAATGATAATCCTCTTCAGGTAAACCTGCAATCAAATCAAGGTGCTGGTCGATCTTGCCGCCTTCCTTGACCATGGTGACAGTCCGTTTCAGTTTATCGAAATTTTGTTTTCTCATGACCAGTTCATTTGTATAATCATTCGTTGACTGGACCCCAATCTCAAAGCGGAACAAGCCGGCAGGTGCCTCCTCGTTCAGGAAAGCGATCACCTCGGGCCGCATGATGTCGGCAGTGATTTCGAATTGGAACACCGTACCAGGGAGATGCTCGTCAATGAGGAAACGGAACATTTCCATTGCGTAACTCCGGCTAATATTGAAAGTCCTGTCCACGAACTTAATGGTCTTCGCACCATTTGCCATTAAATAGCGGATATCATCCTTAATCTTCTCCCTATCAAAGTAACGGACACCGACTTCAATGGATGAGAGGCAAAATTGGCAGCTGAATGGACAGCCGCGGCTTGTTTCAACATAAGTTACCCTTTTTGAAAGATGGTCAGCATCCTCTTCGAAGCGATAGGGAGAGGGGAGGTCTTTTAAGTCAAGCTTATTGCGCTGAGGGTTCAGCTGGATGCCTCCTTCATTCCGGTAGGCGATGCCATGTACTTCTGAAAAGTCACGTCCGTTTGAAAAACCTGCCAGAAGCTGCTTTAATGTCTGTTCACCCTCACCTATGACAATCACGTCAAAATCAGGCACTTTTTCCATCCATTCCAGGACATCATAGGTAACCTCCGGGCCTCCCACGACAATTAGGATGTCCGGATTGATTTTCTTGATCATTTTAATGACTTTAATGGTTTCTTCGATGTTCCAAATATAGCAGCTGAAACCAATTACATCAGGTTTCTTTTGGATCAGATCTGACACTATATTGATTACGGGATCCTTTATTGTATATTCAGCAATGGTCGCATCATATTCCGGCTGAGCATATGCTTTAAGATATCTGATGGCAAGGTTCGTGTGTATATACTTCGCGTTTAGCGTTGTTAAGACGATATTCATTTTAAAATCTCCTTTATAAAAATCCACAACAAGTCAACTTCCAATTATAGCTCAGTTTAGACAAAAAAGACAGGCTGAATCCTGTTGAAGAAAAGGAAAGAGCCATTCTCGATGAATGGCTCTTTTTCTAGTCATATCTACTGGCTCAACATTTTTCTGCGATAAAAGCGGACGATGGCTCCAATCCTGGTTTTAAGGCGGTTGATTCTTGATGTCTTGAACTCGATTAGCGGCTGGGCGAATGCGGCCGCATATTTGCTTGACAGCAAGAGAGTCAGCACCAGGGCGATGAATGCGAGCAGGATAAAACGTTCGGGACTGTGGAAAAAGTCCTGGACCTCACTTTCGCGGAAAACTCGGACAAAAAAACCATGCAGTAAATACACATAAAGTGTATTTTTCCCAAGATCAGTAAAGAAATATTGCTTTTTAGGCACGATTGTCAAGAAGCTAAATACCATCAGCAGACTTAACAGGTAAAAGCTTAAGCGAGTAAACATGCTTGAAATCGTTGCAGCTTCCATCATAGAATAGGGCTTTGATCCAAGAAGCCATTTATAGTCAATATCCGGATTGAAGTAGAATCCTAAAAAAACGACTGTGAATGAAATGAGCGCGCCAATTTTAAACGAAGGCCTTGTCAATGTTTTAATATGGTCCTTCGTTAAATGGTATCCCAGCAGGAACAATGGAAAGTATACGAATGTCCTGGATAGACTCAAATAATTGGATATCCAGTCAACATAGCCTACACCGAGCCCCAAGCCAAAAGCAATCAAAAGACCTGTAGGTGCGCTAAGCTTTGCAAAACCAATCAACATAAGGTTCCAGCAGAACAGGCTGATCAAGAACCATAATGACCAGTGCGGATTCAGCGGATCGATCGTAAAGGTCGATTTGCTGTATAGAAAATAGTAAAAAATTGAATAGATGAGCTGGAAAATGAAATATGGCAGAATCAATTTCTTGGCTATTTTCATTACATAACCCTTTTTGTTGAAGCCTCTTGCAAAAAAGCCTGAAACCAGGATGAAGGCTGGCATATGGAATGTATATATGACTTTATAAATATTGTAGATCATTTCATTGTCTTCAATGAACGAGCGCAAAAGATGGCCAAATACGACGAAAAAAATCAAGATGAACTTGGCATTGTCAAAGTAGTAATCTCGCTTCTTCATATTTCCTCCCTTAATTAGAGACCCCCAAAAAATACTCACCTATATTTACCCTTTTCAGGACAAAGACAAACCAGGCTATTTGCTCAAAATTAAGGAACTGGTTCCTGGTTCAGGAATCGTTTCCTGAATCAGGGTTAAGTGCTGTATTAATACAATTTCATCTCTGTTATATAAAAGGAATCCATTATAGCATACGGATTAAGTGAATAATTTTTGGGTGTGTTCTAATAAAAAAATTCAAATGTTTGATATATGTCACAGCTTAATGATCTTGTTATCTATAAAATTAAAAGTGGGGAATGTTCACATTCAATTACCTTAACAACAAAATTGGGGAGGGAGATTATGTCTATCTTACCGAAGAAGAATGAATTAGGGTTTTATGAGATAAGGCTTGAATCGATTGGGGGGCTTGGCGCCAACCTTGCCGGAAAGATGCTTGCCGAAGCAGGAGTTCTTGGTCTTGGGCTGAATGGTTCCAACTTTTCTTCATATGGTTCCGAGAAAAAAGGCTCGCCGGTAAAAAGTTTTGTCCGGTTCTGTGATCCAGATACTGAAATCAGGGTCCATAGTCCGATAGAAGAGCCGCATGTTGTTGGTGTCTTCCATGAAGCGCTTTACAAAACGGTTGACGTTGTCAGCGGCTTGCGCCCGGATGGAATCCTGCTCGTTAACTCAACAAGGGATTTTGATGATATCAAACAAGACCTTCAGCTCGAATATGGAACACTCGCGATTGTCGATGCACTTTCGATTGCCGTCGAGGAAAAAACGAAGGTGAATACTGCGATGCTTGGAGCTTTGTACCGCATTATTGACTTTCTTGATCCTGAAGCAATGAAACATGTAATCCGTAAAACTTTCGAAAAGAAATATCCTCATTTGGTAGAACCAAACATTCGAACATTCGAAAGGGGCTATAATGAGGTCCAATTCAAGACATACGAACTTGAAGAAGGAGCACAGGGCAAAGATTTCAAGCGTCCAATACCGCTGCTAGGCTATGAAACACAGGGTCTTGGCGGAGTCATTACTGCCCAGGCAAACAGCATTCTCAAAGATTTAAGCGGTTCCAGACAGGGATTCGTGCCGCAATTCAACCAGGCAGACTGTATCAACTGCGCGGCATGTGACACTGCATGTCCTGATTATTGCTTTGTCTGGGAAGAAGGCGAAGATAAGCGCGGAAGAAAGCAAATGTTCCTGAAGGGAATCGACTACCAATATTGCAAAGGATGCCTGAAATGTGTCGAGGCATGTCCTACATCAGCATTAAGCGAACTGAGGGAAATGATCGGCTATGCTGAGGAAAATCAAGTAAAACAAAACTATCCTTATGTGACTGGAGGGGTTTCTTAATGTCCATTCTTGAAGAGAATATAAAAGCAATGAGCACAGCAGAGCAGGTGGCCACTTTTGAATCGGGAAATGAAATGGCGGCAATGGCTGCAGCTCAGATCAATTATCATATCATGGGCTATTTTCCAATCACCCCTTCAACAGAAGTCGCCCAGTATCTGGACATGATGAAAGCAAGGGGAGAGCATGATATCAAGTTGATCCCTGCTGATGGCGAGCATGGTTCCGCGGGAATCTGCTATGGAGCTGCTGCAACGGGAGCGCGCGTGTTCAACGCAACAAGCGCGAATGGATTGATGTACATGCTTGAACAGCTTCCGGTCCAATCCGGCACACGGTATCCGATGGTACTGAACCTGGTCACACGCTCAATCAGCGGTCCGCTTGATATTCGCGGCGACCATTCAGATTTGTATTTTGCCTTGAATACCGGGTGGGTGATCCTGACAGCGAGAACGCCTCAGGCGGTTTATGATATGAATATCATGGCGCTGAAAATAGCTGAGCATTCCGATGTCCGCCTGCCGGTGATGGTTGCCTATGATGGCTTCTTCACATCACATCAAAAGCGGAAAGTGAATTATTTCAAGGATCGTGCAGTCGTCCAAAAATTTGTTGGAGAGGCACCGACTGAATACAATTTCGCGCGAGATCCTAAGAAGCCGTTGACGATTGGTGCGCACATGAATGGCGACGACTTGATCAACAACCACTTCCAGCAATCAGAAGCAATATACAGAGCGAAAGATGTTTATAAGGAAGTGGCTGCAGAGTATGCAAAACTGTCAGGCCGCAATTATGACATTCTCGATCTCTATAAAATGGAGGATGCGGAAGTAGCGCTGTTTCTTTTGAACTCAGCTGCAGAATCTGCCAAGGATGTTGTAGACAGACTGAGGGAGCAAGGAATCAAGGCAGGCGTCATTAGCCCTAACATTATCCGTCCATTCCCTGCTCAGGAAATCAGGGAAGCTTTAAAGAATGTGAAATCCCTTCTTGTTGGGGAAAGAGCAGATTCTTACGGCGGACATGGCCCGAACCTGACGCACGAAATCAAGTCCGCGCTTCAGGAAGACAGGAACAATGGAACCATCGTCCAGAGCAGGGTGTTCGGCTTGGGCGGCAAGGACTTTTATGCAGATGATGCTGAAGCATTTTTTGCTCTGGCGATGGATGCTATGGAAAAAGGCTACGCCGAAAAACCTTTCGACTACTACGGACATATTCCTGGCGAACCCGATAAAACATTGAAGACTGTCATTGAACCTCAGCATGGTGATGTGTATAAATCAGGACTCATCCAGGTAACTAGGGATGAAGAGAAAAACAAACTGAATGTTAAAATTCCGCCATTAAGGGCGCTGACTTCAAAGCCAAAACGGATTGCCTCAGGCCATGGTGCATGTCCTGGCTGCGGTATTTTTGGCGGACTTGAAATGTTCTTCAAAGGCATAGAAGGAGATCTTGTCATCCTGTTCCAGACGGGCTGTGCGTATGTTGTTACAACAGCATATCCTCACACATCCCATAAACAGACGACGATCCATAATCTGTTCCAGAACGGGGCAGCAACACTGTCAGGGACACTGGAGGCATTCCTTGAATTGAAGCGCCGCGGTGAAATCGAAGTGTCAGCAGATGCCACATTTGTTATGGTAACCGGAGATGGCGGCATGGACATCGGTATGGGATCGGCAATCGGAACAGCGCTGCGCGGCCATAAACTGATCATGCTTGAATATGATAACGAGGGATATATGAATACAGGTTCGCAGCTTTCATATTCCACTCCATTTGGCCATATGACCAGCACATCGAATGTAGGAAAGGCCCAAAAAGGAAAGGCGTTCCACCATAAGGATACTGCACAAATCATGGCTTCAACCAATATACCTTATGTCTTCACGGGTACAGAGGCATTCCCTCAGGATCTTTTGAAAAAGGCAGCGAAGGCACAATGGTATGCCCAGAATGTTGGAACTGTGTATGGCAAGCTTCTGATCACTTGTCCGCTTAACTGGAAGTCCGAAGATCGCTATGGACAGACGATCGTTGAAGCAGCAGTCAATTCCAACTTCTTCCCGCTTTATGAAGTGGAGCAGGGAATCACGAATATAACATATGACCCTGAAGCGAAAAACAAGAAAATCCATCTGTCAGACTGGCTAAAATATATGGGAAAAACAAAGCATTTGTTAAAAGAAGAAAACAAAGACATGCTTGTTGAATTCGAAGAAGAAGTTGAAAAAAGATGGCAGCGCCTTAAGGCAAAGCACGAAAACGAATATTTATAAGAATTTAAGAAGCCGGGGATTCCCGGCTTTTTTTTTCAACAGTGTCTGCCAAAAAGTCTTGTAAATAAGCAGGAAATAATCACGAAATTAAAGGGATTTTCAACATCAATGTAGAATTTACTAGAAAAATGGGAATCCGACAAGGAGGCTTTCTGGTGAGTAGTGCTAATGGACGGGATGATATTAAGGCACTGAAGGGAAAAATAGCCGCTTTAGAAAAAGAAAATTCCTTTTTAAAAGAGATGGTAAAAGACCAGCAAGCAGCCGCTGATTGTTCATTCGATGTGGAACCAGATGCCAGCCAAACAAATTTAGATGAAAGATTTCTCGATGACGGAGGCTTATTAAAAAGCTTATTCCGCGAAGCGCTTGACGGCATTGTGTTTTGGGGGACATCTGGACAGATCATTGCAGCAAATCAAGCGACCTGCAAAATTTTTGGCCTTACTCTGGATGAATTAGTGAAACATAAAATCTCGGATTTTATTTATCAAAAAGATGAGAAATATAGCGAAATGAAAAAAATCATCAAAGAAAAAGGCGCGCTGCGTGAGGAAGCGTTCTTCTTGCTGCCAAGCGGGGAGAAACGGCTTCTTGAATTTACCGTCAAGCTAAATGCTGGTGACGGGTACCATATGACGATTGTGCGGGATGCAAGTGATCGATTCCGAATGGAACAGGAAATACGCAAGAGCGAAGAGAGGTTCAGGAAAATCTTTGAGGGGTCAATCGAGGGCATGATTCTCTGGGATGAAAATTGCAAACACTATGAAATCAACCCTTCCGGCATGGCGAAGCTTGGATTGAAGCCAGAAGACCTGGAAGAAGAAAATTTCAGGAAGCTTTTCCTTAGCCTTGGATTATCCGAAGCCCTGATTGATGACAAGATTGAAGAACTGATGCGAAAAGGAAGGCTGGATGGAAGGATTACCATCCCATATGAAGATGGCAGGTTGAAGCATTTTGAATACACGGTCAAACGGCATCTGGTCGACACCCTGAATTTGATTATCTTCAGGAATATCACTGAAAAAGTCGAAATGGAAGCACAGCTCCGAAAATCCGACACTTTGAATATATTAGGGGAGCTGGCAGCTGGGATAGCTCATGAAATCCGGAATCCAATGACTGCGCTCAAAGGATTCATCCAGCTTCTTGAGAACAGCTCGGGTGATAAGTATTCCCTTTATTTCCAGGTGATCAAATCAGAACTCCAGAGGATAGACTCGATCATAAATGAGTTCCTCATCCTTGCCAAGCCGCAGGCCATTAAGTATGTCAAAGAAGATATTTCGAAAATAATGAAGGAGACCGTTGACCTTCTGACAGCACAGGCAGTCCTCCATGACGTTCAATTCAGGACGATTTATGACGACAGTTTACCCAATCTCTTTTGTGAACCGAATCAGTTGAAAAAAGTATTTATCAATATCATAAAAAATGCCATTGAAGTCATGCCAAAAGGCGGATTCGTATATATTGAAATCAGCAAGGCACCAGGGAACAAGATACATATTTCAATCAAGGATGAGGGAGAGGGAATCCCTGCTGATAAAATTGAGAAGCTTGGGGAACCATTTTACACAACAAAAGAAAGAGGAACTGGCCTGGGACTAATGGTTAGTTTCAAAATTATTGAAGAACATGGAGGAACGATTGAAGTAGAAAGCGAACTGGGACACGGAACTACTTTCCATCTGTATTTGCCAATCACTGAAGGAACGCCTGATTGAATGATAATCAGGCGTTTTTTTGATCTTGTTGAGCGACAGTCTCTCAGAATTTTATCAAGATAGGGCTTCGCCAGTTTTGGAAGAAAATCACTCTGTTTAAACCATAATGAGCAATGTGAAATAAGTGAAAATGAAAAGAGCTTTTCAAATAACGGAAGATGCTATATATTAGATGTATACCTAATTAGATGATCATGAAATAATGGAGGGATTATCATTCAGCTGGATAGAATTGTCGCTTTTCATAAAGCAATGGGCGACCCTACAAGGATAAGAATTGTTGCGCTGCTGGCCCGCGGGCCGCTTCATGGCCAGGCGATCGCTGGCAAATTAGGCCTCACGCCGCCCACAATCACACATCATATAAAAAAACTGCGTGATGTCAATGTCATCATTGAGCGCCGGGATAAGAACACAATCTATTTCCATTTGAACGAGTCGGTCATCAAGCAGCAGACCAAGTCGCTTGGCAAGTTAATCATGAAAAAGGAAGAGGAGGTGGAAGCATTGCTCGATCAGAATATCGAAAGGCAGAAGGTCATTGAGAATTTCATGACAAAAGACGGTAAATTAAAAAATATTCCGGCCCAGCGGAAGAAAAGGCTGATGATTTTTGAATACATGATCCGTGGTTTAAAAGCGGGTAAAAAATACCCGGAAAAAGAGTTGAACGAATATATTAAAAAGTTTTACGAGGACTATGCTACAATCAGGCGTGAATTCATCATCAATCACTATATGTATCGCGAAAATGGGATTTACGAACTGAATCCGGAAGAGATGTGGGCACAACCAGAGTGATGGTTCTATTATCTCATTCAAAAAAACCGCCACAGGGCTTTTCTAAACCGTTCCGTTTTGAGGTGCATAGGACCAAAATGACATAGAAAATGACATAGGAAATGGCGTGGAAACTGTCCACGCCATTTTATTAATGTGCCAGCTTTCTTATGAATTTATCCCTTACAATTGACACCCATATGTTTAGTATTGTCTACTAATGACAATACTTGTTGTACTAGTAAATATGTTTGTCAATTTGACTGTCAATTCTATTGTCATTTTGGAGGTCAATATAATGAAATTCATTGAACCAAAAGAAGAACTAGGGAAAAAAGTTGATTGGAAATTATCAGACCACACAAGAGCAATTGTGAAATACTATGCGGAATACACCCGTTTAAATGAAGATGAAATTGTTGATCGTTTTTTAAAAAATATTTTAGAGGACGAGAATTTTCTCGATTGGATCCACCGAAAACGTCGAAACAGGAGAATGATTCAACAATTATTGATTAAAGAGGAAGAGAACAATGGCTAAAATAAAGAGGTTAGTCAATAGAACGGATCATTTTGTGGAGATTGAAGTGCCTGTAACTGAGGATGAATTGCTTGAACGTAAAGAGCTATATGAAAAGTTACCACCTAACCGTTTTGCCACAAAATTTAGAGATACACTTTTTCGACCAGTTAATGTCCGTTTAAAAGGGAAAGTTTTCGTTATTCAAATGAATAGTTGCATAAATCCCTACTGTTCAAACTTAGGCTTACCTCAAATGAAATATAACGTTAAAGGAAAACCTCAAAGATATAAATTGGATTCTGATAGCCGGCAGTCAAGGTTATATTGCAATCCTGCTCCAACAGAATCAAAGGTTACGAATATTTTGGGTTGTGTCAATGTAACCGTCTCGAATTGGGCCGTAGCAGAAGAAATCAAACGGATAGAAGAAATAAATTCTGTCGTACCTATGGAAACTAAATATCAATTTCATAAAGAGGATTGTAAGCACCAGGAACTAACTCCTTTTAACAAGAGGGAAGCTTTTAGAAGCCGAGGTGTAAGTACAAGCAATTCCCAAAAATATCAGTGTAAATTTTGCTCTAAAATAACAAATGTACTCCCAACTACTCGAGAAAGCACAACCTATCACCAGAAAAGAAATGATATTCTTCCCCTCTTCGCGGATTTAATAATCAATCATGTACCCGTTAAGAGAGTAATAAAAATTTTAGGTATCGGCTCCCAGACTTATTATCATAAGTTGGAATGGTTATATCGAAGATGTCTCGAGTTTTTGGAAAGACACGAAACAAAACTAAGTTCTGTTCAATTTGATGAGTTATTTATCAATACCGATAAGATGGTTTATTTTCTCAATAATGTTAAGAAGAAAAACACTGGAGCTAAATACTTTAGTAACGAAGAAGAAAAGACCTTTCCAACTCATATCGTTGTCAGTAGTGATGTTTTAAATAGATATGTATTTAGGGCTGATGTAGCTTATGATTGGAATGTAACATTAGAGGATATAGCCGAACAAACCCAAAGGCTTAAAGATGACCACCTTCATCGGTTCGCACGGAAATATGGACATTTAAAATATTCATTTGCGCCACAGCCGCCATCTATGTTCGATTCACAGTCGGAAAATGAATACGCTATGGAATATACAGGTTTTATTAAAAGAGCTGATTACATAGACGGTTTGCATGTTAATTCCACCTATACGACCCTTGCCCACTTTTGGCATATGAAACAGCTTTTGAATGCAAAAGAATGGCGTTTTGTTACAGACCATGATACCTCCATAATATCTGCATTAATGAGAGCATTTTCTAAAGAGGTAAGGTTGAGTGATTTACATCATTTCATTTATAAAATAGTGGATAAGAGTAAGTCTTTGTCTGACAATATGAAGGATCATAGAGAGGCACATTCCGAATTAAGAAAATGGGCTTTGGAAATAGGTATTGATAATAAAAGCACATATCAAATAGCTAGATTAAAGCTTGAACAAGACTTAAAGAGGCATCTTTTTTTCGAAGAAGTCAAAAAAGATAGTACAATAACGCGAAAATGGGCCCAAAACCCAATAATACATCCACTCCCTTATAAGGATACTGGGTATGCTACTGTGGATGTCACAACTGATGTCAGTTCATTGGAGCCAGAAGAGCTTGCAAGATTAATTCAAAAGGTCAACAACAAAGCCACAGATACTTTTATCAATCAAATCCGAAGAGGAATTACAATATTAGAAAGGCCTTTAGTGAGTTCCAGAGGAGATGGAAAGAGTTATATTTACTCTAATTTCAATCCTAAATATGCTCAATATGCAACAACTATTTTGAGAACATACTACAATTTCTGTAAGCCTTATAAAGCTTTTAAACAGGATTCATTACAAACACCTGCCCAAAGAATTGGAATCGTTGATAAAGTTTATGATTGGACAGACATAATTTACTTCAGATAAATTCAAAGCATCTTATCTATCTAACTCAGATAAGGTGCTTTATTCCATTAGACCAGGTTTTAAATAAATATCCTTCCTAGATAAAATAAAGTTATTCATGGTAAAATTATGGAAAGATTTCGAAATATTGTTCTATATTATTAATTAAAAAATGTTACTCGTACAAATTTTTACTGATTTTGGAACTTTATTACGTATTATTCGTATTGAATATTAGTGGAATTTTATGAGAAAGGAGACTAAATGAAGAATTACTTACAGTTTCTTAATTTGTACATATTGTCAAAAGGAATTAAACTCTTCTTGAAAGTGTTATTACTTTTTCTTACCGTACTTATGTTAGCTTCTATGAATTCTCTAATTTACAACCAAAACATTTTGGGGTTTTACCCACTCGAATTTTTGAATACAGTTAAAACTACTTTCGGAAATTTACGCTCATTAAAAGATGGGTTGATACTAATCCCTCACATGGTTAAAACAATTTCCATTTATGATTATTTACCAAAGGCGTATAGCTACTCCATGACAGTGTTGTTTAGCGCATTATTACTTGGTGTTATTTTAGCATTTACTTTTGTTTATATGTACCTTTGGCTCCCTTTGAAAGCTAAAAGGTTAGTTAGAAAGATTATTTCTATCCTCGAAACTTTGCCGGATGTATTTATTATCATGAGCTTTCAGTTCGGAGTAATTTATTTGTATAAAAAGACGGGGCTTAAATTTTTACAAATATATAGTTTGAACACGGAAGTGTACATCATGCCCATTATTTGTCTCATGCTGGTACCTCTTTTTATGCTGATCAGAATCATGATTACTTTGTTCGAAGAAGAATACGAAAAACTGTATGTAAACTTTGCAAGGGCTAAGGGGCTTAGTCAGCTGGAAGTATTCACAAAACATGTAATTAGAAATATTATATATTCTTTTTCACAATATTTATCGCTCATATACTGGATGATGATTACGAGCTTAATTTTAGTAGAATACCTATTTTTGATTGATGGCTTCACATTATTGCTTTATAGGTTTGTTTCACCTGAAATCTTTATCCTTGCCGTCGGTTTGATTCTACTTCCTTATGGCTTAATAATGCTGTTAATTAAACTCATAAGAAGAAAAATCGGGGTACCACAGCATGAATAATTTTAAAAAACCATTGTTGTTAATCATAGGACTATTGCTATTGGTGTTGTTTGTTAGCGTTGTATATTCATCTATTTTTAAAACGGATGCCGAACCCGAACGTATCCGTTATAACGAAAGCGGTGAGGTTATTGGGAAGGCTCCATTCCCACCTTCTTTAACTCATCCATTAGGAACTGATAAAGTTGGAAACGACCTTGCTGTTAGAATGATAGAAGGTGCCAAATATACAATCCTTTTTATTACCGGAGTTTCATTCTTAAGAATTTTAGTCAGCTTGATAATAGCTTATTTTCTCGTTTTTCCATTTAAAAGAATAAGTGAATGGGTTGAAACGGTCTTCATTCCTTTTAAATATATACCTGGCCTTATCTTAGTGCTGCTCTTATCTCCTGATTTAAAAGAAGCAATTGTTCAAATGGGTTTCTGGAAAGTCATCCTGTATCAGTTTTTCCTGTTTGTTTTCATTGGGATCCCAATACTCTCTGCTGTACTGACAAAAGAATCTCGTAATGTATTGAAAAATGAATACATTGAAGCTTCCAATCAATTAGGGGCAAGCAGTTGGCGTATTTATACTAAGCACATTATCCCGGTTTTAAAAGACAGGCTTATCGTTACATTTCTTCAGCAATTATCTATCAACTTGTTGTTGCTTATTCAATTAGGGGTTTTTCAATACTTTATCGGTGGATCCAAGCCAGGAAACATTGCAGCAGCAGAAGAAGTAGTTCCAAAGTATTTGTCTGAATCAGGTGAATGGGCAGGCATGATAGGTCAAGGAAAGGATGAATTCTTGACTGCACCCTGGACCTTCTTTGGTCCGCTGTTAATATCAGTATTTTTCTTGATTTTGATTAAATCACTTGTGAACAAGATTGAAGATGCTAACCGAAAAATATAATTAAAGAAGGGTTGAAGTGTGCTAAGTAATAGACGTTACATTTTCATAATTTCTTTATGAACGAACGGTTTAGTATAAACAAACTTTTTGGACTCATTTGAGTAAGAAAGGGGTCGATCCTTTTTGAATTTAGATTACAAAAAGAAAAAAATCCAAAAGGATTACCATAGGGAAGTTAGCAAAAAAATGGACGAAAAAAAAGAACCTATTTGGGTAAATGTTGTATCAATTATTGTGATTGTTAGCTTTATTTTACATCTCTATATTGATTGGTTATAAATACAAGCAACAATTCAACCATTTTTTTGAAAAGACACCCTTAAACAAAAAGGTTGAATTGTTGAATAAGAATGTTAATTTTTCGGCTGTGAAAATACAATTAATCAGAAAAAAGGCGTGTCAAAACTGATGTCAGTTTACACGCCATTTTCATTGTCATTTAAAATATATGCACCCTAAAACGGAACGGTTTAGGGCTTTTCCCAGGCGGTTTTTTTGCTGGATATATGCATTAATACAGTTCAGGCCGCCTGTCTGCAAAAATAGGGATTTTGCTCCTCGCCTCTTTAACCTGATCAAGATCGATTTCTGCGAACAGGATCTCCTCGCCTTCCCCGCCTTCAGCGATCACGTCACCCCAGGGACCGATGATCATTGAATGGCCCGCAAATGTATTGTTAGGATCCGCTCCGGCGCGGTTGCAGGCAATGACAAAACATTGGTTTTCAATGGCACGGGCAATAAGCAAAGCGCGCCAGTGTTCAAGCCGCTGGATAGGCCATTCTGCGACAATGAAGAGTGCTTCAACATCTTGAAGGGCATGGGCACGCACCCATTCCGGGAAGCGGATGTCATAGCAAATCAGCCCGGCGAAACTATGTCCGTCCAAAGAGAACAAGCCTTTTTCTTTCCCAGCAGCGAGGTATAAGTGCTCATCCATAAGCTGGAACAGGTGAAGCTTACTGTATTTTCCGGCAAAATTACCATTCTTGTTATAAATGAGCATTGTATTTTCAATGCCAGCTTCTGTTTTGTTGGCAACGGAACCGCCAATAAAATGGGTTTGGTGCTTCACAGCTGCTTCATGGAAAAAAACTCTGGCCTTCTGTGCTTCTTCTTCGGCTGTGCCATCCAAATTGGCCAGATCGTATCCGGTTGTCCATAGTTCAGGAAGGACCATGATATCTGGATTATGAGAACTTGCCCGGTCAATCATAAGGGATGCAGCAGCGTAGTTTTTTTCAGGGTTTCCGAATGCTATATCCATCTGCAAGCATGCAATCTTGAATTTCATATAAAGTCACCGCCATAGTTTCTGAAAATTATATCTTTACAAGTTACTATTTACGTTATATCATTTGTGACTAGAATTTCAAATTAAAAAATTTAAAATTAATAAATAATTAAGCAGGTGAGAGAATGGAGTTCGAACAATCTGAGTTATTGAAAAGCCTGCCCAGACAATTTTTTGCTTCGCTCGTGCAAAAGGTGGGCACATATACCGAAAAAGGGGCTGATGTCATCAATCTCGGACAGGGGAATCCTGACCAGCCTACCCCGGAACATATTGTGGACACATTAAAAACAGCTGCCGAAAATCCTCTGAACCATAAGTATTCACCATTCCGTGGATTTCGGTATTTAAAAGAAGCGGCAGCTGAGTTTTATAAAAGGGAATATGGCGTCGATCTTGATCCTGAAGAGGAAATTGCCATCTTGTTTGGCGGCAAGGCTGGACTGGTCGAAATTCCTCAATGCTTGTTGAACCCTGGAGACTCGATCCTTGTTCCAGATCCTGGCTATCCTGACTACTGGTCAGGAGTCGAGCTGGCAAGGGCAGAAATGATAAAAATGCCGCTGAGAGAAGAAAATGGCTTCCTTCCTGACTACACCGAGTTAGGCTCCGAAGAACTCGCCCAGGCGAAATTGATGTTCTTGAATTATCCTAATAATCCCACTGGAGCGATTGCGGATCAAGCATTCTTTGACCAGACAATCGATCTTGCACAAAAACATAATATATGTGTTGTCCACGATTTTGCTTATGGGGCGGTTGGCTTTGACGGAAAACGCCCATATAGCTTTCTGCAGTCAAAGGGTTCCAAGGATATAGGCATCGAGATTTATACTTTATCGAAGACGTATAATATGGCCGGATGGCGAGTGGGTTTTGCAGCTGGCAACAAGAGTGTGATTGCTGCAATTAATTTACTCCAGGACCATATGTACGTCAGTTTGTTTGGTGCGATCCAGGAGGCTGCTGCCGAAGCGTTGCTTGGATCACAGGAATGTGTAGCAGAATTGAATGACTTGTATGAATCAAGAAGAAACATACTCATTGACGGTTTGACAGGTATTGGCTGGAAGGTCACTGCACCCAAAGGGTCTTTTTTTGCCTGGCTTAAGATACCCGAAGGATTCACCTCATCCGTTGATTTTGCTGACTTTCTTCTGGAAAAAGCCCATATTGCCGTTGCACCTGGAATTGGGTTTGGCGAGTATGGTGAAGGCTATGTTCGGGTAGGCTTGCTCACTTCTGAAAAGAGATTGAAGGAAGCAGTCAGCAGAATCGAAAGCTTAGGAATTTTCAAAAAAGATATTGACAATGATTTGTGAACCTGACATAATCCTAATTAATAAATTCACTTTAACCAATTAAATAACTTAATTAAATTATTTTCTTATCAAGAGCAGGCGGAGGGACGAGCCCGATGAAGCCCGGCAACCGATCCAGCATAATGCTGGGCACGGTGCTAATTCTTGCAGCGAAAGCTGAAAGATAAGAAGAGTTTAGTGAACGTCCTAACCTCTTCTTTGTGAAGAGGTTTTTTTAATGCTTTTTACAATTTGATTGGCTCCAGTGCCCAGCCCTCGAGACGCTTGGCTAGCTGCGGCTCCTAACTCCTCGAGACGTTTCGGTCCTGCCAATGAAGTCAAAGAACGACTTCACTGTCAGGCCCTCCAACGCTTGTCGGAGTTGGGCAGTCGCCTTCGCTTTTCGAATTATCTAGTGTCGCCTCCTGGAAACTCCGAAACTTCAACTCCGCCGGCAGAAGCAAAAAGCGCTTCTTTATCGGAGTCTCCAGTTTCTGCGTTTCTGGGCAGTCAGCTATACTTTTCGATTTCGATACTGGGCAATGAATTCAAAGAACGGCTTCACTGCCTGGCCCTCCAGCGCTTGTCGGAGCTGGATAAGGCGCTATCGATTTTCTAACTGAAAGGAATTGATTTTCATGAGTGAAATTACAGCAACTTACATAGTCCATGACGCTAAGCATAACCCAGAGAAAAAAGCAGAGGGAATAGCACTTGGTTTGACAGTAGGATCCTGGACAGATTTGCCGGAATTGGACCAAAAACAATTAAAAAAGCATAAGGGAAGAGTGGTTTCGGTCGAAGGCAGTGGCCTGGACGCAAATTCTGATACCGTGGCGACCATTAAGATCGCTTATCCGGCTATCAATTTTTCTCCAGACTTGCCGGCAATTCTTACAACGGTTTTTGGCAAGCTATCGCTCGACGGAAAAATAAAGCTGGTCGATCTCGAATTCGGAGATCAATTGAAAAAAACTTTTCCAGGTCCCCGATTCGGGATTGAAGGAATCCGCAATAAGCTGGGTGTTTATGACAGGCCATTGCTTATGAGTATCTTCAAAGGAGTGATCGGCCGCGACCTTCCATTCCTGTTAAAACAATTGAAAGAACAAAGTCTTGGCGGAGTCGACCTGATCAAGGATGACGAAATCTTGTTTGAAAATGAGCTTGCTCCTTTTGAAAAACGAATCATGTCAGGAAAACAGGTCCTTGAAGAAGTCTATCAAACTACCGGTCACAGAACGCTTTATGCTGCCAATCTGACGGGCAGAACGACCCAGCTGAAAGACAAGGCGAGAAAAGCAGCTGAGTTGGGAGCGGACGCATTGCTGTTCAATGTTTTTGCCTACGGACTTGATGTACTGCAGGAGCTAAGGGAAGATGATGAGATTGGCATTCCGATCATGGCGCATCCCGCGGTAAGCGGTGCGTTTACAGCAGCGGATGAATATGGTTTTTCCCATTCTTTGCTGCTCGGGAAGCTTCTACGCTATGCTGGTGCAGATTTCTCCCTGTTTCCATCTCCTTATGGCAGTGTCGCCCTTGAAAAACAGCAGGCTCTTTCGATCGCTGAGGCATTGACTGCCGAGGACCAATTCAAGAGAACATTCCCTGTCCCATCCGCTGGTATCCATCCGGGAATGGTTCCCCTTCTTATCGAGGATTTCGGACTGGATTCGATCATCAATGCTGGCGGCGGTGTTCATGGACATCCCGGGGGAGCACAGGGAGGCGGAAAAGCTTTCAGGCAGGCGATCGACACAGTGCTTAAAGGTAAAACGCTCGAGGAAGGTGCTCATGAATTCAATGAGTTGAGGGCAGCAATCGAACTTTGGGGTTTGGCTAAGGCGGTGGCAAAATGAGCCACCCAGTCATTTTCTGTGACTTTGATGGTACAGTGACCGAAAAGGATAACATTATAGCCATCATGAACCGGTTTGCTCCAGATGGGTGGGAAGAACTGAAGGAAGGAGTGCTGAATCGTACGATTTCCATCAGGGAAGGAGTCGGGAAAATGTTCTCCCTCCTTCCAGTCAGCCTGAAGGAGGAAATAATAGAGTTTGCCTTGAAAAATGCGAGAATTCGTCCCGGGTTCCAGGATTTCCTTGATTTTGCGAGAGAGGAGGGGATTCCTGTCTATATTGTCAGCGGCGGGATTGACTTTTTCATTGAACCGATCATCAAATCATTCGGGCCGATTGAAGGCATTTTTTGCAATGGCTCAGATTTCTCAGGTGAATCAATAAAAATTGAATGGCCAAACAGCTGTGATGATCAATGTTCAAATGATTGCGGTTGTTGCAAGCCAACCATCATGAGGAATCTGGATCAGGACGGAATCTATAAAATCGTCATCGGTGATTCCGTGACCGACCTCGAAGCAGCCAAACAGGCAGATTATGTGTTTGCGAGAGATTATTTAAAAGATAAATGCGAAGAATGGAAGATTCCATATACACCTTTTGAGACATTCCATGATTGTATTGAAGCTCTTAAAATTCAGACAGGGGTGAGAGGATGAGCATTTTAGAATCAAAATGGGAAGAGCTGGCTGATGTGAAAGCCGAATTAGCAGAGCGGGATTGGTTCATGGGAACAAGCGGGAACCTGGCGATTAAAGTGGAGAGCGACCCGGTGCAATTCCTTGTGACAGCAAGCGGGAAAGATAAGCGGAAGCGGACGGATGAGGACTTCTTACTTGTTGACCAATATGGTCGGCCGGCAGAGGAAACACACTTAAAGCCTTCTGCTGAAACCCTCCTTCATGTGGAGGTCTATAAGAAGACCAATGCAGGCTGCAGCCTGCATGTCCATACCATTGACAATAATGTGATTTCCGAGGTGTATGGTGACAGGGGGGAGGTTCAATTCAAAGGACAAGAATTGATTAAGGCATTTGATCTTTGGGAGGAAGATGCTGTTCTCAAAATTCCCATTATTCCAAATTATGCTCATATCCCAACGCTTGCTAAGGCATTTTCCGAACACGTAAAAGGGGATACTGGAGCCGTTCTGATTCGCAATCATGGTGTTACCGTCTGGGGCAGAAGTGCCTTCGAAGCCAAGAAAATCCTCGAAGCGACGGAGTTTTTGTTCCGTTATCAATTGAGACTGCTCGAGCATAAACCATTCCAGCTGTTCAAAGTAGTTTAAATGAATTATTAAAATTATTTACAAAGCGACTTAAATAAAGGAGAGATTCAGATGGCATACATTGTTAAGCAGAACACACAGGAAAGAATCATTGAGGAACAACAGGTAGAAGCATTCCTGAATTCACAGGAAGTCATTTATGAAAAATGGGAGATCAATAAGCTGCCAGCTAGCCTTCAGGAAAAATTCCTGTTATCTGATGAACAAAAGCAGCAGATCCTTGATGTATTCAAGGCTGAAATCGATGATATTTCAGCGCGTCGCGGTTATAAAGCACAGGATGTCATTTCGCTGTCAGATCATACACCAAATCTTGACCAGCTGCTTGCGAATTTCAAGCAGGAGCACCACCATACAGATGATGAAGTAAGGTTCATTGTCAGCGGGCATGGTGTATTCGTTATACAGGGAAAAGACGGTGAATTCTTTGAAGTATTCCTGAATCCGGGGGATTTAATCTCTGTTCCTGAAAATATCCGCCACTACTTTACGCTTCAGGAAGACCGCCAGGTGGTAGCAGTCAGGATTTTCGTTACCACTGAGGGCTGGGTGCCGATTTACGAAAATGATAAAGTAAGCCAGTCACAATAAGAAGTCGCAAACTTTGTCGAAGAAAAAAATTTCGGGAATGAAAATTGTCTTATTTTGCGATTCTATTTACATTCATCAAAGCATTTGCAATAATTCTTCAAGTAATCTATTTATTTTATTAAGCAATTAAAGTAGTAGAGGAGATTTTAGAAGTGTATCAAACGCAAAATGCTTTATTGAAAGAAATTGATCGCGTCCGGGAATTGATGATCACTGCTGCACTGGAAACTGGATATACAAGTAATGAAACAGTGCGACACAGCCAGGAACTTGACACCTTGATTTATGAATATCAGGCATTGTGCAAGGAGACAGAAGTGCAACGGCAAAAAACAAAAATCCTCTTCAGACAGATAATCTTGCTTACCAAGAAACAATATATTTTGTCACATGCTTAAATGTTCAGATTAAAAGCCACTGCTGGCCCATGGCGGTGGCTATTATATTTAGGCAATTCCCCCCCTTATAAGCATCTAAGTATATCTCCGTTCAAGGAAATCCACTAATAACATTGACAGAACCAAAAATATGTAACAATTTGCTCAAAATTTCACGATAATATGACTTTGTGTGATTTTTATCATATTTTTATAAGCTTATTTTATATATTTTTAACATAGAAAGGTTTATATCATCAAATTCAATTTACCCCAACATCATGTTGATTTCAGCGGATTACCATTTTATCGATTTGGTTCAATGATCGATGCTCATCCAAGTTTTTTCAACCTCAAATTTTACTATCAATATCATCTTTGTTTTTCACTTTTTTAATTGTTGGTACTATGCTTGTAATGCGATTCATATATCGTACTACAAAGCATTTTATTTTTATAAGGCCTTGAAAGGATGTTTCCTCATAGAGAGAAGAAATCTGTCAACATGGCCGTTTTATAAATAGTTGTTTTCTGAAGTACTCGTTCTTTCTAATCACGATTGACGATACAGAAGAGTGAAGGACCTAATATTGTCCCTCTCTTTCAAGAAGAACGGCCTATATAGGAAAACAGCTAAAAGTAACCGCTTACAATTTAATAGTTTTTCAATCCAAGGAGGGGAAAAGAGAGTATGCACATTGTCGTATGTGTCAAGCAAGTGCCCGATACTAAGATCATTAAAATCAATCCCAAGACGAATACTCTGGACAGAAGGAGTGCACCTGCGATATTGAATCCTTATGATGCCCATGCTGTACAGGAAGCGGTCAAAATCAGGGATAAAACAGGTGGAACGATTTCTGTTTTGTCCATGGGACCGCCACAGGCAGTTGCCGTCATCAAGAAAAGCGTTGAAATTGGCGCGGACCAGGGTTACTTGATCTCTGACAGAGCGTTCGCGGGTGCGGATACACTTGCTACAAGCTATGCTCTTTCCAAAGCGCTCGAAAAAATTTCAAAGAATAACCCGATTGACCTTGTCATCTGCGGAAAGCACGCAATTGATGGCGACACAGGACAAGTAGGACCGGGTATCGCCCGTCGTCTTGATATACCGCCAATCACAAATGTTATAGAAGTTTCAGAGGTTAATAAGGATGAAAAATATGTTCATATCAAACGGAAGCAAATCGATGGTTATGAGGTACTTCAATCGCAGCTTCCTTGTTTGCTGACAGTTGAAAAAGAGATTAATGACATCGAATATGCACCGATGCCTAACATGATCAAGGCTGCACGCTATGAACCTGTAATATGGTCAGTGAATGACCTCGAGGATGTGGATAAAACACAGCTTGGCTTAAAGGGATCTCCAACCATCGTAGGCAAGATGTTCAGCCCTCCTAAACTGGAAGGCGGAAAAAGACTGGAAGGAAACCCGGATTCTCAAGTAGAACAGCTGATGGGAGTCTTGCTGGAACGAAAAGATTTATTGAAATTAAATACAGCCAACTCTTGATTCCGAATTTGAAGGGGGAATAAAAGGATGCAAGAAAACCAGGGAGTCTGGGTATTCATTGAAGTAAATGACGGAAAAATCGAAGGTGTTTCGCTGGAATTACTGGGTGCCGGCAGAAAGCTTGCAGACAAGCTGGAGGTTCCGCTTGCTGGTGTGATGCTCGGCGAGGGTGTTATGCCTTTGGCAAACGAAGTGATTTATGCTGGGGCAGACCAGGTATATGTGGTCGATCATCCAGTCCTGAAAGATTACCGGACTGAGTCGTTTATGAAAGGTGTTTGTATACTCGCAGAAAAATATAAACCCGAGATTTTCCTTTATGGTGCGACACCAAATGGAAAGGACCTGGCCAGTGCAGTTGCAACTGATTTAAGCACAGGGTTGACTGCAGATACGACAATGCTTGACGTTGATGTGGAGAAAAGGCTGCTCGAGGCAAGCCGTCCGGCATTTGGCGGAAATATCATGGCCACGATCCTTTGCAAAAAACACCGGCCGCAAATGGCGACCGTAAGACCGAAAGTCATGAAGGCCCTGGAAGCTGATACAGGCCGAAAGGGAGTCATCATTGAGGAAGAGCTGGAGCTTAGGGAAGAGGATATGCGCACAAAAGTGCTTAAAATTGTGAAGGACGTAACAAAAAAGGCAAGCCTGGCGGAAGCTCATGTCATCGTGGCAGGTGGAAAAGGAATGGGCGATATCCAGGGATTCCAGCTGATTCATGAACTGGCCGAAGTCATCGGCGCAAGCGTCGGAGGAACAAGGGATGTTGTTGAAGCAGGCTGGCTTAAGCATGAACAGCAGGTCGGGCAGACGGGAGAGACCGTCACACCAAAAATTTACTTTGCAATCGGGATATCTGGAGCGATCCAGCATGTGGAGGGCATGAAAAACTCCGAATTGATCATCGCAATCAACAAAGACCCGAATGCACCGATTTTCGATGTCGCCACATACGGCATAGTGGGTGATGCATTGGAAATTATTCCAAAGCTGATCAAACAGTTCAAAGAGCTCAGCAAAGAGAAGGGCGGGGAAATGAGCTATGTCTGAAAAATTTGATGTAATCGTCGTAGGAGCCGGCCCTGCTGGAACATCATGTGCCTACAACTGTGCAAAAAACGGATTGAAAACATTGTTGATTGAACGTGGGGAATATCCAGGCTCAAAGAACGTTATGGGAGGAGTTCTTTACCGTAAACAGATGGAAGACATCATTCCCGAGTTCTGGAAGGAAGCACCGCTGGAAAGACCAGTCGTTGAACAGCGGTTCTGGATGATGGATAAAGAATCAGTTGTCCAGTTTGGTTACAAAGGTCTCGAATGGGCGGTCGAACCATATAATAACTTTACAGTACTGCGGGCACATTTTGACCAATGGTTCGCACAGAAAGCTGTCGAACAAGGGGTATTATTGATAAATGAAACAGTTGTTACGGAATGTATCGTTGAAAACGGTAAAGTGATAGGCGTAAGGACCGATCGTCCAGATGGAGAAGTGTTTGCAGATGTTGTCGTGCTGGCAGACGGGGTTAATTCCCTGCTTTCCAAGCAGCTGGGCTTCCATAGGGAATTCCGGCCTGACGAGGTGGCCCTGACGGTGATGGAAGTCATCAATCTTCCGAAGGACAAAATCAATGAACGCTTCAATCTTGAAGGAAATCATGGAACGACTATTGAGATTTTCGGGGATTCTACACAAGGCAATCTGGGCACTGCCTTCCTTTATACGAACAAAGAAAGCTTGAATATCGGGGTAGGAACGACACTTTCAAGTATGATCAAAGCAAAGCTTAAGCCATATGAGCTGCTGGATTATCTGAAAAAGCATCCAATGGTCCGTCCATATCTGGAGGGAGGAGAATCGGCGGAATATCTCGCCCACTTGATTCCTGAGGGTGGATTCCATTCTGTTCCGAGAGTTGCCGGAAACGGGGTGCTTGTCGTAGGGGATGCTGCCCAGCTTGTCAATGCAATTCACCGTGAGGGTTCCAATATGGCGATGGCTTCGGGACAAATGGCTGCAGAAGCGATCGTTGAGGCCAAGAAAGATGGCGACTTCAGTGAGCGCAGCCTGAATCGCTATAAGGAAGCATTATTTGGAAGTTTCATCATTAAAGACCTTGAAAAGTATAAGGATGCGGCACATACCTTCGAGACATACCCGCAATATTTCAAGGAATATCTGCCAATGATGAACAAAGCGATGAGCAAATTCTTTACAGTGGATGGGACACCAAAGAGAGAGAAGCAAAAAGAAATCATGCGAAGTGTAACGGCCGAAAAAGGAACCTTTAAGGTAATGCAAGATATCTATCGTGCCTGGAAGGCGGTGAAATAATGTCAACAACAAACATCGAGGAAAAACAATTTCTTTTAAGGTTTAAGTGTGACACGAAATCGCATCTTACCGTACTTGACCATGACGTCTGCATGACACAGTGCCCTGATAAACTTTGCACCGTATTCTGCCCGGCTGAGGTTTATAAATGGGAAGGAAAAAGGATGCAGGTAGGCTATGAAGGCTGCCATGAATGCGGCAGCTGCCGGATCGGCTGCCCGTACCAGAACATCAAATGGGAATATCCAAAAGGCGGCCACGGAATCGTATTCAGGCTCGCGTGATATAGAATAAGTAAAAGCTGGCGATTGAACTTTCATGGTCGCCAGCTTTTTGCTTTTTTATTTGGCTTGGGTACTTAGGGAACTTTGAAGAAGAGAAAGGAATATTGGTAATCAAAGTATTGGTATTGTCATTCAATAGGGGGAGGGATACCAGTTTACAAAATTAATCTTATAGAAATGTTCTATATTCATCATATGTAAGTTAATTCACAAGTGGGTACAAAAAAGAGTGAAGCTAAAGGAGGTAAAGATTTAGAGGGGAGATCAGCTGATTTTTTCTTGATGACGCATCAAGTGAAGTTCATCGTTGCGGATTTCTTTTTCTAATTTCCGCGCTTCAAACATGGCATCATCAAACCGATCAAACTTTTCCGAAGCATATACGGGTTTGCTGGCATCATAGATTCCGGAAGAGTCTGATTTATAAATGGCAACACTCCAATGGAAAAAATCTTTTTCTTCTTCCTGATGACCCTGCAATCCGATCATTAAATGTGTATGAAACAGGTCAGGCTGGATGCCAAGGAAGGATTTCTGGTCACTAAGCCCCGCGGGGACAAGTGATTTACCATAAAAATCGCGATATAAAGAGTTCTGCAATCTACATTCACTCCTTTTACATTAGCTATAACTTCATTATATGTAAGGTATCTAGATATTTGAAGGCTAATTGTTAAAATTTTTAGAAATTTTAACGAAGTGTCATATTTCCTTCACATTTACACTCGTATAATGCTAATTGTGATTCCTATCACAACTTGTGAGATCACTGGTTTTTATAATGAAGGTATAAAATGTATAGGAGGCAGGTTAACATGACTGGCTGTATGAGCGGTTTAAACCAGGATTCTAGTTTTACATTAAGTGAAGGTCTTCAACAGTTAAAAAGTGAACACCCGCCATTATTGGAAAAGCTTGCGGACCTTTTGGATCTTTCACGAAAAGTTGAGGAAGGTATGGAAATAGAGGAGAACTTTTTAAAGCTGAAGGAGCTGGTCGTCGAATTCCTCGCTGAACTGGAGCCTCATTCAGAGCGGGAAGAGGGCGTTTTGTTTGAGATGATGGCTGCTTATATCGGCAGGGAAATGGGACCAATAGCGGTGATGGAATATGAACATGATCAGGCAAAACGGTTTATCGGAACTTTCCTTCATAACACAAAGGATGGAATGGGACTAACAGCAGAGCAGATGATCGACAATGCGCAACTGATCAAAAATGCAAACTACACTTTGGTGAGCCATTTCTCAAAGGAAGAGAGCATCCTGTTCCCTATGGCAGAAAATATGTTCAGCGAAGAAGAAAAGCAAGAATTGGCTCAGCGCATTAAGTTAATCAAATAAAAATAAAAAGGGTGAAGCTGCGATTGCTTCACCCTTTACCTTTACAATTAAGCCTTTGTGATTGTCACCAGCTTAATGTCTTTTGTATCGAATTTATAAAAAACATCATCTTCACCGGTGTATTCAATCATGCCTTCCTGGTCTTTGGCATCCTGGATGGCTTCAGAAATGTTTTCCACTTCGATTGGTCGTGAAACGGCAAAATCTTTTTCAAAAAAATAATTAATCTTAAACTTAGACATGATAATCTCCCTTCAATATATCCTTACTACCTTTTTTTCCTTAACAGGGGCATGCCTAAACGTAAAAAATGCAGTTGGAAAATTTTAATTGCCGATCAGACCGGTGTGGCGATTTACTGGTTCCATTCTGCCAATTGTTGATCTGTCGGAAGGAACATCGTCAGGATTCCCAGCAGGGGAAGGAAGCCGACGCAGATAATCATCATTGGAAGCCCGATCATGTCAGCGAGATATCCAAGGCCGACAGACCCAATAGCACCCATACCGAATGCCAATCCTACTGTCAGTCCGGCCATCGTACCAATTTTGCCAGGAACCAGTTCCTGGGCATATACGACCGTAACGGAAAAGCTCGACATCAGGATAAAGCCGCTGATGGTCAAGAGGATGACTGCAACAGAAAGTGGCATATATGGGATGATTGCCGACATAGGAGCAGTCGCGATCATGGAAAGGAAAATGATTTTCTTCTTTCCAAAACGATCAGCGAGCGGGCCGCCAAAGAATGTTCCAAACGCACCTGCAACCAGAAAAGCGAACAGGAATAGTTGTGCCTCCTTAATCGAAAGTCCATATTTGTCAATCGCATAAAAAGCATAGAAATTCGTCATGCCAGAAATATACCAGGACCTTGCAAAGATTAAAAATAAAATCAGGACTAGAGCCATCTTGATATTTCTAGAAATGCCTTTATTGATTTTAGTGGTGGCTTGTCTGGTTTTGGCTGCAATCTTTTCAAAGTTCAATTTACGGTTGTACCATGTCGCAATATAGATAAGCAAACCTACGGCTATGGCAGCGACAAGCGTAAACCAAACAGCTCCAACCTGGCCTAGCGGAACTAGTATCAGTGCAGTTATTAGCGGAGCTAGTGCCTGCCCGGAATTTCCGCCAACCTGATAAATGGACTGTGCCAGCCCCCTGCGCGGTCCTGCTGCCATATAGGCAACCCTCGAGCCTTCAGGATGGAAGACAGCTGAACCAAGTCCGATGAATAAAACAGAGAGAATGACTAACTCGAAACTTGATGCGAAAGCCAGGCCGAGAACACCGAACATTGTAGAGGTAAGGCCGAGCGGAAGGGCAAACGGCATCGGCTTTTTATCGGTTGCCATCCCAATCAAAGGCTGAAGAATGGAAGAAACGATATTCAAGGAAAAGGCGATCATCCCTAGCTGGGTAAAAGAAAGGCCCATCGATTTTTCGAGTATAGGGAACATCGCCGGAATGACGGACTGGATAGAATCGTTCAATAAATGTACTAATCCGATGATAAAGAGTATTTTATAGGCTGTCACATTTTGATCTTGCGTTTTTGCTCTGACAGCAGCTGCTGTTTGGCTCATGTTTTTCTCCTTTAAAATTTATTTCGGTTTCCTACATATCATTTTACAAAAAAAGTCACCAGATAAGAATAGCTTTTCTATTAAAAAATATGGTCTAATATAATTTGAGAAAATACAGATTATTCAAAGGAGAGACCGATTCATGGAACAGACAGTGAATTTACAGATGACAGGGGAAGTGTTGAATGATTTTCTGGAGCGTTTTGGTTTAGAGCCTGAAGTAAAGAAGCTTGGGGATTTCGAGAATTATGTATTTGAAACGTATAGGGCTGGCCATCCATATATCATGCGAATCACTCATAGTACCCATCGCTGTAAGGATGAGATTTTATCCGAGCTCGACTGGATGAAACATTTATACTGTGAAGGCCTGTCTGTTCCAGAAGTTTTTCCTTCGTTAGGCGGAAGTCTGGTTGAAGAAGCAGCAGCGGAGGATGGCAGCATTTTTTACGGATGCTTATTCGCAAAAGCAAGAGGAAAGGCTGTCTCTGTCCGATCAGAGCAATTCAGTGATAAACTATTTGAAAAGTGGGGAGAGGTAACTGGAAGGATGCACAGAGCAACAAAGAACTACCAGCCATCCGAAGGCATCAAAAAACGCAGCAGCTGGGATGAAGATGACCTCCTCCAGATTGAAAAGTATTATCCTGCTGAAGAGCAGGAGCTGGTCGAGAATGCAAAAGAAGTGATATCGGTTATTTCATCTCTCCCGAAAAAAATCGATAATTTTGGAATCATCCACACGGATATTCATTCTGGCAATTTCTTTTATGATGGGGAAGAGGTCCATGTTTTTGATTTTGATGATGCCAGTTACCACTGGTTTGCATCGGATATCGCAATTCCTTTGTATTATTCCTTGCTTTATCGAATTCCAGCCAGTGAAAAAGAGGAACGCCAGCGCTTTGGGCAATTGTTTCTGGACTCATTCATCAATGGGTACCAGAAAGGGAATCAACTCCCCGAAGGATGGAAAGAACATGTTCCATTGTTCCTGATGCTTAGGGATGTTGTCCTGTATGCGGTCTTGCATAAGAAAATCGCTCCCGAAGACAGAGATGATAAATTGCTGGCTATGATGGATGAGATCGCCGAAAGAATTAAATGTAAAGTTCCAATTGTGAAAATCGGCTGATGAAGATGTCTACACAAAAAAACACCAGAGCAACCGCTGCTGGTGTTTTCTGTTGTTAATTGGATCCCTATGCCAAATGTGAGATGGCACTTGAAAGAGAGAAATTAGCGCCACTTACCAGCCGCGGCTTGATCCGCCGCCACCCGAGGAACCGCCTCCTCCTCCCCGGGGCCCTCCACCCCCTCCGCCGCCTCTTGAAATGATCGATAGAAGCATATAGGTGAGGGTACCGCCAAAGAACATGAAATCGAGGATGATCACACCGACTACGATAATGATAAGCAGCCAGGAAGGGATGGGGAAATCCTGCTGCTGCTGAACATCATTCGGGGCGCTCCCATATTCTTTCGTACCTGACACCTCATTAGCTAGTGCCTGGTACGTATTCATTACTGCCAGGTCTGACTGGCCATTTTTCAAGTGGGGAATAGCGTATTCGTCAAGGATTCTCCCTGCCTTGCCATCAGGAATGACGCCCTCAAGTCCATAACCGACCTCAATCCTGATTTTCTTTTCCTGCATGGCAATAACAAGCAATACACCATTATCATTTTCTTTGGTTCCCAGGCCAAATTTGCGGTATGCCTCAACGGAATATTCCTCGATGCTTCTCTCCCCGATCGAATCTACGGTCAGAACAGCAATCTGTGAGGTTGTCTGGCCATCAATCGACCGGCCGATGGTTCGTAATTGGATTTCTTCATTTTCACTTAAAACGTCCGCGAAATCCTGGACATAGATATCTCCAACAGGTGCCGGTATCTCACTTGGTGCCGCGATTGCACCGGATGGAAGCAGCAAGAGCAGGATGCCAAGCAGTGCTGCCAATCCGGGGAATCTTTTTGGAGTCATCATCAGCCTCCAAAGTCAACCTCAGGAGCTTCCTGTGCCCGAGGGTCTGCTTTGAAATATTCCTTCTCATCAAATCCTGTTATGTTTGCGATAAGGGCACCTGGAAACTGTTTAACCATTTTGTTGTATATGGACACCTGGTCATTGTAATCCTTCCTGGCCACAGCCAGTCTGTTTTCTGTGCCGGCAAGCTCGTCCATCAATTGTGTGAATTGCTTATCCGCTTTCAGGTTTGGGTAATTCTCGACCACCACTAACAATCTGCTTAATGCACCTGACAATTCAGCATTTGCGTTTGCCTGCTCTTCTGGTGTATTTGCGCCAGCCAGCCTTGCGCGGGCATCTGAAATCGATTGGATCACTTCTTTTTCATGTGAGGCATATCCTTTTACTGAATTCACCAGATTAGGAATCAGGTCCAGCCTTCTTTGCAGCTGGTTCTCTATCTGGGCATAAGCCTGGTCGACATTCTCTTCTTCAGCGACAAATTTATTGTAGCTGCCAACACCCATCATGATGAAAATTCCCAGTATCACCAATAAACCAATAACAATTCCTAAACCTTTTTTCATCCAAGACACTCCCAATTCTTTGTTGAAGGCTTTCGCTAAAATGGTTAAACGAAAGCCTTGATGTTTCTGCAGATGACCGTATTTTTCCCTCATTAGACATGTTTTTAAACTTTTTGCATGGGTTAATCTTTCCCGATGTTCACCTGGATAATGAATCGAAATAGTTTTTCATGATAAAATTAAGGGAAATACTGATAAAAACAACAAATTCAGATATACTCTAGTTATGGATTAGTCGTTAAAGGTAAAGGAATGAATACGCATGAACAATGAGACAGAAAAATCTTTAAAATTATTTATTGTATTGTCCCGTGCCTATCGGGCAGTTAATGAAAAAGTGAATAAGGTTATCCAAAAGAATGGACTAAACCCAACGGAGTTTGCCGTGCTTGAGCTTCTCTACCATAAAGGGGAGCAGCCACTCCAGCAAATCGGCGGGAAGATCCTGCTTGCAAGCGGCAGTATCACCTATGTAGTGGACAAGCTTGAAGAAAAGGGCTACTTAAATCGGGTGGCATGTCCAAAAGACCGAAGAGTGACATACGCAAAAATTTCAGAAGACGGAAAAAAATTAATAGAAGAAATTTTTCCAGAACACAGCGCCTTAATTCACGAATTGATGGACAGCCTGTCAGATGATGAAAAAGGTACGGCGATCGAGCTGTTAAAAAAGCTGGGTCTATCTGTAAGCAAATATTAAAAACGGCGATTGCCGTTTTTTTTGTTATCCTGGCAATAAAATTTTTCGAAAAGACAAGGCATTAAACAGGAAAAAAGGGACCATCCGTAGAATAGGATGGAGATGGGGTGAATTTTCACCCTTATATAGATAAAGGGGGCAATACGATGAGGTTTGAGGAATATACATATACACGGCCGAATTTGGACGAAGTGACGGCTAAATTCGATCAGCTTCTTGAACAATTCAAGAATGCCGGAACGGTTGAGGAACAAAGTGTTGCTATGGATGGAATCAATGGCCTGCGAAATGATGTCGGAACCATGTTCAATCTTTGCTATATCCGTCATTCGATTGATACTGAAGATGAATTTTATAAGCAAGAGCAAGATTTTCTTGATGAACTGGCACCAGAGGTAGAAGGTCTAGTGACAAAATATTATGAAGCACTTATGTCATCTCCATTCCGTGCCGAGCTTGAAGCGAAATGGGGAAAGCAGCTGTTCGCACTTGCTGATGCACAATTGAAGCAATTTTCTCCGGAAATTGTTCCTTTGATGCAAAAGGAAAATAAACTTTCTACCCAATATACAAAGCTTGTAGCATCAGCAAAAATTATGTTCGAAGGAGAAGAAAGGACGCTTGCTCAGCTTGATCCATTTACAGAGTCAAAGGACCGTGAAACGAGGAAAAAAGCCAGTGAAGCGAAATTCGCATTTTTCTCAGAGCATGGAGAAGAGTTTGACCGCATTTATGATGAACTGGTAAAAGTAAGGACGGAAATGGCACATAAACTCGGCTACAGCAACTTTGTCGAGCTGGCTTATTACCGTATGTCCCGAACGGATTATGACAGCAGCATGGTAGCGGCATTCCGTGACCAGGTGCATAAATACATCGTACCTGTAGCGACGAAGTTGAAGGAACGCCAGAAAAATCGAATTGGTGTCAATGAGTTGAAATATTATGATGAACCATTCGATTTCAAGACGGGTAATGCTGCACCGAAGGGAAGTCCGGAGTGGATCATTGAAAACGGCCAGAAGATGTATGATGAACTCTCGGCTGAAACAGGTGAGTTCTTCAAATATATGAACGATAACAACCTGATGGATTTGGTTGCCAAGAAAGGGAAAGCCGGTGGGGGTTACTGCACATATATTGAAAACTATAAATCGCCGTTCATATTCTCGAATTTCAACGGAACTTCAGGGGATATAGATGTCCTGACACATGAAGCAGGGCATGCCTTCCAGGTATACTCAAGCCGCCATTTTGAGATTCCAGAGTATAACTGGCCAACATATGAGGCATGTGAAATACACTCCATGAGCATGGAATTTTTCACATGGCCATGGATGGATCTATTTTTCAAAGAAGATACCGATAAGTACAAATTCTCTCACCTGAGCAGCGGCCTGCTGTTCCTGCCATATGGAGTCTCTGTTGATGAATTCCAGCACTGGGTATATGAGAATCCCGAGGCAACACCTGCAGAGAGAAAACAGCAATGGCGTGAAATCGAAAAAAAATATCTGCCGCACAAAGATTATGATGGCAACACCTATCTGGAAGAAGGCGGATTCTGGCAGCGTCAGGGCCATATTTACAACTCGCCATTCTATTATATTGATTACACGCTTGCACAAATTTGTGCATTCCAATTCTGGAAGCGTTCAAGGGAAAACAAGGAAGAAGCCTGGAATGACTATGCTAACCTCTGCAAACTCGGCGGAAGCATGGCATTCACCGAACTTGTGAAGGAAGCAAACCTGATATCACCATTTGAAGAAGGCTGTGTCGAGTCAGTGATAGGCGAAATCGACAGCTGGCTGGAATCAGTCGAAGACAGTAAATTGTAAAAAGAAAAGTGGAGCCTGCGGGCAACACTATAGACTGCAGACGAACTTGATGGAAATCCAGTTTGTCTGCAGTTTTTTGTTTCTGTTATGCAATTTATGGTTCCCGACATCTAAGCGTTATCTGGGATTGAATAGATTTTCGTTGATAGTCACTGCAGAGTGTATACCTGGAAATGGATAATAGCTGAATTTGTTGGTATTATTAGTGGCATTTAACCGCTTTTGGTGCCCGCTTTTTATGAATCGTAAGAAATCAGTTCACCAATAGCCATTATTGGTGTCCGTTTTTTAGGAATCTGAAGAAAACAGGTCACCAATGCCACTTCTGATGAATGATTGAGTTTAGAGGCTTCAAGGCATTGAGATAACAACTCCTTCTTATTCGGTGATTACACTTTCCCCATTGCTGATTCAATAGGAAAAGCCCGCACCTAAATGCGGGCTTCAGTCTTACATACTGCGTTCTTTTTTCACTTGTTTGAAGAAGAAGACTTCATAAATCACTGGGATCAGGATTAATGTCAACAGGGTGGAGGAGGTAAGTCCGCCGATTACGGTTACTGCCAGCCCTTTTGAGATCAGGGTGCCTGATGAGGTGGTGAGTGCCAATGGAATCAATGCAGCGATTGTTGCAAAAGCGGTCATCAGGATGGGACGGAGCCTTGTAATTCCTGCCTCAATTAAAGCTTCACGTACAGGCATTCCTTTTTCGGTTCGATTCTGGCCAATACGGTCTACCATGACAATGGCATTGGTCGTAACGATTCCAATTAGCATCAGCAAGCCTATCATGACACTGACTGACATGGGTTCATCGGCAATCCACAATCCCAGGAGGGAACCGATTGGGACAAATATCAGGGAGGATAGGATAATGAACGGAATCCTTGCCTGCCCGAAGGTAATCAACATCGTCAAGTAGACCAGCCCGATGGCCACAACCATTGCGATTCCCAGTTGAGTGAAGGTTTCAACCGTTTCATCGCTTCCGCCGCCGCCTTCAAGTGAAACTCCATCTGGAAGGTCGATATCATTTTTGACCCCTTCAATGACAGCAGTCGAAACGGCCCTGATATCATTGGAATCGATCTGCGCAGAAACCCGGGCGAAAATTTTGCCATCCAGTTTCTGTATGGAGGTAAATGCTTCTGTCTCGGTTATTCTCGCGATTTCTGTAATTGGAATAGGTCCTTGCTGGGTGAAAATCATGGTATTTTTTAAATCTTCGATTGTCTCGGACTGCTCATCATAGATAATCAAAACTTTTCGATCATCGCCATCGAGCTGCATGGTACCGGCATCGACTGGTTTTGTTTTATCCGTGATGGTGCCGAGGATCTGGAAGCCCGAAAGACCAAGCTGCGCTGTTTTTTCTGGGTCGATATCGACCAGTACCTGTTTTTGTTTTTCAGAAAAGTTGTTAGAAACATATTTTAAGTCATTCTGCTTATTCATGTAATCTTCGACTTTTGCTGCTGCATCCTGTAAGGCGGCTAGGTCAGTAGAATATAAGTCGATATTGACATTGTTATTGGAAGGAGGTCCACCTGTTGACTGCTCCTGGATGCCGATTTTCGCATCCGGCTCGAGGGAAAGGACGGTATCTTCCATTTCTTTCTCGAGTTTCGGAATGAACTCAGAAACACTCGCTCCTTCTCCAAGGCTGATAAAATAGTTTGCCTGGTTCTGGCGTTTTAAACCAGTCTGAAAATCACGGCTTCCGATTCCGACGGTTACATCATTGATTTCTTTTTGTTCTGCGAACATATTCTCGACTTTCAGTGAAACTTCATTTGTTTTTTCCAGTGAAGTAGAAGAGGGCAGCTGGAATGTAGCAACAAGCAGCTTTTGCTCCTCGTTTGGTATAAATGTGAAACCAAGTCCTTTAACCAGGAAGCCCGAACCTGCAAGCAGGACAATCGACAGGAAGATCACTAGAGCCTTATGGTTCAGTGACCATCTAATGGAAGAGGCATATGCTCTTTGCATTGCACCTTCTTTTTCTTCCTTTGGCACTCTCTTGAAAGAGAACTTTGCCAGGATTGGTACGATCGTGACGGCAACAATCAAGGATGCAAGCAGTGAAAAGACGATTGTCAGTGCGAAAGGCAAAAAGAATTCTCCAGTAATTCCACCGACAAGGCCAAGCGGCAAGAAGACTACAACTGTCGTAATCGTTGATGAGGTGATGGCTTTCAGGATTTCCTTAGTTGAATCCTGAATCAGATCATCCGTCATTCCCTGATTGGTTTTCCGGACCCTCCGGAAGATATTCTCGATGACGACAATGCTGTCATCGACGACACGTCCTACTGCCACTGCCATCCCGCCGAGGGTCATGATATTCAATGAAATATCAAGCTGGTTTAAAAAGATCGACGAAATCAATAGTGACAGCGGAATGGAGACAATCGCGATAATCGTTGCCCTGAAATTCCTCAGGAAAATCAATACCGCAATAGAAGCAAACAGGGCACCGAGCAACCCTTCCTTGACGAGAGTGTTGACCGATTTTTCAATTCCTTCAGCTGAATCGAATCCAATTGCGTATTCCAGGCGGTCGTCATAACTATTGATGACAGCTAAAACCTTTTCAGCAACTTCGACTGTATTCGCGTCCTGCTTTTTCGTGATGGCCATTGACAATGATTCTTTTTCGTTATATCGCGTGATTTCCGGTTTTTCAGTTACTACTTTGATTGAGGCAAGCTCGCTTAACTTTACCTGGGGAGCATCAGGCACAAATTTAGATTGAATCACCAGGTTTTCAAGCTCTTCAATTTTTTCTATTTTTTCCTGCACCCGTACCGGAACCTGGATTTCGTTTTCGTTCAGGTTGCCTGCCGGGAAGCTTAATTTTCTGGAATCAATTGTTTCTTTAATATCATTCAAACTGAGCCCCAACTGTGCTGCTCTTTCCTGGTCCACGGTGATCTGGAGGATGTCATCGGTCATGCCGCCAACAGAAACACTGTTTATTCCCTGGATTTTATTCAGTTCCGGAAGGATTTCTTCGTTTACAAGAGTCTCTAGATCTTCATCACCTTTTGCAAACAGGGAGATATTGAAAATCGGGAATGTACCAAAAGAGAATCTGTTTATATTCGTCTGCACGTTCTCAGGCAGTCCAGCTTCCTTGATGAAGGTGTTGACCTGTTGCTCAGCATCATCAAGCTTAGTATCAAACGGGAATTCCAGATTGATGATGGCGATGCTCTCAAATGAAGAACTTTGCATTTTCTTGATGCCATCGATCCCTTTGAATTTTGTTTCAAGCTTCTCGGTTACTTGTTCATTGATATCCTGCGGAGAAGCCCCCGGGTATATGACTTCCACAGAGAGCTGGGGAAATTCGATATTTGGCAGCAAATCAACCTTTAGCCTGGTGAATGAGTACAGGCCGCCAAGTATCAGTAAAAATGAAATGATGAATACAGCGAATGCATTTTTAAGACTGAATCTTGTCAAAAATCCCATTAGAATACCTCTTTTCTATAAAAAAGCTATGACTCTATTCTATATGCCTTCTATGTAGTTTTCATTTTTAAACTGTAAAAAATAAAAATAACCCGAAGTTTCAAAACTTCGGGCATCAAATAAATATTATTTCTGCTTGATGATAATCTGGTCAGTTTCAATGACCGCTTCCAACTGGTTTGCTTCCGGAGCTTCAAGAATGAAATCGGCAATGGAATCCTCCAGTTGTTCCTGGATGGAACGACGCAGCGGGCGTGCACCGAATGCTGGATGGTATCCAAGCTCAGCCAGTTTTGCCTTCACTTCCACTGTCACTTCAAGGCTGATATTCTGCTCTGCAAGTGTTTCTTTCAACTCTGCAAGCATCAAATCCACAATCTGAAGAAGGTGTTCCTTCTCAAGAGACTTGAACTCTATGATACTGTCGAAACGGTTCAGGAATTCTGGCTTGAAGAATCCTCCGAGTGAATCGAGAATGCTTGATTCATTGACAGCAGTATTCTGGTCAAATCCTACCTTGATGGTTTTATGTCCAACACCTGCGTTGCTTGTCATAATGATGACTGTGTCCTTAAAGCTTACTGTACGGCCTTGGCTGTCAGTCAGGCGGCCGTCTTCGAGAATCTGCAAGAACATATGCTGTACATCTGGATGAGCTTTTTCAATCTCGTCCAGTAAAATGATGCTGTATGGGTTGCGGCGGACTTTTTCCGTCAACTGGCCAGCTTCATCATGGCCTACATAGCCTGGAGGAGAACCAATCAGCTTGGAAACACTGTGCTTCTCCATATACTCACTCATGTCGAGACGGACCATTGCCTCCTTTGAACCAAAGAGTTCCTCAGCCAAAGTCTTGGTCAGCTCTGTCTTACCGACACCAGTAGGGCCGACGAACAGGAACGAGCCGATTGGACGGTTCTTTGATTTCAGACCCGCACGGCTGCGGCGGATCGCTTTGGCTACTTTCTGCACGGCATCTTCCTGTCCAATGACTTTGCCATTCAGGTTGGCAACAAGATTTTTCATCTTTTCCTGTTCATCTTCCTGAAGCTTGCCGACGGGAATGCCAGTTTTCTTCTCGATGATTTCCTGGATATGCTTGACTGTTACAACAGGTCGTTCAGCATTGCCATTTTCGTTTATTGCTTTCTCAAGCTTCGCTTCTTCATCACGGAGCCTGGCAGCAGTTTCATAGTCTTCCTGCTTCAATGCTTCTTCCTTTTCCTTCGCAATTTCAGCAAGGCGGCTTTCAGCATCATTTTTATTTGTATAGTCAGAAACCAGGTTTAGCTTGGATCCTGCTTCGTCCATTAGATCAATCGCTTTGTCTGGAAGGAAACGATCCTGGATATAGCGTTGAGAAAGCTGGACACATGCCTTGATGGCCTCATCCGCAAAAGTCACCTGATGGAAATCCTCATACTTGGACTGAATTCCTGCCAGGATTTCGATGGCCTCGTCCACAGTTGGTTCCAGTACATGGACGGGCTGGAATCGTCTTTCTAAAGCTGCATCTTTTTCAATTTTGCGGTATTCCTTCAGGGTTGTCGCACCTACTACCTGAAGTTCACCACGGGCAAGTGCTGGCTTCAGGATATTGCCTGCATCCATGGAACCTTCAGCAGAACCTGCACCTACAAGCTGGTGGATTTCGTCAATGAAAAGAATGATGTTTTTGCGTGCCTGTAATTCAGAAATCAATTGCTTCATTCTTTCTTCGAATTGACCACGGATTCCGGTGTTCGATACCATTGAAGCGACGTCTAAAAGGTAGACTTCTTTATTCTTCAGCTTCTCTGGCACATCACCTTCGACAATCTTTAAGGCAAGGCCTTCTGCAATAGCTGTTTTACCTACACCAGGTTCACCGATCAGTACAGGGTTATTTTTATTTCTTCTATTTAATATTTCAATCACACGTTTAACTTCTTCGTCCCGGCCAATAACAGGGTCAATCAAACCTGTCTTGGCAATTTGAGTCAGGTTTCTTCCATATTGGTCAATAAAGCCATTCCCACCGCCGGCTGTTTTAGTTACAGAAGCAGGTTTTGAATTCTGGGGTTCATCATTCATATTCCCAGAGAATTGTTTGAACATATCATTAAACGGCGAACCTCCGAATCCGTTAAAACCGGACATTGGGCTGCCGAGTGAAGCACCTAATTTTTCTCTCTCTTTTTGGTAGCAGTCTTCACAGAGCATTAAATGCTTCTGGTTACCATTTAAGCTTACCTTCAATTGAATATTCGCCTGTTTTTCCTGGCAATTTTGGCAGAGCATTTAAATTCCTCCTTCAAATTTTTCCTATATTTAATCAAAAAAGTCTTTGACTTTGACTATCTTTGATCAATTTAACTTGATTATACTTTGACCAACTTTGACTTTCAAGATATTTGTCTGTAGAAATTATTGGTAATTCAATATAACATTGCGGGCATACTCTCCTCATGATAAAACGCTATTTTCGCCTAAAGTATTGCTTTCCGGGCTAATTCCATTTTCAACTCCCTATATGGCTTCGAGGCTCTTTTCGACTGTGCACCGAGATGGATGGAAAGGAATATTCGAAAACCGAGCAGGCTGTTTTTACTGATGATGTGAAAGCAACGGAGTTCATGAAATGAGCTTAATAAAAAGCTCGTCATGGTTTGTCTTTCCATACATATATTGAGAAGAGGGAGGGGAACGCTTTGAAAACAAATTGGGGTGCTGCCTTTCAAATTGCAGCTGTTTATGTCGGAACTGTGGTGGGGGCTGGTTTTGCGACCGGAAGGGAAATCGTTGAATTCTTTTCCCGTTTTGGCATATTTGGACTGATTGGAGTGTTCATGGCTGGATACATTCTTACATATATGGGTGCTAAATTAATGCGTATTGCTGCGGCCATCGGTGCCCGTTCATACGAGGAAATGAATGTGCATTTATTCGGGCGGTTTTTTGGAAGGATCATTAATATATTGATGCTGTTCATGCTTCTTGGCGTTTGTGCTGTTATGCTTTCCGGAGCCGGGGCTGTATTTGAGGAACAGCTTGGATTATCGAAATCACTTGGAATCATTGTTACGATTGCTTTGTCACTTGCAGTAATGGTAGTCGGCCTAAAGGGCGTTTTTGCAGTTAATACTTTTGTGGTTCCGATGATGATCTTATTCAGCCTGATTCTATTTTCCCTGTCAGTCAAATTGCCTGGTTTTTTTGAACAGGTTGTGTTTATTCCATATGCCGAGGATGGCTGGAAAGCCGTAATCGGTCCGTTTTCCTATACGGCACTGAACCTGTCTCTTGCCCAGGCGGTGCTTGTACCTGTCGCGGCAGAGATAAAGGACGATCAGACAGTTAAGTGGGGGGGGATTCTTGGGGGAATTGCACTGACATTGATTTTGCTCTCAAGTCACTTGACTTTGATTATGCTCCCAGGATTCGATACATTCGAGATTCCGATGGCGGTTATCATGAAACAGCTGGCAGCCAGCCTTTATTGGATATTTGTCTTAATTGTTTATGGTGAAATTTTCACATCTGTAATCGGCAATATCTATGGTCTGGAAAGACAGATACAAAAACATATCAAAGTGCCAAGCATGCTGATTGTCTCTTTTCTCTTCCTGATCTGTTATTTCATCAGCTTGATTGATTATGGAACACTTCTTTCGTTCCTGTATCCGGTATTCGGCTATATCAGTTTAGTATTCATAGTCTTACTGTGGATGAAGCCTGTCAATTTAACAAATCGATCATAAAAAAAGGCTGTTTTCGTAAAGATTGTTGTTAAAATCTTAAAGCCGATTTTAACGTGCTATAAGCAATTTTGCAGTTCGTTTTTAAGTGTGCAAGCTCTTTTCTCATAATAAGCTTGAATTTTATAAAGAAAACTAGGTCATTCAATCCAATTTAGTAGTCAATAGCAACAAAGTTTGAGAAAAGAGCCTAAAAAAAAGAAGGGGGGTGCCCTTCTTTTTTTATTTATTTCTCTTCTTTCATGATTGTCTTCGCCATTTGGATGAAGGCATCACGATGATCAGAACCTTCTTTTGTGAATAGAGTAAGCTTCAAAGGCTGTTCTTCATTTTTAATAAGGTAGGTGGTAACATTGTCTGCTCCGTTTTTTGTTTCCATACCCCAGGCATTGCTGAAAAATGGATCCTCAGGAATTTCAGTTTCATTTACCTCAGGCCCGACTGCGGCCAGCTGCGCCTTTGCGTTTTCTTCAACCATTTCCCATTCTGCATCTGCTGGAAGCAGTTCTATCCTCATGAAGATACTGTCATCCTCGGTCAACATCAGAACATCTTTGTTTGGTTCTTCTGCTGTCAATTCATAATCAGGCAAGACATACATTGAATAATTTTGATTATCGTTATACTTTAGAAAACCGGTTTGCTGCTTCTGTTCTCCATTCAATGTATAATCTAGATTCTGTTCCATGATTCGGATCAGGCCTTCTTCATTGGTCTTTTCCTGTTCCGCCGCTTGCTGCTCTTCATTCGCAGCTTCCGGTGCAGATGCCTGCTGTGATTCAGGTGTCTTTTTCACTGCTTTTTCAGACTCTTCTGCGGATCCGCAGCCTGAAATGATAAATGCCGACAAGCCAATGAGTGCGATTGGTTTTACTAATTTGTTCATGTCGAATTGCCCCCTGTTATTTCATTTGATGTTTTCTACAATTTTAGACGAAAAAAAAGAAAGAATGTTACAATCCCTTATCAAAATAACATGGACATGTCTCTTCCGACAATAATGAAAATGACCCACGAGCCAGCGTGGGTCATTTTCATTATTCATTATTTTCATTGCTACCTGAGAGGAAGAAAAACAAATAATAATAAATCAAAAACAATATGGGATACAATCACGAGCGGCATGCTCCGTTTCCACGCATATAAAATGCTCCATGCAAGGCCGGCGATCACTGCAGCCAGTATCAGAATGAACTGACCGGAATAGAAATGGACAGAAGAATATAGAAGTACAGATAAACCAATCGTCATTTTCATTCCAAAGTATTGACTAAGTCGTTTTTGAATGAATCCGCGCCAAAAAATTTCCTCTCCAGGAGCAATAATCAAGACAAGTACAATATAATGCCAGAATAATTCAGGAGAAAATCTACTGTACAGGCGGGTGATTTGACCTGAAAAAGGCAGGTTCAGCAATTCGATCAATAAACTTCCGAACCAAAAGAGACCAAATAAACCTGCTCCTGAAACAATTCCTAATGTTAAATAAGAGAGTGTGGATGCATTGTCCTCGATTTCTTCATGGATGATAGAAAAGCTTATAAGAACAAGCATTGAAGCTGTGAAAATATACCAGAAAACGTTTTGATCCTCGAAGGTAAAAAACATAAGAAGATGCGCGATTAAAATGCCCAGCATCAGTCTGGGATCCGCCATCCATTTCTTCATTCTCGATAAACCCCTTTCCAGAAACAAAATTTATTGTACCAAATAATTCATTAAAGTTGTAAGGAAAAGATTTCTACAAGATGGGGAATGTTAAGACAGAACGAAAAACGATGGGAGGGAAGAGCATGTCTCAATCGAAACGCGAGAAGGAGCGTAATTGGACTGTCCGCAAACAGGACCAGCATCCTCACGGGAAAGTTAAATCGTACAAGGAATTAGCTGGAAAAGAAACAAAGGAATAGAAAAATTTGAAGAGCCGGAACGCAGCTCCGCAGCCGGAATGTTTACCAAAGAAGAAAAAGCAGCCAAGGCTGCTTTTTTCTTCCTGCATAAAATATATTAATAGGCTGTTTCTTTTACAATTTTATAATTTTTATGATTGATTACTGTACGCTGGTCCAGTTCCAAATCCCTGAAATTGTTCATATATGTTAAATCAACAATGACAGAATTCTCATTTACCTTTTCCACAACTCCCTGTAATCCTTCTTTGAATTCGATTACATTTCCAACTTCGGCTTTCTTCAAATAACCTCGCTCCTTCGTTATATTTCGAATTACTAACATTTTGCCTTAAATATTTCAATGCGTAAAGAAAAATCTGTAATAAAGTTTAAATGTTCACGAAATTTTCAAATTTAAAATTTAGAAAATTCAATTTTTATATTTTTATTATATAGAAAAATAACATTTCTATCCAGAAAAAATTTTAAAAGTTTTTTAGGATTTTTCCCATTTAATTAAGTTCGAAAACATGTATCTGTAAGATTGCAATTTGCAAATTGAACAATAGGATATAAAATGGTTTTAACCTATTAGTTATAAGGGGTGTGAAATATGGACAAGGAACAAGCTGAAAGAATGCTCGAAAACTTGAAAAATAGAGAGGTTGAAGAGATTTTTGTTGCGAAGCAGGATTTTATGGTTTTCCGTGAAGTGATTGTTAAGAGAGAAGACTTTAAATATTTCAGGGGTATTGCCCAAAGAGGCGGAGATGTCATTTATCAATATATGGATGAACCAAGGAGCTAATCCGATTACCTATGTTAAAGGGGAAAAATGTACTATACCTATTAGTGGAATAGTAGTAAAATATTAACATAGACTGATGAGGTGATCGCAGATGGAAACTATGTGCCGTAATAGAATAAAAAAAGAAATCGAACAAAAACGAGAAGAAATGATTTATTCGGCAAAAGAAACAGGTTTTCTAAGCGTCCAGACCATATCAGTAAGCCAGGAACTTGATCGGCTGTTAAATATTTTTCAGGAAGAAATTCAGCCATTATCAAAATGAATGTTGAGAGACACTTAAGCAGTGTCTTTTTTATATCTCTAATTGGTTGAAAATTCACATATTTATTTGCTGATGATAAACTTTTTTAAGGCCTTATAAGAAATATGAGGGGGATGATGAGGGATGGAGATAATAGACAAGCTTGAACAGCTGAAGGACGAAATTAGGAAGGTTGTGGTCGGACGGGACCAGGAAGTAGAAATGATGGTCATATCCCTTTTGAATGATGGCCATATCTTAATGGAAAGTGTGCCGGGAACAGGAAAAACGCTTCTTGCGAAAACATTCGCAAACGTCATAACGGGAAAGTTTTCAAGGGTCCAGTTTACACCAGACGTTTTGCCAAGTGACATAACCGGCATCCAGTTTTTCAATCCGAAGCTGCAGGAGTTTGAATTGAAACCAGGTCCTGTGGTAACCAATATCCTTTTAGCAGATGAAATTAACCGTGCCACCCCAAGAACACAGTCTAGTTTGCTGGAAGCAATGGAAGAACATCAGGTGACAATCGATGGACATACGATTCCGCTGAACACTCCTTTTCTTGTCATTGCAACACAAAACCCGGTTGAATCACAGCAGGGTACCTTCCAGCTGCCTGTTGCCCAGATGGACCGTTTCTTCATTAAACTTTCACTTGGGTATCCAGATATCAATGAAGAAAAAGAAATGATCAAAAAGCACAGATTTGGAACTGAAGCTGCAGAAATCATTGCTGTCTTTAAAGAGGAAGATATCCTCTTTCTTAAGCAGGAACTAAGGAAGGTTAAGCTGGCTGATGTGGTTGAAGAGTATCTATTGAAAATCACAAGGGAAACAAGGAATCATGGATCCATCGAATTAGGCATCAGTCCCCGTGGAACGCTTGCTCTAGTAAAAGCAGCACAAGGCAGAGCACTTGTTAAGGGACGGAGCTTTGTGGTGCCGAATGATATAAAGGAAATGGCTCCATTCGTCCTTGCCCACAGAATTTATCTGTCCGCAGAGGCTTCACTGACGATGACGCCGGAAAAAGTAGTCGAGGATTTGCTGGAATCTATCCCGCTTCCGGTAGAAGCTGAGGTTTGATGCCATGCAATGGAAAAAAAACGTGATTGAGGATCGCTTTTTGTCCATTCTGGCATTTCTCGGTATTTTATTGGTGATTGTAAGCTTTTACATAAACTCCTGGCTGATTTTCGGAGTCGGCATTCTGATCATTTTTCTGGCATTCGCCAATTCCTATTATTTAAAACATATAGGAGAGGGACTGTTTTTTGAGAACAACCGGAATCGCAATCGCTTTTTCATTGGAGACCGGGGGGATTGGAACCTTCATTTCCTCAATCAGGGGCTGCCAATCATGAAAGGGAATATCTCTATTTATTTTGACAGTGCAGTTGTCCCTGCTTCAGCTGAATATTATATCCATCAATCAAGAGTAGATGTCACCCTGCCGTTTTCGATCGGACGAAAAGAAAAAGCCAACATTCATATTCCTTTTCTTGCTGAAAAGCGGGGACTATCGAAAATCAGGAAGCTGGAGCTTCATATTCCGCATTTTTTTGGCTTCGGGGACACGATTCTTGAATTTACCGATGTGATCAATATGGAGACACTTGTCTATCCAAAACCGCTATCGGTGAACAATATTGATCGCCACAAATCAGTCAAGCCTGGAAACAGCCCATCTATTTTCTCTGTTTTTGAAGATAACATGGGACCGGTTGGAACAAGGGATTATCTGCCAACCGACAGCTTCAACAGAATTAACTGGAAAGCAAGTGCAAGGAGAATGACATTGCAGACAAAGGAATTTGAAAGGATCAATGAGGCTGGAGCCGTTTTGTTGATCAACGTTTCTGATGGGTATTCAGTAACCAGCAAGCTTGAATTTTTAATGAGCAGCATTGCGGAAATGGGTTACTTTTTTCATCGGAACAATATCCCTTTCTCCCTTTGCATGAACATAAGGTCTGCCGGGTTGACGCCTTTTACCTATCTTCCATTAGGTTCTGGAAAGGATCATCTGCAAAAGCTCCTGGATTTATTGGCGATTGCCGATTTTCACTCTCCCACCATTCCGCATGAACAATTGCTTTTCTTCTATAAAAGGCATTTGGCGCTCGCACCCGTCATGATATATGCTGGGGTCCGTACACCAAGGACAGATGGCTATATGCAAGAGTGGTCAAGGGAAGGGGTACAGCTTTTTCAACTGCAACAACATAACGAAGGTGGATACCTTGAACCACTAAAAACCGTGTTAAAGGATGTGGCCGGCAAATGAATATTCGTGTCTTGCATGTCTTTTTTCGCTTTTATATCGAATGGACCTTTGCCAGTCTGATTTTTGTGATTATGCATTTGTTATCCTCACAGCAAATGCCATTGACTGCAATGATGGCTATAGCTGCGGCAGCCTCATTGGTTTTCGCGATCCTGTTGGAGAAAAAGCCGAATTTTGCCAAGCCAGTGTATGTACTTGTCATCCTGCCGTTGATTGTCCTGCTTGGAAATATAAGCGGACTGGATCTTTTTTATACAGGGACCACCGCAGTAATGGTCTTTTGGAGGACCCTGAAATTTCATGAGGATTCTACAAGTCATTCGGAAAGCGTTTGGCTTGTCGTCACCTTTCTCGCAGGAGTGTTCGTTTCCCCGCTTGGGTATTTTTATGGCGGGAGCTATTTAATGCAGATCGCGATCCTTTTGATTTTTCAGTTGATGTTTATCTTATCGGGGCAATTTTTGCTAAAATGGCTGGATATTGAAACGGCTGCGAAAAATAGGTTCGCATTTACGTATTCCAGCCTGCTGGGTGGAATGCTGCTTCTGGTCGCTGCACTGACCTTCGGAAGAAATCTTTTAAAGGAATCATTCTTTTTTGTCCTGCAAGCAATTGGATGGATTCTTTCCCTGCTGTTATATCCACTTTTCTCATGGATTGCCTCTCCTGCCCTACAGGAAAGGGCAAGTAAAGTCCTCCCAAACAGAAAGCCGAATGTGGAAGATGCCCATTCTTTTGAGACGGCCAAGCTGGGTTTTGATCCGAATTTCTGGGGACCAATCCTTTTTGTGTTTTTAGTGGTAATCGCTTTTTATTTTATTTATAAAAAAACAAGTTTGTTTAAAAAAGAACAAGGAACGAGTGAAATCCAGGCTGGGTTTGTCACAAATACTCCCTTCAATGATTCTTCACTGAATAACCTGCTTTCAAGGAAGCGGATGGCAATGCCCGCCAATCAAGTACGGAAAGAGATTTTTCAACTGGAAAAATTCGCACATAAAAGAGATCTTGGGAGACTTAATTTTGAATCAATCAATGAATGGTTTGAAAGACTCGGTATTCTATACGATCACAGAACCATCCGGACATATGAAAAAGTAAGATATGGTAATGATCAGGAAGAACCTGTAGAAGGCTGGTTCAAAGAGGATATCAAGGCCATCAAGAAACAACTAATTTCACTTGAAAAACTTTACAAAGAAGAAAATAAAACAGGACTGAAAGACACCTTAAGAAACATTTTAAAACGAAATTAAAATCTTTTGTCACAATTTCGTTAAAATGAAAACGTTTTACTAAAAAAAATGCGCAAAACCTTTAAAAAACAAGGTTTTTTCATTGTCTATAGTGGGGTGAAATGCTATTCTTTTGTGTGGGATGCCAATCCATATTTCTGAGGAAATGATTGGAAACAATATATGGTGTGAAAGAACAACACAAATGGGTAAAATACAAATATCATTTTGGCCAGGCCAGATTTTGACCTTTCGCTGAATTGAACCATTTAGTTCGGAAGGCATCATGTATGGTCATCTTAAACATTTATTTAAAGGAGATTGATCTAGTATGGTACAAAAACAATTCAAGGTTGTTGCTGAAACAGGAATCCATGCTCGCCCTGCTACAATGCTTGTTCAGGCTGCAAGTAAGTTCGATTCAGAAATCCACTTAGAATATAAAGAAAAAAAGGTTAACCTTAAGTCAATCATGGGTGTAATGTCATTAGGAATCGGCCAGGGTGCAGACATCGCGATCATCGCTGAAGGAAGCGACGAGCAAGATGCTCTTAATACGCTGGAAGAAACTCTTAAAAGAGAAGGCTTAGCTGAATAATGGGCTTTCTCCAGGGTATTGCTGCTTCAAATGGCATTGCCATCGCAAAAGCCTATAAGCTTGTCGAGCCGGATTTTTCTTTTGAAAAAAAATCGGTAGATGCCCCTGCTGAAGAGGTTGCACGGTTCCAGACTGCGCTTCAGACATCAAAAGCTGAGCTTGAAAAGATCCGTGATCATGCAGGAACAGCTTTGGGTGCAGATAAAGCAGCGATTTTTGATGCACATCTTCTAGTATTAAGTGATCCAGAACTGATTTCACCCATCGAAGATAAAATCACAACTGAAAATGTCAATGCAGAACACGCATTGAAAGAAACTGCTGATATGTTCATTGGCATGTTCGAATCTATGGACAATGAATATATGAAAGAACGTGCAGCAGATATCCGCGATGTAACAAAGCGAGTGCTTGCACATCTTTTGGGAATCCAAATTCCTAATCCAAGCATGATTGCCGAAGAAGTGGTTATTGTCGCTGAGGATTTGACTCCTTCAGATACAGCCCAGTTAAATCGCCAGTTTGTAAAAGGTTTTACAACCAATATTGGCGGCCGTACATCACATTCTGCAATCATGGCTCGTTCCATGGAAATTCCTGCGGTTGTCGGCACCAAGGCAGCTACAGAAGAAATCAATAACGGCGATCTCGTTGTTGTGGATGGGTTGAAAGGTGAAGTTCATTTCAATCCGACTCCAGAGGTTCTTGATGCATATAAACAGATTCAGGAAGACTTTGAGAAGCAAAAAGCAGAATGGGCAAAGCTTGTTAATGAAAAATCAGTAACAGCTGATGGCCATCATGTAGAGCTTGCCGCGAACATCGGGACACCGAAGGATTTAAAGGGTGTTGTCGAAAATGGCGGTGAGGCTGTAGGACTATACCGTACGGAATTCCTCTATATGGACAGGGACCAGCTTCCTACTGAAGAGGAACAGTTTACAGCATACAAGGCTGTTCTTGAAGGCATGGAAGGCAAGCCAGTCGTAGTCCGCACATTGGATATCGGCGGTGACAAAGAACTTCCATATCTTGACTTGCCAAAAGAAATGAATCCTTTCCTTGGTTTCAGGGCAATCCGTCTTTGCCTGGAGGAAGTAGATATTTTCCGTACACAGTTACGCGCTCTATTGCGTGCCAGCGTTCATGGCAACCTGAAGATCATGTTCCCGATGATCGCTACTCTTAATGAATTCAGGCAAGCAAAAGCGATGCTGGAAGAAGAGAAAGCTAAGCTTGTAGAGGAAGGCATCAAGGTTGCCGACCACATCGAACTTGGAATCATGGTCGAAATCCCTTCAACTGCGGTCCTTGCAGACCAGTTCGCAAAGGAAGTTGACTTCTTCAGTATCGGAACAAATGACCTTATTCAATATACGATGGCTGCAGACAGGATGAACCAGCAGGTATCCTACTTGTACCAGCCGTATAATCCGTCCATCCTTCGTCTTGTGAAAATGGTTATTGATGCAGCGCATAAAGAAGGCAAATGGGCTGGCATGTGCGGGGAAATGGCCGGTGACGAAACTGCTATTCCGATTTTGCTTGGTTTAGGTCTTGATGAGTTCTCAATGAGTGCTTCTTCAATCCTGAAAGCACGCTCTTTGATCAGAAACCTGAACAAAGCCGATATGGAAAAGCTGGCTTCTGACGTCTTAAACATGAGCACCACAGAAGAAGTAGTCGAAGCAGTAAACAAAGCAGTCGCTTTGTAATATATTTGTAATACAAAAAATGTTTTACCCTATAGATGGCGGGTATATATGAATAAGCACTTTGGTTAGACTGAAAGTAAGCTAATCATTCTCATTTTCCCCCAGATTTGGCCGGCTGTTAAACAGCCGGCATTTTTTTGTGTCTAAAAGCCAATTCGCATTAAATTTAAAGGCGGGATGTCCGGCAGTAACAACTTCGGACAGGTTTGAAGGGAAAAGCAGAAAAGCTGTCCGAAGCAAGAGCACCTTCAGACAGGTTTGCAGGAAAAAGCAGAAAAGCTGTCCGAAGCAGGAGCCACTTCAGATAGGTTTGCAGGAAAAAGCAGAAAAGCTGTCCGAAGCAAGATCAACTTCGGACAGCTCTAGAGAAAATAGCAGGAAACCTGTCAAAAACCAGTCCAACTTCCGACAAGTTCATAAGGAAGAGCATCAAAACTGTCAAAAACAATACTCACCGGATAGGTAAAGTGCTGATAACGGCTGCCCCTAATGACTGTACAAATAAAAAAGGTGCCTGTCACGCAACAGCAGGTCAGCTTCTTAAACTTTAAATGGGTTTTTCCACTCCATCAGCATTCCATAATTCAGTGATTCTTCATCTTCCAGATAATTGGCTACCGGTTTTACCGGAGTACGGCCGCAGCGGAGCAAAAAGGAAACGACCGGATCCCTCAATTCACCACCCAGAACTTTTTCTACATACTGGTCAATCGACAGTTGTGCAGAGAATGCGTGATAACCTGGCATCCTGCCGCCTCCCAAAAGTCTATCCAATCCTAAATGAACAACTGTCTCATACATGCATTGCATCATCCATTTTCCAAGTCCTAATTTACGATAGGCAGGGCTGATGCAAATATCTACAATATAAAGGGTGTTGCCGTCCGGATCATGGTTCCGGATGTAGCCATTATCGGTAATATCAGCCCAGGAATGTTCTTCATCACCTTTTTTCATTTCAACGATCAGGCCGGTGATCGACCCTGCAATGCGGCCGCCAACTTCGACACATATAGCACCTTCGGTGAACAAGCTAATATGATTTGTCAGCTGCTCTTCATTCCACCAGAGTTCTTCCGGAAATGGCGGGGGAAAGGCTTCCTGCTGGACACGGATTAACTGCTCAAAATCGTCTCTCGTATAATTTCTAAACGTTGCCTTGACAGGTTTATTATTTTCGTAAACATAAATCTCTTTATAAAACATGTTCGCACCTCGAAAAGTCGTCATAACCACAGTATAAAAAGTTCGGGCACACAAGGTCAACTTGTGATCCATTAAATAAAGTCGATTGTTTAAAAAGACCAAAGAAAGGGTAACATAATGATGCGCATAAAAATGGTAGATCGCTCTGGAGGCCGGGATTAATTTCTCGGCCTTTTTTGATTCTAATGTTAGAATATATTTAAAATTAAAGAGGGAAGAAGGAGTACATATGCTATCCAAAGAAGATACTGTAATTGGATTCATCGGAACTGGTGTGATGGGGAAAAGCATGGCAGTTCATCTGCTTGAAGCAGGCTATCAGCTGACGGTTTTTACCAGGACAAAGGAAAAGGCTGCTGAATTGCTGGAAAAAGGTGCGGTCTGGTCAGAGTCACCACGTGAGGTTGCCCAAAAAGCGGATGTTGTTTTTACAATCGTTGGTTACCCATCAGATGTAGAAGAGGTTTATTTGGGCGAGGAGGGACTAATCGCCAATGGGAAGCCTGGGAGTTATCTGATTGATATGACAACATCCACTCCATCCCTGGCAAAGAAGATTTATGAGGCAGCAAAAGAAAAAGGAATCCATGCGATTGATGCTCCTGTTTCCGGTGGTGATGTAGGTGCCCGGGAAGCAAGGCTCGCGATTATGGTCGGCAGTGATGACGAGGCCTTCCTTGAAGTGGAACCGCTGCTTAATATACTGGGCACGAATATCGTCCATCAAGGAGAGCCTGGTGCAGGCCAGCACACAAAGATGGCCAACCAGATTGCCATAGCATCGAACATGATCGGTGTATGTGAGGCAATCATCTACGCCGAAAAGGCCGGCCTTGATCCTGAGGCCGTATTGAAAAGCATTTCTACCGGTGCTGCAGGCAGCTGGTCACTGTCAAACCTGGCACCAAGGATGATAGCAGGCAATTTCGAGCCTGGTTTCTTTATCAAGCATTTCATCAAGGATATGAAAATAGCCCTCGATGAAGCGAAACGGATGGACATGGAAGTGCCTGGACTCTCGATGGCTCTTTCATTGTATGAGCAGCTTGCGGAAAAAGGCGAAGAAAACAGCGGTACACAGGCGTTATATAAGTACTGGAAACAATCATAATATTTGCTAGTCATAGACCCCTCCCCAGGTAAAGATACTAAAACCTAAAGGAGGGGATTTCTATGGCTAAAAGGACAAAAAAGAACGATCCGCAGCAAAAGAACAAAAAGGGTTTCGACTCTGCTGTCATTGATTCTGAGTTCTCACATGAGATTGGCAGTGCGGCGACAAATAAGATCCATAAAGATAAGGCGAAAAAAGAGAAAGCTCCTAAGAATAACGGAAAATTCAAGGGATAATACAAAGCCGTTCCTCAATAGCAGGAACGGCTTTCAAATTATTGTCGTATATATCTTTCCAAACGGTCAAGCCCTTCTTGTAGTGTATCCATAGAATATGCATAGGAAAGGCGGAAATACCCCTCTCCAAAATCTGAGAAAGCACTCCCCGGAACAACTGCCAGCTTTGCTTCTTTGACTAAATCCATGCAAAAATCAAATGAGGAAATATTGCTTGCCGGAATTTTAATGAAAAAGTAGAACGCTCCTTCAGGCTTGATGACATCAAGGCCCATGGAGGTGAGTCTTTTGAATACATAATCGCGCCTAATGGCATACTCCTCTTTCATTGGCAATGCATCATCAACCCCTGCCGTCAAAGCCTCTAACGCAGCCATTTGTGAAATCGAAGTTGCACAGGTCACATTGTATTGATGTACCTTCAGAATATGTTTCGCCAGATATTCAGGCGCAAAAAGCATTCCTATTCTCCAGCCTGTCATTGAGTGTGATTTGGAAAGCCCGTTAATGACAATTGTCTGTTCCTTCAGGAATTGCGCAATTGATATATGTTCCTGCTCGTAAACCAGTTCACTGTATATTTCATCAGCCAGCACAAAAATATCCTTGTCCATCAGGAGTTTTGCAATTTCTTTGAGTTCGGTCTCATTCAGGCTGACCCCGGTAGGATTCGATGGATATGGAAGGACAATACACCTTGTTTTTTCGGTAATCAGGCTCTCAATCAGCGCGGCTGTCATCCGAAATCCGGTTTTCCTGATGTCCGCATAGATTGGGGTGGCACCGCAAAGCTTGATGATTGGCTCGTATCCTGGATAAACAGGACCGGGCAGGATCACCTCACAGCCTTCATCAAGGATGGTCCGGAAGGTGATATCAATCGCTTCACTTGCTCCCACTGTGATGATTGTTTCTTGTTCAGCTGAATAAGAAACATGGTACTTATCTCTGTAGAAATCCGCTGCGGCCTCTCTAAGCTGAATCAGACCGGCATTATGTGTATATGTAGTGATATTAGACTCTATAGCCTGCTTGCCAGCTTCTTTAACATGTTCAGGGGTTTTGAAGTCAGGCTGTCCGATCGTCAAAGAAACCATATCCTCCACATGGGCAACCATGTTGAAAAATTTCCTGATGCCGGAGATCTCTATGTTTTTAACACGATTATTAATTAAATGCTCCACGTATTACATCCCTCCCATTATCATTCCTATTTTACCATGTTAAAGTGGAAAGTTGTAAATTCATCTGAAAGGAAAAAGGGTTAATGAAAGAAGCAGAGAATATTAATTTAGGTAGAAATGGAAAGGGGTGTTCCGCTTGGACTTGGAACAAATCAAAAAACATTATACAGAGTTTGATATCTGGATCCAATCATTGAGAAATCTTGACGCCAGTGAATGGCTTATGCCGCTGGGAGAGGGGAAATGGACGGTAGCCGCGGTAGTATCCCATCTGCTCTTCTGGGATAAATTTTCATTGGAGGAGCGATTTCCGTATTTTAAAGAAGACGCAGTTTTGCCATCATTTCCTGATTTTCAGGAAATCAATGACAAGGCGCGTGAATATGCTGAAAATAATGCGACAAAGGACCAAATCCTTGATGAACTCCTTGAGGTCCGTCAAGAGTTCCATGGAATGCTTGAACACATGAATCAAGACGCTCTTGCAGTCTCATTCAAAATTTCCGACCATCAAATGACGACTGGTGCATATTTTGCGGACTTTATCTGGCACGATCTCCATCATCAAAAACAAGTAGATGCTGTGTTAGGAAGGGCAGTCGCAAATTGATTTCATATGCAGACCTTTTTTGGTGTGCTTTAAATTTTTTCGACAAAAACAAACAATCAAAAAAGGATGAGTAGTTATGTCAAATACCGTAAAACATAGAAGGATAATTTTAGATTTAGCAATTACTTTAGATGGATTTATTGAAGGGAAAAATGGAGAAGTTGATTGGTGTATCATGGACCCTGATATGGAGTTTACTGATTTCTTGAATCAAATTGATACTATTTTATATGGCAGGAAAAGCTACGATTCATGGGGACAATATTTTCCAAAAAATGATGACCCTGATACCGAAAAGGAAATATGGAAACTGGTTCATAGTAAAAAGAAATATGTTTTTTCCAGAACACTGAATGCGATTGATCATCAAGCAATAGTCATAAATGATAATATCCTTGGAGAAGTAAATAAATTGAAGCAAGAGCCTGGTAAAGACATTTGGCTATATGGCGGAGCAAGTCTTATTAAAACTTTTATAAATCTCGGGCTTGTTGATGAATTTAGATTATCTATTCACCCTGTTGCATTGGGGGAAGGAAAACCGTTGTTTATTGATTTAAAACAGAGGATTAATTTAAAAATGGTTAATACAAGAACATTTTCCTCAGGCGTTGTGCAAATAATTTATCATTGGCACGGTAACTAAAACCTATTGTAATAAATAATCTAATATTGAATGTTAAAGGGGAGTCCATAAATAATGGGTTCCCTTTTTTAATGTAATTATCTACACAAAATTTTTACAAGGCCTTTTGCCTAAAGGTATTAGCCGACCTGCCGATAATAGGTATATAGTACTTATATTTTTTTTAGAGAAGGAAGAGCATGATGAATGATAGCAGTATTTTATTAGAATCGGGCACGAATGAACTGGAAATTGTCGAGTTCGGCATCGGCCAGAATAAATTTGCCATAAATGTCATGAAAGTAAAAGAAATCCTCAATCCGGTGCCTGTCGTGGAGATTCCACAGTCACATCCATTTGTGGAGGGAATCATGGAACTGAGGGGAGAGGTGCTTCCTGTCATTAATGTGGCGTCTGCTTTAGGACTGCCTCAATCTGCCAATCCTCAAATGGATAAGTTCATAGTAGCGGAATTCAATCGGCAAAAGACGGTATTCCACGTCCATACAGTTTCGCAAATTCATCGTATCTCATGGACTCAGATTGAGAAACCATCTGATCTGTATCAGGGACAGGAGAGCCAGGTGATCGGTGTGATCAAGCTGGGAGGAGAGATGGTTCTTTTCCTGGACTTTGAAAAGATTCTTCTTGAGATCAATCCTGATTCTGGGGTAAAAATCAGTGATGTCAAAAAGCTGGGGCCGAGAGAGCGTTCATTGAAAAAAATCGTGATTGCAGAGGATTCTGCGATGCTGAGAAAAATGCTTCATGACACATTGAGTGAAGCAGGATTCGATAACCTGGAGTTCTTCGAGAATGGGCAGGATGCAATCACTTATCTTGAACACCTGGCAGGAAATCCACAGGAGCTGCCAGGGGCAGTCCAGCTTGTGATCACGGATATTGAAATGCCGCAGATGGATGGCCATCATCTGACAAAGAGGATAAAGGAGCATCCGGTTCTGTCAAAGCTCCCGGTGATCATCTTCTCTTCGTTGATCACGAACGAGCTGCGCCATAAGGGAAGTGTTGTGGGTGCGGATGCCCAGATCAGCAAGCCGGAGATCGCACAGCTGGTCCTGAAGATTGATGAATTAATTTTATAAGGCAGATTGGCTATCAAAAAAAGAAAGCTGGGCTTCCAGCTTTCTTTTAAGGATATCTTTCGCCAAGCTTTTTGAATACTGGCTTTGCATATTTTCTTGTCCTGGCAGTACTGGAAGCTTCCTGTGCCTCCTTTAAACCAGTGTAGGATGACAATAATTTCTTTGCATTGGTCAATGAGATCGATGCTTTCGGATTCCGGACTGTCTGATCAAGCTTTCCCAGATGGGGCAGCAGTTCAAAGTCCTGCTTAGTCGGCGGGATATGGAATGTATAATCTCCGCAAACCACGAGTACGTCTGACTGCTGCTGACTGTTCCTCGGATTGTTTGAAAAATGAAGACCAGCCTTTTTGGCTTTTCCTTCCCTGAGCATTTTTTTTATCGCATCATGTTTTAACTGATAAAGAAATTTCGCATTTGGAGCAGTCTTGGCATGACGGTTCACGGTGAAGATTGCTTGCGAGAGGTTCTCAATCGTTGGACGGAGTTGGGGAATATTGTTCCTTTCATTCTTCAATTGGATAGGCTCCTTTCTTCGTTAGGACTTATGCAAGTCCTTTTTAACCATATTTCTATTATACCCTTTATTTGGCTTTTTGAGAAATAGAAGCCTATCATCGAGCATTATTATGGTCTGATGGTTACTCTTGTTCCATTGGGTACTTGCCGGGCCAATTCGAGGACATCTTTATTATGCATGCGTATACATCCTTTTGAAACTAACTTGCCGATGGAGGCAGGATTATTTGTCCCATGGATTCCATACCCAAGTTTGGAAAGTGATAACCACATTACGCCATAAGGCCCGCCTGGGTTGGGTTCTCTGTTGACAATGACAAATTCACCGACCGGGGTTTGAGTCAGCATTTTCCCGATGCCGACTGGGTAGGTTTTTACTGTATGGCCTGCTCTGGATAAACTGAGCCTTTTGCTGGTTAATGATACCGAAATGGAATAAGGAATGGAAGCTGGCTCTGGAAGTCCGGGAATTGAAATCCGCTGGCCTGGATAGATGAGCGCCGGGTTGATGATTCCGGGATTCGCAGACAGGATTTGGCCGATGGGCCGGCGGTAATTAGCTGCGATAACGACCAAAGACTCGCCTTTTTTAACAATATGATACATAAAATCTCCTCCTCTGAATCAGCTTATGCCTGTTGGAGAGGAAGGTCACCCTGCGGTTTCCGGATGTCGATTTTTAGCGAAAATTTGTAAATATTAAAAAAATAGTATCGTTTTTCCTTATTCAAAAAGGTAAAATAGGGATATAAAACTATTTCGGATCATGGACCAGGTACGAACGTACTTCTGGAATGAGGATGGTTAGATGGATCAGATGAAGCAATCACGAATCACAAAAAGGAGGAGCACACCAGCTCCCAATAAAATAGAACAGATGATTTCAGATATCATCTTTAAACATGTGACGGATCTTGTTTTTATCATGAAGGTAGAACCGGGATTTCAATTCCGTTACTTATTTGCGAATGAAAACGGGCTGCTTCACGCGGGAATGGACCCGCGTGATATTGGCAAGACGATGAAGGAAGTATTGCCTGTTGACCGGTTTGCCCATTTGCAGCAGCAGTATGTAAAGTCCGTGAAAACTGGTGAGGAAGTCGTTTTCCATCATGAAGTTGATCTAGAAAATGAAAAACAGGTTCTTGGTGAGACGCTGCTGACCCCGGTGAAGAATGTTTCAGGGGACGTTCAATATGTTGTAGCGGTAACCCGGGATATTACCGAAACGATGAAGGAAAAGAATAGATTGATTGACAGTGAGCAGCGCTATCGTTCACTTATCGACCATAATCTTGATGCGGTTTTTTCAATCGATCTAAAAGGAAAAATCCTTGATGTCAACCCAGCTGCGCAAATATTGACCGGTTATACGGTCAAACAGCTTAAATCGAGGAAGATCACCAGCTTGATTTGCGAGAGTGACCTGCCGCCATTCCACGAACTTTTGGCTGATACGAAACATGGAAATGCAAAGGAATCGCTTGATTGCCGCTTCATGCACCGAAAGGGCAATTTCCTGACAGTCCATTTGAAGACGATACCAATTGTGATTCATTCTGAAATAAAAGGCATGTATATCATCATACGGGACCTTTCCGAACAGGCTAAAAATACCGAGTTGATAAGATACATGGCATTCCACGATCAGCTTACAGGGCTGCAAAACCGAAGGGCACTTCTCGATCATCTTGATAGTCTTGTCAAAAGCCGAATGAAGCAAAAAAATCCATTCGCCCTTCTCTTTCTTGATATCGATCGGTTCAAGTATTTGAACGATACACTGGGTCATCTTGTTGGCGACCAGATTCTGAAACAGGTTGCCGATCGACTGGTCGAAATCCAAAAAGAAAACTGTACTGTGTACAGACAAGGCGGTGACGAATTCATCATTGTCCTTGAAGAAACAGGAAGGCTGGCCGCAGGTGAATTTGCACAAAAAATATTATCCGGATTCAACGAATCTTTTTATTTCAATTCCCAGGAGTATTATATAACACCAAGCATTGGAATCAGTCTATATCCCAATGATGGCAGGGACGCTGAATCCTTGATTAAATATGCGGATGAAGCATTATATAGCGTTAAAGAAAAAGGGAAAGCACACTACCAATTTTATCGGTCAGACATGCAATCAACAGGAATCAATGTCGTTACCCTTGAGGCCCATTTGCGAAAAGCCATCGAACGGGAAGAACTGGAACTTTATTTTCAGCCGCAGGTGAACTTAATTACCAATGAAATTTCCAGCTTTGAAGCTTTGCTTCGATGGAACAGCACTGAGTTTGGCTTTATTTCTCCTGCTGAATTCATTCCGCTTGCAGAAGATACCGGGTTGATCATCCCGATCGGCAACTGGGTAATTGACAGGGCATGCCGTCAAATCAGGGAATGGTCTGAGAAGGCAGGGAGACCAATCAGGATTGCGGTCAATATATCCCCGAAGCAATTCTTGCAGCTGGATTTAGTCAGGGTGATTAAAAATGCGGTTGAACAGCATGATATAGATCCTGGCCTTCTGGAAATTGAGATTACAGAAGGAGCAATGCAGGATACGAAAGAAACAATCCCAACCTTGAAACGTTTGAAAGATCTAGGAATCAAAATTTCCGTTGATGATTTTGGGACAGGCTACTCATCACTCAGTTATTTAAAGCAGTTTCCTATTGATGTATTGAAGATTGACCAGAGTTTCATAGGGGATATAAAGTATAACGGCAAGGATGCCGCCATCATAACAACCATTATCCACCTTGGCAAAAGCCTGGGCATGGAAGTGATTGCCGAAGGTGTTGAAGAACCAAGCCAGGTAGAATTCCTTACAAATGCCGATTGCGAAAAAGCCCAGGGGTTCTTTTTTGCAAGACCATTAAAAGTAATGGAAGCAGAAGAGAGATTCATAATGAAAACAAGCAGCTGATCAGCTGCTTGTTTTTTTGTGGCGGAGTGTAAATAATGTAAGTTCAGGCTGTGACAAAAACCTGAACGGAAGCCTGGTTGTTCCCAGTCCGCGATTCACATATAGTTTAAATTCCTTGTTGTTTCCTCCGTCATAGAAGCCTTCTACGTATTTTTCGGCAAATGGCGGGGTAACCAGTGGACCGTAAAAGGGTATCTGGATTTGTCCGCCGTGGCTGTGGCCGCTCAGCTGCAATTGAATAGAATATTGTGCTGCTTCATCTGCTTTATCTGGAGCATGGGATAAGAGGATGGTATAGGATTCATTAGGTATTTTGGACATAGCCTCTGCCAGATTTGGCTTGCCAAGCATGGCATCGTCAATGCCGGAAATCCAGATCGAACTGCCATCAAGAAGCCTGACATCAGCAGAATCGTTCAGCAGCAAGGTGAAACCTGATTGCTCCATCATTTGTTTATATAAATCAGAACCATATCCTCCATGATCGTGATTTCCATATACAGCAAATTTTCCAAGAGGGGCCTCTAACTGTTGTAACAGTGTGATGATTGTCCTTTTCTTTTCTGTAAAGTGCCGGGGGTCATCAAGTAAATCGCCTGTAAAAACAATCAAATCCGGATTCAGTTCATTGATTTTGGCAACCAGCTTCGCAAGCTGCTCAATTGTATATTGAAAACCAATATGAGTATCGCTGAATTGGATGATCTTCACTCCATCAAATCCTGCCGGAAGCATGGCGCTCCTGATAGTATGGCGCTTGATATCAAGCATCCGAGGCTCGACTTCCCGGGCATAGAAATAGCCGCCAGCGGTGAGTCCGCCTGCAGTCAATAATGTGCCGACTGCCTTTTTTATAAATTTCCTCCGGGTGATTTGCTCAGACATGAAAAATACCAACCTATCTCCAAATTTTCTCTACTATACTAGCAAACATACATGGAAAAAAGAAGTGCCATTTTAGGGAAGGAATTCATTTTTGTGTTTCTTGATCATGACTCTGGGGAAGAGAAAGGAAAAGTATGACTTGTCCTTTCGGTAAAAGAGGTGTTGTTGATGAAATATTATGATATGAGAATGGAAATAATGTTCATACCCATGAAAAATGGCTATTTAAAAGTTTTTGTTTCCGGTTTTGACCGTTTAGGAACTTGGGGGAACTCAATCGCTGTCTTTAATGGGGTGTCGGCAACAGCAAAAGGTTTTAATAAGAAGAGGACAATCGTCCATTCTATTGCCAAACTTCATAAATCGCTTGAGAGGAAGAGCGGAGGGAAATAAAAGAGAAAGGCCGGAAGGAATCCAGCCTTTATCGATTTTTTAACGGTAACTGACTGCTCTTGATTGCATCGCTTTCCATGTTTCAATAAAACGCTGCTTGTTAACAGGCACTTGTTTTCGGCCTGAAAGAGGGTCGTTCAGATAGACAGTCGTGTCATTGAAACCAACAAGGACGACTGCGTGTAAGTCGAGTGGCGTTTTTATGACTTCGTTGCCATGTGTCCATGATTCCCAGCGATCCGGAAGACGATAGTCACCTGTCGTCCACATGACGGCTGGATAACCGGAAGCTACATGATTCAGAACAGTCTCAAAGTTTTTGCCGGTCAAATTCACGGCCCGGCCTGGGAGATAATTGTTGATCAACTCTTCCATAGGCCTATCAAAAACTGCATACCCTGCGCGTTTCCCTGTCATATCTCCAACAAAGCCATCAGCTGGATCGCCCCAGCTTATGATATCCCCATTTGCAGAACGCTTCAGTGGATCATTATCTTTTTTAATCTCATTGAAAAGCTTCATTTTATTCGTTTCAGCCCCGGCATACTTCAGCATCATGGCCAGGCTGGTTACTTCACACCCATATTTTAATTCTGGATTTTGTATAATCAAGGGTACATTCATCATTATCTGTTTGTCACGCTGATGCTGTACTTTTGGTTTTTGTTCTGGTTTCGGGACCGCCAGTTCCTGAATCTGTTCAGGAACTTCCTTGATAACGATTGGTTCATGGTCTGTCTTGAGGGTCTTGATTTGGTTTTCGGCGGGCGAGCCGTGACTGCATCCAAGCAATGGAAGAATAATGCCGATGAAATGCCACGGTTTCATGTCATCATCCTTCCATAAGCTCTGCTTTTATCTTTGGCCATCTGGAGGCTTTTATGACTTGTGGAAAATGGAAACAGTGTAACTGAGGGATTTATCATATTGTGGTAAAATCGTTCATATCAAAGTAATGGAATAGAAAATGCGCAAATTTTGAAGGGAGGTTTGAGTTTTTTGGATGCTCTTGATATATTAACCGACCTTGAGCACGTTGTACCATACTTTCAGCCGATTTTTAATGCGGAAGAACATAAAATCATCGGGTACGAAATTTTAGGCCGTTATGTAGGCAAAAACGAAGAAATAAGTCTTGGATCTTTTTTTGATGATGACTCGATACCGGAAGAATACCGGATTGAAGTGGAGAATGCTGTACTTAGCAAAGCTCTTGAAATAGCTTCTAGTGCATGCGAGCAGGAGTTATTGTGGTTTGTTAACAGGGATGCGGCATTATTGATGTTGGACGATGGGGAAGGTTTTTTGCAATTGATTCTGTCTTACCAGGATAAAGGTGTTCGTCCAGATCATATTGTCCTTGAAATATCTGATCGCCATGTCCAAAGCCATATCGAGCATCTAATCAATTATTATAAATCTTACGGAATAAAAATCGCGATGGATAAAGTAGGCAGCGAAAGCAGTTATTTAAACCGTATAGCAGGCATAGAACCAGAAATACTAAAAATTGATATGTCCTCACTCCGATCCAATAACGGCGGACCAGCTTACCTGGATGTTCTACATTCCTTATCCATCCTCGCCCGTAAAATTGGCGCCGCGATATTGTTTGAAAACATTGAAACACCATACCAGCTGCAATTTGCCTGGAAGAACGGCGGCAGGTTCTATCAAGGATTTTACTTAAAAAAACCTGATCATGGATTAGTGGACAAAGAGATCCTCAAGGATAAGCTGAAGGGTGAAATCCACGGGTTTATTTTATCCGAGAAGAAACGGCTTCAGTCATTCTATGATTTGCGGATAGAATTGAACAGCAGGTTTCAGGAATTGATCAGCAAGTATAGAAAAGAACAGAATCCAAGTGAGTTACTGATGGCTCTCGGTGATCGTATGGATGGGGTTGCTTTCCGCATGTATGTCTGTGATGAAGACGGATTCCAGCTATCACCTAATCTTTATAAAGCAGGGAATGAGTGGCTTTTGCAGCCGGAATACGAAAATAAGAACTGGAGCTGGCGCCCATATTTTCTTGAGAATATCATCCGGATGAGAGGCGGAAAAAAAGGGATCCTCTCAGATCGCTACAGTGACATAGAAACTGGAGAAGTCATAAGGACTTTTTCGCTTCCATTGAACGAAAAGGAGTTTTTGTTCGTTGACTTAAGTGCATCTTTTTTACATGTAAGGGAAGGGTTATTTTGACAGGGTGATCGGCGAATAGGAAAGCGGATTAAGCACAATTTATATATACAGCCTTCTATAAAGGGGGATTTATATGAGTATCTATACAACAATGCTTTTACTAGCAGGTGCGGGTGTGCTGGCTGGCGGTCTGTTCTATACCTGGGCATTAGGCAAGGGACAGAAAAGAGCGCAGGGAAATCTCGATTCCCAGGTTCCAGGCGCCGTCCAGGAGCACGCATATATCCGCAATCCAATCTTTTTAACCTATATCATTGTCCTTTCAATTGCCCTGTTGTTCATCATTTATTTTGCGGTGACCACAGCCAGGTATTAACCTCCAAGTTTGGGGGTTATTTTTTTTTGCCCTGATAAACCAACAATTTTTTCAATATTTGCGTTAGTTCGAGCCAGTATAGGGTAATTTGAGAATAAGAAGCCGCTTTTTATGTCAGATGCTGAAGTTATTTTACGAAAAAATTTCATAATCATAGAGGGTAAATCTTGGTAATATTGTATGTATTAGTCATCAAGAAAGAGGGGGAGAAAATGGACAAGCGTTCTAAGCTATTATCTCTATTATTTGGATTTTTTGTTTTGTTCGTCCCGGCCAATGCATATGCACAATCAGATCTGCATGGCAGGGAAGAAGTTTTCGAATTCCTCGGGAAAGCTTTTGATTCACAGGTCTCGTTAAGTGAAAAAGGGAGGACGATGGAGGAAATTGACAGCATCCTTGACCCTTATTTTACAGATGCGTACAAGTCAGGATTCATTGATGAGAACGTTGTCGGCCAGGAAAATGATTTCCAGACATATGGGACCGACATAGCACCATATTATATCCCATTTTATGCATTTTCCGATAAAACAAAAGTGGTGGAATCTGAAGATGAAATATACGTTGTCGAATTTTTTCCGTCTGCTGAGGAAGGACCTGTAAACTATGAGGATCATTATGAAGGATTGAAGCTCATTAAGGAAAAGGATGGATGGAAGGTTGCTGAATATTTGTATGATCAGGTGCCCGAGGAAGTAATCAAACAGGCATATCCAGAAAAAATGAAAGATCAGCAGGCTGCTAAACCAGAAAGTGAAGAAAAGCCGTTCATTGGTGAAATCGTTTTTGGACCAAATTTCTCGACATTGAAAACATTCATGGAATTAGGAGTGGTATTCCGGAGCGAAAACAGGACCATTTTAGTTGGGCTATTATAAAGGTGGAAGAGGTGCACTCGAGGGCACCTCTTCTTTTATGGTTTTTTTCGCAAGCATTATGAATCAAAGGTAACCGACTTTAATCTTTTATATCCAGGACTTTTTTTAACCGCTCCAGATCGAACCCTGTGATGACTTCTTCACCTATGACGATCGTAGGGGTTGAGTAGGAGTTGTAAGTCTGAGTCAGCTCCTGTCTGCTGCTGTCATCTTCATTGATGTTCTTCTCGGTAAAAGAAAAACCGAATTCAGTCAGGAACATTTTAATGATCTTGCAGGGAGGGCAATCATTTTGTGTATACACGATGATGTCATTCATATTAATAGCTTCCTCCGTTCAGTTTTGTTAAATAATGTGCCAGTCCCATCGCACTTACATTGATGTCAAGGAAGAGCAGCTCGTAGATCGGATGGCTGTCAGCCAGACCTTGCTGTTTTAAATGGGAACGTATTTTATCATAAATGTTTTTTGTTATATTTTCGACTAGCTTTTCACGTTGATTTTTATCTGAGAAAGCTAATTCTGCTTCCTGAATGAATATTTCAAGCCAATGCTCAACCTGCCTGAAAGCTTCGGCCGGTCTTTCCGACATGCCATAATGACCAAAATAGATTCTTTCGATACCCAATTCCTTATATTTTTTCATGGATTCAAGCATTTTTCCCGGATCGAATTGATTTGGCGATGTGGTGGGAAGGTAGAATTCAATTCCTTCACGGTAAAGCTGCGGATAAAAGATCCCGGCAGTATCACCTGAAAAAATCCCTTTTGTTAAAGGATGATAAACGCTCAGGTGATGATTGGCATGGCCGGGAGTATCCAGAAACTCAAGCGTCAGCTTCTCGCTGATTTTCAGTGTATCGCCCTCTCCTTTGATGAGCAAACGATCCTCCGGTACCTCAACAATCGGATCGAACAGGTCGGTAAACTTTTTGCCATAAACCGCTTTTGCTCCCTGAATCAGTCTGGAAGGATCGGCGAGATGTCTGGCACCCTTAGGATGAACGATGACTTTTGCATTTGGACAGTGTTTGAGCATCAAACCTGCACCGCCAGCATGGTCGAGGTGTATATGCGTAACGATTATGTATGATATATCTGCCGGGGATATTCCGAGTATGTTCAAGCCTTCAAGGATATAGGGAATGGATGGACTCGCGGAAGTTTCGATAATGGTAACCTTGTCCTCAGTCAATACATAGGTTCCTGTACGTTCTTCCATCTTGAGATCATAATCATCAATAAGATAGACATTTTGTGATATTTGTACTGGCTTTTTCAAAAAATCCCTCCTTTTCTTAGAGCTTTTACTTGTACATCGTCTGACAATATTTTATTCTGTTAATATTGACATGTAAAGAATTATGTATAGAAAATTCTGAAATCATTTTACATGGATATAAATAGGCCAATTGCAAAATCTATTGATAAGTTATTGGTTTTTGTCTTGAAAGGAGAGGGAGCAATGTCACAGCTTCAAGGAATCATCACCCGTTTAAAGAATCTGCAAGAGCAGTCTAATGGAGGGGAGCCTTCCCAGCGCTTTTTTGAGGTAAATGGGGAGCGTAAATGCCAGGTTACATACCATCCAAAAACGGAAACATATGAACTGGAAGTTTACAACGACAAGGAAAAGCCGAAGAAATACCAGTTCGATAACATCGACATGATTACGATTGAGATCTTTGACCTTATTCAGTAATCAAAGATCCATAACAAAAGGGCCTCATTTTGTGGTCCTTTTTTGTTCTTTAGGAAATAATAAAAACAATTAGGTGTGGATACCAGCAAGCTCCAACGCTTTGAAAGAGGCGCTTGCGCTTTTTATTATTCTTTGGAGCAAACTAAATAAAAGCACCACTATATAATTTATGATAAAATGAAATGGAAAGAAATCCATTTTAGGGAGTTTTCGCCATGATTAGTCTTTACAGCGGTGAATTTCTGGGATTATCGGTTAAGGACCTGATGATTCCTTCTGAACGTGTAGCCCACGTCCAAGTCGGCAATAGTCTTGAGCACGCCCTCCTTGTCTTGACAAAGAGCGGATATACTGCAATTCCTGTACTGGATCCACATTATCGTTTAATGGGTTTGATCAGTACACCTATCATTATGGATTCCATCCTCGGACTCGAGAGAATTGAATTTGAGCAGCTTGATACTAAAAAAGTTGAAACCGCGATGAACACTGAAATCCCCAGGATCAATGTCCATTCCAATTTGCAATCTTCCCTTGATCTGCTGGTAGATTATCCGTTTCTATGTATAGAAGATGAATCAGGGATTTTTGAAGGAATTCTGACAAGACGGACTGTTTTGCAGAAATTGACGAACGAAGTGAAAAGAATGAATAAAAAATAGTGCATGAGGCAGCTCCCGGATACGGGAGCTGAATTTTTTACTTTTCGAGGTGTAAGTATGGGACAAGCTGAACAAAAGACTGTGAAAAAAGAAACGAAACGGCCATATGTCCTGGCAACAGTCATGCTCGCCATGTTCATGGGAGCCGTGGAAGGGACTATAGTGTCAACCGCGATGCCGGCTATTGTCGGGGATCTTGGCGGGTTTGCATTATACAGCTGGGTTTTCTCAGCATATTTGCTGATGAATGCTGTTACGGTCCTTATCTATGGGAAACTTTCTGATTTATTTGGAAGGAAGCCAATACTGACTTTTGGTATCATTGTGTTCCTGATTGGATCCATCCTGTCCGGTACGGCAGAAACGATGGAGATGTTGATCTTATACCGTTTCATCCAGGGTTTTGGCGCAGGCGCTGTCATGCCGATTGCCACAACAATTGTCGGGGACATTTATTCCAGGGAGGAACGGGCAAAGGTACAGGGCTATCTCTCCAGTGTCTGGGGAATCTCAGCTGTATCAGGCCCGGCACTCGGAGGCCTCCTTGTGGAATATGCAAGCTGGAGATATGTTTTCTGGATCAATGTTCCGCTTGGTATACTCGCAATCGCGGGTCTATGGTTATACCTTCATGAAAATATCGAGAAAAAGAAGCATAAAGTCGATTATCCGGGTGCTATCCTGCTGACAATCTCTATTAGTTCCTTGATGATTGTCCTTGTAGAAGCTGGAGCGAACTGGGCCTGGACTTCACCGAAAACAATCGGTCTCATCAGCCTGAGCGTCCTTGGATTCATTTTCTTCATTCTTCAAGAGAAAAGGGCAGAAGAGCCTATGATGCCGTTTAATATTTGGCGGGAACAATCCATTTTCATTGCCAATATGACCTCATTGACTACGGGCGTCATGCTGATTGGCATATCAAGCTTTTTACCGGCATTCGTACAGGGTGTCATGGAGCGGTCCCCGATCGTAGCAGGCTTCACCCTGACGGCAATGTCGATTGGCTGGCCAATTGCTTCAGCAGCCAGCGGGAGGCTGTTACTGAGTATCGGATACCGTAAAACTTCCCTTTTTGGCGGAGCATCCCTGATCCTGGGCAGCATTCTGTTTGTCACTTTGACACCTGAGGCAGGTCCGTTATGGGCTGCAGCAGGGTCGTTTTTCGTCGGAGTAGGGATGGGACTGACAAGCACGGCTTTCATCGTTTCTATTCAAAGTACGGTCACCTGGCAGCAGAGAGGAATCGCTACCGCCGCAAATATGTTCATGAGGAACCTTGGCAATACCGTTGGTGCAGCACTGCTCGGCGGAGTTCTCAACAGCAGCATCCTCAGCTATATGAAAAAGCATGGAGCAGAAGACCAGGATCTTTCGATAGATGCAGCAAATGTGCTGCTCAATGAGGCGGAACGCCAAAAGCTTTCTGCTGGCATGAAAACGATCCTCCAGGACGCACTGACAAATGCACTGCATTCTGTCTATATTGTCGTGTTCATATTCGCAGTCGTCAGCTTGCTGTTCATCTTATTTCTGCCAAAAGAAGAAAAAACTGCAGATTGAAGCTTCTGCAGTTTTTGTTTATAAAGTCTGTTTTCGTAAAGATTGTTGTTAAAATCTTAAAGCCGATTTTAACGTGCTATAAAGCCATTTTGCAGTTCGTTTTTAAGTATGCAAGCTCTTTTCTGATTATAAGCATGTATTTAAATGAAAACTAGGTCATTCAATCCCATATTGTGGTCAATAGCAACAAAGTATTAGAAAAGAGCCTTATAAAATAATCGATGAGAATGGTACTATATAGTTGAAAAACATTTAAAGAGGGTAAACGATGTCATCAATTTCGGAATTTCATTTATTGTCAGTGCTTGCACAGGAGATGAATATGAGGAAGGCAGCGGAGAGACTGTTTGTCTCACAGCCAGCCTTGTCCCAGCGTCTTCAATCAATTGAGAAGGATTGGGGCACCAAGCTTTTCCTTCGCTCCCAGAAGGGGCTTACTTTGACTCCTGCAGGAGAGGTCGTCCTTCAATTTGTCAATGAGACCATCGCCAGGGAAGAAAAAGCGAGAGAAACGATCCATGCATTAAACTCAGAAGTGTATGGAACCCTTAAAATAGCTGTCGCTTCAATTGTCGGGCAAAATTGGCTGCCACAGGTGTTGAAGAAATATGTAAGCCGTTATCCACAGGCGAAAATCTCGCTTGTGACGGGCTGGAGCAGTGAAATATCCAAGGCGCTTTATGAGGACCAGGTCCACATCGGCATTATCAGGGGAACACCAGACTGGAAGGGTGTCAAAATCCACCTTTTCAAAGACAGCCTTTACCTGGTTGACACAGAAATCACAAGTCCGGAGCAAGTCCTGGATACAGACCGGCCGTTCATCCAGTTTAAAAGTGATTCGAATTACTATCAGGAAATCCAGGATTGGTGGCTGCGGCAATTCCAGACAGCGCCTAAAAGAACAATCATTGTCGACCAGATTGAAACTTGTAAACAAATGACCTTCAATGGGATTGGCTACGCCATCCTCCCGGCAATTACACTCAATGGGGCTGAAAAGGATATCTTCAAAGTACCGCTTCATGACGAAAACAATGAACCATTAGGAAGGGACACCTGGCTCCTTGGCTACGAATCAGCCTTCCAGTTAAAGCAGGTTCAGGCCTTTATTGAAATCGTCAAGGAACACATAGTCGATTCAAAGAAAAACGATAATTAGTTTTTCTTGTTTTAAAAACTTTTGTTTGTTAAAGTAATTTTTAGAAAAGGCTGTTTTCATTCGATTGCTTTAGTACATTAGCAAGGCGTCGAAAAGAAGAGCCTGTGACAACACATACATAATTGGAGGTAAAGTCTATGAAAATGATGGATGCGAACGAAATTATTTCGTTCATTCAAAATAGCAAAAAAGCGACACCGGTAAAGGTTTATATCAAAGGTGATCTTGAGGGTATTAATTTCGGCGAGAACTCAAAGACATTCTTCTCCGGAAACACAGGTGTCATTTTTGGTGAATGGGCTGAAATCAATCAGGCACTTGAAGCGAACCAGGCAAAAATCGAAGAGTATGTCGTTGAAAACGACCGCAGGAATTCTGCCATTCCATTGCTGGATATGAAGAATATCAAAGCTCGCATTGAACCAGGCGCCATCATCAGGGACCAGGTGGAAATCGGTGACAACGCTGTAATCATGATGGGAGCGTCCATCAATATCGGTGCTGTTATTGGTGAAGGCACGATGATTGATATGAACGTCGTTCTGGGCGGGCGTGCAACAGTCGGAAAGAACTGCCATATCGGTGCAGGCTCCGTACTTGCGGGTGTCATTGAGCCACCTTCAGCAAAGCCAGTCGTGGTTGAGGACGACGTCGTCATCGGTGCTAACGCAGTAGTCCTTGAAGGGGTAACAGTAGGAAAAGGAGCTGTTGTAGCTGCAGGCGCTATTGTCATTGACGATGTGCCTCCATACACAGTTGTTGCTGGAACACCAGCACGCGTCATTAAGGAAATTGACGAAAAAACGAAATCAAAAACTGAAATCAAGCAGGAACTTCGCCAGCTTTAATAGCAAGCATGATAGAAAGCGTGGATAATTGGTCCGCGCTTTCTTTTATAAGGAGAGAACGATATGAATTGGGACACATTCATTAAAATTAGAAGAGATTTGCATCAGATTCCTGAACTTGGTTTCAAGGAGTTCAAGACGCAGGCTTATCTACTTGATTATCTGAAGAATCTTCCCCTTGACCGGATTGTAGTAAAGACTTGGAAAACGGGTATATTTGTCAAAATCCAAGGGACGAATCCCAAAAAAACAATCGGATACAGGGCAGATATCGATGGACTGCCGATCTCAGAAGCAACAGGACTAGAATTCCAATCCCTTCATCAAGGCCAAATGCACGCTTGCGGCCATGACTTCCATATGACAATCGCCCTTGGGCTGATAACTTACTTTGTCGAGAACCCAATTGATGATCATTTACTGTTTATTTTCCAGCCGGCGGAAGAAGGTCCGGGTGGCGCTGAACCAATGCTGAAGACAAATATCATGCAGGAATGGAAACCAGATTTGATCATTGCCTTGCACATTGCCCCTGAATATCCAGTGGGAACAATTGCAACAAGGGAAGGGCTGTTGTTTGCCAATACATCTGAGTTGTTCATTGACCTTGAGGGGAAAGGGGGACATGCTGCATATCCTCATCAAACCAATGATATGGTTGTCGCTGCATGTGCACTTGTGAACCAGCTTCAGTCGGTTGTCTCAAGAAATGTCGATCCACTTGATAGTGCGGTGGTAACAATAGGAAAAATCACCGGTGGCACCGTTCAAAACATCATTGCTGAAACAGCAAGGCTGGAGGGTACAATCCGAACGCTGTCTGTGGAATCAATGGCAAGAGTCAAGGAAAGAATCGAGGCACTTGTAAAAGGCATTGAAATTGGTTACCAATGCAAAACCTCAATTGACTATGGTGCCATGTATCACCAGGTTTATAATAATGAAGAAATAGCGCGTGACTTCATTGCCTTTGCTGAAAAAAAGGAAAACATTGAAGTGGTCGTGTGTAAGGAAGCAATGACTGGGGAAGATTTTGGCTATATGCTTAAAGAAATTCCCGGAATCATGTTCTGGCTGGGTGTAAACTCGGGCTACGGACTGCATCATTCCAGGCTGAATCCTGATGAAGAAGCGATCAAAACCGCCGTTGATTTATTAAGGGAGTATATCGAATATAATAGTAAATAGATTGAGAATCTATCATTCCCAAAAAAGAGGTGTTCGATATGAGACTGCGTCAGACTATGCCTGAAATATCAGGAGCCACTGAATGGCTGAATGGTGAGATAACGAGAGAACAGCTGGTCGGCGAAAAGCCTGCGCTGATCCACTTTTGGTCGATCAGCTGCCATCTATGCAAGGTAGCAATGCCAATGGTAAATGAACTCCGAGATACTTATAAAGACAAACTGAATGTGATGTCTGTCCATATGCCGCGGTCAGAACAGGACATGAATATGGATGAAATCAAACAGACAGCAGCAGAGCATCAGATTACCCAGCCCATCTTCATTGACGACAATCTTAAATTGACGGATGCATTTGAAAACAAGTACGTGCCAGCTTACTACCTTTTTGACAAAAATGGTCTCTTAAGGCATTTCCAGGCTGGCGGAAGCGGAATGAAGATGCTGGAAAAGCGCCTGGTCAGAATAATCGATGAAACGGAAAACAACGAATGATGGTTGATCAACATCTTTCTTTTACGTTCGAGAACTCGGACTTTTTTCAAGGAAATCGTCATGAGAATGTTCGCTAGAACGAGTCTAACTTCCAAAGTAAATCGCCAAGGAAATGTCCGACAGAGGAATCTGTCGGACATTTTGGATTCAAGTCTTAAGGATCGCTCTGCGTCATCCTGCTCTTCTCTCTCTGATAAGGGTATCTTTCTCGGCTAATATGGTACCCTTATGTTGCTTTTTTCCCTCTCATAAGGGTATCTTTCTGGGCTAAAGGCACCCTTACGTTGCTCTTCTCTCTCTCATAAGGGTATCTTTCTGGGCTAAAGGCACCCTTATGTTGCTCGTTTCTCTCTTACAAGGGTATCTTTCTGGGCTAAAGGCACCCTTATGTTGCTCTTCTCTCTCTCATAAGGGTATCTTTCTCGGCTAAAGGCACCCTTATGTTGCTCTTTTCTCTCTGATAAGGGTATCTTTCTGGGCTAAAGGCACCCTTATGTTGCTCTTTTCTCTCTGATAAGGGTATCTTTCCCGGCTAATTGTACCCTTATGTTTCTCTTTTCCCTCTCATAAGGGTATCTTTCTCGGCTAAAGGCACCCTTATGTTTCTCTTTTCCCTCTCATAAGGGTATCTTTCTTGTCTAATGGTACCCTTATGTTGCTATGTTTTTCTCACTTACTCAACCACAAAAGAAGTAAATCCACCAATTTTTCTACCTATAAAGTCAGATAATTCCCATATACAAAAAAATAAAAAAATTCTTAAAAAAAGCTGGAAAAATATTTCGAAACTCGATATATTAATGTATACGTGCCTTTTCTTTTTGTTAAGCTTTTCCAAAGGAGGGAAATGAATGGAGACATTCAAAAAACTGAAGGAGTATTATTGGCCTTACAAAAATTACTTTATATGGTCGATTTTATTTATGTTGATCGTAACAGCAATTACTGTAGTGTATCCTATGATTCTTCAGCTTACGATTGACGAAGCCGTCATTGGCGGAAGGTATGAGATGATTCCGGTTCTGGCAGCTGGTTTCGTGGGATTCATGATCGTTAAAGGGGTTTGTACTTATATTTATCAATATACAGGGGACCTTTTCGGAATTCACTCTGTATATAAACTTAGGAATTCGCTTTATGAAAAGCTTCAATTTCTTTCCTTCCGATATTATGACAATGCGAAGACAGGGGATCTGATGTCGAGGCTGACGGCTGATGTAGAAGGATTCCGCTTTTTTCTGAGCTTCGGGTTCTCCGAATTGATTCGTTTTGTTCTTTTAATCGGCATAAGTTTCTCTGTAATGTTCTATTATTCCATCCCGCTGACTCTGGTGACACTTGCGACCCTTCCTTTTCTTGCAGTGGTCGTATATAAGTTTGACAAGGCGGTACATCCAGCTTTCAGGGGAATTCGTAAATCATTTGGTAAATTGAATACGAAGGTCCAGGAAAATATCAGCGGAATCAACACGGTAAAATCACTGTCGCGTGAAGATTATGAGATTGGAAGATTCAATGATTCGAACGGCAATTATAAGGATCAATATTTATTTACATCTGAAATCTGGGCGAAGTATTTTCCGCTCATGGAGTTTCTCGGCAATTTAAGCGTCGTCCAGTTATTGGGTTACGGTGGTTTTCTTGTCATGGACGGATCGCTCCTTCCAGGAGAACTAGTCGCATTTTACAGTCTTGTCTGGTATATTATGTGGCCGATCATGAACCTTGGATTCGTGGTGAATTTATTTTCGCAATCAAAGGCATCTGGTGAAAGATTATTGGAAATTCTTGAGGCTGACGCCGAGATTGAAGAAAAGAAGGGAGCTTTGCAGATTGAAAAGCTATCCGGAGAAGTAGAATTCGATCATGTCACACTCCGCTACGGGGATGATGAAAATGCAGCTTTATATGATATTTCCTTCAAGGCAAAGCCTGGACATACAATTGGACTGATTGGATCGACAGGATCAGGGAAAACAAGCATAACCCAGCTGATGACAAGATTCTATGAGCCGGTTTCAGGTCAGGTTCTTATTGATGGCCAGGATATCAAGGAATATTCAGTTCGCTCACTGCGAAGCAATATTGGCATTGTCCTTCAGGAATCTTTCTTGTTTTCATCATCGATTAAAGCCAATATTTCCTATGGTAACCCGGATGCGACAATGGATGAAATCATTGCAGCTGGCAAAAGGGCCCAGGCGCATAGTTTCATCATGGAACTTCCGGATCAATATGATACGATTCTTGGTGAAAGAGGCATGGGACTATCCGGAGGCCAGAAACAGAGAATCGCCATCGCGAGGGCAATTTGCGTCAATCCAAGTATTTTAATCCTGGATGATGCTACAAGTGCGGTTGATATGGAAACCGAGTTCAAGATCCAGCAAGCATTACTGGAAGTCATGAAGGGACGGACGACATTCATCATCGCACACCGCATATCCTCTCTCAAACATGCAGATGAAATTCTTGTACTCGAAAATGGATCTATTGCCGAGCGCGGGACACATGAGCAATTGATCCAGAATGGCGGAACATATCAAAAGATTTATGATATCCAGTTCAAAGACCGTCAAAAGGTGATACAAACTGGCTGATATCCTGAGTCACAATCCGTCAATCGCTAATAACCAAGAATGCAGGGGGGAAGGTTTTTGAGCAGGAAAAATAATTCTCAAGTGCTAAAAAGATTTCACTATTCTACAGACCAGATTATCGATAAGCCTTTTAACTGGAAACAGATGCTAAGGCTTTTCAGCTATATGATGCCGTATAAAAGGACACTTGTGCCGCTGTCGATTGCGATGGTATTGATCACGACAGCGGTAAGGCTTGTGATTCCGATCTTGATTGGGATCTACACACTTGACAGGGCAGTGAAAAACAAGGATGAAACGATGCTGTTTTGGCTTGTCGCTATCATCGGAGGCCTATATACCGCCTCTTATATCGCAAATATTTTCAGGATTCGCTGGATGAATCAACTGGGCCAAAATGTCATTTATGATTTGCGCAAACACTTGTTCACCCATGTACAGAATCTTTCCCACCGATTTTTTGACCAGCGTTCGGCTGGTTCAATACTGGTAAGGATCATGAATGACATCAATTCCCTTCAGGAATTGTTCACTAATGGTGTCATCAACCTGTTGATGGATATGGTCCTCCTGATCGGGATCTTCTTTATCCTGTTCTCGCTGAGTCCACAGTTAACATTGGCAATCATGATCATCTTGCCAATTATGTTCCTGATCTCCACGAAGCTGAGAAAGAATATCAGGCGCTCATGGCAGGATGTACGAATGAAGCAATCAAAGCTGAATTCCCACTTGAATGAAAGCATTCAGGGGATAAGGGTTACACAATCATTTACGCAGGAAAATGAAAATATGGCCTTCTTTGATGGTGTAAATGATGAGACCTTCCAAAGCTGGAAGTCTGCTTCACAGAAAAATGCCATGTTCCGTCCAATGGTGGAATTGACAAATGCCCTTGGGACCGCAGTGCTGATCTGGTATGGAGCAAGCCTGATCCAAAATGATACTATCTCCATCGGTGTATTTGTTTCGTTTGCCTTTTATCTAGGGATGTTTTGGGAGCCGATATCAAGATTGGGGCAGGTGTATAACCAGCTGCTGATGGGGATGGCATCCTCTGAACGAATTTTTGAATTTCTTGATGAAAAGCCTATTGTCTCTGAAACAGATAATCCAATTGAACTGGATGACATACGTGGTGACATTAAATTTGATAAAGTAGTATTTTCTTATGACGAAAAACGGACTGCGCTAAAGGGTATCAGCCTTGAAATGCAGCCGGGCCAGACAGTGGCATTAGTGGGGCATACGGGATCAGGGAAGACGACAATAGCCAATCTGATCAGCCGGTTTTATGATCCGACATCAGGGAAGGTTTTGGTTGATGGATATGATCTGAAAGAAATTTCCATTGGCAGCCTTAGAGAACATATCAGCATCGTCTTGCAGGATACCTTCATTTTTTCGGGTACGATCTATGATAATATCCTTTTTGGCAGGCCGGATGCCACCGAAGAAGAAGTCATGGCAGCTGCTGAAGCGGTAGGGGCAGCGGATTTCATCGCCAAACTGCCGAATGGCTATAAAACAGAGGTTGAAGAACGTGGAAATATCCTTTCAGTGGGAGAACGCCAGCTCCTATCCTTCGCAAGAGCATTGCTTGCAAATCCCCGTATCCTGATCATGGATGAAGCGACTGCAAGCATCGATACGGAAACAGAAGTGAAAATCCAGAAAGCCCTCAAGACACTGTTAAAAGGCAGGACAGCAATCATCATTGCTCACCGATTGTCAACCATCAGGGAAGCGGATAATATTTTCGTGCTGGAAAATGGTTTGATCATTGAGCGGGGAAATCATGACCAGCTGATGGAGCTTCAGGGAGAATATCATGATCTTGTAAAAGCACAATTCAATATGCTGGATGCGGGATAGAAAGTCTTCTTTGTGAAGGCTTTCTTTTTTTATTTTGTAACATATTTACAAAAAGGCCGTCTATTACATAAAGATAAAAATTTAGGGGGCTATCCATTGTTGAAAAGAAACTTGCTTATGTTTATTTCGTTATTATTTTTGCTAGCTGGCTGCAGTGGGGGAGAATCTTCCAGTGGAAAAAGTGAAATGAACAATGCGGAAGACGCTAAGTCTGCCGAAACGGAAAATGTCAGCGAGGACAGGGTCAGCTTTTCAGCAAAAGGAGAACAGGACCGTGCTGCCGGGAATAAATCCGAAACAGAGAATCAAGACGGTGTATCAGAAAAGAACACTGTTGCCCAGCGGATGGTCATATTCAATGCTGAAATGGATATTACTGTGAAAAACTTTGAAAATGCGCGTAATTCACTCGAAGAGAAGGCACAAAGCTACAATGGATATATTGTTCAATCTGATTCTAACCGTTATGATGATGAACAGCAAAGCGGCATGATGACGTTCAGGGTTCCACAGGAGCATTTCCACGCCTTTTTGAATGATGCACAGGGGCTTTCTGTCCAGGTCAATAATCGGCGCGTGAGCGGTCAGGATGTTACAGAGGAATATGTTGACCTGGAATCACGCTTGAAATCGAAAAAAGCAGTAGAAGCCAGGCTGCTTGAATTTATGAAAGATTCCCAGAAAACTGAGGACCTGTTGAAGATTTCATCAGATTTGGCCGATGTCCAGGAAGAAATCGAACAGATCGCAGGAAGGAAGAAATACCTCGAAAATCAGACTGCATACTCGACGGTAACAATCTCTTTACAGGAAACTCTTGTAGCTGTCCCGAAAATCGATAATGAAAATCTTAACACCTGGCAGAAAATCCAGAAGCAGTTTGCAGATAACATTAATATTCTGCTTGCTGCCGGGTCAGGAATCATCGTATTTTTGGTGGGCAATCTTCCCATTATCCTGATTGTTGGAACGATTGTTGCAGCAATCATTTATTTTGTACGGAAGAAGAATAAACCAGGCCAAAATAATAATATGGATTCTAATGGTAACAGAAGCTGACTATGCTGTGATTCCTTACAAACGAACATATACTTGTCTCCAGGCTCTTTTCGTGGATACACCGGAATTATATATAAAAAAACCGTTGCGATGGTCGCAACGGTTTTTTGCTATACCTCCATTATGATCGGCAGGATCATCGGGCGGCGTTTTGTCTTTTCGTATAAGAAAGGTGCAAGTGTATCAGTGATTTCATTTTTAATTTCAGACCACTGAGTAGTTTTTCTTTCCATCACTTTATTCAAGTGCTTATTAATCAAGCTTTGTGCATCATTAATCAGATCCCCGGATTCTCTCATATAGACAAATCCGCGTGAAATCAGGTCAGGGCCAGCGGCAATCTTGAATTCCTTCATATTGATGCTTACCACCACAACGACAAGACCTTCTTCTGATAGAATACGTCGGTCGCGAAGAACGATATTGCCGATGTCGCCAACTCCGCTTCCGTCAATATAAACATTGCCAGAAGGAATCTTTCCTGCTACACCGACCTCATTGTCGCCAATAGCAAGAACTTCACCATTGTCCATAATGAAACAATTTTCTTCAGGCACTCCGCAGTCGGCAGCAAGCTTGCTATGCATCTTTTGCATGCGGAATTCACCATGAATCGGCATAAAGTATTTCGGCTTAATCAGTCGCAACATCAATTTTTGTTCTTCCTGGCCGCCATGGCCAGAAGTATGGATATCATTCAATGGTCCATGGATGACATCAGCACCAGCGCGGGACAGCATATTGATGGTCCTGTTGACGCTGATGGTATTCCCGGGGATTGGAGATGACGAGAATACGACTGTATCGCCAGGCTGAATCTGGATTTGACGGTGGGTACCGTTTGCAATACGTGATAAAGCGGCCATTGGCTCGCCCTGGCTTCCGGTACAAAGAATCGTGACCTGGTTGGCAGGCAACCTGTTGATTTGCTGAGCATCAATGAATGTATCCTTTGGAGCTGTGATATAGCCAAGTTCTTGTCCAATCGTGATTGCTGATTCCATGCTTCGGCCGAACACGGCAACTTTTCTGCCATTTGCGACTGCAGCCTCAGTAACTTGCTGCAATCTATGTATGTTCGACGCAAAAGTAGCGAATATGACCCGTCCGTCCACCTTCCGGAAAATATCCTGAATGCTCTCACCTACACGGCGTTCAGACATTGTGAAATTTGGCACCTCAGCATTTGTACTATCAGATAGCAAGCATAGGACGCCTTCCTTGCCGATTTCAGCCATTTTTGTAATGTTGGCCGGCTCACCAACCGGGGTAAAGTCAAATTTAAAATCACCGGTGTGTACAATTTGTCCTGGAGGTGTTTTTACAACGATCCCATATGAATCGGGAATACTGTGTGTCGTCCTGAAGAACGTGACAGATGTCTTGCGGAATTTGATGATATCATCTTCCTTGATTTCAATCAGCTTGGCCTTTCGCAGCAGACCATGTTCTTCAAGCTTGTTTTTAATCAGGCCGAGTGCCAGTTTGCCTCCATAAATCGGGACATTGATTTCACGAAGCAAATAAGGGATGCCGCCGATGTGGTCTTCGTGTCCGTGAGTAATGAACAGGCCTTTGATTTTGTCCTCGTTTTTTACAAGAAAGGAATAGTCAGGAATCACATAATCAATTCCTAGCAATTCATCTTCTGGGAATTTAATGCCTGCATCAATCAAAATGATTTCATCCTGAAACTGCACGCCATACGTGTTCTTGCCGATTTCGCCTAATCCTCCGAGCGCGAAAACAGCTGTTTGGTCATTTTTTACGAATTTCATAAATTATTCGATCTCCAATACTTCAAAGTCTTCTTTTTGCTTTTCATACTCCAAATAATTACCCTCAACTGCCTCTACATATTCGATGTTATACTGGCGGTCAACAATTTTTGTCCGTACTTCTCTTTCAGAGTCAGCTTCAACATAAATAGTCTGTGTCTTTTCACGAACTGGTACTTGCTTGTTGGATTCCTGGAAGTAAACTTTAAAAATCATTATAAATCTCTCTCCTTAAATGAACTTTTCTATTTTACAGATGCCCCTTAATGGAACTGATTTCACTCGCTGACAATTCCAGCTCAAGTTGCAGCATATGCAATGCCGGAATGTTTGATGGCTTTGAAATCAATTCAATCTCAGCCCTATATAGAATGACAATGTTACCATTGTTATTATCAACCGTGCGTGTTTTCCGCTATTAACCAATTTACAATAAGGAAGGAGCCCTTCGCAAGTTTGAAGGGCTCAAAAAGTTAAGCGATTGTTTTTTTACGAAGCAAATCTTTCCACTGTTTCAAAAGCTTCTTTCTGAGCTTCTTTAACATAGTGGATCATCTCCTTAATTCTTATTTTAAACTATCCTTGTCCAATGTAAAGTAAACAAGGAAAAGTTTAGCAAAGATTATTTTTCAAATTCCTATCTTTTTGTTTATATTATATGATGAAATAGCAAATTTTTTCATGGATATTGATGGAATGGCATAAATTGTCATTCATTTGACACATTTTTAAACTGCGTTTTTCTGTACAGGTACTGTGCTATTTGGTAGACTGTCGGAATTACTTAATAAAACTAAATGGTTGGGAAAATACTTTCAATAAGAAAGAGCATCGAAGGAGAATATCATGAGCAAAATCGTATTTTTTGATATTGATGGTACACTATTGGACCATGATAAAAATCTGCCTGCCTCCGCCAAGGAAGCAATTGAAAAGCTGAAGGGAAATGGAGTATTCGTAGCAATCGCTACTGGAAGGGCTCCGTTCATGTTTGAAAATCTTAGAAAAGAGCTCGATATCGATTCTTTTGTAAGTTTCAATGGACAATACGTGGTGTTTGAAGGGGAACCAATTTATAAAAACCCTTTGAACAACCAAAAAATAGAGGAGCTTTATAGAGAGGCTGCAGACCAGGGACACCCGGTCGTATTTATGAATCATCAGACGATGAAGTCATCCGTTAAGCACCACCAATTTATCGAAACGAGCCTGGGAGGCTTGAAATTTGCCCATCCGGAGCATGATGACCGATTTTATGTTGACAGGGATTTGTTCCAAACACTTCTTTTTTGTGAAGAAGGTAAGGAGGAGTATTACCGGGAGAATTACCCGGAATTTACTTTAATCAGATGGCATCCTTATTCAGTTGATGTCCTTCCTGCAGGTGGTTCCAAGGCAGAAGGCATTAAGAAGATGATCGAACGGTTAGGTTTCAATCCGGAGGACGTCTATGCATTCGGCGATGGACTAAATGACCTTGAAATGCTGGAGGCTGTGGGAACGGGTGTCGCGATGGGCAATGCTGTGCCACAACTAAAAGAACTGGCGAATATGGTGACCCGTGATGTTGATGATGATGGCATATGGCATGGTTTGAAAAAGTTGAATTTGATCTAGAATAATAATCAGCAATCAATTCGAAAAATGCTCCACAAAAAAAAGCCGAATCTAATCAGATTCGGCTTTTACCGTTCTACCCGGACAGCATCCGGGACATCGGCAAATGGATCGTGCTTATTGATATGGTCGTAAAACATGATTCCGTTCAGGTGGTCGATTTCATGCTGGAATACAATAGCAGGAAGGCCCTTGAGACGAATCTTCACTTCGTTTCCTTCAAGGTCGATTCCTTTTACGGTAATCCTTGCATATCTTGGCACATATCCGGGGATTGCCTCATCTACTGAGAGACAGCCCTCACCAGCTGCCAGATAGGATCGTTCAACTGAATGGCTGATGACTTTTGGATTGAAAAGGGCATAGCTGACCAAGTTATCTTTCTCATCCGTCAAATGAACAGCAATCATTCTTTTTGTCACATTTATCTGCGGAGCCGCAAGACCAATTCCCGGTCGCAGTCCATGTTTTTGTGCGATCTCAGGGTCCTGGCTGTTTATCACGTATTCAATCAGGTTTTGGAGTATTTCTTTATCTTCCTGTGAAGGAGGCATGGGAACTTCTTCCGCAACTTTTCGGAGCGCAGGATGTCCATCACGGACGATATCATCCATCGTCAACATATATTTCACCTCTAGTATGTAATAATGTTAAGTCTAACAAATGTATTACGAAAAGTTAACTAGAAAACATGAAAAGAGAGAGGGACATAAATCCCTTCTCCCTTTACTCTTCACAATTAAAATCTCCAGCAGGCGCATCCAACGATGATCAAAAGGATAAACAACACGACAATCAAAGCGAAGCCGCCGCGATAACCTACTCCCGCAACAGGATATCCACCACATCCATATCCGTATCCGTACATATGGAAACCTCCTCTTTTGTATGATTCGCCCGCAATTCGGGTCGATTGCTATAGCCTATGCAAAAGAAATTAGATGGTATAGGCTCAAGCCCAAAGCATAAAGAGCATTATGGTTGAATATATTTAGGGAAAGGACAAGCTTTTCCACTTCGATTATGGATAAAAAACTGCAGAATTTCATTTCTATTGTCAAATCTCGCCGCAATCGCTATAGTAAAATTGGTATCTATGAGGAGGTTATTATGTTGTCCATATTCAAAAAAATAAGTTTAGCTATTATCATGATGGCTGGAGTTTTTAGTCTGGCTGGGTGTTTGGACAAGCAATCACCTGAGGAAAAGATGTTCGAGGAGCTTGAAAAAGTCGTTTCAATTGAAAAAACATTTGAGGATCAGCAGGATCCACTTGTAGAGCTGGAAAAGAAGGAAAAGGAAATATATGAAAAGATCATTTCGCTTGGCATGAAGGAATATGACCAAATTGTAAAGCTGGCTGATGAGGCTTTGGCTAACGCCGACAAACGAGCTGAACATATAGATAAAGAAAAAGAAAGTATTGACGAATCACGAAAAGAATTCAAAAACATCGACCAAATTATTGAAGAGATCGAGGATTCCGGCCTAAAGAAGCAGGCAAATGAATTGAAGGCCACGATGAATGAACGATATGAAATACATGATGACCTGTACAAAAATTATAAACAAGGTCTCCAATATGACAAAAAACTTTATGAAATGCTGAAGGATAAGGAGTTAAGCTTTGATAACCTGGAAGAGCAAATCAATAAAGTAAATGAGATATATGAGACAGTACTGAAGGATAACCAGGAATTCAATGATAAAACGGACCAGTATAATAAAGAAAAACTGGCTTTTTATAAAAAAGCCGGAATAGAAGTAAGCCCGGAAAAGGAAGAATAGGAATAGATCTAAAGCCGCTTTAACTCAAAAGCGGTTTTTTTGTGGCTTTTAAAAACAATTATCCATAAAAGCCCATCCCAACCCCAACTGGCCACGCCAAACCGCGGCCGACACCTAATGTGCCCATTTTTGTTAAAAGTCTAGTGTTTAACATTAATACAGTTTGAATTAAAAGTAATTTATTATAGTACAGTATTAATCGAATAGTAATACAGTTGCTTTTTTAGGATAATAACATAACGATGATGATTAAAATTAAAAAAGATAAAACATAGTATTTGACGGAGTTATTTTCGTGATGTAAACTAAAAAACGAATGAGCGAATTGTATTACTCTGTTTATGAATTTTACTAATACAGGATTTAGGATGCTGGAATTGGGAAATATAAGTTTTTTTATTGTGCATCTGTGGAAAACTATAGAATGGTGTGTCCACATGCGGCTTCAGCCAAAGATGCTTGAGTTTCCTGTGTTCTGCCATAAATAAGACGATCAATCAGCTCAAGATGTATTTTGAGAACCCGGGGAAATTAATCCTGATATTGGGTAACCTATTTTTGTATATTTAATAAAATTTATGAGTTAGAAAGGAAGAGGTGGCTCTGATGGCATCTAAAACGAAAAACAACACTCTTGATGCAAAAAAGCAGCTCGAAAAGATCGAAAGCCAATTTGAAATGTTCCAGATTTTAAATGAAGAGGGTGAAGTCGTTAATGAAGCGGCAATGCCTGAACTTTCGGACGAGCAATTACAAGAATTGATGAAGCGTATGGTTTACACAAGGATTTTGGACCAGCGTTCAATTTCATTGAACCGCCAGGGACGTCTTGGTTTCTACGCTCCTACAGCAGGGCAGGAAGCTTCCCAGCTTGCATCCCAATTCGCACTTGAAAAAGAAGACTTTATTCTTCCAGGATACCGTGATGTACCACAAATGATTTGGCATGGTCTTCCGCTTACACAGGCATTCTTGTTCTCTCGCGGACACTTCAAGGGCAATCAGATCCCTGAAGGTGTAAATGTCATTTCACCACAAATCATCATTGGTGCTCAATATATCCAGGCTGCAGGTGTGGCGCTGGGAATGAAAAAACGCGGAGCTCAAGCAGTCGCTGTGACTTACACAGGCGATGGCGGTTCTTCCCAAGGTGACTTCTACGAAGGAATCAACTTTGCGGGGGCATATAAAGCGCCGGCAATTTTCTTCGTACAAAATAACCGATTCGCGATTTCTACTCCTGTAGAAAAGCAGACTGCTGCACAGACAATTGCTCAAAAAGCTGTAGCTGCAGGTATTCCTGGTATCCAGGTAGATGGAATGGACCCGCTTGCGGTTTATGCTGTAACTCTTGAAGCACGTCAGCGCGCAGTAAACGGAGAAGGACCAACATTGATTGAAACAATGACTTACCGTTATGGTCCTCATACAATGGCTGGTGATGACCCAACTCGTTACCGTACATCGGATTTGGATAATGAATGGGAAAAGAAGGATCCATTAGTTCGTTTCCGTAAGTTCCTCGAGAAGAAGAATCTTTGGACTGAAGAGATGGAAAACGAAACAATCGAAAGAGCAAAAGAAGAAATCAAAAACGCTATCAAAGAAGCGGATGATACTCCTAAGCAGAAAGTCACAGACTTGATGGAGATCATGTATGAAGAAATGCCAGACCACTTAAAAGAACAATATGAAATATACAAAGAGAAGGAGTCGAAGTAAGCCATGGCTCAAATGACAATGATTCAAGCAATTACAGACGCTCTTCGCGTAGAACTGAAAAATGATCCCAACGTCCTTGTATTCGGGGAAGACGTTGGCGTAAACGGCGGTGTATTCCGTGCGACAGAAGGCCTGCAAAAAGAGTTTGGGGAAGATCGCGTATTTGATACGCCGCTTGCAGAATCCGGTATTGGCGGACTGGCAATCGGTCTTGCTTTGCAGGGGTACCGTCCTGTCCCGGAAATCCAGTTCTTCGGATTCGTGTTCGAAGTAATGGATTCAATCGCTGGTCAAATGGCTCGTATGCGTTACCGTTCAGGCGGACGCTACAGCTCACCAGTTACCATCCGTTCACCATTCGGCGGAGGCGTACATACACCAGAGATGCACGCTGACAGCCTGGAGGGAATGGTTGCACAACAGCCTGGTTTGAAGGTTGTTATTCCTTCAACTCCATATGATGCAAAAGGATTGCTGATTTCAGCAATCCGCGATAATGATCCAGTCATTTTCCTTGAGCACATGAAGCTCTATCGCTCATTCCGTCAGGAAGTTCCTGAAGAAGAGTACACAATCCCTCTTGGAAAAGCGGATGTTAAGCGTGAAGGTACAGACCTTTCCATCATCACTTATGGTGCAATGGTCCATGAATCACTGAAAGCTGCAGAAGAACTTGAAAAAGAAGGCCATTCTGTAGAAGTAATCGACTTAAGGACTGTAATGCCTTTCGATATTGAAACAATCATTGCTTCTGTTGAAAAAACAGGAAGAGCGATCGTTGTCCAGGAAGCACAAAAACAGGCTGGAATGGCTGGACAAATTGTTGCGGAAATCAATGACCGCGCTATCCTTAGCCTTGAAGCTCCAGTCTTAAGAGTGGCTGCACCTGATACAGTATTCCCATTCTCTCAGGCAGAAACAGTATGGCTGCCTAACTATAAGGATGTAATCGAAACAGCTAAGAAAGTACTTGAATTCTAAAAAAGCAAACACGATCGATAAAACATAGGAGGGTGAATTCCATTGGCATTCAAATTTAAGCTGCCAGATATCGGCGAAGGTATTCACGAAGGTGAAATCGTCAAATGGTTCGTAAAACCTGGCGATAAAGTTCAGGAAGACGATGTACTTTGCGAAGTACAAAATGATAAAGCAGTAGTAGAAATTCCTTCCCCTGTCGCTGGTACAGTCGAAGAAGTTTTAGTTGAAGAAGGAACTGTTGCAACAGTTGGACAGGTTCTCGTAACATTTGATGCTCCAGGGTATGAAGACCTTAAGTTCAAAGGTGAAGAAGAAGAAGATGCTCCGGCTGAGAAAACAGAAGCACAGGTTCAATCTACTATGGAGGCTGGGCAAAAAATTGAAAAAGAAGCAACAGAAGCCCCTGCTCCTGCAGGCGAAACCGGTGCGGGCGCAGCAGCTGCACCACAGGCAGAAGTTGATCCTAACCGCCGCATCGTAGCAATGCCATCTGTTCGTAAATATGCACGTGAAAAAGGCGTTGATATTCGCCAGGTTGCTGGATCAGGCAAAAATGGCCGCATCCAGAAAAACGATGTTGACAGCTTCTTAAGCGGCGGAGCACCAGCAGCAGCTGCACCAAAGGCTGACCAAGCACAGGCGCCAGAAGCTGAAGCAGCAGCTCCTAAGGCAGCAGCTCAGGCTATCCCAGAGGGACAATATCCTGAGACTCGTGAGAAGATGAGCGGCATCAGAAAAGCGATTGCAAAAGCAATGGTTAACTCTAAGCATACAGCTCCACACGTTACACTAATGGACGAAGTAGATGTAACAAAGCTTGTTGCACACCGCAAGAAGTTCAAAGAAGTGGCTGCTGAAAAAGGAATTAAGCTTACGTTCCTTCCTTATGTGGTAAAAGCTTTAACAAGTGCACTTCGTGAATACCCAGCATTGAACACATCATTAGATGATGCAACAAGCGAAATCATTCACAAGCACTATTACAATATCGGTATTGCTGCTGATACTGACAAAGGCTTGCTAGTTCCGGTCGTTAAAGATGCTGACCGTAAGTCTGTATTCTCAATCTCTAATGAGATCAACGAACTTGCAGGAAAAGCACGTGACGGAAAATTGGCTCCAGATGAAATGAAAGGTGCATCTTGCACAATCACAAACATCGGTTCTGCTGGCGGACAATGGTTCACTCCGGTTATCAACCATCCGGAAGTTGCAATCCTTGGAATTGGCCGCATCGCAGAAAAGCCTGTAGTAAAAGATGGTGAGATCGTTGCTGCTCCAGTACTTGCACTATCTCTAAGCTTCGATCACCGTATGATTGACGGAGCTACTGCACAGCACGCATTGAACCATATCAAGCGCCTGTTGAACGATCCAGAACTATTGTTAATGGAGGGGTAATAAATGGTAGTAGGAGATTTTCCAATCGAAACTGATACTCTTGTCATCGGTGCCGGTCCTGGCGGATATGTGGCAGCCATTCGCGCTGCCCAGCTGGGCCAAAAAGTAACAATCGTAGAAAAGGCGGTTCTTGGCGGTGTCTGCCTGAACGTCGGATGTATTCCATCTAAAGCTTTGATTTCGGCTGGTCACAGATACGAAAATGCAAAACACTCAGAAGACATGGGCGTTAAAGCAGAAAACGTTACGCTTGACTTTTCAAAAGTACAAGAGTTCAAAGCAGGAGTAGTCAAGAAATTGACTGGCGGCGTTGAAGGATTGTTAAAAGGCAATAAAATCGATATTGTTAAAGGCGAAGCGTACTTCGTGGATGCCAATACAATTCGTGTGATGGATGAAAATTCAGCCCAGACATATACTTTCAAGAACGCTATCCTTGCTACTGGATCCCGCCCAATTGAGATCCCGGCTTTCAAATTCTCTAAGCGTGTGCTTGATTCTACTGGTGCATTGAATCTTCAGGAGCTTCCTGAGAGCATTGTTGTCATCGGCGGAGGCTATATCGGCACAGAGCTTGGCGGTGCATATGCAAGCTTCGGCACGAAGGTGACAATCCTAGAAGGTGCTGACGAAATCTTGAATGGTTTCGAAAAGCAAATGTCTTCACTTGTGAAAAAGAACCTTAAGAAAAAGGGCGCAGAAGTGATTACGAAGGCCCTTGCCAAGGGTGTTGAAGAAAGTGAAACTGGCGTAACTGTTACCTATGAAGTAAAAGGTGAAGAGCAAAAAGTAGAAGCAGACTACGTATTTGTCATGGTAGGCAGAAAGCCAAACACTGACGAACTTGGCCTTGAGCAAGTAGGAATTGAAATGACAGATCGTGGTGTGATCAAAATCGACAAGCAATGCCGCACAAATGTCAGCAACATTTACGCAATTGGCGACATTGTTGAAGGACCGCCACTGGCTCATAAGGCATCTTACGAAGGTAAGATTGCTGCTGAGGCAATCGCTGGACACCCTTCAGAAATCGATTACCTGGCAATCCCTGCTGTCGTATTCTCTGACCCAGAATTAGCGTCTGTAGGTTATTCTGAAAAAGAAGCAAAGGATGCGGGCATCGATATTAAAGCAGCGAAATTCCCGTTTGCTGCAAACGGCCGTGCCCTTTCACTTAATCAGACTGACGGCTTCCTGAAGCTGATCACTCGTAAGGAAGATGATATCGTCATCGGTGCGCAAATTGCAGGCCCTAATGCTTCTGATATGATTGCAGAACTTGGTCTGGCAATAGAAGCAGGGATGACTGCTGAAGATCTGGCAATGACCATCCACGCTCACCCAACATTAGGTGAAATTACGATGGAAGCAGCAGAAGTTGCGCTTGGAAATCCAATTCATATCATAAAATAAAATCAAATAAAAAAATCCTTTCCATTCTGGGAAGGATTTTTTTTATTCATGATTCAAAACAGCAGAGATCGGCTCAATAATCTGTTCTTTAGTGGCACTTCCATTTACATTCGCGAGCACCTGGTCACGGTGGACAATCAGGATGGCCGGGAACTTTTTCTCTTTAAGAAGATCATGGTATTGATTAGCCTTTGCAGCTGGAATGACAACAATGTTATCAAATTCTGCGGGATATTCCTTCTTTAACTCTATGATTGCATCATAGTAGGATGATTCTTGCTTGTAATTCTCTTCATCAGAAAAAAAGACAACCTGTTTTATGTCTTCATTCAGCACCAGTTTGTCTGAATTGTTGACCGGATTGCATGAAGCCGTCAGAAAAAGGAACGTAGTGACAAAAACAAAAGATAAGCTTTTCATTTATCTTTGCCTCACTTTTTTAGATTATGTTTCCTCTGGATAACTAGTTGTCCATATTCTATCACAGCAATTTCCAAAAGAATGGAATGTTATTGAAATGTTACATAATTGAAAAATATCCTTCCATCCAGGACATATACTAGTAAAAAAGATCAGATGTTTAGCAGTTTGCTGGTCGGGAAAGATAAACTAGACATGGTGGTGGAGGGTTTGAAGGTGTATAATGTTTTACTGCTTCAATCACTCATATGGAGTGGATATACCTTAACGGAATGGCTATCCAAACACGATCATCCGATTTATAATGGTATTATGTTCATTGTGTTTTTTTATCTGGCAATAATAATCGGAAATCATATAATGAAATCGGCAAGGAAAACATTTTTGATTACCATTCTAAGTCTTGCCCTTTATGTGTCTTTTCATTTAACAATGTCTCTCATTATATAATATGGGAAACCATCCCAGGGAATCGCCATTAATTCATCAGCATTGTCAGCAAGATACACAGCAGGAGGGGAAAGGGTTGAATAGAACAATATCATATATGCTCACTGCTTCGTTATTGCTAGCTGGCTGCAGTGCGGCTGAGGATGCTCAAAAACCAAAAGAGACAGATGAAGTGAAGAATGAAAAAGTCGATAAGGAAGAAAAAGCAGCTGAGAAAACAACGGAAAATAAAAATGAAGAGCAGGTAGAAGAAACGTCAGAAGATGTTCAAGAGAGTGTGGAAGTGGAACAAAGCACACCACAGTATCGAATGAAAACTGATTTTTCGATTGAAAATATTGAAAATCCCGATGAAAAAATTGTTTTGCTGACGATCGATGATGCGCCGGATAAAAATGCTCTTGAGATGGCGAAAACATTGAAGGCGTTAAATGTTAATGCGATCTTTTTTGTGAATGGGCATTTTCTTGATACTCCAGAAGAAGGGGAAGTGTTGAAGGAGATTCACAAGATGGGTTTTGTGATTGGCAATCATACATATAACCACAAATCATTGAAGGATTTATCGATGGAACAACAAAGAAAAGAAATTGTGGATCTTAACGATCGAGTGGAAGAACTGATAGGCGAAAGGCCGCATTTTTTCAGGGCGCCATTTGGGATGAATACAGATTTCAGCAAACAGCTAGCTGCTGACGAAAAGATGCTGGTCATGAACTGGACTTATGGTTACGATTGGGAGCAAGACTATCAATCCAAGGACGCCCTGGCTGATATCATGATAAATACTCCATTTTTGAGGAATGGTGCCAATTTGCTCATGCATGACAGGAAATGGACAAGCGAGGCATTGAGGGATATCGTGAAGGGACTGCAAGATAAAGGTTATAAAATTGTAGATCCTTCACAAATAGAAACGCCAGCAAATAGCGAAACGGCTGCTCATTAGCAGCCGTTTCGTTTTTAGAGGGAGGTTATTATTTGCGAGGGTAGAAGTACATGATTCTCCCATTGAATAAATGCAGTTCGCCCTGCAATTTTTTCCCGATGAATTTGCTGAATTCGTTTGCTTTTCCCTTATCGCCAGCAGTTGCAGTGGGAGGAAGGGTGATTTGTATGTATGATTGTTCGCGCTCAGAGCCGTCCTCATTGACAACGCTTTCTTTGTCGATACCAATCAAAATTGCATTGTAACGGTCCTGGGATGATTGCAGGTAAAACCATGTACCTTTACCATCTTCTTTTTCCTTCAATTCATATGGAAACGCCGAGTTTTCATAATTCCAGGCTACCTGGTCGCCTGTCTTTGAGGTGATTTCTTTGTAATAATTAAATAAATCTTTAAGTTCTTCGGTGGAAATGGCTTGCTGAGATGATGATGGAACAAGTTTTATATAAGCATTACTAGACATCGTCCAATCCCCTTTTCCTATCTATTCCTTCCCATTTTATCACTCCTGAAAAAGTGTGCCAATAGAATAAAAGCTTTTTAGCTTTACTTGCACTTGCCTTTTTGTCAAAATAGAATTATAATAATATTCTAAATATTTAATTTTAAGGAGGAGGCTTATGGAACTATTCGAAAAGCTTTATGACGAGCACGAAAAGGTTCATGTCAGGTTTGTGGGGTTCACCACGTATGACACCCGTTATGACTTTGGGATCGTGTATACCAATATGTTTTTCGGAAAACCGCTTGTAGTCTGCATGCAGACAGGACGTTCAGCACTCCTCGACCCAAAGGACATAGAAGACATAGAATTTTTACAGAAAGCATTCCATATTACAGAAGTCCGGCAGGCTGAGGACCTTGCGCTGTTTTTTAACGAAGAATTGCCAACAGCCCCATTCCAGACTCAATATGAATAAGATTATGAAGAGAACAGGCCTGCTGCAGGTCTGTTTTAATTTTTGGGAAACTTTTTTAGATTGACCTTTTCATATTTCCTTCATGCTAACGTTCCTGTCTCGGTAATTATAAGCCTTTGTAATTGCTTGAAGTCAAAAGTGTCATACTAATAGAAGTTAAAACATATAATGTGTTTGAGTATTACATAAATTGCCTTTAAAAAAATAAAAGTGTTATACAATTTAGGCTTGAAATCTTAATAGTGTTATATTATTATATAAGCAGAAGATGTTAAAGCGCTTTCACAATTCAAAATGAAAAGGGGTTTGAAAAGATGGGCACAATCGTTTGTCAAACTTGCAATTCTACAATTGACCATTTCGAAGATGAGAAAGTAACGGTGTTATATTCAAAAAAATGCAATTGCTGCGACCATGAAGGTGCAGAGGAAAGATAAGAATAGACAAAAGGGCATGCGCACTGCATGCCCTTCTTTTTTATCTGATCGCTTGGTGTTCCTTGATCACTCGGAATGATTTAAGTTCATCATCCTCAGGTCCTTGTACAGGAAGGCCAGCTTCCATATTGGTCTTGATATAAACAAGGTTTTCTTTGGTGATGATTTCGCCAGGAATGAAAATCGGTATTCCTGGAGGATATACCATCACGAATTCGGCAATGATTCGTCCTTCTGATTCCTCGACAGGAACAACCTCTGTATCAGCGTAAAAAGCATCTCTAGGTGTCAAAGCCAATAATGGAATATCAGGCAGCATGACCTCGGCATGGACTTTTTCAGCTAGATGATGGAATTCCTTTGAGAGCTCACCCAATGCCTTTACAAGAATATCAGCTTCTTTCTGGGTGTCACCAGGCGTGATGATGCACAGGATATTATACAAGTCTGAGAGTTCAACTTCGATATTGTATTTTTCGCGAAGCCATTTTTCGACCTCGTATCCTGTGATATTCAGATCCTTGATGCTGATGAGAACTTTCGTTGGATCAAAATCATATGTCGCGTTTGTACCAAGCAGGTCTTCACCAGGACAGTAAAGATGTTCGATTTCGTTTACCTGCCTGCGAATCCATTGAGCCAATTTGATTGTCCTGTCAATAATGTCCATTCCTTCGGTAGCAAGCCTTCTCCGCGCCGTATCTAATGATGCAAGCAGCAAATAGGAAGTAGAGGTGGTCGTCAGCATGCTGATGATTGATTGGACACGCTTTGCTGAAACCAGGCCTTCTTTAACATTCAGGATAGAGCTTTGGGTCATCGAACCGCCAAGCTTGTGCACGCTGGTTGCAGCCATATCGGCACCTGCCTGCATGGCGGATAGCGGGAGATCCTCATGGAAATGAATGTGGACACCATGCGCTTCATCCACAAGTACGGGAACATCATATGAATGAGCAATTTCCACAATCTTCTTTAAATCGGCAGCAAAGCCGAAGTATGTTGGATTAATTACCAGCAAGCCTTTTGCATCTGGATGCTGCTCTAGAGCCTTTTCAACAGAGTCAGTTGAAATACCGTGAGAAATACCCAATTTTTTATCGATCTCTGGATGGATGAAAATTGGAATGGCACCGGAAAAAACGATTGCGGACATGATTGATTTGTGCACGTTCCGCGGAACGATGATTTTATCTCCAGGTCCGCATACAGTCATGATCATGGTCATGATTGCGCCGCTTGTCCCCTGTACTGAAAAGAAAGTATGGTCCGCGCCGAAAGCTTCAGCTGCCAGCTCCTGTGCCTGCTTGATGATCCCTTTTGGTGAATGAAGATCGTCAAGGGGGCCGATATTGATCAAGTCAATCGACAAGGCATTATCGCCGATGAACTCGCGGAACTCAGGGTCAATCCCGCTGCCTTTTTTATGTCCAGGTATATGAAACTGGATCGGATTCTTTTCTGCGTGCTTCAACAGGCTAGTAAATAGTGGTGTTTCGTATTGTGACAATGGATGATCACACCTCTTTATTGTATTGGATTTCCTTTTTATAGATTATGATTATTGATCAGCTTTTAAAAAAATAAAACACATGCATTATAGCACTAATCAAGGTGTTTGCAAAGAATTTCAAAATACAAGGAATACGGTAATCTTGCTTAAAGAAAACAGGAATTCTGCCTCCTATAATAGAAGTAGTAATGAAACAAGCATATGAAGGAGAGGGAATATGAACTGGAATACTGAAGTAACGAACCTATTAGGAATACAATACCCGATTATCCAGGGAGGACTCGCTTATCTTGCTTATTCTGAGCTTGCTGCGGCGGTATCGAATGCAGGAGGATTGGGACAGATCACTGCCATGTCACTTCCTGACCCTGATGCACTGAGAAATGAGATACATAAAGTCAGGAAACTCACTGACAGGCCATTTGGGGTCAATTTTGCCATCGGACAGCATGGAAGGCCATTCTCACATTTCCTGGATGTAGCCATCGATGAAGGTGTACCAGTTATCTCAATGACAGGGGGCAACCCGGCACCAATTTTTGAACAATTAAAAGGGACCGACAGTAAAAAGCTCGTCCTGGTTGCAGCCAAAAGGCAAGCACAGAAAGCAGAGGAACTCGGTGCTGATGCAGTCATGGTAGTCGGTCAGGAAGGCGGCGGGCATCTTGGGAAGAGCGACATTGGCACGATGGTGCTGATTCCATCTGTAGTCGATGCCGTCAGCATCCCGGTTATTGCCTCAGGGGGAATTGGTGATGGAAGAGGTTTGATGGCTGCATTAAGCCTGGGCGCGCAGGGGATTGAAATGGGAACCCGCTTCATTGCAACAAAAGAATGTGTCCATGCGAACGAGCTGTACAAACAAAAACTGATTGAAGGAACAGAGAATGACACGGCTGTGATAAAAAGAACACTGGGCATGCCAGCAAGGGCGATTGCCAATCCATTGACAGAAAAGATTCTGGAAATAGAGAAGCAAGGCGGAGGATATGATGCCCTGAAGGAGCTGATCAGCGGAACGGCAAACCGCAAATATATTTATGAAGGAGACCAGGAAAACGGTTTTGGCTGGGCCGGACAGGTTATGGGATTGATCAAAGACTCACCTACAGTCGCTGAGCTTTTCGAAAGGATCATTAAAGAAGCAGAGGCAATCAGAACATCCTGGGGAAGATAAAGCTCCGCCATGCTTGCGCTCACTGATAAATAAAGGTACAATCGATTAACATAATAAGGGTGCAAAGGGAAGTTTTCCTGCGCACAGCAAAAAAAGCAGGTGAGCACAGATGGAATACCAATATCCAATAGACTACACATGGTCGACCGATGAAATTGTCGATGTCATCCATTTTTACGAGTGCATTGAAAAAGCTCATGAAAAAGGGATCGATCGCGACACTCTGCTTCAGGCTTATAGACGCTTTAAAGAGATTGTTCCGGGAAAAGCTGAGGAAAAGACACTCTTCAATGAATTTGAAGAAGTAAGCGGGTATGTTTCTTACCAGGCAGTAAAAGAAATCAAACAAACAGGGACCGGCGAAAAGATTAAAGTCGCTCCGAAAAAGGCTAAAAGATAATCTGTTGAAATCAAAGAAAGAGCCCAAGTAAAAATGGGCTCTTTCTTATTGTCCAGCTCCGGCTCCTAATTCCTCGAGACGCTTGTCTAGTGGCACCTCCTAGAAACTCCGAAACTTCAACTCCGCCGGCAGAAGCAAAAAGCGCTTCTTTGTCGGAGTCTCCAGTTTCTGCGTTTCTGGACAGTCGGCTATACTTTTCGGCTTCGGTCCTGCCAATGAAGTCAAAGAACGACTTCACTGTCAGGCCCTCCAGCGCTTGTCGGAATAGGGCAGTCGCCTACGCATTTCATGGTTTAAGCCATTTTATATAGGGGTAATGTTTCTTTAAATACAAACTCTATTTTCGAAAGCATTTCTTCACCGCTTAGCTTGACGGCTTCCTCGCGAGGAATGTTCAATCCGCAAAGGATTTCAGCTTTTTTAACAGTTTGGAGACGCTTGAACATCGACAGAAGATCTTCTTTGGAAAGCTCACCATGCATAGTGGCTTCTGGCTTCATATGATCGCCTGACCAAAAGAAGTTTTTGGGAGTACGGGCAAAAATTGAATCAAGATCCTTTTCAAGTTTTTTCCCGATTGATTCCTTTTCAGGTGCTTCGTAAATTACGGCGAACCAGATGAAGACATGAGTTTCCCAGAGGCCAATCTGGAAATGTGGCAGCATTTTATATCCTCTTGGATTGCTGGCAAAAGCGACCCAAGTATCCTTAGGTGGGTTCTTCGTTCTCCTGGCATGTTTGGCGACATGATAATGCATTTCCTCGCCGGCAATATTTGAAAGCGTTGGGGCGAAGTGATGGCCCAGTTGTTCCAGCTTGGGGCGGATCTGGGATTTTAAGGCCTCCATTCGTTCATCGAGACCGTCAATTTTAAAAACATCGAAATCTGCTTTTTCGAATCCTTGAAATGACAATATAAAAACCTCCTAGTACTTTGTCAAATATTGTAGCAAAAGCTTATGGAAAATAGAAGCGGCAGGCCTTTTCGGAGACCTGGGTAAACGCACATATTTGTACCACAGGCAGTTGGAACTTCATACAATGGATAAAAAATAGAATTTAATAGAGGAGTGTAAATAAATGAAACAACTTATAAATTCAACGAGAAAGAAAAATGGCGAACTGCAGAGAACGGCTGTACTGCGATTGGAAATGGATTATGAATTAGCCACCCTTTTCGATGCAATGACTGACTCAGATAAACCGAAAATGAAAGAATGCAAACAGAAGCTTGAAAGAATCCGACAGGAACTATTACGTTTAAAGGCTTTGTAAGCAGGAAACGTAAATTGAAAGAAGAAGTCGGCGAATGCTTAAACAAACGGAATACTGCGGCAATCAAGACCCATGACGAACTCCTGTAATGCAGATGGAGTTCGTTTCTTATGTTTCCGAACAACGTTCCGAGTCTTGCATGTTATCCACTTGACAAGGGAAATCCTAATACTTGATGGGAATGAAGGAAATCCGATAAGCTAAGGTAGATTCCTCAAATAGTAAAAAATATTGGAACGGGGGAAAACTGAATGAACTATAACCTGAAAGAAATGGATACATATGCGAAAAAATGGGTGAAAGAGGCCGGAGAGAATATCAGGGCTTCGTTCCCAAACACATTGAATGTGACCTCGAAATCCAATCCGAATGATCTTGTTACGGATATAGACCAAGCGACAGAGCAATATTTCATAAAAAAAATCAAAGGGACGTACCCTGACCATAAAATCATGGGTGAAGAAGGCTATGGGGATGAAGTAACCGGACTATCAGGAGTAGTATGGATTATAGACCCAATTGATGGAACGATGAATTTTGTCCATCAGCAGCGGAACTTCGCGATCTCCATAGGGATTTATATTGATGGTGAAGGAATGATCGGTCTCATTTATGATGTCGTACATGATGAACTGTACCATTGCATAAAGGGCAATGGAGTATATTTAAACGAAAAGTCGATTCCTAAACTTACGGAAGCGAAGGTCAGTGAATCAATCATCGCCCTTAATGCTACCTGGGTCGCTCCAAATAAGCGGATCGACCATCAATTGCTGATTCCTCTCGTTAAAGATGTAAGAGGAACACGGTCTTATGGTTCAGCGGCAATGGAAATGGTCTATGTCGCTACCGGCAGGATCGATGCTTATATGACACCAAGGCTGGCACCATGGGATATTGCAGCGGGAATCATCATGATCAAGGAGCTTGGCGGAGAGGCGACGGATCTCAGGGGAAAAGAATTTGATATGCTGAAGCAGAACTCCTTGTTTGTTTCGAAACCTGGCCTGCATGGTGATATTTTACGAAACTATCTTAAGGATGGAAAATGGTGAACCTCGCCTGGCGTCCATTTTTAAGTTCAGATTCAGGCTTTTTACAGGAACTTGCGGAATCGAGCCGGAAATGGATGGAAAATGAATTGAAAGATCTGGATCTGCCTGGCTACCTGAAGCAATATGAGAGGCTGTCTGGTGAATGGAGAGTCTGGGAAAAAGGGGGCATACCTGTTTCTGTTACCTACCATCTGGAATATGCTCCTTCCAATCAAAAGCCATGGCTGGGTACGATCCTGGTAAAAGCAGATGAACGGCGGAGAGGAATTGCTTCGTCCATCATGGACAGGCTTTCAGCTGAATTTAAGGCAAGCGGGCACAAGGCTCTGTTTGCCGCTGTTCCAATTGATGAATATGAATGGTCCAACTTTTTGACGGATTGCGGTTTTGAACAATTCAAAACAGAAGAAAATGAGGGCGAGACCTTTTTGATCATGGTCCGCCCTCTTGGATGACCGGCTGGAAATTCCAGCCGGTTTTATTTTTCAAATTAAAGCTCTCCTGCTTCTCTCATCTTCTTTTTTTCTTAAAACCGAATCCCATAACAAACACAAGGGCGATGATACATGCGATAGCGCCGGCAGCACTTCGTTCACCGATGGCGATACCGATGCCGATCATGCATGAAGCGGCTGCAAATGCGAAAAATAATAATGGCCATTTTATCTGCTTCAAGTTGATTCCTCCCATTCGACATTTGGTGAAAATAATAATATATTTAATTGTACATTAAAATGCTTTTAGGTTTCTACTCTAATTGTGTTATAATATGTAAGTTGTGTAAAAAGACAAAAGATAAATTACGATATTAAAGGCAGGGTGACTTTTTTGAAATTAAGAGAAGATATTAGAAATATAGCGATCATTGCCCACGTTGACCACGGTAAAACGACTTTGGTTGACCAGCTTCTGAAGCAATCAGGCACATTCCGTATCAATGAACATGTGGAAGAGCGCGCAATGGATTCAAACGATTTGGAAAGAGAACGAGGAATTACAATCCTCGCGAAAAATACAGCTATTTCTTATAAAGATACACGAATTAATATTCTTGATACTCCAGGCCATGCTGACTTTGGCGGCGAGGTTGAGCGTATCATGAAAATGGTTGACGGCGTATTGCTGGTTGTAGATGCTTATGAAGGCTGCATGCCGCAAACACGCTTTGTTTTAAAGAAGGCTCTTGAACAGCATTTAACACCAATCGTTGTGGTTAATAAGATTGACCGCGACTTTGCTCGCCCTTCTGAGGTTGTTGATGAAGTCCTTGACTTATTCATCGAACTTGGTGCAGATGAAGATCAGCTTGAGTTCCCTGTTGTATACGCATCTGGTATCAACGGAACTGCAAGCTTGGATCCAGAAAAACAGGATGAAAACATGCAGGTATTGTACGAGTCAATCATTGACCATATTCCTGCACCAATTGATAACCGTGAAGAGCCTCTTCAATTCCAGGTTGCTCTTCTTGACTATAATGATTATGTTGGCAGAATCGGTATCGGCCGTGTATTCCGTGGAACAATGAAGGTTGGCCAGCAGGTAGCATTAATGAAGCTTGACGGTTCAGTAAAACAATTCAGGGTAACAAAGATCTTTGGATTCTTCGGACTGAAGCGCCAGGAAATACAGGAAGCATATGCGGGTGACCTAATTGCTTTATCTGGTATGGAAGACATCAATGTCGGTGAAACTGTATGTCCATTCGATAACCAGGATCCGCTGCCGGTTTTACGTATTGATGAGCCGACACTTCAAATGACATTCCTGGTCAACAACAGCCCATTCGCAGGCCGTGAGGGTAAATACCTGACTGCGAGGAAAATCGAAGAAAGACTTCGTGCACAGCTTCAAACTGACGTAAGTCTAAGAGTAGACAATACTGATTCACCAGATGCCTGGATCGTTTCAGGCCGTGGGGAACTCCACTTGTCTATTTTGATCGAAAACATGCGCCGCGAAGGCTATGAGCTTCAAGTTTCTAAACCTGAAGTTATTGTAAGGGAAATTGATGGAGTAAGATGTGAACCGGTTGAACGCGTTCAAATCGATGTTCCTGAAGAACATACTGGTTCAATCATGGAATCTATCGGTGCTCGTAAAGGTGAAATGCTCGATATGATTAACAACGGAAGCGGCCAGGTTCGATTGATCTTCAACGTACCAGCACGCGGACTTATCGGATACACAACAGAATTTTTAACATTGACTCGCGGGTATGGTATCATTAACCATACATTCGACAGCTATCAGCCAATGCTTCAAGGCCAGGTAGGCGGACGCCGCCAGGGCGTTCTGGTTTCAATGGAATCCGGAAAGTCATCAACTTATGGTATCATGCAGGTAGAAGACCGAGGAACGATCTTCGTTGAGCCAGGTACTGAAATTTATGAAGGCATGATTGTCGGCGAGCACACTCGTGAAAATGATATCACTGTAAATATCACGAAGGTAAAGGCAGCAACGAATATTCGTTCTGCAAATAAGGACCAGACTTCTGTCATCAAGAAACCAAGAATCATGACTCTTGAAGAATCATTAGAATACTTGAACGATGATGAGTATTGCGAAGTAACACCAGAATCGATCAGACTCCGCAAGAAGATTCTTGATAAGAACGAGCGTGAAAGACAGGCTAAAAAGAAGAAATTTGCTGAGGCTTAATTAAGTAGGGGGAAGAAGTATGGATGTAAGCCAGAGATTATCATTTTTTGCAGCATTATTCAGGGTAGATGAGAATCCGACGGTTGGTATGTGGATGCTGTATCTCACAATTGCCGCTTTGAGCATCCTGGTCTACAAACTAGGATTTGCACAGAAGCTGCCAGTGCTGAAGAGTATCATCATCTATGTATTTCTATTACTGGGCTCTACAGTCCTGACCTTCCTTGCTATTTTCCTTCCCATCGCGGAAGGGCTTGTGGTCGCTGCACTCATCCTGATCATTTACAAGCTCAGGCTGCGCCAGCATAAAAAAGCAGAAGCAAATGTCAAATAGGAGTTGGGGAAATGAAGTCACTCCAGGATGCAATTTATAATTGGCTGACCATTAAAATCGTCAGCGACGCCCGGCCAGAAGATACAGCAGCAGCAGATACAACTCAATTGTTCGAGCAAATTCTTGCAGATGAACATAAAGTTGAATCAAAAGAACTAAAACGGGACGCATTGATGTATTATGTCACGGTCGTGCAGGAAGGTAACTCAAAAGAATACCGATTCCCGCGAGACCTGATCGAAGTCATGCTAGACCAAATCAGGCAGGAACCAGACAAATACGTGAACTATCCAGAAGAAGACTAAAAAATCCGCCCAGCGATGGGCGGATTTTTTATATTAGGAATTGGCATTTCTAAGTGGGAATTGGATTCAGACAGGTTCGACGTGAAAGCAACCGAAGGCTGTCAAAAAAAAGCCCTGGATTCAGACAGGTTTATGGTATGAGGCGGAAAAGTTGTCAAAAAACCCTCTTGATTTTGACAGGTTTGAGGGGTGAGGCGGGAAAGCTGTCAAAAAACCCTCTTGATTTTGACAGGTTCGAGGGGTGAGGCGGAAAAGCTGTCAAAAAACCCTCGTGATTTTGACAGGTTCAAGGGACGAGGCGGGAAAGGTGTCAAAAAACCCTCTTGATTTTGACAGGTTCGAGGGGGGAGGCGGAAAAGTTGTCAAGAAACCCTCTTGATTTTGACAGGTTTGAGGGGTGAGGCGGAAAAGTTGTCAAGAAACCCTCGTGATTTTGACAGGTTCGAGGGCCGAGGCGGAAAAGCTGTCAAAAAACCCTCGTGATTTTGACAGGTTCAAGGGACGAGGCGGAAAAGTTGTCAAAAAACCCTCGTGATTTTGACAGGTTCGAGGGGTGAGGCGGAAAAGTTGTCAAGAAACCCTCGTGATTTTGACAGGTTCAAGGGACGAGGCGGGAAAGCTGTCAAAAAACCTTCGTGATTTTGACAGGTTTGAGGGGTGAGGCGGAAAAGTTGTCAAGAAACCCTCTTGATTTTGACCGGTTTGAGCCATGAAGCATAAAAGCTGTCAAAAAACCCTCTTGATTTTGACAGGTACGAGCCAGGAAGCCTGAAAGTTGTCAAAAAAAGCTTTTAATTTTGACAGGTTCGAGCAATGAGGCCTAAAACCTGTCAAAATACCGTCTGAATTAAGACAGGTTAAGTCACAAGCTAAAAAAGCTGTCAGTACCAGACCAAAACTTAATCTTTGAAGGCACCATTTAAATATCAATCACTAATCACCAGTCATCTTTCTCAACACGGCTGCGATATAATTTGAAATTCCCGGTCGCAATCCGGTTGTTCGTTTTTTCGGCAATCCGCTCATTGCATGCTTCACACATATATGTATGGATCGGGCGGTTTCGGAGCCTTTTCGCCTGAAGGGTATCACTGTTTATATTTTCGATTTTGTCGCATAATACACATTTGACTCTCATACTTGCACCTCTTATCAATAATTAGCTTACATAGACAATTTGAGTTTGGATTATATTATAGTATATCATTGTTTAAAGCCGGAAAAAGGGGAATCGTTTGATTTGCCCCAAAATAACGGTTCGTAGTACTATTATGATAGTTTAAGGAGGGTGAATATGGCAAATCAAGTGGAACCAAAGCTAATTAAACCATTGGTTGATGAACTTCAAAAAGAGCGTTTTGTCACCTTGGCGACAGTGGATCATGAGACCGGCGGACCAAATGTCAGCGCAATATCATGGGTGCTTGCTAAAGACGAAGAGATCATTTATTTCGCGGTAGATAACCGCTCTCGAATCATCGAGAACATTAAAAGCAATGACAAGGCAGTCATCAATCTGATTGCTAATGAATCTACATATTCAATCAGCGGAACGGCAAGTGTCAAGCAGGAAAAGCTTGAAGGGGTACCGTTAAAGCTGGCGTTAGTTGAAATCAGAATCAGCGAAGTCCGGGACGTCATGTTTTATGGTTCGAAAATTGTTGCAGAACCTCAATATGACAAGACATATGATAAGGACGCCGCAGCGCGTCTCGATAAGCAAGTAATGGATGCCATGAGAAAAGCTTAGTCAATTGACTAAGCTTTTTTTGCGCCCTATTTATGATAGTTCGACTGTTGCTCCTGATCTTTCTCCAGCTGTCTTTTCTCACCCTGATTTAGATTCTTTTTTGGATCCTCCGTCGGACTCTCCGTTTGCGGTTCGATCATGTCTGCCGGAACCTCGGGCATGACCCTTCCTGTTATATCCGCCAGCTCATTCAGGATTCCCACGATAGGCTGTCCATTTTGGATATCCTTTCCGATTTCCTTTAACCTTGCAGTAATATCCGGATCTGCCACGACTACGGCGTTGGCACCATGCGGATCTTTTTTTAGAGCCTCGGCGACTGTATATTTAACTGTATCTACTTCGGATCGCTCCATGTTATCGTTTACGTCGATTCCGACAATAGCATAACGGCCAATCACTACCGCTGCAGCATCATCAACATTCGGAATATGTGTTGTCAAATTCACCAGATGACGGGAAATTTTCTGTCCGGATTGGCGGTCGACCCCTTGAATCGTACTATTCTGCACCTTGACCTTATGGTTTTTGTCATTATCATTTGCGCTGTTTTGTCCAGTACATGCAGTCAATAGAAAAATAAACGAGATAGCAGCAACCAATCTTATCATCATTAAATCCCTCCGGATATTTATTCTATAAAAACCATCAATCGTTATATAAAAAAAGAAATGCTCAAAGGTTATTGTGCAAAATATCTTCTATCTTTATTCAGAAAGTCATATATTTTACCAAAGTCCCGGCCAAGGCTGCCAAGTTGGCCAGAGCCGAGATCAAGAAGGCGGGAGGCATCAATTTGAGTAAAATATATGTACTGGATACAAACGTCTTATTACAGGATCCGCACGCAATCTTTTCCTTTCAAGACAATGAAGTTGTCATACCTGCTGTAGTTCTGGAGGAAGTGGATTCAAAGAAAAGGTATATGGATGAAATTGGGCGTAATGCACGCCAGGTTTCAAGGCTTATAGACGGAATGAGGGAAACAGGGAAACTGCATGAGAAAATCAATCTGGAAGGCGGGGGGACACTCAGGATTGAGTTAAACCATCGTTCATTCCATCAGCTTCAGGAAATCTTCGTTGAAAAAACTAATGACAACCGCATCCTGGCAGTGGCAAAAAACCTCAGTCTTGAAGAAGAAACAAAGGAAGACGGGCGCCCGGTAATCCTGGTCAGTAAAGACGCATTGGTCCGCGTAAAAGCAGATGCGATAGGACTGATCGCTGAGGACTTCCTAAGCGATAGGGTTGTGGAAATGAATCATCTTTATTCCGGCTATGCTGAAATATATCTTGAAATTGAGGTGCTTAACCGTTTTTATGAAAAAGGGGAACTGGATTTCTCTGAATTAAAGGGACAAAACTTTTTTTATCCCAATCAATTTGTAATCATGAAGGACATTCTTGGCAGTTCGGCATCGGCCATCGCAATGGTCGATACAAAGAAGAAAAAAGTAAAAAAACTTGTATTCGAGCATGAGGGGAAACATACCTGGGGAATCCGGCCGAGAAATGTTCAGCAAATCATGGCCATGGAATTGCTTTTACGGCAAGACATGCCTTTAATCACACTGATCGGCCGTGCGGGAACGGGTAAAACATTGCTTGCTTTAGCAACCGGTTTACTCCAGACGGAAGATTTGAATATATTTAAGAAGCTGCTTGTCGCACGGCCAATTGTACCTGTCGGAAAGGATCTCGGCTTTTTGCCGGGCGAAAAACAGGAAAAGCTCAGGCCGTGGATGCAGCCAATCTATGATAACCTCGAGTTTCTGTTCAATACGAAAAAACCGGGAGAGCTTGATGCCATCCTGGCGGGAATGGGCTCAATCGAGGTCGAAGCATTGACGTATATTAGGGGAAGAAGTATCCCGGATCAATTCATCATCATTGATGAAGCCCAGAACTTGACCAAACATGAGGTGAAAACAATCCTCACAAGGGTAGGGGAAAGGAGCAAAATCGTCCTGATGGGCGACCCCGATCAAATCGACCATCCGTATCTGGATGCTTATAATAACGGATTGACTTATGTTGTAGAGAAATTCAAGGATCAGCAGATTTCCGGGCATGTACAGCTCGTGAAAGGAGAAAGATCACCACTTGCCCAGCTGGCTGCAGACATCTTAAAGTAAAGGCATTTGTAAAATCCTGCAGCGAAAGTCAGCATTACAGCAAAAATATAACGGGCACCCTGCTGGATGCCCGTTCGTGTATCTTACATATCATTCGACAGTAAATCCGGTTAGATTTTTGATTGGCTGTTCCTTATTGGAGCCATCCTTGTAGTATACATGCAATGGTCCGTCTTCCCTTAATGGCTTTCCGTCCTTTGAAAAACCGAGTATGATTTCTGCTGCCTGTTCAAGAGGAATTACTGCTTGGTTGTTTTCACCGTATTCAATGACAATTTTTTTTGCATCTTGCTCGGGTTCAGCATTATCAAGAAATGGTTTAAAAGGAATTCCGAATGTACCTGTAAGGACTTTTTCTTTCTCGAATTTCACTTCAGTCTTGAGTGTCGGCGGATAAACAGCACCTTCCATGATTTCGCGGTCCCAATGCTTGGATACCGACTTTGTATATTCTTCAAGATGATCTTCGCTTTCCTTCTCATCAATGAAATATGTATTCAAATCCACTTTTCTGTCATCAAAAATCCATACGCCAGAGTCCAAGGTGATTTTATATTTAACTTTTCCTTTAATTGGGATGATAGTTTCCATAATTTCTCCCGCCTTTGTTTTATATGTTATTTAATAAGTATAGCGATATTTGCAAGTAATGTCATTCAAGCTATCCCAATTGCAATAACCAATTAATTCTGCATCCTTAATATTCTTGCATTTTTGTCCGCATAAGGGTAAAATTTATAGAAGGATTGGGTAATCGCTCGGAAACGGGGGGATCAAGTTGGCGTCTGATATGATTATTAACCATCAGGAAAAAGCCCATGCCTTGTTAAAGGCTGACGCTGATAAAATTTTAAGGCTGATCAAAGTGCAAATGGATAACCTGACAATGCCTCAATGCCCTCTTTATGAAGAGGTTTTAGATACGCAAATGTTTGGATTATCAAGAGAGATAGACTTTGCAGTGAGGCTCGGCTTAATCGAAGAATCAGATGGGAAAGTAATTCTTGACCAATTGGAAAGGGAACTTTCCATTTTGCATGAAGCTTCGTTAAAAAAATAACCCTAAAAACTCAAACAATCCTAGGATGGATGTTTGGGTTTTTTTGTGTAACCCACATCAAGTTATTTCACTTGAACATAACAGCGATATGACTTTATTACATTTCTTTATAACTTTTCCTAAACAAAGGCAGGATATTGCAACTTATAGTAGAATAGATTAAACAACTTAGAAGATGGGGAAGAGACAATGTTTAAAAAAATACTGAAATCCTATGACTATTCATTGATCATTGCTGTAGTGCTCTTATGTTTGTTCGGACTTGTCATGGTTTACAGTGCCAGCATGGTCACTGCCATTCAAAGGTATGACTATCCAAGTGATTTTTTCTTTCAAAAGCAAAAGTTTAATTTGTTAGTAGCTTCTGTCTTGTTCATCATTGCAGCATTATTCCCCTATAAAGCGATGAAAAGCACTAAATTACTGCTTCCCATGGTCACGTTTATCCTCGGGGGGCTTGGTGCATTGTTTTTATTCGGGAAAGTGACGAACAATGCGTTAAGTTGGTTTGAACTTGGTGCAAGGAGCCTTCAGCCATCAGAATTCGCCAAATTGAGCGTTATTATTTATCTTTCTGCGGTATATGCCAAAAAACAGGCCTACATAAACCAATTCAATAAGGGAGTAGTACCGCCGCTTGTTTATTTAATCCTGGTTTGTATGCTGGTTGCCATCCAGCCAGACTTCGGTACTGCAGCGATTATTTTCGCGATCGCAGCGACAATCATCATTTCCTCAGGTATGAACCTGAGAAATATCACGAAGCTGATTTTGTTCGGACTGGCATTTTTGACCCCATTTGTTATCTTCCTTCAAGGTGAGATTTTTTCTGAAACGAGGATGGGCAGGTTTACTGCCTACAGCAATCCGTTCACTGATGAACAAAATACGGGGTATCATTTGGCCAATTCATATTATGCAATTGGCTCAGGAGGGCTGAAAGGGCTTGGGCTAGGTGAAAGTGTACAAAAGCTTGGATATCTTCCAGAGCCGCATACCGACTTCATCATTGCCGTGATCTCCGAAGAATTAGGAATCTTTGGTGTGGGATTTGTACTGCTGAGTTTAGGATTCATTGTCTTAAAAGGAATCCATATAGCGCTGAAGTGTAAAGATCCATTTGGAAGTTTGCTGGCTATTGGAATTTCGAGCATGATTGGGATCCAGTCGTTTGTCAATCTGGGCGGCGCCTCAGGAGTCATTCCATTGACAGGAGTACCGCTTCCATTTGTAAGCTATGGTGGCTCTTCATTGCTTCAGCTGGCTATAGCTACGGGGATTCTCGTCAATGTTTCAATGTTTGTTAATTACGAAGAAAAGTATAAAAAGGACAAGACATCCCAGCCAAAGCCTTCTCCGGCCATGGTCAACCAGAATGCATTCAAGTTCCGGCAGTAATATAAAACAAAAGAAGCTGCAGCGATTGCTGCAGCTTCTTATTTTACAGTGGCCGGAGAAAGGTCTGCGGCTGTAGGTTTCTCTACTCTTGCGGCATTTTTCTTGCTTCTTGAAACTAGAAGGATGAAGTAGCTGAACACACCAAACAGTACTGATATGAAGAATGCGTGCGCCAGAGCGATATACAAATTCAGTCTGGTATAAATAATCAGCGCACCCGCGGTCACCTGAAGTGAAACCAGTATCATGGAGATGATCCAGCCCCAGTATAATACTCTCTCATGTTTGTAATGTTTTACGGTGATATATGTTACGTAGGCAATCCAGATAAAAATGAATCCCGCTGCTGCCCTGTGGCCCATCTGAACCCATTCATACAGGTTTGTAGGCAGGAAAGAACCGTCATTCGTGCATAATGGCCAGTCCCTACAGACCAGGCTTGCGTTCATATGTCTTACCAGAGCTCCCGTATAGACGACAATATAGCTATATACCGCCAGTCCGATGATATGGAACCTCATTCTTTTATCGATCACTAATTTATCAGCCTCGAATTTCTTATCTACCTCAAAAATAAGCATGGTCAATAATAGAACAGCTGCAAAAGAAATGAGTGAAATGCCAAAGTGAAGCGCGAGAACAAAATCAGATTGGCCCCAAACGACAGCGGCAGCGCCAATCAAAGCCTGAAGAACCAAAAAGAAAAATGATAAAACTGCCAGGAACTTCGTTTCACGGATGTGTCCGATTGTTTTCCAAGTCCAAATGGATAAAACCAGAACCATGATGCCGACACTACCGGAAACCAATCGGTGGGCCAGTTCTATTACCAATTCCGGTGTTATGCTGGTGGGAACAAACTCTCCATTGCATAGTGGCCAGGATTTCCCACAGCCCATTCCGGAATCAGTTTTAGTAACCAGTGCTCCCCCTAATAAAACAAAAAGCATCCCAATCGTGGTCAAAACAGCAAGCCACTTTAGGGAACGATTCATAATCATCACCTGCTCATTCAAAGTTCGATAAGTTGTCAAATAATAAACTTGACATGTATAATGTAAGAAACTTGTAGAAAATAAAAAATTCTATTCCTATAATAACGAAGTTTGGCGAAAAAGGATAGAAAACAATACTTAAGATACTACACAAAATAAGGTTTTTTTTCAATACTAACCTCCGGGATGGACATTGAAGCCTTTTATCGGTAAAATTCTCTTGGCAGTACCATCCCTGGGAAAATGACATACTACATACCAGCTTTTTTACTTTCATGAAAATATTATCCAAGAATATGTAATAATAGCTCTCCGACGACCCTTTTAATAAACATTCGATTCTAGTCAAAATTCCTTGCAATAAAAATGAACTTTATGGATAATGGCGGTAAGACACAAATTAGTCAAATTTTGTTCAAAAAAAATTCACAAAAAAGTTGTGAAGTGTGATTTAATATACAACGAAGGCTTTATTTTTCTACACAAACATTTAACAGCCTTAACACGTTGAGAATAGTGAAAACTATCTGGAATATAAAGTTGAAAATACTCTTCTTTTTTTTGTAAAAATTCGTATCTAGAATTTGGAAGAAAAGGGGATGGAGGAGGATATGGATGTCTAATTCAAAAGCTTTATCAGAAGCTGTATTGGAGAACGGACAGCCTGCAGTTGCGGAGAAGACTATGATGAAAGACTTTCTGGCACTGATTAAAGTAGGAATTGTTAATTCCAATGCAATGACGACTTTTACTGGTTTATGGCTTGCGCTTCATTTTAGCGGTGCGCGATTCCTGGACAGTATTGATTTGATTCTTGCGACATTGATCGGTTCATCGCTGATCGTTGCCGGCTCATGCAGCCTGAATAATTACATTGACCGGGATATCGACCACTTGATGGAACGAACAAAAGACCGTCCAACTGTCACAGGAAGAGTCCAACCGGGCAAAGTGGCATTGATGAGCTTCCTGTTGATTGGGATCGGCACCGGATTTTTGCTTACTACTACCATTACAGCTGCTGTAATCGGGCTGTTTGGAGTTTTTAGTTATGTTGTTCTATATACTTTGTGGTCAAAAAGAAAATATGTTTCCAACACGATTGTCGGAAGTATTTCAGGAGCAGTACCGCCATTAATTGGCTGGGCTGCAGTTGACGCAAATCTTGATATCATGGCCTGGATGCTTTTTGCCATCGTTTTTGTATGGCAGCCGCCGCATTTCTATGCTCTTGCCATGAGAAGGGCAGAAGAATACCGCGCAGCTGGAGTCCCGATGCTTCCTGTCGTAAAAGGATTCAAGGCGACAAAGAAATCAATTTACCTTTGGATCACGGCTTTATTGCCGCTGCCATTCTTTCTTCAGGAGCTTGGAATCTCTTTCATGGTTCTGGCAACCATCCTGAATATTGGGTGGATTGTATTGGGAATCTATCTAGAAAAGCTTAAAGATGATATAAAGTGGGCAAAACTGATGTTTGTATATTCCTTACAATACTTAACGGTCATGTTTGTCGCTATGGTAATTGTCACACTTATCTAACCTTCGTTAGGAGATTCACTCTTTGATGAGAGAGGATTTTTCCATATATTTTAAAACCAAATTAATAAGATTTTTTACGAAAGAGGGGTTTAATTAAGCTATGAAGATGCTTGCTAAATGGCGTCTGCTATCATTGTTCGCATTGATGGCATTAGTCTTGTCAGGCTGTGGAGAGCCATACTTGTCTGCGTTAAGACCAGCAGGTGAAGTCGCTCAATCCCAGTATGAACTCATGTTGTTGAGCACGGCGATTATGGTTGGAGTAATTGCAATCGTCACAATCATTTTTATTTATGTTGTCATGAAGTTCCGCAGGAAAAACGACAACGAAATTCCAAAGCAGGTTGAAGGAAGCCACAAACTGGAAATCCTTTGGACTGTTATTCCGATCTTATTGCTTCTAATTCTAGCTGTTCCAACAGTGGCTGCAACGTTCAAGTTAGCTGATGTGTCACCAATGGAAAAGAAAAATGCCGATGGAAAAACGGATGCTCTAGTAGTTAATGTCCGTGCAAACCTTTATTGGTGGGAATTCGAATATCCAAATGAAGAAATCATCACTAGCCAGGAATTGGTAGTGCCGACAGATGAAAAGGTTTACTTTAATCTGAAAGCTTCTGATGTTAAGCACTCATTCTGGATTCCTTCTGCGGGAGGAAAGATGGATACGAATACCGACAACGTCAATAAGTTCTGGCTTGAGTTCGACAGTAAAGGTGCTGATGAAGCTGGCGGCCTTTTCTATGGAAAATGTGCTGAGCTATGCGGCCCTTCACACGCATTGATGGACTTCAAAGTAAAGGCAATGCCTCGCGCTGAATTCGATCAATGGGTATCAAGTATGAAAACAGTTAAAGAACCTGTTAAAGCTGAAACAGCAACTGCACAGCAAGGACAGGAAATCTTCAATAACAGCTGTATTGGATGCCATGCGGTAACTCCTGCAAATACGGCTCCAGAAGCAGCACGCGTTGGTCCTAACCTGACTAACTTCGGTGAACGTTCCCGTGTTGCTGGTGTTCTTGATCATTCTTCTGAAAATGTGAAGAAGTGGCTTGAGGACCCAGAGGCTTATAAGCCAGGTAATAAGATGACTGGAAAGTATCCTGAACTCTCTCCAGAAGAGCTAGACGCATTGGCAGAGTATCTGATGGGCTTGAAAGTCCAGAAATAAAAGGGGATATGTTTGAAAGGGAGGTAAAACTGTGAGTACCTATGCTCAGAAAAAAGGATTCGGCGCAACATTGTGGGACTACCTGACAACAGTTGACCATAAGAAAATTGCCATCCTTTATCTAATCGCTGGCGGATTCTTCTTCCTTCTTGGAGGGCTTGAAGCGCTATTTATCCGTATCCAGCTCGCTGTGCCAAATAATGATTTTGTTAGCGCAGGGTTCTATAACGAAATCCTGACGATGCACGGAACGACGATGATCTTCCTTGCAGCGATGCCGCTTGTATTTGCATTCATGAATGCTGTAATGCCACTCCAGATTGGTGCGCGTGACGTTGCGTTCCCATTCTTGAACTCTTTAGGATTCTGGCTATTCTTCTTTGGTGGAGTATTCCTGAACCTTTCATGGTTCCTGGGTGGAGCTCCTGATGCTGGTTGGACTTCTTACGCTTCTTTATCAATGGCGTCTGAAACACATGGTATTGATTTCTACGCACTTGGTTTGCAGATTTCAGGTGCGGGTACACTAATCGGGGGGATCAACTTCCTCGTAACGATCGTAAATATGCGTGCACCGGGAATGACATATATGAGGATGCCGATGTTCACTTGGGCTACATTCGTGACATCTGCACTGATTTTGTTCGCATTCCCTCCATTGACTGTAGGCTTGTTCTTACTGATTTTTGACCGCATGTTTGGTTCTAACTTCTTTGATGTAGCCAATGGTGGTAACACTATCATCTGGGAACACCTTTTCTGGATCTTTGGTCACCCTGAAGTTTATATCTTGATTTTGCCGGCTTTCGGTATTTTCTCAGAGATATTCGCAATCTTCTCTAGAAAACGTCTTTTCGGTTACTCATCCATGGTATTCGCGACTGTTTTGATCGGTTTCCTAGGATTCATGGTTTGGGCTCACCATATGTTCACAACAGGTCTTGGACCAATTGCCAACGCAATCTTCGCAGTAGCGACTATGGCCATTGCCGTGCCTACTGGAATCAAGATTTTTAACTGGCTGTTCACGATGTGGGGCGGAAGCATCAAGTTCACTACGCCAATGCTTTGGGCTGTAGCATTCATCCCTTCATTCGTAGCCGGTGGTGTAACTGGTGTCATGCTTGCATCAGCTGCAGCTGACTATCAGTACCACGACAGCTATTTTGTAGTAGCTCACTTCCACTACGTAATCGTAGGTGGGGTAGTATTCGCGTTATTTGCAGGTGCACACCTGTACTGGCCGAAAATGTTCGGTACAATGCTAAACGAAACTCTTGGAAAGATCACTTTCTGGTTATTCCTGATTGGTTTCCATTTAACATTCTTCATCCAGCACTTCCTGGGATTGATGGGTATGCCGCGTCGTATCTTCACATTCCTTCCTGGACAGGGACTTGAAACAGGAAACTTGATCAGTTCAATTGGAGCTGCGTTCATGGCAGTTGCTGTTATCGTTCTATTGATCAATGTAGTAATCACAACTGTTAAAAACGAAAAGGTTGGAAATGACCCTTGGGGAGATGGCCGTACACTAGAGTGGGCTATCGCTTCACCGCCGCCATTCTACAACTTCAAACAGCTTCCGCTTGTTCGTGGTTTGGATGCTTACTGGCTTGAAAAAATGGAAGGCAAGAAGGGTATGACGCCTGCAGAACCACTGGGCGATATCCACATGCCGAACAACTCATTCATTCCTTTCGTTATCGCGCTTGGTCTCTTCATCGCAGCATTTGGTGCAATGTACCGTGCTGAGACGAGCTGGGGCTTGCTGGTACTGATATTGGGAATGGCAGTAACATTAGGAGCAATGTTCGTCCGCTCTATTAAAGATGATCATGGCTTCCATATTCATAAAGAAGACCTAATGGATGATGAGAATGATAAGGGGGTAAAGGCATAATGCAAGCTGAAGAAAAATTCACATATGAAACATGGCCTGCCGAGCCTGAAAAAGCAACCCTCGAAGCAAAGAACAAATTTTTGGGCTTCTGGTTCTTCCTTGGCGGAGAAACAGTTTTGTTCGCAACTTTATTTGCGACTTACCTTGCATTGAAAGATAAGGTTCCCAGCGCTGACCATGCACTGGCAAAAGATATTTTTGAAATACCGCTTGCTTTTGCAGCGACAATGCTGCTTTTAACAAGTTCTTTGACAAGTGTATACGCAATGTATCACATGAAGAATTTCAACTTTAAGAAGATGCAGCTATGGCTTGGATTGACTGTAGCTTTAGGTGCAGCCTTCCTTGCGCTTGAAATTTATGAGTTTAATCACTATGTACATGAGTTCCACCATACGTTTACAAGCAGTGCGTTTGGCTCAGCCTTCTACACGCTTGTTGGCTTCCACGGTGGACACGTGGCATTTGGTTTACTTTGGATCACTACACTGATGATCCGTAACTCCAAACGTGGGTTGAATCTGTACAACGCTCCTAAGTTCTACGTAGCCAGCCTTTACTGGCACTTCATTGACGTTGTATGGGTATTCATCTTCACGGTTGTATATCTAATGGGAATGGTGGGATAAACTGATGGCTAATCAACAACCAAGTTCAGGGAACCCAAGAGTAGACGTCGAATATCGTCGCAAGAAGAGCGCCGAAGAGATGAGATACCAAATCGTTTCCTTTGCATTGATGATTTTCTTGACGATTGTTGCATTTGTTGCAGTTGGATATGAAGGATTTTCTGGCTGGTTCACAGTTCCGTTCATCCTTTTGCTTGCGGTAGTGCAAGTGATTTTCCAGCTCTATTATTTCATGCACATGAGTCACAAAGGACATGAAGCACCTTCATTATTCCTATACTCAGGAGTGCTTGTAGGCGCAGTTACCATCCTTGCGTTCAGTACAATCATCTGGTGGTAAGCATAAATATGACTTAAAGGGAAAATCGGCTGTCACAGCCGATTTTTTCTATGATATTCGCTGGATTAGCATTTAATGGAAGTGTCGTTTCGTTGATGTTGCATACCAATGGAAGTATAATGAGAGTAAAGTTCTATAACTGGACGGGGTGAAAAAAGATGCTTACTCTAGATATATTTGGGTTCAGAGCCCTCTGGAGCCCGGTATTTTTTCTAGTGATGGCAGCTCTATTAGTTGCTTATTATCTAATTGTGTACAAATACTATGGTCGTTTTAAAGAAGGGACTCGGGCTACACGACAACAGGCTGTTTATTTAACATCAGCCATAATCGTACTGTATATCGTTAAAGGTTCACCTGTCGATTTGATGGCCCATATTACTTTTTATATGCACATGATCCAAATGGCTGTTCTTTATCTTGTCGTTCCGCCTCTATTGATTTTCGGACTGCCTAATTGGCTATGGCGATCCTTCCTTTCCCTGCCGGCAGTCGATCCGTTGTTTCGCTTTTTCACCAAGCCGCTAATTGCCTTGATCATGTTCAATGGAATATTCTCCATTTACCATATTCCGCTGATTTTTGATTTTGTCAAAACGGATATGTGGCTGCATGCAGGCTATACATCAGTGCTTTTTGTACTGGCCATGTTCATGTGGTGGCCGTTAGTCAATAAATTGGAAGAATATCAAACATTATCAGGCGTAAAAAAGATGGGATATATCTTTGCTGACGGAGTATTGATTACCCCTGCCTGCGCGCTGATCATATTTGCGGATACACCAATGTATGCAACCTTTGCAGACCCAAATGCATGGGGAGAAGCGTTGAAATTATGTGTTCCGCCTTCGACCCTTTCCAGCTTGAATCTTAGCGGTCCTGAAACCTTCAGTTCTATTTCGCTTTTGCATGACCAGCAGCTTGGCGGAGTAATTATGAAGGTCATTCAGGAAATCGTGTATGGAATTTTCCTGGGATATGCATTCTTCCAGTGGTTCCGGAATGAAGAAGAACGCCAGGCTGAACAGGATGCCATCAATCTTGCCAGTGCTCCACAGCCATTAAAATGAAATGAAATGTAAAAGCTTCCTTTTTAAAGGGAGCTTTTTATTTTTTTGTGTTTTTTAATATGAATCTGCTACTCAAAGATTGAAAAATAAGGACATGTCACCTACAATTAACCTTATGGAGAAATAATGATTGAGAGGGAAATGAAATGTCGAATTTACCGATTCTGCCTACGATCAGCACGACCTTTATTGTACTCAGTGCCATTACAGTGGCAATTGGCTGGGCCCAAATAAAACAAAGGAAGATTGATCAACATCGGAAGACGATGACTCTAGCCGGCATATTTGCGATCATCTTTTTTGTGATTTACGCTACAAGGACTATCTTTATTGGCAACACATCTTTTGGCGGACCGGATGATATCAAAATCTATTACACATTGTTTTTGATTTTCCATATCACACTTGCAACAATAGGTGCAGTGCTTGGAATCATCTCACTTTACACTGGATACAAGAACAAGCTTGAGCGTCATCGGAAACTTGGACCAGTAACAAGTGTTACCTGGTTTTTTACCGGAATCACAGGTGTCGCTGTTTACCTTCTTCTTTATGTATTTTATAAGGGCGGGGAAACTACTTCAGTCATCAAAGCGATTCTTGGAACATAAGGCAATAAAACATTGCGTATAGCAATGTTTCAGACTGTAGACAAACTCGGTGAAAATGGAGCTTGTCTACAGTTTAATTATTTGTGCTAGAATGGGGCTGTTGATTTCCGTTCCAGGCGCTTCGCTTTCCGCTGGAAGAATATGAAAAAGACCAACTGCCGTCTTTTTCATAAGCAATTCTTCCTTGGGGCCGGCGCTGAGACTCCTCGCCGCGTTGGCGTCTGAGGGGGATTCACCTGTCCGTCTGATCCAGCAGGAGTATACGCGCCTTCCACTCCAATCAACAGGATTCCTCAACTTAGTGTCTCTCTTTTAAAATAGATACATATAACGCTTGAGGTGATGAATATGCTTTCGGAAAATAATCCAATCCAATGATACCAATTAGAAATGGTTGCTTTGGACTAACTGGTTCCTCAGGACCCTTCCGTAAGATGAAACATTGCATTGTGTATAGCAATGTTTTTTTCTTTTGCAGGTATTTCCCCTCCTGAAGACGAACTAATACAGTGGTACAAAGGGGGTCTAGTTAAATGGAAATAAAAGTTTTAACATCAGAACATTACCTGCAATCACTGAAATTGTCAGAGTACGCCTTTCAATATAAAGTACCGGAAAGTGATATTCCTAAAAGGCTGGAGAGGTTGAAAAAACATCGTTTATTAGGGATTTTGGAAGGAAATGAGCTGGCATCCAAGCTGCATATTCTTTCCCTGAAAGTATTGCTGGGAGAAACAGAGTGGAAAATGGGCGGAATCGCTGGTGTGGCAACATATCCTGAGTACCGGCGCAAAGGGCATGTGAATGCCTTGATGAAAAAAGCGCTGGAAGATATGAATCAAGATGGAAGTATAGTTTCTTTCCTTCATCCGTTCCAAATAGATTTTTACAGACGGTTTGGCTGGGAAATCATTTCTGATAACAGGAAAGTGACAGTGGAAAAAATCAATTTAAAACCAGTAGATATTCAGCCTGGAAAAATCAAGCGGCATACAGAGAAGGCTCACAATAATGATATCGAAACGGTGTACAGGCAATATGCAGGCATGCACAGCGGAATGTTAGCAAGGGATTCTGATTGGTGGAACTCAAGTGTATACGGTTCCCAATTCGCCGCTGTCTATTACGATTCAGAAAATGTGGCAGCAGGATACCTCTTATACGAGGTTAAGGATAATGTCATGAAAGTAGAGGAATACGTTTCCTTAACTAATGAAGCAAGAAAAGGTCTTTGGAACTTCATATGCCAGCATGATTCGATGGTGGACCAAGTGGAAGTGTTGTTATCCGTCCATGACCTGTTCCCGTATTTTTTAAAAGAGCCTAAGCTTAAAACAGAAATTTCTCCCTATTTTATGGGTAGGGTCGTCAATGCTGAAAAAGCTCTGTCCAGCTATCCGTTCTTGTCGAGCGACACGGACAGAAAAGTTTTCATTCATCTTGAAGATAGTGCCGCTCCATGGAATACTGGTACCTATTTGATAAGCCGGGAAGGGATCAAATTTTACCCGGTGAAAGAAGGCGGTTCATGTGTTACTGCCCCCAAAAAGGGTCTTCATTTGAACATCAATTCTTTAACAGCGGTATTGTTTGGCTACAAGCGCCCTAAAGAACTATATGACCTGGAACTTATAAAAGGGGACTTGGAAGAAGTTAAACATCTTGAGAAAATCATTCCGTTATTCAAGCCATTCTTTTATGATTTCTTTTAAATACAATAAAACCCGGGAAATCGACTTCCCGGGTTTTATTGTTTATATTTTAAATTTCAATTTAATGATCCCTGCTTCTTTCGCTGAATTGAAAGCGATCAGCAGAAGCGGTCCGATGATAAAGCCCATGAATCCAAAAAGCTTCAGGCCAAGATACATGGCAATAAGTGTAGATAGCGGAGAAAGTCCGATTTGGCTGCCCATTACCTTTGGCTCGACTGTACGCCTGATGATCAATAAGATGACTGCCAGAACAGCAAGCTGGGTACCCAACGCCATATTTCCGGTCGCAAGATGGAAAATAGACCATGGCGCAAGTATGACGATTGAACCAATCAACGGGATAAAATCTATAACCCAGATGATCGCTGACATTACAATCGCGTACTTTGGAGTGATGAAAAGTAAGCCAATCAGGGAAACAATGAAAATAATTACACTGACTAAAAATTGAGCTTTTAAGAATCCGAACACAACATATGAAAGACGGGATGTCATAAAATGGACTTTATCCGCTGTTCTTTCAGTTAAGTGACTATATACGCTTCTCCTTAGAGATGGAAGTTCAAGCAAGAAAAGGAATAAGGCAATCAAATACACAAGAAAACTGATCAGGAAATTCGGAATATAGGTCAACAATGCCTTTAAATTATCTATATTGATGAAAGCGATCATGTCATTCTTGAGTTTATTTAAGAAATCCTCGGCTCGGTTGCTGATTTCAGTGACTACCTCACTCGGAAGGTCATTTGCAGCTTCTACAAATCTGTTTTCAGCCTTATACCAGGCATTGGTGATTTCATTTATATAGACAGGAGTATTATCAATAAGGTCAATTGCCTCTGTCACTGCGGTTGTCGTGAGAAAATACCCCGCAACCACGATAAGCAGTACAAACATTAGGAAAATGACGAGAACAGCCAGGCGCCTTCCGCTCTTCAGCCTTTTCTGGAAGTATACAACTGCCGGCTCGAGAAATAGGGCAGTGATCAATGCTGCGATCAACGGGATCGATACCGGAAGGATAATATAAAGAATCGCTGCCACCAAGATGGTGATGAGTGCAATAATAATCGTTCTTTTCGTGAAAATACCGGACAATTGGAACTCCTTTCTATACTCGTGCTGAGTATATACCTCTACAAATATTCAGTTTTGTTCAAATCATTAAAAACCACTAAAAATCCTTAACAATTAAATTATAGTACGCATCTAATATAAGAAACAACAAAAATCACCTATTGCCGTTGGGATTTTATATAACATTAAATTCCCTTAGGCAGCTATTGCTGAAAAATGATGGTTTGTCATCATTCCCTGTCCATGTGCCTGAACATCATGTTCGATAACCTAACCATATAGGGGTGAGGCAATGAAGAGTTCCGGGAGCATCTTTCCTGCGCAATATAGAGAGTTATGCCGTGCCATTTGTGCAATCATCCATGCAAACGTCAATGAAGACGTTTTTTTTCATCAATCTGAGCTTCAAACGAGAATCCCCGTTTTTCGAAGAACTGCATTTAGTGATAATGGGGTAAAGTGTGAACTGGATCAGGGAAATGTGAATATAAAGGTATTTGTCATCGCTATGCTAGGGGAGCACTCAATCTATCATAGTGCATTGGAGCTTCAGAGACGCATAGCAGAGGAAATTATCCTGTATACTTCTATTTTGCCAAAAAAAATTGATGTGATTGTCACTGGCGTAAAAGCAAAAAAGACGCAATGAAAGCGTCTTTTTCCCTTTAGAACTAAATAGCGAATTTCTCGACTTCAGCTTTCACTTCATTCAGAAGCTTTTCACACTGGCTGACCAATGATTTCGGGAAGTGTTCGCCTTCACCGTATTCGACACCATGCGGATAATAATGTTTGCCCAGCAAAGGAGTCATTAATTGAATGATTGCTTTGTGTGCTCCAACATCACCCTCGTGGACATGGCCCTGGACACGCAGATAATATGTACCTTCCTTGACGACGAGCTTTTTGTCATAAGTTACTCGCTCATAATCCCATTGTCCTTCACGTACAAGACCGTGATCAAGCATAACTTCATCAAGACGGTTCAAGTCCGCCTTCAGATTTTCGATACCTGTATTTTCGAATTTCATCCTTTTCCCTCCTAAAAACACACTGCATAATTCAAGCTTTATAATAGAGTATATCTCAAATTTAATAATAGTAAAAATATGATTAAGTTGCAATGAATATAAAAGCGTTTTTGAGTGTTTCTTGTTTTATTCTTTATAGCATCCGGCAAGAATAACAATTTCGTGTTTTTGGCATAATTAGCAAAATCCCGGCAACCATAATATCGAGCAGGTTAAGCTTAATCAATAAGGAGGAAAAAAAACGTGCGTAAAATCCGGGAAATTATGACGAGTAATGTAGAGACATGTACCTTGCTGGATAATGTGTTCGAAGTAGCAGTAAAGATGAAGGAGCTGAATGTTGGAGCCATTCCTATTGTTGACAATGATAAACTGGTAGGAATGATTACCGATCGTGATATTGTCATTAGAGGAATTGCTGAAAAACATCCCCCTTCCTCAAAGGTTGAAAGTGTCATGAGTGACCATCTAGTAACAGCAACCCCTGATATGTCCACGAAAGAAGCTACAAGCCTGATGGCGGAACACCAGATCAGAAGGCTGCCTGTAGTCGAAGGAGACAAATTGGTAGGAATTGTGGCACTTGGTGACTTTGCTGTCGATGAAATGACAGACGAGCAGGCCCATTATGCTTTAACCGAAATCTCAGAATCACAAAATCACATGCAATAATGAGAAAAGGCACTCTCTCAGGGTGCCTTTTTGTCTTTCTCTGCCTATAGCAAAACGTTATGGCATGGATAATGAATTTCATTCCAGCCAATCTGATAGTGCATATTTGACAGTGTAAAGAGGAAAGTGTCCAATTTGTTGATAGGTCCATAATTTTTTATAGGGCTGAAGGAACAGTTCTATTAAAAAGGTCAAGATAAATGGTATAATAAAATCTAAAACCGCTCATATAGTAATAGAGAGATAAAGGCTTGCTTCAGGGAAACAGCAGGCTAGAATAAGGGGGGATCCATCTGCGAACAATTGTAAGGATATTGATTTTTGCTGCAATATTTCTATTTATAGGTTTATACATGGGATACAACAAGGAAGAAAATGATGATCTGGTAATCGAACAAAAATCGACTCCTAAAGTGGATGAATCTCTTAAAAAGGATATCACAGAACAAAATATCAGCGAAGGCATTGAACAGCCCCAGCAGGGTGTAGCCTCTCTATTAGGAAAAGACATTGAAGGACTTAAAAAAATTCTAGGCAATCCTTCCAGGGTTGACCTATCAGCTTATGGTTTTCATTGGTGGATCTTCAACAACGACCCTGACCAATATATACAGGCTGGTGTCCTGAATGACAAGGTTGTGACAGCCTATGCGATTGGTCCAAAGGTGGATGTACTGCCATTTAAAATTGGGCAGCCGATCGAAGAGATTTTTTCGATGAATGTAATAGAACCAGAAGTAACATTCGAATACAATGGCAGCTCTTACAAGTTTGAGCTTTCCGAACAAGATATGAACACAAGGCCAGTCATTAAGATGGGTGACTACTTCGTACAGCTTTATATCGATAAATTCACAAGTTCCGTATCCAGCATCCGATATATGGACAAGGAAACCATTATTAAACAACGGCCATATGAAATGGTCTACAGAGGGACGCTGATCGAACCTCCAGTGTTATCCGATGGTGACTGGGTCAGGATTGAAGCAGGACTGGAGAAACAGATTCTCGACATAACCAATGCCATCAGATCGAGACATGAGCTCCAATTACTTGAGTGGGACGAAAAAACGGCTGAGGTCGCTTATGCCCACAGCAAAGATATGGCAATCGAAGACTATTTTTCTCATGAGTCGGAAAAGTACGGTGATCTTTCAGAAAGACTAAAAGCAGCTGAAATATTATATGAAGTGGCCGGGGAAAACATCGCAGCGAACTATACAGATGCTCCAGCGGTTGTAGAAGGCTGGCTGAATAGTGAATCCCACCGTGAGGCACTATTGAATGAAGACTTCTCACATCTTGGGGTAGGGGTATATCAAAAGCATTATACCCAGAACTTTTTGAAAATGTGGAATCAACAGTAATAGCAATTTTAATTAATTCCTACGATATTCATAATATGGAGCATACTAGAGTGCTTGCTCCCTCCACAAGGGGTTCGGAATGGTTCCATTTCGAACCCCTTTTGTCATTCTCAGAGTGATCTTTCTGAGAAAACTGTCCGAACCAGAGGCACCTTTGGACAGCTTTTGTGGTTATCGTTGAAAAGCAGTCTGAACTGGAGGCGAGTTCGGACAACTTTTGTGGTTATCGTTGAAAATCTGTCCGAACTAGAGTCACCTTCAGACAACTTTTGTGCTTCCAGGTGAAAATCTGTCCGAACTAGAGTCACCTTCGGACAACTTTTGTGCTTACAGGTGAGAAGCTGTCCGAACTTGAGGTTACTTCAGACAACTTTCGTGGTTACGGTAGAAAAGCTGTCCGAACCAGAGTCACACTCGGACAACTTTGGTGCTTACAGGCGAAAAGCTGTCCGAACTGGAGGTTACTTCGGACAACTTTCGTGGTTACGGTAGAAAAGCTGTCCGAACTAGAGTCACCTTCGGACAACTTTTGTGCTTCCAGGTGAAAAGCTGTCCGAACTAGAGTCACCTTCGGACAACTTTTGTGCTTCCAGGTGAAAAGCTGTCCGAACCAGAGTCACCTTTGGACAGCTTTTGTGGTTATTGTTGAAAAGCAGTCTGAACTGGAGTCACCTTCGGACACCTTTTGTGCTTCCAGGTGAAAAGCAGTCTGAACTGGAGGTTACTTCGGACAACTTTTGTGGTTACGGTAGAAAAGCTGTCCGAACTAGAGTCATCTTCGGACAACTTTTGTGGTTACGGTAGAAAAGCTGTCCGAACCCGAGGCAACCCTTCAGACAGCTTTCGTGCTAACCGAAGAAAAGCTGTCTAAACTAGAGACTACTTGTGTCCACTATTGTGCAAACAGACACAATAGTAGACAGACCCGAAGCTACTTCCGCCAGCATGGCGGAAAGCGAAACTACTGGAACGGAAATCAGCAGCTGAAATTTACAACTCTAAACAAAATAAAAAAAACTGCAGAAAACTCGGTTGTCTACAGTTTAAAAGCCACACTGATATGCTCTTTAGTCTTTCCTGACCACTCTATTGATGGAAAAGTAGCCATGCTTCCAGTTTCCATACAGATGCACCAGTTCCCCTTCACTGAAGGTGGGAGGGACTGCTCCTTTTCTTAGAGGCGTTACCTTTTTCACCGTCAATTCTTTTAATCCGGTGTTGATTTTCAAAACAGTCACATGGTTGAAGCGATGATAGTAAAAACGTTCTTTGTGTTCATGGACTTCAATGATTTTTCCACTGACGATTGCTTCTTCTGGAATTTCCTCCAGACCAATCCATTCCTGTTCATTTCGCTGCATCTCTTTTTTTGTCAGCCAATAAAAATAGGCAAGGATTATTGGAATCGCAATTGCTGTAACCATGTAAGATCCCCTTATTGATGCTGTTTTTCGATAACGAAAAAGCTTCCGGAAGAATGGGCGATTCTTTTTCCGTCGGAACGGAAGACATCGGCTTCGAGGACGATGGTGCTCCTGCCTTTATGGATAAGGGTGGCCTTGCAATGGAGTTTGTCGCCGATTCCAGGAGCAAGGAAATGGATGTTAAGCTGTGATGTCACTGCTGCGTAGCCTTCCGGCAGCAACCTGTTCGCCAATGTGCCCATTGCTGTATCCAGTACAGTGGCGGTAAATCCGCCATGAACGATTCCAAGTGTATTGTCGAGCACCCTTGTAATCGGAATAACAATTTCACAAGTTTGGTCATCAAGCCTTCTGTCCATGTGCAGGAGTCCATCGATATATGTGCTGTTTTTGCCGCTTAATTTATTTTTGACTCCGGCCAGCACAGTTTTAAGTGCTTCTAATTCCTGTTCGCCTGATAGCGAGATGCATTCGTCCAAAAGTTGGTGCAAATCTTTTTCCACTATATTTAAACCTCTTTCTAAATGGCTCTGTTTCTTTCATTCTTATTCTGAAACATTATTTTAGCAAAGCCTTATTTTATGTTCTCTATTTTAACAAGTTTGATTTCAATTTGGAACTATTCGGTGATATCCTTCACCATTCATGACGGATTTCATATGCTATTATAGGCATTTGTTACACTGTGAGGTGAAAGGCATGGCCAAAAAGAAACTCCATCCTTCTGTTGAAAAGTTCAAGGCATTTGTTAAAGAACGCCCGGAACTGGCACAGCAAGTTCGGAAGGGAGAAACGACCTGGCAGGAAATGTTCGAGGATTGGTACTTGCTTGGTGAAGACGATCCGAGATGGAATACTAAATCGGACAATAAAAACGAAGAGAAGGAAAAGAAAACGGATTGGCTCGGTACCATCATGGGGGCAGTGAAAAATATGGACCCCGCTCAGGTTCAAGGGCAGATTAACAATATCAGCCAGGCACTCGGGGCAATTCAGGGTGTGCTTTCCCAGTTCCAGGGAAAATCAGGCGGGTCCCAGGGATCAAGCAATTCAGGGCCGTCAAATCCCTTTTCATTCAGGAAGGATTAGAATGGAGGCGTAAGCATGCGAAAAGATGTTATGGATCAATTAAGATCGAATAAGGAATTGATTGAGTTCGTCCGAGCCCAGCCCCACTGGTACAGGAAGCTGAGCAGGGATCCGAGGGATTTGCATTCAGCACAAATTGCTGCGCTGCATCATTTTGAAAAAACCATTCCTCATAAGGTCCAGAAGTTCTCCAACAATGTACAGATGGCGTCAATGATGATGCATATGTTCTCGAGCATGAATTCACAGTCATGATAAAGCTTCCTTCTCGATGAGGGAAGCTTAGTTTTTTCAGAATGTAAAAGCCTTCGGACCAGAATCCTTAGCTTTTCTGGCAGTTTCATGGTAAAATGAGGTTCGGAGGTGAGCCAGCATTGCTTGCTGTTACATCAGAAAGAGTCTTATTGTTGGAAGAAGCTGAACAATTAGTCAGCATGATTTTGCAATCTGATATTGCCGAATATTATCGGGAATGTTTATATAAGGTAAAAAACAATGCAGATACACAAAGAAAGGTCCGTGAATTTGTGGACATGAAGGAACGCTATGAAGAGGTTCAGCGTTTCGGAAAATACCATCCTGACTACAAAGAAATCATGGGCAAGATTCGCCTTGTCAAAAGAGAGCTTGATATGGACGAGACCATTTTCGAATTCAAGAAAGCGGAAAATGATTTGCAAAGCCTTCTTGATGAGGTGAGCGTAATCATCGGCAGATCCGTTTCCGAGAGTGTAAAAGTACCAACCGGAAACCCGTTCTTCGAAAGCTCCTGCGGTGGCGGATGCGGCAGCGGTGGAAGCTGTGGATGCTCTGCATAACATGAAAAGCATGGGCCCCCCCATGCTTTTTATTTGCTTTGATTCAACTACGGTAATGGCAAAACATGATTGATGATTGAAAAAACTGGTTTTTGTATGCTAGACTAGTACAAAGCAAACGTTTACCGAAGGGGAAAAGAATATGATAGGACAGAGACAGGGAATCATCGTATGGCTGTATTCACTGAAACAGGCCAAGATGCTCAGAAGATTTGGCAATGTTCATTTTGTCTCAAAAAAGTTGAAATATGCCGTTATTTATTGCAATCTCGACGAGGCAGAGGGCCTTATGGAAAAGATTAAATCATATTCATTCGTTAAAAAGGTGGAACCTTCTTACAAACCATTCTTAAAAATGGAGTTTGAAAATTCTTCCCCTGACAAGGCAAAGGAATATGACTATAAGATGGGAATATAGCAATACAAAAAAAGGCGAGGAGAACCCTCGTCTTTTTTGAGCTATTGAAGTGGCGGAATATAATGGTTCAGCCTCAAGATGCCGATCAAATACTGAAAATACAATTCCTTTTCGGCAAACATCGTGGACGGTTTGGCATCAAACTCTATGATCGTCTTGTCCAGTTCATCAGCCAGCTCCTTGAACATGTCAAAGCGCTTGTTCTTTAAAATATGAGGGTTCGATATTCCCTCCCTGCAGATATATAAAGCCTGGAAGTTCCCGGGGTTGGTTGGCTTAAGGACCACCAGGAGGGAACTTACTTCTTTTTCATTCACTTTTGTATGGATTGCCATTAAGTGCATCAACCGATGGCGGTTTGCCCTGGCCGTTTCAATCAATTCGTATAGATCTGAATATCCTTCTCCAAGCTCGATAAAACGCTGAATCACTTTTATTTCCCCTTCCGGCTTATCACTCCATCATACTTTACCATTTGCAGCCTTATATTTGAAGCATTCCTCTCTTTCTTCGTTTTTGATATTTAATTAAAACAAAAACAAAGCCTTGAACCATTCAGGCTCAAGGCTTCCTTCCATGCACCGCAATAGTGCTGAAGGCAAAGGGAGAGGAGAAACCGGAGGAAAACTTATGGGGAAACGTAAGTCTTCTCCGCGGTTGGCAACAACATCCTCAAATTGATGTTGTTAATCTTTATTATTTCCATATTAGGAATGGATATACACTGGTTTGGTTAATTTTTTGAATGTGTGGTAGGATAAGGGAGTAATTTATACGAACATAATGTAATAAGCTTACATATTTAAGGAGTAAAAAAATGAGAGTTGTATCAGGTGATTTAAAGGGCCGGGTTTTAAAAGCGGTGCCCGGGACGTCTACCAGGCCTACTACTGATAAAGTTAAGGAAGCTTTGTTCAATATGATTGGCCCTTATTTTACAGGAGGCCTTGGACTTGATTTATTTGCCGGAAGTGGAGGCCTGGGGATTGAGGCACTTAGCAGAGGACTGGACAAAGTCATTTTTGTTGATCGTGAAGGAAAGGCGATTCATGTTATAAATGAGAACCTGAAATCCTGCGACCTGGAAGAGAAAGCAGAAGTTTACAGGAATGAGGCTGTCAGGGCCTTGAAGGCCATTCAAAAAAGAGAGCTGGTCTTCGATTTTATTTTCCTGGACCCTCCTTACAAAAAACAGCAGCTGGTCAAGCTATTGGAAATGATGGATAAAGAGGGGCTTATCCATCAGGAAGGTTTGATTGTCTGTGAACATGCCTCTGATATCAGGCTGCCAGAAAAAATAGGAAAACTGGTGCAAACCAGAAATGAAAAATATGGTATTATCGGAATAACTCTTTATAATGTTGAGGCAGTAGATGAGGGGGAAAAATAGGTGGCAAGAGTTGCTGTTTGTCCAGGCAGTTTCGACCCAATTACATACGGGCACTTGGATATCATCACAAGGGCTGCGAAGGTATTCGATGAACTTTATGTAGTCGTATTGAATAATTCTTCAAAGAAACCGCTGTTTTCAGTAGAAGAAAGAATCGACTTGATAGACCAGGTCACAAAGAGCATCCCGAATGTAAAAGTGGATTCATTTCAGGGCCTGCTGGTTGATTATGCAGAGAGCGTAAATGCCAATGCCATTATCAGGGGGTTGCGCGCCGTTTCGGATTTTGAGTATGAGATGCAAATCACTTCAATGAACAGGGTCTTGGATGACAAAATTGAGACTTTTTTCATCATGACAAATAACCAGTACTCATTCTTAAGTTCAAGCATCGTTAAAGAAGTTGCCAAGTATGGCGGGAAAATTTCCGAATTGGTTCCGAGTGAAGTCGAGGAAGCCTTACTGAAAAAATTCAATGAAGACAAAAAATAACGGGCAGAAATGCCCGTTATTTTTCTTGCAGTATCCGCCTGCCGAAGATCCAGATGTAAATGAGCAAACTGCCAATCGTGATCAGCGGCCCTGCTGTGGCAAGGAGGCTGTATGCTTCTGCCAGGCGGCTTCCCTCCGAAGTCAGATATTCCATTACTGGCAAAGCGTTTGATGGCTGGCCATCCTGGAAAAAGCGTTCATATACTGGTTTCCAAAGGATGAAAGCATAAAAAGCTGCAAAGAACCCATGAATGATCCTCGCGAAAAAGAATGGCTGGAAGCGGATATCTGTCTGGGCGAGAATGCTTGCCACCTGGGCCTGAACGCTAAAACCGCTGAATGCGAGTATGAAGCTTGTAATGACAGCCTGATGCATCAAGGTTGCATCCTGTACCTGGCTAGTCATCTGGCTCCCGAGTGTAATCTCAAATATGCCAGAAATAAATGGAAGGCTAAGCATATCTGTCATTCCCAGCATTCCGAGCATGATTTCAAGGAATTTGGCAAGGAATCCAGTAATGTGAAGATGAAATAACAGTTTGTTTATGACTGAAAACAAGATGATGAAGCCACCGATCATCAACAGGGTCTGGATGGAAGACATTACGGCATCACCGAGCAGTTTTCCAATCGGGCGGTTGTCCTTGATCCTCGTTCTGTGCAGTGCAGCAAAAGCATCTCTTATGGATAAATTCCGTTCTTTATCCTTTGTAGTGCTTTCTTCGCTTCTCCCGTAGAACCTCATGATCAAACCTACGCTGATATTGCCAAGATAATGAGCCAGCGCGAGTATGACCCCAAGCTGGACATTGTAAAAGAATCCCACTGATACAGCTCCGAAAATGAAAAGAGGATTCGAGGAGTTTGTAAAAGAAACCAGCCTTTCTGCTTCAATTTTTGTCAGCTGACCTTCCTGGCGCATCCTTGCCGTCAGCTTAGCTCCTGCTGGAAAGCCAGAAGCCATTCCCATCGCCCAGACAAATCCGCCAACACCCGGTACCTTGAACAGAGGCCTCATTAGGGGTTCGAGAAGTACGCCGATAAAACGGACGACTCCGAATCCGATCAGCATTTCAGATACGATGAAAAAAGGAAGGAGCGAGGGGAAGACAATCTCCCACCACATATTCAATCCCCGGATCGAAGCATCAAAGGATTCCTGGGGAAAGGTAATGAGTGAAACAGCCAGAAAGGTGACGGAGGCTGCAAGGAACAGTGTTTTCAATCTGGATTTTAGCACTTAAGATTCTCCTTCCTGCGGTCTTGCTGTGAAACTTTTTTAAACAATGGTAAAATAAAGTGAAACTCACCGGTGGGGTAATTTTCCATCCCATTCTATATACCTTGCATGCTGTCACATTTATGAAAAGCCTTTGTGACGGGCCGGTTTTAATCAATAAATTTTTACGTGAAAACATGATAAGTTGTCAGCCTTGTCCTCATATAAATCAATATACTCGCTGAACTTCAAATTAGACCAAGTTTAGGATGTATCGACAAAAACATGGGTTTGAGGGAGGAAAAAGCTTTGGCAAGACCAAAGATCGGTTTAGCCTTGGGTTCTGGTGGAGCAAGAGGATTTGCCCATCTGGGTGTCATAAAAGTCCTTAGGGACGAAGACATCCCCATTGATTTAATAGCCGGAAGCAGCATGGGGGCGCTTGTTGCATCTTTCTACGGTGCAGGACTGGATGTTGAACGGCTCTATAAACTATCACGTGTATTCAAACGGAAATATTATCTTGATTTTACGGTTCCAAAAATGGGGTTTATCGCCGGGAAAAGAGTGAAAGAGCTCATCAGGATCTTCACTCATGGGAAAATGATTGAGGAACTGGATATCCCAATTGGAATTGTTGCAACAGATCTCATGTCGGGCGAGAAGGTAGTCTTCAAAGAAGGTCCTGTGGCTGAAGCTGTAAGGGCAAGCATCGCGATTCCGGGGATTTTTGTGCCGGAAAAACTCGGGGGCCGATTATTCGTCGATGGCGGGGTCGTTGATCGGATCCCCGTTTCTGTCGCCAAGGAAATGGGTGCCGATATCGTTATCGCCGTTGATGTATCAAGTGTGAAAATCAACGAGGATGTCACCTCTATATTTGATGTCATCATGCAAAGTATCGATATCATGCAGATGGAGCTGGTTGCGAATCGGGAGGTTGCTTCAGATGTGATGCTCCGGCCGCCAGTTGAAATGTTCAATTCAAAAGCATTTACTAATATAGAAGAAATCATTGAGATTGGCGAAGAAGAAGCGAGAAAGCATATCGATAAAATCAAACAATGCATTGGACAATGGAAGGAGCCGCAAACAGAATGAGCAGAAAGACATCCATAGGCATTTCTATATTGGCAGCTGTTTTAATAATGGCTAGTGCACTTTTTTACCTGCCATACTATGTAACGAAGCCTGGAATGGCAAAGGAGCTTGAACCGATTGTCGAGGTGGAAGGCGGTTATGACGAGGAAGGCAATTTCATGCTTACAACCGTCAGGATGGGCAGAGCCAATATATATGCATACATCATCGCAAAGTTCAGCAAGTACCAGGAAATTTATCCAGTCGAAGATATCAGGGCAGAAGATGAAACGGATGAAGAATACAATATCCGCCAGCTTCACATGATGGATAATTCTAAAACGTCAGCAATCGAGGTGGCCTATAAAAAAGCCGGAAAACCAGTGGACTATACGTATAAAGGTGTTTACGTACTAAGGACTATGGAAGGAATGCCGGCTGATGGAAAACTAAAGCCAGGCGACCTCGTTTTCAAGGTAGATGGCAATCCTTTTTCATCATCCCAAGAATTCATTGAATATATTAGTTCAAAGAAGCCAGGGGATACCGTAAAGCTAGAGTATAAGCGAAATGGCAAGTCAAAACAGGCCAATATTCCATTGAAGGCACTTGATGATGGAAGCAATCGCCCTGTAGTAGGAATCCAGCTTGTTGATGACAAAGAAATTGACGTGGAACCGGATGTCACGGTGGAATCAGAAGAGATCGGCGGACCATCGGCAGGTTTTATGTTCTCATTGGAAATTTACAATCAATTGACAGAGGAAGATTTGACAAAAGGGTACGAAATAGCTGGAACCGGGACAATGAGCCCTGATGGCACGGTTGGAAGAATCGGGGGAATCCAGCAAAAAGTAGTAGCGGCGGATAAGGCCGGTGCCGAAATCTTTTTCGCACCATTTGAAAAAGGTGCAAAAGGTTCGAATTACGAAGAAGCGCTTATAGCTGCAAAAGATATCAAAACAAAAATGAAGATTGTTCCTGTTGATACTTTTGATGAAGCGGTGTCGTATCTGGAAAATCTAAAAGAAAAATCACGCTGATCCAGCGTGATTTTTTCTTACCCTTTTAACATGATGGGCGGCTGTGCGAATTCTTCTGCCAGCAATTTTTCCTGACCGCTGCCGTTTTGGCCAAGCGCATAAATCCTTGCTGCTCTGGTATCTAGCTTAAGATCAGGATCAGTGAATGCCGAAAGCTTCGAAACAAGAGGCAGGCCAAAATCTTTCTTCCTTAAGTTCAAGTAAGAACGTCCTTTTTCGGTTGCACCTAGTAACCTTAGATAATTCACCGTATTTTTGGCGGATTTCATTTGATCTTTTCTTGTATTGGTTAAAATATGGAGGCAGACTCTTTGCAGCCTTGTCCATGTATAACGTTTGGTTTTAATGGATTCCATGAATTGCTTAAAGCTGTTTGAGGCAGCTGCAGCGGCAAGCAATCTATTTTCCAGGCCTTCTTCTACTTCATAGAACTCGCTCAATTCCTCAGGGCTGCTTTGCAGGAGCCTGTACTTTAAGAATGGCCAGTAATCTTCCCAGGAATGGAATCCTCCATACTCTTCCCTGTAGCTGATCAAGTGGTTGTAAGTTGAATCTGGGACGTATTGCCTGATCGTTTCGATTTCGCCTGAAGCGCCGAACAGCGCTTTGCGGATGCTGGTCGCACTGGCAATAGTCGCTGAAGCAAAATGCTCATCATGGTAGCCGGCGTTTTTTCTGGTGATTGTTTGTGCCTTCATTGGGCTTTCCTGTCTGAGGATCGCCTGGATGTAATGCATCCCCAAAATGTTATTTGGCCTGGAAATATCAATGAAGCTTTCTGAAGGAGCGAGGGATTGGAATGCAAGTGCTATTGACTTAGGATAGCTGTTTCCTTCTCCTGCAAAAAACTTTATTTTTTTCTGAAAAAAATCATTATTGGCCTCGAGAAAGCTGATCGTCCGCATGAACGCATTGAGATCACCTGATTCACTGCCGAAACACAGAATCTCACAGCCGGCTGCAGACAGGATTGAGACAGAACCATCTGCAAAGACTTCGGCATGCTGCGTCGCGAATCGGTAGGGAAGTTCAAATACAATGTCTATACCGGCATCCAGTGCCATCTTTGTTCTTGCCCATTTCGAAACAAGCGCAGGTTCCCCCCGCTGCAGAAAATTTCCGCTCATAGCGGCGATGGCAACATCAGCACCAGACTCTTCTTTCGCCTGCTGCAAATGAAATAGATGGCCATTATGGAAAGGATTATATTCAACGACGACACCAACAGCTTTCATTCTTGTACCCCTTCGTGTTAAGATGGATATTGCATTGTTTGGAAGTTTAGATTAATGTATTTATGTAAATTATAGTGTAAAGAAAAAATATTGACAAATGATTATGCGAAGGTCTATAATTACCTTTGTTGCCTTGGGGTGATTCTATGAAATGGACAATAAGTCAGATACAAAAACATCGAAACAAGGACTTTCTGATTGACGAGTTTGTCCGAATGGACTCAATTAAGGAAACAGATCCGACAATCCGCGAGGTATCTCCCATCCATCTAACAGGAAGGGCGGATATCAGTGCCACGAGAGTGACATTCCATGTCCGGATTGATGGTCATCTGATCCTTCCTTGTTCACGGACACTGGTTGATGTAAAATATCCAATTGATGTGGAAACTACTGAAACTTTCATGTTAAACAGCCACGACTATGAGGCTGATGAGGAAGTTCATCAAGTAACAGGCGATGTCATTGATCTTGAACCCATCATCAGGGAGATCTTGCTGGTGGAAGTGCCGATGCAAGTATTCTGTGATGATAGCGCTGGTCAAGAAGGCGCACCCCAGTCAGGTAAGGATTGGGAAGTAATCGAGGAACAGGAGAAATCCGAAAAACTTGATCCCCGGCTTGCCGGACTTGCAAAATTCTTTGAGGACTCTAAGGATTCCTCTGACTAATTGATTAAAAAAGAGCGTGGAGGTCCAGAAAAGGACTGGCCTTCATAAACTTTCTTATTCCTTTTAAGGAGGTGGGAAGAATGGCTGTACCATTTAGAAGAACATCTAAAACTGCGAAAAGAAAACGCCGTACTCATTTTAAATTACAAGTTCCGGGTATGGTAGCATGCCCTAACTGCGGTGAAATGAAACTTGCTCACCGTGTGTGCAAAGCTTGCGGAACATACAAAGGAAAAGAAGTTGTTAACGACTAATTTTCTTTCAAAAAAAGCACAGGATGCATATGCATCGCTGTGCTTTTTTTGTATATTTGCTCCTTAATACAGAAAATTGATACAATTTGAAGGACTAGTATTTTAGGAGGAGCAGGATGGATTCATACATAATTTCAAAAGAAAAAGACGGAGTGCTGCTTTTTACAATCAACAGGCCTGGCAGGAGAAATGCAATTGATTTTGAGGTAATGGCAGGGCTGGAATCTGCAATTGAAATGGCTGCAGATCAGGATGTTAAAGCATTTGCCATTACGGGGGCTGGCGAGCAGGCTTTCTGTTCGGGAGGAGATTTATCTGCCTTCCATCAATTGAAGACAGAAGAACAGGCATATGGGATGCTTTCGCGCATGGCTGGGATTTTGTATAAGCTGCTGACCTTGCCAAAACCAAGCATTGCGATTCTCAATGGTTCTGCAGTCGGAGGCGGTTGTGAAATAGCATCTGCCTGTGATTTCAGGATTGGAAAGCAAGGGATCAAAGCAGGTTTCGTCCAGGCGAACCTGGCGATCACAACCGGCTGGGGAGGGGGAACAATCCTCCTCGAAAGGCTTCCCCATGCTGCATTGAAAATGCTGCTTGATGCCAGGATCCATAATGCTGAGGAGTTGATGAGCCTTGGTTTCCTGAATCATATTTATACAAAGGATCCTATTGATGCCTGTCTCTCATTCATGGAAGGAAGCTTGAAAAAAGAGACAGCGGTTTTAGAAGCCTATAAATCTTTAATCAATAAAAAATGGGAGCAATTATCAATGAGAGAAAGGATGGGGGCAGAAGCCGCAAAATGTGCTGTACTATGGGGAGAAGAAGTACATCATAAAAAAGTGGACGAATTCATTAACAAAAAAAATAAAAATAATTGATCGGTATTGGATGATATCAGTCTATCTTTCCTATTAGATGCATAAGAATGAATAAAAAACAATAGGAGGGATTTTCTGATGCCACTAACCCGTCAGGATGCCTGGTCACAGGACGAAGACTTATTGCTTGCTGAAGTTGTATTGCGCAATATCCGCGAGGGCGGCACGCAATTAAAAGCTTTTGAGGAAGTCGGGAAACAGCTGTCAAGAACAGCTGCGGCCTGCGGTTTCCGCTGGAATTCATATGTGAGGAAACAGTATAAATCCGGAATCGAACTAGCAAAAAAACAGCGAAAAGAAGCAAAAAAACAGGTGAAAGCACAAGAAGTTACTGAAGAGGCTCAGGCTGCGGCAAGCGAAATGCTAAGCCCGGTCCAGGAAAAACAGGAAAAGCAATCGAATTTAAGCATTGAAGCAGTAAAACAGTATCTTGATGACCTCTATGAAAAAGCGGGAGCTCTTAACAGTCAGGATGATCAGAAGGAAAAAATTCGCGGCCTTGAAAAACAAATCTATTACTTGTCTGCTGAAAATGAAAAATTAGAGACAAAGCTGCGGTCGATGGAAGAAGACTATCGTGCCCTGATTGATATCATGGAGCGGGCCAAAAAAAGAGTAGGCCCCAAAGACGAAGAAAAACAGCAGAAAATGAACTTTCAGGTAGAGGGAAAGGGAAACCTGGAAAAGGTTGAAAAATAACAATAAGAAGCGCCTGCCAGATCTGGCAGGCGCTATTATTATGATATTACTGAACTTGTTCTGTTACACCGGCAGGATACCACACAAGAGGGTTTTCGCCACGGTCTCTTTCCACATCATAATGAACAGGAGTAAAGCCCATCTTTTCCCAGAAATCCTGTGATTTAACACGAGGATTCGTCTTGATTGGCAGGCCAAAGCTCTTCGCGAATTCAACTAGTGCTTTTCCATAGCCCTTACCCTGGTAATCCGGAAGTACTTCAAGCTTCCAAAGCTCCAGATAATCCTGGGAAGGTTCGAAGTAGCGGTCAAACTGTTTTTTTACCTGATAAAGGCTCATGCGTGCGACAAGCTTGTCACCGAAATAAATACCGTAGAACGGTGAATCGCTATCATTTTCCACAATATTCGCTTCCAAATCCTCTAACATTGAAAGCTCCTGATGGCCATACTCCTTGAATTTCTTGAATTCTTCCAATGTCTTATAATTGATTTTAAGTTTTTCCACTTTTTTCACCATAATACACTCCCTCTATCAAGCCGCCAATCAATGACTGATCATGCGCTTTTCCTATTCTGAAAAAGGCAGCTGAAATTATTTATTTTTTTATACCTATTTTTATTATATTATAAAAACATGAAAAATTCTGCATTTGAATTTTAGAAAGCGGTTCCAATTTTTGCAGGAAAGATACAGAATATTGTAGAATTTTATATAGTGAGCGTATTTTTTACGGGAAAGGGGAAAGAGCGTGCAAAAAATATTGATTGCAAACAGAGGAGAAATAGCGCTTCGCATTATCCGCACTTGCCGTGAGCTTGGGATTGAATCTGTGGCTGTTTATTCTGATGCGGATCAGGAACTGCCTTTTGTAAAAGAAGCTGACAGCGCTTTCAGGATTGGTGAGCCGCCTGTTCAGAAATCCTATCTCAATTCAGATGAAATTTTGAGAATCGCAAAAGAAGAAAAAGTGGATGGCATCCATCCTGGTTATGGCTTTTTATCGGAAAACGCGGATTTTGCCCGAAAAGTGAAGGAAGCCGGGTTGACCTTCATCGGTCCTGCTCCGGATACGATTGAAAAGATGGGCGATAAAATCGTCGCAAGATCGACGATGGAGGCTGCGGGTGTTCCTGTAGTGCCGGGCAGTGAACAGGGTTTGAAAACACTGGATGACGCTGTCAGGCTTGCAGAAGAAATCGGCTACCCGCTCATGCTGAAGGCTAGCGGCGGCGGTGGCGGAATTGGCATGGTGCTCTGTGAAAATGAGCAAGCGCTCGCTAAGAATTTTGAATCCACGAAGGGCAGAGCAAAGGCATATTTCGGATCAGACGAAGTATTCATTGAAAAATACATCAAAAATGCCCGGCATGTCGAGGTCCAGATTTTCGGCGACAGCCATGGCAATCATGTACATATGTTTGAACGTGATTGCTCGATCCAGCGCCGCCACCAAAAAGTGATTGAAGAGGCACCGTCACCATTCTTAAGGGAAGAAGCGCGGCAAAAAATGTATGAAACGGCAGTGACAGCTGCCAGGGCAGTGGATTATGTGAATGCCGGGACCGTAGAATTCATTGTGGATGAAAATGAGAATTTTTACTTTCTTGAAATGAATACAAGATTGCAGGTTGAACATCCGGTCACGGAAGCCATTACCGGTCTCGACCTTGTGAAGTGGCAAATCCATGCAGCGCGGGGTGAAAGACTTCCTTTGCTCCAGGATGAAATCGAGAAGAAGGGATCGGCGATTGAATTCCGTCTCTATGCGGAAGACCCAGTCAGGTTCTTGCCTTCACCAGGTAAAATCACCGAGTTTTCATGGGAGGATCGAGAAGGAGTTCGAGTCGATGCAGGTTATGAAGCAGGTTCGACAGTAACACCTTTTTATGACCCAATGGTTGCGAAGTGCATCGCTGCGGGAGGTACCCGGGAAGAAGCAATCAAGATTGCTGAGGAATTTTTTGCAAACATGAAGCTGGATGGAATCAAATCGAATGCTCCATTGTTTGTGGAAATCTTAAGTGAAGAAGGCTTTAAATCCGGAAACTATACAACTGCATATTTAACAGAAAGAAAATTGGCATCAAAATAGAGGAGGATATGGATATGAAAGAAATTACAGCAAGTATGGCAGGAACGGTATTGAATGTGATGGTGGCAGCTGGGGATTCAATTACGGAAGGCCAGGAAGTGTTGATGCTCGAATCGATGAAGATGGAAATCCCTGTAGAAAGCCAGGGTGCTGGCACGGTAGCTGAAGTGAAAGTGAATATCGGAGACTTTGTTAACGAAGGCGATGTCCTGCTCGTACTAGAATAATAGCGCAGTTAAGATGCCGAAAGACTCTTATATCGAGTGAAAAGGCTGCATAAGGGTGCAATTTACGCCAAACTTGATCCTTAGGAAGAGGAAAGTGCCTTTATAATGGCCTGATCAAGGCTGAAATGTACCCTTTGACAGTTTCAAATAGGTTTTTTAGGAGGGGAACTATGACAACTGCAAAGACATTAACGGATACTTTACAGGAGAATGTCCAGCAAATTGAAGCTGGCGGCCACCAGAAATATCATGACAAGCTGGCTGAGCAAAATAAAATGTTCGTAAGGGATCGATTGAATCTTTTATTTGACGAGGGAGTCTACGAGGAAGATGGCAAGTTCGCCAATTTCCAGGCTGGGGACCTGCCTGCGGATGGCGTCGTGACAGCTATTGGCAAAATCGGCGGACAAACTGTTTGTGTCATGGCGAATGATTCGACAGTAAAAGCAGGTTCATGGGGTGCCAGGACGGTTGAGAAGATCATCAGAATCCAAGAAACAGCTGAAAAGCTGAAGGTTCCTTTATTGTATCTTGTCGACTCGGCAGGAGCCCGTATCACTGACCAGCTTGATATGTTCCCGAACAGAAGGGGAGCAGGAAAGATTTTTTATAATCAGGTAAAATTGTCCGGTGTGATCCCGCAAATCTGCCTTCTATTCGGACCTTCCGCAGCAGGAGGGGCATATATACCAGCGTTCTGCGATATCGTGATCATGGTGGACCAGAATGCATCGATGTATCTTGGATCCCCAAGGATGGCGGAAAAAGTCATTGGCGAAAAGGTCACATTGGAGGAAATGGGCGGCGCCCGGATGCACTGCTCTGTGAGCGGTGTAGGCGATATGCTTGTCTACAGTGAGCAAGAAGCCATTGAAGCAGCGAAGCGGTATGTGAGTTATTTCCCTGCAAATTTCCAGTCCAAAACAGCATTGATTGAAGGAGTTGCCCCAAAGGCAGGAAGAAGCCTGGAAGAGATTGTTCCATTGAATCAAAATGCACCTTTTGACATGTATGAAGGAATCGATGCCTTGATTGATGAGGGAAGTTTCTTTGAAATCAAAAAGCTGTTCGCCCCTGAAATCATAACCGGCCTTGCCCGCATTGACGGACGTGCGGTAGGAATCATCGCGAACCAGCCGAAGGTAAAAGGCGGAGTTTTATTCGTTGATTCTGCTGATAAGGCGGCGAAATTCATCACACTCTGCGATGCGTTCCATATTCCACTGCTGTTCCTTGCAGATGTTCCAGGCTTCATGATTGGCACTAAGGTCGAAAGAGCAGGAATCATCCGCCATGGTGCAAAGCTGATTGCGGCGATGAGTTCAGCCACCGTACCAAAAATCTCTGTTATTGTCCGAAAGGCATACGGTGCAGGCTTATATGCAATGGCAGGACCAGCATTCGAACCGGATTGCTGCATAGCGCTTCCTACTGCGCAAATTGCGGTCATGGGTCCTGAAGCAGCTGTAAATGCGGTGTATTCAAATAAAATCAATCAAATCGAAGACCCGAAAGAAAAAATCGCTTTTGTCCAGGAAAAGCATCAGGAATATAAAGAGAGCATTGACATTTATAAACTGGCTTCCGAACTGATCGTAGATGATATCGTCGCAGCGAACGATTTGAGGAATGCCCTGATCGATCGCTTCAAATTATATGAAACAAAGGACATGGAATTCAGTGTCAGGAAACACCCTGTCTATCCTGTATAAAAAATGAAACGGAGATCCTTGAGGGTCTCCGTTTCATTTTTGGACGTCTAGAAATTATATGAAAAATCCTTAATCCTTTCTTCCTAAGTGGCATTTGTTTCTGCTAAAATATGACTAAAGATCTTACTATTGATTACACATGTGATAGATTTTCAGGAGATGCACAAGTTGAGGGTGTGCTGACTCCTTCAATGAGGGGTTTTTATGAAGATAGCGATAATTGGCGGCGGTTCATTAGGTTTATTATTCTCCTATTACCTCGGAATCAAAAACGAAGTTTCCATCTATACGAGGACAAAAGAGCAAGCAGACCAAATCAACAAAAATGGAGTGCATCTTTTAAAAGGCGGCATAGCGCAGCCTCCGCTCAAGGTTTCGGCTGCGGCCATCCAGGATTGGCAAGGAAAAGAAGAGTTTACGGTTGTGGCAGTGAAGCAATATCAGCTCTCTGGACTAATGGATGAGCTCAAGGCGAATGCCCGAAGCAGCATTCTCTTTCTGCAAAACGGCTACGGCCATATAAAGCTGCTCTCGGAGATTACTGCGCCTGATATTTATATGGGAGCGGTCGAACATGGAGCAGTAAGGGCTAATGAATTTACAGTTCAGCATAATGGCATCGGAGTCACCAGAACTGCAGTATACCGCGGAGAAGCCCATCTTCTCAGAGAATTGTCGATGAATGCTCCTGATGACTTTCCAGTACACTTAGAATCTGATTATAAAGAGATGCTCATCAAGAAGCTGGTGGTCAATGCTGTCATCAATCCATTGACTGCAATCCTGAAAGTCAGGAATGGCGAGCTGATCGATAATCCCTTTTACTTTGAGATCTTCAAGCAAATGTTTGAGGAGTGTGCCCTTGTCCTTGGTCTGGAACATCGGGAAGAATACCTCCAGAACCTGATGACAGTATGCGCAAAAACAGCAGATAACCATTCGTCCATGTATAAGGATATTGAAAATGGCGGACAGACTGAGATTGATGCCATCCTAGGTTACTTGCTCGAATTATCAATAAGCAAAAATATCAAAGCTCCATTAATACATAACTATTATCATTGCATCAAGGGGAAGGAGCAAGAAAGGGAGGGAGCATGATGCCTGGATTCTTCTCCGCACTTGTTGCCGCATTGATCACAGTGCCTATAATTGGCTATCTCGCTGTGTTCATCATCACCAAACAAATCACGGGAAACCATCGTCGTTCTGTCAATCTGGCCATTGACTTCAGTACTTTTTTGCTAGTAATGTCTGTCCATTTTTTGATCCTAACCATTTGGGGAAAATCCTTTTTTTGGCTCATACTGATCATTTTATTTGGCTTGGCGGCTATATTCGTCTGGATCCATTGGCAATATAAAGAAGAAATCGTCCTGCCAAAGGTATTTAAGGGTTTTTGGCGGTTTAATTTTCTGCTTTTCAGTTCGGCTTATATCATCCTTGTGCTATTTGGATTGTATAAGCGACTGATGTTCCTGTTTGCTTGACCCGATGTTGGACCGTCTCTTCGAAGGTCCAGCATTTTTTGATTTCTGCAAACCGAACGTAGCAAAAGCCTGCTGCACCGAAATTAACCAAGGGTAGGGCAGCTTCTATTCAAAAAAACCTTGATTTTAGAAATTTCGAAAGGCAAAGTTTTTTTCTTTTCAATTCAAACAATGCTATACTCATTACAGTGAAAATTGTTAACGAGAAAGGAAGTACGAGTTAATGGAGATGTTGAATCTCTCACTTCCGGCTGCGAACCGGTTTGCGACAGATTACCTTGCTGGGAGCCCTGAACTTCAGAGGTTCTTTCATTATAATTTTACAGACGAAAATTCATATATTCATCGCCTTGATGAATTGAAAAATAGAAGTTTCATGAGACAAGAACTTGCCGACCATATTCAGACATTCATGTCCAGATATGCGGAGTCTGATCGAATTGCTGAGAATATCGGGAAACTCAGGAAGGAAAACAGCGTTGCGGTTATCGGCGGCCAGCAGGCGGGTATCCTGACCGGGCCGCTTTATACGATCCATAAAGTGATTTCAATTATCAAGCTGGCTGAACAGAAAGAGCAGGAGCTTGGCGTCCCGGTGGTACCGGTATTTTGGATTGCGGGTGAAGACCATGACTACCAGGAAGTCAATCATGTTTATGTCATGAAGGACAACAGGCAGGAGAAATGGGTCTACCCGGAAAAGAATCTCGAGAAAAAAATGATTTCCGAAGTGTGTATCAACCGGGACCTGTGTTATTCCTGGGTTGAGGAAATCATTGAAACCTACGGCGAAACAAAACACACGAAAGAAGTATTATCCTTTGCCCTGGAATCCTTGAAGAAAGCGGAATCCTTCGTGGACTTTTTTGCCACGATCATTATGGAGCTTTTCAAGGATTCAGGCCTGCTGATTGTTGATTCAGGGAATAAAGAGCTGCGCAAGCTTGAAAAAGAATATTTTATCAATCAAATTAAAAATCATCGTGAAACCACTTCCGCAGTCCTTGGCCAGCAAGAAAAGACCAAAGCGGCAGGCTTTTCTAATATGATTGATATCAATGAAAATACGGCGAACCTGTTCTTTTATGATGAACAGGTAAATGAACGTATCTTGCTTCAATTTGACCCACAAAGTGGAGGGTTTGCAGGTAAAAATGGCGAAGTCAGCTTCACATATGATGAACTGATGGAGATTGCGAATGAGTTTCCGGAAAAACTCAGCAATAATGTCGTGACCCGTCCGTTAATGCAAGAATGGCTTTTCCCGACGCTTGCCTTCATTGGAGGTCCTGGAGAAATTGCCTACTGGGCAGAGCTGAAACTTGTCTTCGAGCATTTCGGTGTCCGGATGCCTCCGCTTGTCCCAAGACTGAATATCACCTTATTGGAAAGATCGATTGAATCTGACCTGAACGAATTGAAATTGGATCTAAAAGAAGTGTTGATTTCAGGCACAAGCGGACATGAACTAAAATTCATCGACTCACTGAAGGATCGGGAAGTAGAAGAGTTATTCGGTAAGGTTAAAGGGATGCTGTCAGATCAATATCATCTCATCCGTGAAAAATCAAACGGAATCGATCCGGTATTATTGCCAATGCTGCAAAAGAACGAATCAATCCTGCTGAATCAAATTAAGTTCATGGAGGATAAAATTGTAGAGGCAATCTGCCAAAAAAATGACCATATCCTTCGAAAGTTCTCTAGAGTGGAGAATGCACTAAGACCAGGCGGGGCGCCACAAGAAAGAGTATGGAATCCTTTCTATTACCTGAATAAGTATGGTTTGGAACTAGTTCCGGAATTATTAAAGCTGCAGTATAGGTTCGATGGAACCCATAAAATCATAAAACTATAAAATTGAGCTCCATCCTTTTCGGATGGGGCTTTTTTTCGTTCGGGGGTAGTTTCAAAATACGGGTGAAAGTGCAATTTTTACAGGTGTTGGTGCAATTATTTAGGGTGAAGGTTCAATTGTCGAGGGTGACAGTGCAATTACTATTACTATTGATTTCAGTGCAATTAATGGTTCCTGTTGTTCATTGGCAGTCTTCGATTGTCTATCAACTGGCAATTAAAAATATAAAAAAGTAAGAAATAACAAAGGAATTTGGGTTGGTGGAGAGAATATTTAAAATAAGGTGGTGAAAAGTGGGGGAATGTGGTACATTGTATTTAGAAAGTGGGGGTAGTGGCATGTTCATGGGTGAATACCATCATAATGTGGATAGCAAAGGACGATTGATCATCCCTGCCAAGGTCCGTGAAAATCTTGGAGAAATGTTCATTCTTACCCGTGGACTTGACCAGTGTTTATTTGGTTACCCCGTTTCTGAATGGTCAGTGATCGAAGAAAAACTTAAAGGACTTCCGCTGACTAAAAAAGATGCACGTGCATTTACCCGTTTTTTCTTTTCGGGTGCTACCGAGAGTGAAATTGACAAACAGGGGAGAGTCAATATTCCTTCCCCGCTGATGCAATACGCCAAGCTTGAGAAAGAATGTGTGATTTTAGGTGTTTCCAATCGAATTGAAATTTGGAGCAAAGCCATCTGGGAAGAATATTTCGCAGAATCTGAGGAATCTTTTGCTGAAATTGCGGAAAATATGATTGGATTTGATATTTAAGGGTAACATTATTCTGATATAATATTACCTGCTCCTCGATTGGAAAGGTGGATCATGATGTTCAAACATACAACAGTTTTACTGGAAGAAACAGTAGACGGGCTCAATATCAAGCCTGACGGTACATACGTGGATTGCACTCTCGGTGGCGCAGGCCACAGTGAATTGATTTTGTCCAGGCTTTCGGAAAAAGGAAAGCTATATGCATTTGACCAGGACGATGTCGCGATTGCAAATGCGAAAGAAAAGCTTGCAGCTTACGGCGACAGGCTGACAATCATTAAAAGTAATTTTCTTTATCTGCAGGACGAGCTTGAAAAATTGGGTGTAAAAGAAGTTGATGGGATTCTATATGATTTGGGAGTTTCCTCACCGCAGCTAGATACTCCGGAACGCGGCTTCAGCTACCACCACGATGCTCCGCTCGATATGCGGATGGACCAGGATGCAGCATTGTCCGCTTACGATGTCATTAATGAATGGCCATATGAAAAATTGGTCAAAATCTTTTTCCAGTACGGAGAAGAGAAATTCTCAAAACAAATTGCCCGCAAAATCGAGGCCGCAAGGGAAAACAAGCCGATTGAGACCACTAGTGAACTGGTCGAGTTGATTAAAGATGCAATTCCTGCACCTGCAAGGAGAAAAGGCGGCCATCCCGCCAAAAGGGTTTTCCAGGCAGTCAGGATCGCGGTAAATGATGAACTTGGTGTTTTTGAAAAGTCACTGGAGCAGGCAATCGAACTTTTATCCGTAGGAGGAAGGATCAGTGTCATCACCTTCCACTCACTCGAAGACAGGATTTGTAAGGTAACCTTGAAAAAAGCGAGCGAAACACCGCCGCTTCCACCAGGTCTGCCAATCATTCCGGATGAGTTTCAGCCTAAATTGAAGCTGATTACTAGAAAACCAATCCTTCCGTCCGAGGAAGAGCTCGAGTTCAATAACCGGGCAAGATCGGCAAAACTGCGGATAGCTGAAAAAGTAAAAAACTAAAAATAAAAATATAAAATTTTCAGGAGGGAAAATGATGAGCAATCTGGCTACAAAATTGCAGCAGGAACAGCAGCATCGTACAGTTCAGGCACCAGCAAAAGCACCGGTAAAAGCACCTGCGAAAAGAAATTCGATTTTAACGCCCGGTGAAAAAATCCTGATGTTTGTCTTCGGAGCAATCGTATGCTTCGGCGCAACATTCATGGTATCAAAACAGGCAGCCATTTATGAAGTCAACAAAGAAATCCAGATTATTGAAGGCGATATTCAGGAGCAGCAAAAGGTTAATAGTGACCTTGAAGTCCAGATTAGCGAATTAAGTACCTATGAAAGAATCAAAAAGGTGACAGAAAAGCTCGGCCTAACATTGAATGAAAACAATGTTAAAGGTGTGGAAAACTGATGATCAAGAAACAGCCAAATATGAATGCAGGAGCAGCGGTATTATTCGTAATATTCAGCCTGCTCTTTTTTATCTTGATTTTCAGGTTTGTCTCCATCCAGGTCACAGGTGAAGTTCATGGACAAGCACTGGCAGCAAGAGCGCAGCAGAAATATTCCAATGAGAAAGTCATCGAGGCTGTCAGAGGCACGATTTTTGACCGCAAAGGCGAAGTAGTTGCGGAAGACACCACTTCCTATACGCTCGTCGCCATCCTTGATGAATCGGTGACAACGAATAAAAAGAAGCCGAAACATGTTAAAGACCCGGCAAAAACAGCCGCTGTACTGGCGAAGTATATCGATATGAGCGAGTCGGATATATACAAGAGACTTACAAAAGATGGGGCATGGCAGGTTGAATTCGGAAAGGCCGGCCGTGATATTACCCACCAGACCAAGCGGGAAATAGAAGAGGAAAAGCTGCCGGGAATTACTTTTTTACGAGATTCAAAGCGATTCTATCCAAATGGTATATTTTCATCACATTTAGTGGGCTTTGTTGAGAATGAAGAAACAGAGGATCACAAAACATTTACTACTGGCAAGCTAGGTGTAGAAAAAACATTAAATGATGAATTGACTGGTGAAAATGGGTCGATTTCCTTTAAAAGTGATTTATGGGGTTTCCTTCTTCCAGGTGCAGAAGAAAAAGTAACTCCTGCAAAAGATGGCGATGATATTTACCTGACGATTGATAAAAAAATCCAGACTTTTGTTGAGGATGCCGTCGATCGAGTTGATAAGGAATATAAGCCTAAAAAAATTCTGGCTGTCGTTGCTGACCCTAAAACCGGCGAAATACTTGCAATGGCCCAGCGTCCTACATTCCACCCTACTACAAGGGATGGGTTAGATAAAAGCTGGCATAACGAGATTGTTGAAACACCGATCGAACCGGGATCGACGATGAAGATTTTTACATTAGCAGCGGCAATTGAGGAAAATAAGTGGAATCCAGGAGAATACTATAAATCTGGTTCCTATAAAGTTACTGAGAACTCGGTTCCTATTGGAGATCATAATAAGCGGCAGGGATGGGGAACGATTACTTATCTGGAAGGTATACAGCGATCCTCAAATGTTGCGGTTGCAAAGCTTGTTAATGAAAAAATCGGTACGGATAAATTCCGGGAATACTTGACTGAATTTGGTTTTGATCAGCCGACTGGCATTGACCTCCCAAACGAAGCTGTGGGTAAAATTCAGTATAAATGGCCAGTTGAAAAAGTAACGGTCTCTTATGGCCAGGGATCGACGTTTACACCTATTCAATTAATCCAGGCCGCATCCGCCGTTGCAAATGACGGCACCATGATGAAGCCTAAAGTAATTGATAAAATAGTTGACCCGAACACTGGTAAAATAGTGAAACAAACTGAACCCGAGGCAGTTGGCAAGCCGATATCAGCTGAAACAGCCAAAGAGGTTCGCGATGTACTTGAAACAGTTATTACCTCGGAGCATGGTACGGGTAAATCATATGCAATTGATGGTTATAAGATTGCCGGGAAAACAGGCACTGCCAACCTTACCGAAAATGGTAAATATCTTAATGGGCCTAGCGACTATCTATTCTCATTCCTCGGCATGGCTCCAAAAGATGATCCCAAGCTGATTGTGTACGTTGCGGTCCAACAGCCTGAAATTGACCACTATTTCAAAGGTTCGATTCCAACATCGATGATTTTCAAATCAGTGATGCAAAGCAGTCTTCAGTATCTGAATATAAAGCCTGCTTCCATGGAAAAGGCTGATTCAAGTTCTGTACCGGATGTAACCGGGATGGAAACTGGTGAAGCAAAGAAGCTGCTTGAGTCCAAAGGGTTTGAGACCGTAGTCATTGGTGATGGGAATCAGGTGGAAGAACAATTGCCAAACGCTGATATAGTCTCTCTAGAAGGAGAAAAAATCATTATAAAAGCTTCAGGCACCATGACATATCCGGATCTTACAGACTGGTCGCTAAGGGATGTCATGAAGCTCACCCAACTAACTGGGGTTAAGCTAAATAAAGCCGGTAGCGGATATGTGACAAAACAGAGCCTGAAACCAGGCTTGCCGATCAATGAAGGAGAAAATCTTATTGTTCAGCTCGAAACACCGCTGCAGCAATTCGAGAACTCCTTAAAAAAAGAAGATAGTGAGGAAACAGAGGAAGTTGGCGGCTGAGCCCTTCCTCTGTTTTTTTTTTGAGGACTGTTTGAAGCGATCAGATAAAACCAAACCGGGCAATCACGGAAATTGTCCGAAGCAGCCTCAGGTTCGGACAGCTTTTCAACGGTAAACGAGAAAGTTGTCCGAAGCAGCCTCAGGTTCGGACAGCTTTTCGTCGGTAAGCACAAAAGTTGTCCGAAGCAGCCACAAGTTCGGACAGCTTTTCGCGAGTAAGCACAAAAGTTGTCCGAAGCAGCCACAGGTTTGGACAGCTTTTCACTGGTAAGCACAAAAGTTGTCCGAAGCAGCTACAAGTTCGGACAGCTTTTCACTTGTAAGTACAAAAGTTGTCCGAAGCAGCCACAGGTTCGGACAGCTTTTCACGGGTAAGCACAAAAGTTGTCCGAAGCAGCCACAAGTTCGGACAGCTTTTCGCCTGAAAGCACAAAAACTGTCTGAAGTAGCCTCCAGTTCTGTCAGCTTTTCAACGGTAAGCACGAAAGTTGTCCGAAGCAGCCGCAAGTTCGGACAGCTTTTCGCGAGTAAGCACGAAAGTTGTCCGAAGTAACTTCAAGTTCAGCCAACCCCACCGCCATCAACCTCAAAATCCTCCCAAATCACCTCCAGATGACGTATCCATGCCAAGCTTGTCTCGACTTCTTGTTATATTCAAAATCGTACAAGCATATATTTGAACGAGTGTCATGGTTTTCAGCGGAACAATTTTAGGAGGAGGTTCGTTCAATATATGCGTGTATCAAATGTGACGGTCAGAAAAAGGCTGGCTCTCGTTCTTGTGATCGGGATTTTGGTGTTTTTTATCATAGATGTCCGGCTTGGCTATGTACAGTTCATGCTTGGGGATCTTTTGACAGGAAAGGCGAAGGACTCGTGGAGCAGGAATGTCCCGTTCGAACCTCAACGTGGAGAGATTACGGACAGGAATGGTGTAGCGCTGGCAACGAATATCAGTGCCCCGACTGTCTATGTGGTTCCTCGCCAGGTGAAGGATCCTGAGGCGGCTGCTGAATTATTGGCCAAGGCATTGGATATGCCGAAGGAAAAGGCCTTCCAGCATATCACTAAAAAAGCGATGATTGAGAGAATACCAGAGGGAAGGAAAATCTCACACGAAAAAGCGAAAGAAATCAGGGCGCTGGATATTAAAGGTGTTTATATTGGGGAAGATTCGAAACGTCATTATCCATATGGAAGCTATCTGTCCCATGTCCTCGGTTTTGCTGGGGTCGATAACCAGGGGTTGATGGGACTCGAGCTCTACTATGATAAGGAGTTAAAAGGGAAAAAGGGATCTGTGCAATTTTATGCTGACGCGAAACAGCAGCGGATGCATAATATGGCAGATGATTATGAGCCGCCGGTGGACGGGCTTGATCTGAAGCTGACGATCGACAGCCGGGTCCAGACAATTGTTGAGAGGGAATTGGATATTGCTCAGGCGAAATACAATCCGGATGGGATTATTGCGATCGCGATGAACCCTAAAAACGGGGAAATCCTGGCAATGTCCAGCAGACCGGATTTTGATCCTGCTAATTTCCGTAATGTAGCGCCTGAGGTCTATAACAGGAACTTGCCGATTTGGAGCACCTATGAACCCGGATCGACATTCAAGATTGTGACGCTCGCAGCTGCGCTTCAGGAAGGAAAGGTCGATCTGGAAAAGGATCACTTTCATGATTCAGGTTCCGTTGAGGTGGCGGGAGCGAGGATCCGCTGCTGGAAAAAGGGCGGCCATGGAAGCCAATCCTTCCTTGAAGTTGTCGAGAATTCATGCAACCCTGGATTTGTCGAGCTGGGGGATAGACTTGGAAAAGAAAAACTGTTCAAATATGTAAAGGATTTTGGATTTGGCGAAAAAACAGGAATTGACCTTCAGGGAGAGGGAAAGGGAATTCTTTTTAACCTGGATAGAGTGGGACCGATCGAACAGGCAACTACGGCATTCGGTCAGGGTGTATCAGTTACACCGATTCAGCAGGTTGCTGCGGTTTCAGCCGCGGTTAATGGCGGTATACTATATACACCGTATATTGCCAAAGAATTGAGTGATCCGATAACTGGGGAAATTGTGATGAGAAAGACACCTCAGGAGAAAAGAAGAGTCATTTCAGAAGAAACCTCGAAAGAAATCAGGCATGCGCTTGAAAGTGTCGTTGCGAAGGGCTCTGGTAAAAATGCATTTGTGGATTCGTACAGGGTTGGCGGCAAGACAGGTACCGCACAAAAAGCAAAAGATGGACGTTATCTAGAAAATAACCATATCGTTTCCTTCATAGGCTTTGCACCTGCGGACGATCCGCAAATTGTAATCTATGTTGCTGTTGACAACCCAAAGGGCACCGTCCAGTTCGGCGGAGTTGTAGCCGCTCCGATTGTCGGGGATATCATGGAAGATAGCTTGAGGGCGATGGAGGTCCCGCCGAGAAAGGATCAAATCGAGAAAGAGCTCACATGGCTGGATACTCCAATGGTCGAGGTTCCTGACCTGATTGGCCTATCCAAGGCAGAACTAAGACAGCAATTGATCAATTTAAAACTGGATATCGCAGGAGATGGGGAGAAAGTGGTCAAACAGCTTCCTTCACCGGGTGTGAAAATCAAGGAAGGATCCACGATAAGGGTATATATGAATGATTGACCCGGATACGGTGTTTTAGGAAACAGTCGATAGCAGGAGGCGGCGGCAGGATCAATATCCGCCGCTGCTTTTGCATGCTGACCCCAATTAAACTCTTATCTATAACTCTCTTTTGGCTCATAGTGTTGCTTTTCGATTCCGAGACGCTTTCAGAGATGTTGCTGAATGGGAAATGCTTAAAGATTGTAAAAAGCCATCGATAAAAAGGGCTTGTACTTTTCACCTCAACAATGGCTAATTTCAGCCTAATCATGTAAAATAAGAGTCGCCATGTTGTTTGAGAGGATTTGATATTTATGAAACTACACGAATTGATCGGTTATTTGCACCCATTCGTGGATTACAAGGGAGAAAATCCCGAGATTACTTCAATTGAAAATGATAACCGCCGAGTGAATCCGGGAAGTTTATTCATATGCATTAAAGGCTATACAGTTGATGGCCATGATTTTGCAGAGGCGGCCGTAAAAAATGGCGCGGCAGCTGTTCTTGCTGAGCGCGAGCTTCCTGTAAATGTACCGGTGATTGTTGTGAAGGACACCATGCGGGCGATGGCGGTCCTGGCCGATGTTTTTTACGGGCAGCCGAGCCAGAAGCTACATATGGTAGGGATTACAGGGACGAACGGAAAAACGACGACGAGCCATATTATTGAAAAGATTTTCAAAGATTCAGGACAAAAAACCGGTTTGATCGGGACGATGTACACAAAGATCGGTGAACAAACCTTTGAAGTGAAGAATACCACTCCGGAGAGTCTGACACTCCAGAAGACGTTCAGGAAAATGGTCGATGAACAGGTCGAGACGGCTGTGATGGAGGTCTCCTCACATGCACTCGTATATGGACGTGTTCATGGTACAGACTATAATGTTGCAGTTTTTACGAATTTGACCCAGGACCATCTCGATTACCATAAAACCATGGAAGAATACAAGAAGGCAAAAGGCTTGTTGTTTTCGCAGCTTGGAAATGCCTTTAACCATGAGAACCCGAAATTTGCTGTATTGAATGCAGATGATCCTGCTAGCGAGGAATTCGCGATGCTGACAACTGCTCATTTATTGACCTATGGGATTGACAATCATGCCGACTTGCAGGCAACCAATATCTCCATGACTGCCAGCGGAACATCATTTGATTTAGTCAGCCCGTTTGGTGAAAGGAAGGTAAATATTCAGCTGATCGGCAAGTTCAGCATCTACAATGTTCTAGCGAGCATTGGAGCTGCCCTTGTATCCGGAATTTCTCTGGAGGCTATCATTGATTCTGTTGAAAGTGTTAAAGGGGTTTCAGGAAGGTTTGAAGTGGTTGATGCAGGACAGGATTTCTCTGTCATTGTAGACTATGCCCACACACCGGACAGTCTTGAGAACGTCCTTAAGACCGTGCAGCAATTTGGGCAAAAGAGAATTTTTTGTGTGGTTGGCTGCGGCGGGGATCGCGACCGCACAAAACGTCCGCTCATGGCGAAGATTGCATGCCAGTATTCTACGGATGCCATCTTTACCTCTGATAACCCGCGCAGTGAGGATCCAGCAGAAATCATCAAGGATATGGAAGAAGGAGTCTTGGGTGAAGTTTATACTTCGATCATCGACAGAAAAGAAGCGATCCAGCATGCCATCAAAAATGCCGATGCTGGCGATGTGATCCTGATTGCCGGAAAGGGACATGAAACGTATCAGCAAATCGGAGACAGAACGTTTGACTTTGATGACAGGATTGTAGCGCGCGAGGCGATAGAGGAGAGGTAATATGCTGACATACCAGGATGTTTCGAGACTGTTTTCGAAGGTGAGTGGAATAAAAGAAGAAAAGATCCGCTTTCACACTGTAAGCAGCCAGGCAGGAGCCAAACAGCCAAAGGGGCTGTTTGTTCCGATATCCGAAGAATCCGGAACTTTACAGGAAGCGATTTCGAACGGTGCCGTGGCAGCGCTATGGCCTGAGGGAGTGCAGGTTCCTTCATATGCTCCCAATCACTTCCCGATTTTTTATGCACAAGATAATTTGAAAGGCTTAGAGGAAATCATGAATTCATACTATAACTATTTGACACAACACGAAGAAACCAGGGAAAGAACGAAATTCATTTTCCCTGACAAAGGACTTCTTAATGAAGCGGATGAAACATATGATATAGCTGTGATGGCCGAAAAAATCAATGGATTTGGCGGCAATATAAGCAAGGCAGGTGAGGAATAATGCTGGAGCAAGTTATCTTTTTCACAATATTGATGGGTTTTCTAATAACAGTCTTGCTTTCGCCAGTATTTATTCCTTTCCTGAGAAGGCTTAAATTCGGCCAGAGCATCAGAGAGGAAGGACCTAAATCACACCAGAAAAAAACAGGGACTCCTACAATGGGCGGTGTCATGATTCTAATTTCAATCACAATCACGACACTTGTTATGACAGGAAAATTCTCGCAGCCTAGTGTGGAAACCTATCTTTTGCTATTTGTCACTTTAGGGTTCGGGCTCCTAGGTTTCATGGATGATTTTATCAAGGTAGTCATGAAGCGGAATCTTGGTTTGACGTCCAAGCAAAAATTGCTTGGGCAAATTATTATTTCCGTTATCTTTTTCTTTATTTTTAACCAAAGTGAATTTTCAACAGTAGTCAGTATCCCGTTAACCGATCTTTCTTTTGATCTCGGTTGGGGATATGCGCTGTTCATTATTTTTTGGATGGTCGGTTTTTCAAATGCAGTTAACCTGACGGACGGGCTTGACGGGCTGGTTTCCGGTACAGCAGCAATTGCATTTGGTGCCTTTGCTGTCCTGGCCTGGAATCAATCGCAATATGAGCTGTCGATTTTTTCTGTCGCAGTTGTAGGAGCTGTTCTAGGTTTTCTAGTATTCAATGCACACCCTGCGAAAGTGTTCATGGGTGACACTGGTTCACTTGCACTGGGTGGTGCCATTGCAACTGTGGCAATCCTGGCGAAGCTTGAGATTATCCTGATCATCATTGGCGGAATCTTCGTCATCGAAACATTGTCAGTGATCCTTCAGGTTATTTCATTCAAGACAACAGGAAAAAGGATTTTCCGGATGAGTCCGCTTCACCACCACTATGAATTGATTGGCTGGTCGGAATGGCGAGTTGTTGTGACATTCTGGACTGTCGGCCTGCTTTTCGCAATCCTTGGAATTTATATTGAGGTGTGGATTTAGATGAAACATATTAAAACCTATCAACATAAAAAAATTCTTGTACTTGGCCTTGCCAAGAGCGGAGTCAGCGCAGCTGCTCTGCTACATAAATTAGGCGCTTTCGTTACAGTTAATGACAGCAAGCCATTATCGGAAAATCCTGAAGCACAGGGGCTGCTTGAACAGGGAATCAAAGTGGTCTGCGGAAGCCACCCGATTGAATTGATGGATGAAGGATTCGAACTGGTCGTCAAGAACCCAGGGATTCCGTATTTCAATCCAATGATCCAAAAGGCAGAAGAAAACGGGATACCGATCATTACCGAGGTTGAGCTGGCCTACCAGATATCAGAGGCACCACTTGTGGGGATTACTGGAACAAACGGGAAAACCACGACAACAACCTTGATTTTTGAAATGCTCGAAGCCGGTAAAAAACAACCGCTGATTGCCGGGAATATCGGTACAGTTGCATCGGGTGTTGCCCAGGAAGCAACAGAGGAAAATACGATTGTCATTGAGCTTTCCTCTTTTCAATTAATGGGTATCGACACATTCAAGCCGAAGATTGCCGTGATTACCAATTTGTACGATGCGCATCTTGATTATCATGGTACAAGGAAAGATTATATTGCAGCGAAAGCGTTGATTACGAAAAACCAGACGGAAGAGGATTACTTCATCGTAAATGCTGACCAGGAAGAAGTGATGGCTATTGCCCGTACTTCAAAAGCAAAAATCGTTCCTTTTTCAACGAAAAAAGTACTGGACAGCGGGGCTTATGTGAAGGATGGCTGGGTTTGCTTCAATGGTGAGCAGATTATCGATACAAAGGATATTGTATTGCCGGGCAAGCATAATCTGGAGAACATCTTATCGGCTGTGGCTGCGACGCTGCTCTCAGGAGGAGACCAAGAAGCGATTATCAAAGTGCTAACATCTTTTGCAGGCGTAAAGCACAGGCTTCAATATGTCGGCAATATCGCCGGCCGGAAATTTTATAATGACTCAAAAGCAACGAATATACTGGCAACTGAAAATGCCCTGGTGGCTTTTGATGATCCAATCGTATTGCTTGCAGGCGGTCTGGACAGAGGGAATTCCTTTGATCAACTTATCCCCTCTTTAAAAAACGTCAAAGTATTGATTACTTTTGGGGAAACTGCTGAAAAAGTGGGACAGGCTGGGCAGGAGGCAGGAATAAAAACAATTCTTCGCGTCGATAATGTGGAAAAGGCCGTTCCCGTGGCGTTCGAACATTCAGTACCCGGAGATGTTATCCTGCTCTCACCGGCATGTGCCAGCTGGGATCAATATAAAACTTTTGAAGTCAGGGGAGACATGTTTATCGAGGCCGTGCATAAGCTTAAGTAAGGGCTTGTCTTGAACAACATGACTCAGGTTGCCTGGCCTCATGCAGGCTGGATGGGAAGCGGCATATGAGCCCTAAATCATACAGCCGAGGTGTATTGCTTTGCCAACGAAAAAATCGACTCCAGACATATTCCTGATGATTGTGACCTTTGCGCTTTTGACTGTGGGACTGATCATGGTATACAGCGCAAGTGCTGTCTGGGCAGACTATAAGTTCAATGACTCTTTCTTTTTTGCGAAACGGCAAATGCTGTTTGCGGGAGTGGGAATCATCGCGATGTTTTTTATCATGAATATTGACTACTGGACGTGGCGGACATGGTCTAAGGTGATCCTGATTGTCTGTTTTGTCCTGTTGATCCTTGTATTGATCCCTGGGGTCGGGAATGTACGGAATGGGTCGAGGAGCTGGATTGGTGTCGGCGCCTTTTCGGTCCAGCCTTCCGAATTCATGAAGCTTGCGATGATTGCTTTTCTTGCAAAGTTTTTGTCGGAGAACCAGAAGGCAATCACCTCTTTTAAAAAAGGTCTTGTGCCATCACTGGGACTTGTCTTTTTGGCATTTGGCCTGATTATGCTGCAGCCGGATCTGGGTACTGGAACAGTTATGGTCGGTACTTCAGTTGTCATCATTTTTATTGCCGGAGCAAGAATCAGTCATTTCGTGGGACTTGGTCTCCTGGGTGTTGCGGGTTTTGTCGGCCTGATTGCCTCTGCGCCTTACAGGATCAAACGGATCACATCCTTTCTTGACCCATGGCAGGACCCCCTTGGAAGCGGTTTTCAAATGATTCAATCACTCTATGCTATTGGGCCTGGAGGATTGTTCGGACTGGGGCTGGGACAAAGCCGGCAAAAGTTCTTTTATCTCCCGGAACCACAGACAGATTTTATCTTTGCGATTCTGGCTGAAGAACTCGGATTCATTGGAGGATCATTGATTCTACTCTTATTCTCTTTACTCCTCTGGCGGGGCATCAGGATTGCGCTCGGAGCACCCGATTTATTCGGTACATTTCTTGCGACCGGGATCATCGCGATGATTGCCATCCAGGTCATGATCAATATCGGGGTTGTTACGGGCCTTATGCCTGTAACGGGAATAACACTTCCTTTCCTCAGCTACGGAGGATCTTCCCTGACATTGATGCTGATGGCAGTTGGAGTGCTGTTGAATATCAGCCGCCACTCAAGGTATTGAGCTATACACACGATAAAGACCCTGATTCCAGGGTCTTTTGTTTGTTATTATCTTCCTATAGGAATACCTGATTTTACGGTTAGTGTATCAAGACCGAAAAAGAATCCTGGAAATTCGGACATGAACGATGAATATGTTAGGAATATGCCTTTGTTCATGCTATATTACATTTAAATAACAATATCTTTAAAATCAGTTCTGCAGTTTAGAATATAGTAGAATAGGGTAAAACCGGGGAGTGCCTTTTTTATGGGCACTTTTGACGATTATTTCTGTCATTTCGCTCGGAACTGCTGCTGGAAGCGGTGGTAAAATGCGTGATTGACAGCAATTAAAAAAAGAGATAAGTTGCTGAGGTGTGGAAAATGAAGATTGCAGTTAGCGGCGGTGGTACAGGAGGACATATTTATCCTGCGCTTGCACTAATCAGGGAGATTCAAAAAAAGGATGAGAAGGTTGAGTTTCTATACATAGGAACAGAAAAGGGCCTCGAAAGCAAGCTCGTGCCGAGGGAGAATATCCCTTTTAAGTCAATACATATCACAGGCTTTAAACGGAAACTTTCTTTTGAAAATGTAAAAACGGTGCTGCGATTCCTGAAGGGCGTAAGAGATAGTAAAAAAATGCTTAAGGAATTCAACCCTGATGTCGTCATCGGGACAGGTGGCTATGTGTGTGGCCCGGTTGTCTATGCAGCGGCCAAAATGGGCATACCAACAATTGTCCATGAACAAAATAGCGTACCAGGTTTGACCAATAAATTCCTGAGCAGGTACGTTGATAAGGTTGCCATCTGCTTCGAGGAGGCAAGGCAGTTTTTCCCGGAACAAAAAGTCGAATTGACAGGCAATCCCCGCGCGTCTGAAGTTTTGGGACAGGATGGAATCAAGGGGAGACTGTCTGCGGGCCTTAAACTTAAGGTGCCGACTGTGCTGATCTTTGGCGGGAGCAGAGGTGCCAGGCCGATTAATGAGGCGGTCGTCAAAAGTCTGACAGAATTAAGCAGTAAACCATATCAAGTATTATATGTAACTGGTGATGTTCATTTCGAAGAAGTCCAGAAAGAAGTGGAACTGGTTGGAAATCCAGAAAACGTGATTATCAAGCCATTCATACACAATATGCCTGAAGTGCTGTCCGGTGTGGATTTGACGGTAGCAAGGGCTGGAGCGACTACACTTGCTGAACTGACATCACTCGGAATACCAAGCATACTGATTCCCAGCCCATATGTAACAGACAACCACCAGGAAAAGAATGCACGGGCTTTGAGTGAGAACGGAGCAGCACGCCTGCTGCTTGAAAAAGACCTGACCGGGCCAAAGCTGGTAGAGAGTATTGACCAGATTCTCGGGCATGAACAGAAACTGGCTGATATGAAGAAAGCAGCAAAGAAACTCGGCATACCAGATGCTGCCCAAAGGCTCTATCGTTTGATGGAGGAACTGGCGGCAAAGTAGCCTATAGGGCTGGAGCTGCATAAACTGGTTGAATAAAGGCTGTATCGTGAAAGGAAGGTAATTTATGAAGGATCTGGCTATCAAACTTAGAGAAATGAATATCGGATCGGTAAAGGAAAACGAGCCGCTCGCGAACCATACATCAATGAAAATTGGCGGTCCCGCAGACTTACTAATTGAGCCTTCGTCAATAGAAAATCTGAAAAAGGCAGTGGAAGCCATCAAGGAATCTGGAGTCAAATTGACGGTGATCGGCAGGGGGTCAAATCTCCTTGTATCGGACAAAGGGATTGAAGGCGCAGTTATCAAACTTGGCTCTGGGCTGGATGACCTGGAGATTGAAGGAACAAGAGTCACCGCTGGGGGTGGCCTTTCACTTGTTAACTTTGCGATCACCATCAGCCGTAAAGGGCTTTCCGGACTCGAATTCGCCGGCGGCATCCCTGGCTCGATCGGAGGCGCTGTATATATGAACGCAGGCGCCCACGGTTCAGACATCTCCAAAATCCTTGAGAAAGCATATGTTCTATTCGAGGATGGCTCCCTGGAGTGGCTTTCGAATGAAGAAATGAAGTTTTCTTACCGGACTTCCGTCCTCCAAAAGGAGCGTCCTGGAATCGTCGTAGCTGCAGTATTCCAGCTGAAGGCAGGAAACAAGGAGGAAATCGTAGCAGAACTTCAGAAAAATAAGGATTATCGCAAAGAGACCCAGCCATACAATTATCCAAGCTGCGGCAGTGTTTTCAGGAATCCCCTTCCTGACCATGCTGGTAATTTAATTGAAAAATCGGGCTTGAAGGGCCATCAAATCGGCGGTGCACAAATCTCCGAGCTCCATGCAAACTTCATTGTGAATAAAGGCAGCGCCAAAGCTGAGGATGTACTCGGCCTGATTCAGCATGTTAAGGATACAGTCCTGGATTTACATGGTGTGAAAATGGAGACAGAGGTAGAAATTATCGGACGGAAATAGCAGGAAATTGATTCAGGCTGTCAAATTTTATGCTATAATATGACATTAGATTAGGATGCAGAGACGGCATGGTAATACATCGTGCCGTTGGTCTTTCTACCCATAATGATGGACAAGACACCTTCCTGATGATGTACGATAAATGATGGCTTTAACCTGCAAGACCGTATTGATAGATGTTATCTTTTAAGGAATGGGTTCAGCCGATTAAAGAGGGGATTGAAAATGGATAAGGGTAAAATCGTCTCAATTGAAGACCGGATTCCTAAGCTGAAACATCAAAGGAGGAAGAAGGCCAATCGCAGGCTGATCATGCTGCTTGCTTTATTTTTCATTTTGATTGCAGGTATTATTTATTTCCAGTCGCCACTTAGTAAGGTGAAGGAGATTACCGTTTCGGGAAACCATTCGTATACCTCTGAACAAATCGTCGAAAAAAGCGGGCTGTCACTTGAATTTAATATCTGGAAGGTCAACAGGGGCGAGATTGAAAAGAAGCTTGAAAAAATCGAGGAAATCGAAAATGCGACTGTCAATGTCAAACTACCGAATACAGTGGGAATCAAGGTCGAGGAGTACGACAGGCTTGCATACATATCAAAAGGAAAGAGTTTCTACCCGGTCCTTGAAAACGGGCATATACTCGGGAAGAAGCAAATTGAAGAAATCCCTGTCAACGCACCAATCCTGATCGGTTTTAAAGAAGGAAAAGTGTTGGACGAAATGCTGGCATCCCTGGAAGAATTGCCTGAGGTGGTCATCAATTCAATCTCTGAAATTCACTCGAAGCCGGTGAAGACAGACAAATATTTAATTAAGCTCTATATGAACGATGGCTTTGAAGTGAATGCGACACTCAGGACTTTCTCAGAAAAAATGGCTCATTATCCGTCCATAGTCAGCCAGCTTGACCCTGAAAAAAAGGGTGTAATCGATCTTGAGGTTGGCTCTTATTTTAAAGCATATGAAGCAGAGGAAGCTGAGGAAGTTGAAATTGAACAAGAAAATGAACAGTAACCGAGTAGTTCTTTCAATCGTTTTCCTGGTTCTCGGCTTCATGGTCGCTTTTTCATTCCGTGTCACCCAGAATGACAGCGACAAAGGCAAGAGATTGACGGACAGGCAGTGGGAGCAGCATATCAGCCTGAGGAATCAGTTGATCGAACAAGAAGAAAAAAACCGGGAACTGCAAAAAGAGTTGAATTCCAAGCAGGAGAAGGTAAGGGAAATTGAAACAAGCCTGTCCAAGGAAGCGCAAGTATTTTTCAACATGGCTGAAGACGCTGAAAAATATCGGATGTTTCTCGGAAAGGTAAAGGTCAGTGGTAAAGGTGTGAAAGTAACTCTTGCTGATGGTGAGTACGATCCAGATGAAGAGAATATCAATAATTATCTTGTCCATGAACATCATGTTTTCAAGGTGATTAACGAACTCTACATTTCAGGAGCAGCAGCGGTCGCTGTGAATGGGCAGAGAATAGCGCATAATTCTTATATTTTGTGTACTGGCCCGGTTATCACTGTGGATGGCTACCAGCATCCTGCCCCTTTTGAAATCACTGCGATAGGTGACCCCGATGTCCTTTCCTCCGCGTTAAATATTACCGGTGGGGTAAAAGACCAGCTAGTGAATGACCAGATTGTTTTTTCATTGGAAAAAAAGTCGGAAATAGCGATGGAGCCAATCCTTGGAAATTAAAGCAGGTCATCTCTCTTTCCGATATATTGCATGAAGAGATGATTTCGGCAAGTTAAAATGAAAAGGCCTTATAGAAAGCAAGGTGAAAAACAATGGGCCGACCTAAAAATCTCAGCTTCAGCTTGATCGCTGCTATTATTGGATTAATGGTCGCCATTCAGTTTCAAACCGTCAGGGAACCAGAAGTCCGGGATACACGTGACACATGGCAGCTTCGGGAAGATTTAATGAAAGAGAAGGAATTGCAATCAAGGCTGCTTCTCGAGATCAGGTCGAACGAAGAAAAAATCACCAAGTATGAAACTGAACGGCAGCAAAGCAAAGAAGAAGTGCTCCGTGAAACACTCGCTGAATTGAAAGATGAAGCCGGCCTGGAAGAGGTTAAGGGTCCTGGTCTCTCCCTGTCGATTGAGCCTGCGTTCAATCTGATAGTCGAAGGAGACAATCCTCCTTCGGTGTCTCCTGACCTGCTAAAGAGGCTCTTGAATGAATTGAATATGTATGGAGCAAAACATGTTTCAGTTGATGGTGAGAGGGTCATCAATACAACCGTCATCCGGGATATTAACAGGGTGACGAAAATAAACAACCATTCCCTGAACCGGTTTCCCATTGAGGTGAAGGTCATTACAGAGAATGGGGATACAGCTGAAAAATTATACAACCGGATGAAGGTTTCTACGGTTGCCGAGGACTTCTTCATTGATAATCTGGAAGTTAAGGTAAACAGGCCCGTGGGAGACCTGATCATTCCTGCTTATCAGGATACGATCAGGATCAGATACATGGAATCTGCTAAAACAGAAAAAGGGGGAGGCAACGGATAATGTGGCTTCCAATAATGGGCTTGATAATCGGTGCCATCATAGGCTTGTTGACCGATATCCGTATCCCTGAAGAGTATTCAAATTATTTATCCATCGCGATCCTTGCAGCCCTCGATACATTGTTTGGCGGGATTCGTGCCCAGCTTCAAAATATCTACGATGAAAAAGTTTTTGTTTCAGGTTTCTTTTTTAATATAATATTGGCAGCAAGTTTAGCTTTTCTAGGTGTTCATCTTGGTGTAGACTTGTATTTAGCAGCAGTTTTTGCCTTTGGGGTAAGGCTGTTCCAGAATATAGCGGTCATCAGAAGAATAATATTGACAAAATGGTCAACGACAAGTGAAAAGTAGAAAAAAAAATGATATTTTAAAAGGGAAATATTTAATTGTGACGAATAAAGTAATGTAATTAAAAAAGAAACGCAATTAGATAACAGAGTGGAAATTGTTGTTCAAACATTAGGAATTGTTGAAGGAGGTGCCACAGAATGAACAGCAATGATATATATGTCAGTCTTGACATCGGTACATCCAGTGTTAAGGTTATCATTGGGGAAATGGTTAATGACACGTTGAATATAATTGGTGTTGGCAATGTGAAGTCCGAAGGTTTAAGGAAGGGCTCCATTGTTGATATAGATGAAACCGTTCATTCTATTAAAAGGGCAATTGAACAGGCTGAAAGAATGATAGGTTTGAAGATTAACCAGGTGATTGTAGGTGTCACCGGCAATCATGTTTCACTTTTGCCATGCCATGGCGTGGTTGCGGTTTCCAGCGACAATCGCGAAATTACAAATGAGGATGTAGCGAGAGTCATTGATGCTGCACAGGTGGTATCGATCCCGCCTGAGCGAGAGATAATAGACGTGATTCCAAAGCAATTTATCGTTGACGGTCTTGATGAGATCAATGATCCAAGAGGCATGATCGGTGTCAGGCTTGAAATGGAAGGTACGATCATTACTGGATCAAAGACAATCTTACATAATACTCTTCGTTGTGTTGAGCGTGCTGGACTTGAAATTGTAGATATTGGCCTTCAGCCGCTTGCTGCAGGTGCATTCGCACTTTCAAAGGATGAAAAGAATATGGGTGTCGCGATGATTGACATCGGCGGCGGTTCATCAACAGTCGCTGTTTTTGAAAACGGGCACTTAAGGGGTACATCTGTTATACCGGTTGGAGGAGACCATATTACCAAGGACTTGTCCATCGGATTGCGCACAACGACCGAAGAAGCGGATCAATTGAAATTAAAGCACGGACATGCTTTTTACGACCATGCTTCAGAGGACGAGGTATTTGAAGTATCAATTATCGGCAGTGACCAGCAGCAGCAGTTCAACCAGCTGGAAGTAGCCGATATCATTGAAGCGAGAATGGAAGAAATCTTCTCCCTTGTCCAGGATGAGTTGAAACATATGAACATCAGGGACCTGCCTGGCGGGTTTGTCCTTACAGGGGGAACAGCCAATATGCAGGGAGTCCTGGAGCTAGCGCAGGATATCTTCCAAAGCAGGGTAAGGATAGCCATTCCGGACTATATTGGCGTCAGGGAACCTCAATATACGACTGCCGTTGGTTTGATACAATTTGCTTATAGAAACGCAAAATTAAAAGGGAAGAAAATGGAAGCAGCTTTTAGCGAATTAGAACCGAAAGAAAAGAGAGTTCAAAAACAGCCGCATCCAAAATCGAAGCCTGAGAAACAGCCTGAAGAAAAAGTCACCACAAGAATGAAAAAATTTCTTGGCTACTTTTTTGAATAATCAGAGCTAACAGGAAATCGACGAATTAGGAGGATTTGTCATGTTGGAATTTGATACGAATTTAGATTCACTTGCTACTATAAAAGTTATCGGTGTTGGCGGCGGCGGAAATAATGCGGTTAACCGAATGATCGAACACGGCGTTCAAGGTGTGGAATTCATTGCGGTTAATACGGATGCACAGGCACTGAACCTTTCCAAAGCTGAAATCAGGATGCAGATCGGCGCAAAACTAACACGCGGACTTGGTGCTGGTGCCAATCCAGAGGTAGGTAAAAAAGCTGCCGAGGAAAGCAAAGAACAAATTGAAGAAGTGCTTAAAGGCGCTGACATGGTATTCGTTACTGCCGGCATGGGTGGAGGAACAGGAACAGGTGCTGCACCGGTAATTGCACAGATCGCTAAGGATCTTGGAGCTTTAACAGTAGGGGTTGTTACACGCCCATTCACTTTTGAAGGCCGCAAGCGCGCTGGACAAGCTGGCGGTGGAATAGGTGCAATGAAGGAAGCGGTAGACACACTGATCGTCATTCCAAACGACCGCTTGCTTGAGATTGTCGACAAAAGTACACCTATGCTTGAAGCATTCCGTGAAGCGGATAATGTTCTTCGCCAGGGTGTTCAGGGTATTTCCGACTTGATTGCTACACCAGGGTTGATCAACCTCGATTTTGCTGATGTGAAGACAATCATGTCCAACAAAGGTTCTGCATTGATGGGCATTGGTGTTGCTTCAGGTGAAAACCGTGCAACTGAAGCTGCTAAGAAAGCAATTTCATCACCATTGCTTGAAACATCCCTTGATGGAGCGCAAGGTGTCCTGATGAACATTACAGGCGGCACAAACCTTAGCCTGTATGAAGTTCAGGAGGCTGCAGATATTGTAGCTTCTGCTTCAGATCAGGACGTCAACATGATCTTCGGTTCCGTAATCAATGAAAACTTAAAAGATGAAATCATCGTTACTGTCATCGCTACAGGCTTCAATGAGGAAGTTGTCCAGCCAAAACCGACAAGACCTGGTTTTGGAGGACAGCAAAAGCCTGGAATAGGCGCAATCAAGCGTGAACAGCCAAAACGCGAAGAAATCCAGCAGGAAGCGCCACGAAGCAATCCATCTTCACAAGGGGATGATGCTCTTGATATTCCAACATTCCTGCGTAACCGTAACAGAAGACGATAATTATACATTATAAGACTAAAAGGTATAGCCATAACGGCTATGCCTTTTTTATGTTTGCTGGAAATCTACTAGGGTGATTTAACATCCAAAAAAAGAATGTGAAGAAGTAGTCATACAGACTATTAAATCTGGCTTCTTTCAACCTGCAGAATAAAAATCAGAAAACTGACAAAATCCGAAGGGATAAGTGAAAATCTCTGTTGTTTTGTTGCCAGAATGTGACACACTTCATATGCCAATGACGATATACTTTTTCGTAACGGAATGATAGAGCAAGAGGCAAACTTGTATCACTTACCATGATCTTGTTCGGTGCCAATCGTATTGCCATCAGATATTTGCTGTTTATGGGGATTTAGCCAGACATTGCGCCATTGACCTTACAAACTAGAGAATATCTGACTGAAAGGGCATAAGGCGTCTGCTATTTTGTACAGGAGGATGAGAGGTGAAGGTCTATCTGGATGTGATCTGGGCATTGAATCTGCTATTTGATACGTTTCTTCTATATTTGGCTGCGATTATCCTGAAGAGGCAGGTTAAGCTTTGGCGTTTGGCGGCAGGAGGAGCTATTGGTTCAGTGCTCATTATATTATCGATAACGCCATTTCATGCGGCAGCCGGACATCCGGCTGGGAAATTACTCTTTTCAATTTTGATGGTACTGGCAGCTTTTGGCTATAAAAGAATGCGGTTTTTCTTAAAAGCACTTATGACTTTTTATGTCACGACTTTCCTGCTTGGAGGTACCTTGACAGGTGTCCACTATTTCATCCAATTTGATATGGATTTGGCCTCAGATGTCGCCATGAATCATATAAAAGGGTTCGGCGACCCTGTCAGCTGGCTGTTTGTGTTATTGGGTTTTCCGCTGGCCTGGCATTTTTCCAGAAGGAATATTGAACAATTCGAAATGACGAAGATCCAATATGATTCCCTTGCTGATGTGGAAGTGAAATTCATGGAGATGGATTTTAACATTAGAGGATTGATTGACAGCGGGAACCAGTTATATGATCCCATTTCTAAACAGCCGGTCATGATTTTATCTATCACCCACTGTTTGGATCGTATACCGACAGAAATCAAAAAGATTGCCGAAAATCCTGATTGTGTATTGTCTGGTGACGGACAATTTTCACAGCAGCTTGAAAACAGAATGAGAATTATTCCATGTAAAGTCGTCGGACAAGAGCATCAGTTAATTATTGCCTTTAATCCGGATCAAATCATGATTACTACGGAAGATGGCATATACAGAGCAGAAAAGAGCCTGATTTCTTTCACAGCACAGGAATTATCGGCAGATGGAAGTTTTCAGTGTATCATCCATCCTAAAATGCTTGCAGGGATGGCAAAGTCAGAGCAGACGGTGAAGGTAAGCTAATATTACTATACTCAGAAATACATAATTTAGAAGGAGGACAATCAATGAAAAATTTGCGGCTTCGGTTATCCTATTACTGGTATAAATTATTAATGAAACTAGGCTTGAAAACAGATGAAATATATTATATCGGCGGTAGCGAAGCGTTGCCCCCTCCTTTAACGAAAGAAGAGGAAGAAGTGCTTTTGAACAAACTTCCTAACGGGGATAAAGCTGCGAGGTCGATTCTGATCGAAAGGAACCTTAGGCTGGTCGTTTACATCGCCCGCAAATTCGAAAACACAGGGATCAACATTGAAGACTTGATCAGCATCGGAACAATCGGATTGATCAAGGCGGTCAATACTTTCAACCCGGAGAAAAAAATCAAGCTGGCTACCTATGCATCCAGGTGTATTGAAAATGAAATCCTGATGTATTTGCGGAGGAATAATAAGCTTCGTTCGGAAGTATCATTTGACGAACCGCTGAATATCGATTGGGATGGAAATGAACTTCTTCTATCCGATGTCCTCGGTACGGATGACGATATTATCACGAAGGATCTCGAATCGAATGTGGATAAAAAATTACTGGTAAAAGCGCTGCAGCAGCTTTCTGACCGCGAAAAACAGATCATGGAATTGCGTTTTGGCCTTGGCAGCGGGGAGGAAAAGACGCAAAAGGATGTAGCGGATATGCTGGGGATTTCCCAGTCGTACATTTCCCGCCTGGAAAAGCGAATCATCAAACGTTTAAGAAAAGAATTCAATAAAATGGTATAGCAGAAAAATTTTCACAAATAAATTTTAACCTTAAAATATCAATAACAAGGGGGTTTGGCCGGCTGATTCTTCCAGAAGGCGTTCCAGCCTCCCGGTAATCAGTGCATATTTTTCCTTCCTGCGGAGATACTGAATTTTGACAGCAGCTCCTGTGAGGAGGGAAAAGATTGACACGAAACAAAGTTGAAATTTGCGGTGTTGATACATCAAAGCTTCCCGTTCTGAAAAACGAGGAAATGAGAAAACTATTTAGAGAGATGCAAAGCGGTGACATCACAGCAAGAGAAAAACTGGTGAATGGGAACCTAAGGCTTGTTTTGAGTGTAATCCAGCGTTTTAACAACCGGGGCGAGTTTGTCGACGATCTGTTTCAGGTCGGGTGTATAGGCCTTATGAAGTCCATTGATAATTTTGATCTGGGACAGAATGTTAAATTTTCAACCTATGCCGTCCCGATGATTATCGGTGAAATCAGACGGTATTTAAGAGATAATAATCCAATCAGAGTCTCTCGTTCACTCAGGGATATCGCATACAAAGCATTGCAGGTACGCGAAAAGCTTATGAGTGAGGCTTCAAGGGAGCCGACTGCAGAAGAAATTGCGAAGGTGCTTGAAGTACCGCATGAAGAGATTGTCTTCGCCCTCGATGCCATACAGGATCCAGTATCTTTGTTCGAACCGATTTATAATGACGGCGGAGATCCAATCTATGTGATGGATCAGCTAAGCGATGAACGGAACAAGGATACGAACTGGATTGAGGAAATCGCCCTGAAAGAGGGGATGAGACGCCTGAATGAAAGGGAAAAGCTGATCTTAAGGAAAAGGTTCTTCCAGGGCAAGACTCAAATGGAAGTAGCTGATGAAATCGGCATTTCCCAGGCCCAGGTCTCACGGCTTGAAAAAGCAGCCATCAAACAAATGAATAAAAATATCCAAAGCTAAGCTGCCTTAACGGGCAGCTTTTTCAATTTTTGAATGCTTTTGCGCAATCATACATCTTTTCCTGATTCATATAATGCTATAAGGGGCGGAAAACGCCACAGTGAAATCCGGAGGGATCTGAATGGTAAAGGTTACCGAGTTCCAGGTGAAAGACGTCGTGAATGTGTCGGATGGAAAAAGACTTGGGAGCATTGAGGATTTTGAAATCAATTTAAATACCGGTAAAATCGAGGCTGTCGTCATTGGGAGTTCCGGCAAGGTACTAGGATTCTTCGGGAAGGAAGAAGAGGTCGTCATACCATGGAGGAACATCCTGAAAATAGGTGAAGATGTCATTTTGGTCCGCTATAAGGACAGTGGAGAATATCTGCTGCAGGAGAATCAGGACCAGTAGCATCGTAATACTGTTATATTGCGGGTAGTATGTGATAAACTAGACAAAAACGTGTGAGGTACAAATTTATGGAGCCATTCATCTTAAAAAGCCAGGAATATTTTTCAATAAAAGAGTGGATGGAGCGCTATCCCGGACTTGAGGCTGGGTTCACGACAAAAAATGGCGGAGTGAGCCAGCTGCAGACCTTTTCGGGTTTGAACTTCGGCTTCCATGTCGGAGATGAGCAGTCATCTGTTTGCGAAAATCGTCTTCTTCTGGCTGAAAAGATCGATTTTCCGCTTTCCAGCTGGGTTGGAGCGGAACAGACCCATGACATCCAGATTGCAAAAATCGACAAAGCCCATCATGGAAAAGGCTCAAGTGATTATGAATCTTCTTTTTCGGCAACGGATGGTTTTTTGACTTCAGAGCAGGGCATTTTGCTGACACTTTGCTATGCAGATTGTGTACCGCTGTATTTTATTGAGCCAGAATCCAGGTTGATTGGCGTCGCGCATGCGGGATGGAAAGGCACCGTCCATGGCATTGCAGGCGAAATGGTCAGCAAATTTAGGCAAAATGGGGCGAAAACCGAAAATATTTCTGCCATAATTGGCCCATCAATATGCAAAAAATGTTATATTGTTGATGAGAGAGTCATCAATTTAGTGAAAAATATACTAGATGGTGTCGATATATTACCATATAATCAAGTTAGTGACGGCCAATATTCTCTCGATTTAAAAGAATTGAACCGCCATATTTTGGTGAAGGCCGGAGTGAAAGACGAGAATATAGAAGTAACCGATTATTGCACAAGCTGCCATAGTGAGCACTTTTATTCCCATAGAAGGGATAAGGGGAATGCAGGCCGTATGATGGCATATATCGGCTGGAAGGAGGATAGCCGTCCATAATGAATGTCGCAGAAAATCTGGAGGTTATCCAGAGTCAAATAGCAAATGCCTGCCAAGCTGCGGGCCGGAGTCCGGACGAGGTGAAAATCATCGCCGTGACCAAATATGTTTCCCCCGAAAGGGCACAGCAAGCGATCGATGCTGGTGTGCTCCATCTCGGTGAAAACAGGGATGAGGGTCTGCTCCATAAAATCAGCCATTTGCAGGACAAGCCTGTGTGGCATTTTATTGGTACTTTACAAACAAGAAAGGTCAAAAGTATCATAGACCACGTTACATATATCCATTCACTGGACAGGCTGTCGCTTGCAAAGGAAATTAACAAACGAGCCAGCTCAAAGGTAAAATGCCTGATTCAGGTGAATGCCTCTGGGGAAGAGAGCAAACACGGATTGAATCCTGAAGATGTCACTGGATTTGTTCAAGAATTGAATCAGTACCCCAATATAGAAGTAAGCGGATTGATGACGATGGCTCCATTTACTGAAGATGAACTGGTGATCCGGAGTTGCTTCAGAACACTGAAAAATCTTCAGGCAGAGATCCAACAGCTTAGACTGGAATATGCTCCATGCCATGAATTGTCAATGGGAATGTCAAATGATTTTAAAATAGCGGTTGAAGAGGGTTCCACTATGGTGCGAATCGGTACAGCCCTGGTAGGCAATGAATCGGAGGTGCAATAATATGAGTTTAAAATCAAAAATAAAGACATTTTTTTTCCTGGAAGATGAATATGACTATAATGATGAGGAAATGCTCGAAGAAGAAACTGAACCATACAAGCCGAGCAAACATCCTGTCCAGCAAAAGCAGAATGTGGTAAGCCTTCAAAGCGTGCAAAAAGCATCCAAGGTTATCCTGATGGAACCAAGGATGTATGCCGAAGCGCAGGAAATTGCTGACCACTTGAAAAATCGCCGGGCTGTTGTCGTGAACCTGCAGCGTATTGAACAAGACCAGGCGAGAAGGATTGTGGATTTCTTAAGCGGAACCGTTTATGCCATCAGTGGTGATATCCAGCGGATCGGCATGAATATCTTTTTATGTACCCCGGATAATGTGGAAGTGACAGGGAATATTTCTGAACTGATGCAGGAGCGGGATTACCAAGAGTCGAGGTGGTAGGGTTAATGGATATAGTGATTGGATTAATAGCCCAATTAGTTGGAATTTATCAATGGGCATTGATAATTTATATTTTCATGTCATGGTTTCCTAATGCAAGGGAAACAGCAATCGGACAATTTTTGGCTCGAATTTGCGAGCCGTTTTTGGAGCCGTTCCGCAGGATCGTGCCTTCAATTGGCATGATTGACATTTCGCCAATCGTGGCGTTTCTAGTATTGAAATTCGCGGTATCAGGCTTGTATCAGTTGGCTCATTGGTTTTAAAAATATGACTATTCTTGCAGGGTCTGATTCAGGCCCTGTTTATTTTCTATTATGCTCTGTTTAAGCTGAATTTTGTTTTTAAAAACCTGTTGATTGTAGTGGAAGGCGCGTAGACTCCTCCGAAAATGCTAACGCATTTCCATCGTGCGTGGGCTGATTCGAGGAAGCTATTCAGTGTCCTGCGGGCGCAGCTGGTCAGGTGAGACCTAGGTGAAATGATTCACGTGAGGAATCATTTGCACCCCGCAGGAGCAAAGCGACGAGGAGGCTCAGCGCCAGCCAAGAAGAATTTGGTCTTTGAAAAAGCTGGCACTTGAGCTTTTTAAATTCTTCCCCCGCGGAAAGCGAAGCGCCTGGAACGAAAATCAACAACCTTGTTTAACAGAGCCTTCTATTAAGGTACCAAAGGAGTAAAGTATGAGTATTTACCAGCATTTCCGTCCTGAGGAACGGGAATTTATCGATCAGATGATTAACTGGAAAGAATATGTTGAGCAAAATTATGCTCCAAAGCTGACTGATTTCCTGGACCCGCGGGAGCAGCAAATCTTAGGAACTGTCATCGGAAAGCATTCAGAAGTGAAATGGGAATTGTTTGGTGGGGCTGCAGGTACAGAGAGAAAACGGGCGTTTCTGTTTCCAGAGTATTTGGAAGCAAAACAAGAGGATTTTCAAGTTAAGCTTTTCGGCATTGATTATGCCAGTAAGTTCGTGAACATCGAACATCGACAGGTACTCGGAAGCCTGATGTCACTTGGGCTGAAGCGCGGAAAGTTCGGCGACATCCTTATTGATGGGGATACGGTCCAATTTTTTGCTGCTGCTGAAATCGCCGATTATATCAGATTGCAGCTAGAATCTGTCGGAAGGGCTACAATCAGCCTGGACGAGCTTCCCCTTGAAAATGCTGCAGCAATTGATGATGAATGGAATGAGATGAGTACCACGGTCTCGTCTTTAAGGCTGGATACAGTCATGTCTGCACTGTTCAATCTTTCCAGGCAAAAATCCCAGCTTTTGATCCAGCATGGACATGTGAAAGTCAATTGGACAGCTATCGAAAATACAGCATTTGAATGTGGTGAAGGGGATGTCATCTCTGCCCGCGGATATGGGCGTGCGAAAATCATCACAATTGAAGGAAAAACGAAAAAAGATAAATATCGAGTTATTGCCGGAAGAAAAAAATAATTATATAGTAAAGAAGAAGGATTTTTAGTCTTTTTGTCGAATCATTGCTTTAAGTACATAAAGGATTATAACGAAATGGGAGGTGGCGTAATGCCTTTAACGCCGTTAGATATACACAACAAAGAATTCAATAAGGGATTTCGCGGGTATGATGAAGATGAAGTGAATGAGTTCCTTGATCAAGTCATCAAGGACTACGAACTAATAATCCGTGAAAAAAAAGAAATGGAAGAAAAGCTGAATGAAATGAATTCCAGGCTTGGCCATTTTACAAATATAGAAGAAACCTTGAATAAATCAATCGTTATTGCCCAGGAAGCTGGGGAAGAAGTCCGCCGCAACGCGCAAAAAGAGGCAAAGCTGATCGTTAAGGAAGCGGAAAAGAACGCTGATCGAATCATCAATGAATCCTTGTCCAAAGCACGAAAAATTGCCCTGGAGATTGAAGAATTGAAGAAACAGTCCAAAGTATTCAGGACAAGATTCAAGATGCTGATTGAAGCACAGCTTGATATGCTGAATACCGATGATTGGGATCACCTGCTTGAATATGAGCTTGATTCAACAGAATTAAAGGCGACTGCAAGAGAAGAAGAAGATTCACTGGCTTGACGCAGGCACGCTGTTTCGCATATAATTTCATAACAAAGTGCAATACATGACAGAAACGATGACAGGGACAGTATGGCGTTCCAGTTGCTTGCTTTTTCAGCGAAATGGGGAAGGTGGAAGCCCATTGCAAGCGGATTGCCAGAAGATCACCCGATAGTTCCGAGCTGAACATCCAATCAGGATCAGTAAGCACAGGCGTGACATTCGCGTTAAGAATGCTAAGAGGACAGGATCACGATGATCCTTGTCTATTTAGGGTGGTACCGCGGGAAATAAACCTTCTCGTCCCTTTTCAGGGATGAGGAGGTTTTTTTATTTTTCATGATTGATTTCGAACATGTATGCAACGGTAAAAATAGGAGGATCAATAAAATGGAGTACAAAGACACTTTGCTCATGCCGAAGACTGAGTTTCCAATGCGCGGAAACCTTCCAAACAGGGAACCGGAAATCCAGGCAAAATGGGAAGAAATGAATATCTATGAAAAGGTTCAAAAACACACTGAAGGGCGTCCGCTGTTCATCTTGCATGACGGACCTCCATATGCCAATGGAGACATCCATATGGGCCACGCATTGAATAAAATCCTGAAAGATTTTATCGTCCGTTATAAGTCAATGAGCGGTTTCTGCACACCTTATGTTCCTGGTTGGGACACACATGGCCTGCCGATTGAACAGGCGTTGACGAACAAAGGCGTTAAGCGCAAGGAAATGACAGTCGCTGAGTTCAGAAAGCTTTGTGAAGAATATGCTTACCAGCAGATTGACAACCAGCGTGAACAGTTCAAGCGTCTTGGTGTTCGCGGTGACTGGGAAAATCCTTATATCACATTGAAGCCAGAATATGAGGCACAGCAAATCAAGGTATTTGGTGAAATGGCAAAGAAAGGCTATATCTACAAAGGCAAAAAGCCAGTGTACTGGTCACCATCAAGTGAATCTGCGCTGGCAGAAGCAGAAATCGAATACCAGGATAAGCGTTCAGCTTCCATCTATGTTGGATTCCCGGTAAAAGACGGGAAAGGTGTTCTTGATCAGGATGTGGAAATCGTCATCTGGACAACAACTCCTTGGACAATTCCTGCCAACCTTGGGATTTCTGTTCACCCTGACCTCACTTATGTGGTAGTGGAGGCTGACAATAAGAAATATCTAGTTGCCGAAGCTCTGCTTGAAGCTGTTGCGAAGGAAATCGGCTGGGAAGAGGTTTCTGCTGTCAAGAAAGTTTCTGGTAAAGAGCTTGAAGGTGTTCTTGCAAAACATCCAATCTACGGCCGCGATTCCCTGGTGATGCTTGGAGAGCATGTTACGACTGATGCTGGTACAGGTTGCGTACACACTGCTCCGGGACACGGTGAGGATGACTTCCATGTCGGCCAGAAATACGGTCTGGATGTTTTATGTCCTGTTGATGATAAGGGTGTCATGACTGCTGAGGCAGAAGGATTTGAAGGTTTATTCTATGATCAGGCTAATAAGCCAATCACCGAAAAACTTGAGGAAGTCGGTGCGTTATTGAAGTTAAGCTTCATTACACACTCCTATCCGCATGACTGGAGAACAAAGAAGCCGGTAATCTTCCGCGCTACTGCCCAATGGTTCGCTTCAATCAAAGACTTCCGCAGCGAGTTGCTCAAGGCAGTGGAAGAAACGAAATGGGTTCCGGCATGGGGAGAAACAAGATTGTTCAACATGGTCCGCGACCGCGGTGACTGGTGTATTTCCCGCCAGCGTGCGTGGGGTGTTCCAATCCCAGTATTCTACGCTGAGAACGGGCAAGAAATCATCACAGATGAAACGATTGAACATGTTTCAAACCTGTTCCGCGAGCACGGCTCAAACATCTGGTTCGAAAAAGAAGCGAAGGAATTGTTGCCTCAAGGCTTCAGCCATCCTGGCAGCCCGAACGGCCATTTTACGAAAGAAACTGATATCATGGATGTTTGGTTCGATTCAGGATCCTCTCACCAGGCAGTGCTTGTCGAGCGTGATGAACTGCAGCGTCCAGCAGACCTTTACCTTGAAGGGTCTGACCAGTACCGCGGCTGGTTCAACTCATCTCTATCTACTGGGGTAGCTGTCACAGGTAAGGCACCATACAAAGGTGTACTAAGCCATGGTTTTGCTCTTGATGGCGAAGGCCGCAAGATGAGTAAGTCAATCGGGAACGTTGTCGTTCCTGCCAAGGTCATGAACCAGCTGGGAGCTGATATCCTTCGTCTATGGGTTGCATCCGTTGACTATCAATCAGATGTACGTGTATCTGACGCAATTCTAAAACAGGTTGCCGAGGTATATCGTAAAATCCGTAACACATTCAGGTTCTTGCTTGGAAACCTGTCAGACTTCAATCCTGAGACTGATGCGGTTCCATTCGACCAGCTTCGTGAAGTCGACCAGTTCATGCTTGTGAAGCTCAACAAGTTAATCAAATATGTACGCAATGCCTATGACAACTATGAATTCGCGGGTGTATACCATGCGGTGAATAACTTCTGTACTTTAGATTTGAGTGCTTTCTATCTTGATTTTGCGAAAGATGTTCTTTACATCGAAGCAGCAGATAACGCAGAGCGCCGTGCAATTCAGACAGTATTGCACGAAAGCTTGCTTGCATTGGTTAAGCTTACTGCTCCAATCCTTTCACATACTGCTGATGAGGTTTGGGCTTTCATACCTTCTGCCAAGGAAGATAGTGTCCAGCTTACAGATATGCCTGAAGCCAAAGAAGTCGCAAACGCTGAAGCACTTGAGAAGAAATGGAATGCATTCATGAAGCTTCGTGACGATGTCCTGAAGGCTCTTGAAGAAGCAAGAAATGAGAAAGTGATCGGAAAGTCACTGACTGCCAAGGTATCCTTATATGTCAATGACAGCACGAAAGAACTGCTCGATTCCATCTCTGAAAACTTAAGCCAGCTGTTCATCGTTTCAGGCTTTGAGGTAGCCGGAAGCTACGACCAGGCTCCTGAAAATGCGATCAAACTCGAGAATGCGGCAATCGTCGTCACAAAAGCAGAAGGCGAAACCTGCGAAAGATGCTGGGTTGTCACTCCGGAAGTCGGCAAGGTGGAAGAACATCCAACACTTTGCGAACGCTGTGCAACAGTTGTAAAAGAAAATTACTAATCCGTTATATGAAACTCCGGGTTTTCGAACCCGGAGTTTTTTTATCATGTCAAATATCTTCCTGATCCGGGAATTCCTGCAGTTCATGTTAAAACTTTAACTGAGTCAGCAAATGGCAACGGGAAATAATAGCTGTAAACAGGAACGGGGGCAGATATATGGAAGGTAATCTTGATTACATTTACAACGAGCTCCGCGAAACAAGAATAGAATTGTTAACGTACCTGAACTATAGTCAAAGTGATGTTAGGATTTTACATTATATCAAGGATGAACTTCGCGATATCGAAGCAGCACTGAAAAAAATCGAAAATGGCGAATATGGAATATGTGAAATATCCGGAGAATACCTGCCATATGAGTTTTTGCAGACCATCCCAACAGCCAGGTCTGCAGGAGAATTGGCGCAAATAGAACAATACTGCCGGAAACCGATTTACTCGTGATGGGTTCGTGGCAATCCCTATGAAATTCACGAGTTGAAAGCTGGAAATTGGAAAAAATCAGTGAAAATTTCCAAGTCGCCAATAAAAATCGGTTTTCGCCAATAAACTGTGCATTATCGCCAATAAAATAAATTTTCCGCCAATAAAACATTGAAAATCGCCAATAAAAATATTTTTTCGCCAATAAACAAACCGTAATTTAATTTCTGGGAAAATCGAGATAAAAACCTCCAGTTTCCAACTGAATATTTCAATTTGCATATGTTAAACCAGTGTAGAATGCGAGCAACAATACTAAAACTGATAAAATCTGTAGTTTTGACCGCAGATGTGCTAAAATGCAAAGGTGATATATGAATTGCTTTTGATGTGGAGGGTACCTTTGTGTTTTATTACATAATTGCGCTGTTTGTTATTTTGCTTGATCAGATTACTAAATGGTTAATTGTTAAAAACATGGAGCTTGGAGATAGCATAAAGGTCATTGAGAATTTCTTGTACATCACTTCTCACCGCAACCGTGGGGCTGCATGGGGAATCCTGCAGGGGCAAATGTGGTTCTTTTATGTCATTACCATCGCAGTGGTGATTGGCCTTGTCATTTATATTCAAAAGGCAGCGAAAGGCAAACTGCTGCTGGGAGTTTCGCTTGGTTTCATGCTTGGCGGGGCAATAGGTAATTTTATCGACAGGGTATTCCGGAAAGAAGTAGTTGATTTCGTCAACACATATATTTTTGGTTACGATTTCCCTATTTTCAATATCGCGGATTCTGCTCTTGTCATTGGAGTGGGTCTGTTGATGATTGATATGATCAGGGAAGAGAGAGAGGCGAAAAGGAAAGCTTATGGAGAAAATGGAACACATCATCAGTGAGGAACAGGCTGGTGACAGAATAGATAAAGTCGTTTCCACATTGGATTCTGAATGGTCAAGAAGCCAGGTCCAGCAATGGATCAAGGAAGGCAATGTACTTGTAAATGGAGCTCAGGTAAAAACAAACTATAAATGCAGCCTGGATGACAAACTGGAAATCGTCATTCCTGAACCAGAAATCCTTGACGTCATTCCTGAAGAGATGGATCTTGAAATTTATTATGAGGACCATGATGTCCTTGTAGTAAACAAGCCAAAAGGAATGGTGGTTCATCCTGCACCAGGCCATATGACGGGCACGCTTGTAAATGGTCTGATGGCACATTGCAAAGATTTGTCTGGAATCAATGGTGTATTGCGCCCCGGTATCGTCCACCGGATTGACAAGGATACATCAGGCCTGCTGATGGTCGCTAAAAATGACATGGCACATGAAAGCCTAGTGAACCAGCTTGTTGCCAAATCGGTAACCCGAAAATACAAAGCGCTCGTCCATGGAAATATCCCGCATGACCATGGCACAATCGACGCGCCGCTCGGACGTGATTCAAAAGACCGCCAGAGCATGACAGTTGTCGATAATGGGAAAAATGCTGTCACACACTTTAATGTGCTCGAACGGTTCCAGGACTTCACCTTGGTTGAGTGCCAGCTTGAAACAGGAAGGACTCACCAGATTCGTGTCCACATGAAATACATCGGTTATCCGCTTGCTGGAGATCCGAAATATGGTCCGAAAAAGACGCTAGAGCTTGGCGGACAGGCATTGCATGCCGGCCTCCTTGGGTTTGACCACCCGAGAACAGGCGAATATCTTGAATTTGAAGCGCCGATTCCTGACTATTTCACGGAGCTTTTAAATCAATTAAGAGAAAATCGTTGACAAAGTTCAACAAGTATCTTAAGATGACTATAGTTTAATAAGTCCTTTAAAGACAGTCCCGTGAGGCTGAGAAGGAAACGGATCTGCAACAGGCATTATTCTATGCCTCGATGCAATTTACACTACACGTTTACCCTCTTGCCCGAACTGGCAGGAGGGTTTTTTACTTAAATCCGTTTTCAAACCATAGAAAGAGAAGGAGTGAAAACAAATGTCCGAAAAAGCGGTTGTCCTGGACAACCAGGGAATTCGCCGGGCGTTGACGAGGATCGCCCATGAAATCATTGAAAGAAACAAAGGGATCGAACATTGTGTCCTGGTTGGCATCCGCACGAGAGGAATTTATATAGCCAATCGGCTGGCAGAGAGAATCCGCGAGATTGAAGGGGCGGAAATGCCGGTAGGTGAACTTGATATCACTCTGTACCGCGATGACTTGACCACGAAAACCATTGACATGGAGCCTGAAGTAAAAGGCTCGGATATTCCGGTGGACGTATCAAATAAAAAGGTGATCCTAGTTGACGATGTACTCTATACAGGCAGGACAGTCCGTGCCGCAATGGATGCGCTGATTGACATCGGTCGTCCGGCGACCATCCAGCTTGCAGTCCTGGTTGACAGAGGTCACAGGGAGCTGCCGATCAGGGCAGACTTTGTAGGAAAAAACATCCCGACCTCAAGTTCGGAAAAAATTGTGGTTGAACTGCAGGAAGTGGATGAAGAAGACCGCGTAAGCATTTTTGAAAAATAAATAGTGCCCTTTTAATAACAGTCCAGAGAGGCTGGAAAGGGGGAGCGCAACGCCGATGGCTTTGTGCGGGCTTTTTTACCCACCCTCTTTGCATCCACTCACTGGCAAAGAGGGTTTTTCTTTTTATAAAAGAAAGGGGATATTACAGATGAATACAAAACCAATCCTGGATATAAAAGACGTACCATCACCTTTTCAATGGGTGACACTAAGCCTTCAGCACTTATTCGCCATGTTTGGCGCTACAATCCTTGTACCTTATCTTGTGGGCTTAAGCCCGGCAATCGCCTTGATCTCAAGCGGACTTGGGACGATCGCCTTCCTGATCATCACAAAATTCCAGGTTCCAGCTTACCTGGGGTCCTCCTTCGCTTTTATCGCACCCGTCATCGCAGCCAAAGCAGGCGGCGGACCGGGAGCAGCCATGGTCGGGACCTTCCTTGCCGGCCTTGTATATGGAATCGTCGCTTTAATCATCAAGAAAGCAGGCTATCGCTGGATCATGAAGTTGTTGCCGCCTGTAGTTGTAGGCCCGGTTATCATCGTAATTGGACTTTCATTAGCTGGTACTGCAGTTAGCATGGCAATGAATAACCCTGGAACGAATGAGTACAGCTTGATCCACTTCTCTGCTGCACTTGTGACGCTTGCCGCAACAATCGTCTTCTCGATTTATGGAAAAGGAATGCTGAGCATGGTTCCGATCTTAGGGGGAATCGTAGTCGGATATCTATATTCCCTCTCGATTGGGATTGTAGACTTCAGCGGTGTAAAAGCAGCAAAAGTATTTGAAATGCCAGATTTCATCTTCCCGTTTGTAGATTATGATATAAGCATCAGCTTGAAACTTGTCCTTCTGATGGTACCGGTCGCAATCGTAACTCTATCTGAACACATTGGCCATCAGCTTGTGTTAAGCAAGGTTGTCGGCAAAGACTATATAAAAGAACCAGGCCTTCACCGTTCGATCATGGGTGATGGTATGGCAACGATGATTTCCGGCTTGATCGGCGGCCCACCAAAAACGACTTACGGCGAAAACATCGGTGTGCTGGCAATCACAAGAGTATATAGTGTCTATGTCCTGCTTGGAGCGGCAATCATTGCGACAGTATTCGGCTTTATCGGTAAAATCACTGCGCTGATTAGCTCGATTCCAACACCAGTTATGGGCGGAGTATCCATCCTGTTGTTCGGGATCATTGCATCATCAGGTTTAAGAATGCTGGTTGATAGCAAAATCGATTTTGGCAACACACGTAACCTTGTCGTCTCATCAGTCATCCTTGTAATCGGGATTGGCGGAGCATTCATCAAGGTAAATGAAAACTTCGAAATTCATGGCATGGCTTTAGCGGCTTTGGTCGGTGTCATCCTGAACCTTGTCCTGCCTGGACGTCCGGAGATCCAGGAAGATATGTTCGAACTTGAATCTGAAAAAAAAACTGAGTTAAAGAACGATGTAGCATAGTTCCACCTTTTAAAAAGGTCCAGAGAGGCTTAAAAGGGTGTTATGAGCGAACCGGCTTATTTCAGCGTATACTTAAACACGCATTCATGCGGATTTATGCCGGAAAGTTCATGTAAAAGCACCCTGTTGAATTCAACAGGGTGCTTTTTTTGCAAATAGAGAGGAGGATCAAGCATGAAATGGGATCTGTTGACAACATCAAAACTGAGAATAGATGAAATAGAGGGAATTCTAAAGAGCGCAACGGGCTTTGCCAGAGGGGAAATCTGGCAGCCAAAAGGAAGGGTTTTTATCAGTAATTTGTTTTTTGAACCGAGCACCAGGACAAAATCAAGTTTTGAAATGGCCGAACGCAAATTGGGTCTCGAGGTTATTCCATTTGAGGTGCAAACATCCAGCGTTTTAAAAGGCGAGACATTGTATGACACAGTCAGGACACTCGAGGCGATCGGAACGGATGCCGTCGTGATCAGGCATAGTGCTGATAATTATTTTGCAGAGCTGGAAAAGGGCATATCCATCCCGGTCATTAATGCCGGCGATGGCAAAGGTCATCATCCAACACAATCATTGCTTGACCTGATGACCATTCAGCAGGAATACGGAAGCTTCTCAGGGTTGAAAGTAGCAATCATCGGGGATATCCTTCACAGCCGGGTGGCACGGTCCAATGCTGATGCGCTTGTGAGGCTCGGAGCCAGGATTATTTTTTCAGGGCCTGAAAGCTGGGTGGACATACATGAACTTCCGCAAGGCTGCGAGTATATGGAAGTGGATGATGCAGTACGTGTGGCTGATGTTGTGATGCTGCTCCGCGTCCAGCATGAACGCCATGACGGAAAACTCCTTTTTGGGAAAAATGACTACCATAATCGCTTCGGCTTAACGCTGGAACGAGAAAAGCAGATGAAAAAGGAGAGTATCATTCTCCATCCAGCACCGGTCAATCGCGGTGTAGAAATTGCAGACGGATTAGTGGAGTGTTCTAAATCGAGGATCTTCAAGCAGATGGAAAATGGTGTCTACATAAGAATGGCAGTGTTGAAGATGGCACTTGAAAAAAGAAATGGGGGATTGGAAGATGTCAATGCTAATCAAAAATGGCAAACTGCTTACTGAAAACGGGTTTGAAAAAGTTGAGATTCTAATAGAAAACGGAAAAATCTTAAAGGTTGAACCTCAAATCGCAATAGAAGCAGAAGAAATCATTGATGCAGGCGGAAAGCTGGTGGCACCAGGGCTGGTGGACCTCCATATACACCTTCGCGAGCCAGGCGGTGAAAAGAAAGAAACGATCTCAACCGGGACACTTGCAGCAGCGAAAGGCGGATTTACCACCGTTGCCGCCATGCCGAACACAAGACCCGTACCGGATAGTAAAGCCCAGATGGAATGGCTGCAGGAAAGGATACAGGAAACTGCTTCAGTTAGGGTGTTGCCGTATGCTTCGATCACTGTCCGAGAATTGGGCCAGGAGCTGACCAATTTCGCTGAACTGAAAGAAGCAGGTGCCTTCGCACTGACTGATGACGGAGTAGGAGTCCAATCAGCAGGAATGATGCTGGAAGCGATGAAAAGGGCTGCAAAGCTTGATATGGCTGTCGTCGCTCATTGTGAGGACAATACACTGATCAACAAAGGCTCGCTTCATGAGGGGAAAAAAGCTGCAGAGCTTGGCATCAACGGAATCCCATCAGTATGCGAGTCGGTTCATATCGCCAGGGATATCCTTCTTGCTGAAGAAGCCGGATGCCATTACCATGTCTGCCATATAAGCACGAAGGAATCTGTCAGGGCAGTGCGCGATGCAAAACGGTATGGCATCAAGGTTACTGCAGAAGTAACTCCACACCATTTGATTTTGAGTGAAGAGGATATACCCGGGAATGATGCTAATTTTAAAATGAACCCTCCGCTAAGGAGCAAAGCCGACCAGGAAGCACTGATTGAAGGATTGCTCGATGGCACGATCGATTTTATCGCTACAGACCATGCGCCGCATACCAGCGGGGAAAAAGCAGAAGGAATTGAACTTGCGCCATTCGGGATTGTCGGCCTGGAGACAGCATTCCCGCTCTTATACACACATCTTGTTGAAAAAAAGGTCCTTACACTAAAGGAACTGATTGACTTTTTGACCATCAAGCCTGCAAAAGCATTCGGGCTGCCATATGGGGAGTTGAAGCCTGGTGCACCTGCAGATATCGTTCTGATTGATCTCGATCAGGAAAAAGAGATCAATCCAGATGAATTTTTATCAAAAGGAAAGAACACACCATTCGGCGGCTGGAACTGCAAAGGCTGGCCAGTACTGACAATTGCTGATGGAAAAATAGTCTGGGAAAAGGGAGTTGTTAAGGCATGAAGAAGCAGCTGATATTGGAAGATGGAACGGTTTTTGTGGGAGAAGGCTTTGGAAGTGAAACTCAGACGGCAGGAGAGGTTGTTTTCAATACTGGTATGACCGGCTATCAGGAAATCCTGTCTGACCCATCCTACTGCGGCCAAATCGTGACATTGACCTATCCCTTGATTGGAAATTACGGAATCAACAGGGATGATTTTGAGTCGATCAATCCTGCAGTCCAGGGATTAATCGTTAAAGAGAATGCCGAATTCCCTTCTAACTGGCGTGCTGAACTTTCATTGCACGATTACCTTAAAATGAAAAACATTCCGGGAATTGCCGGGATCGATACAAGGAAACTGACAAAAATCATTCGCCAGCACGGAACGTTGAAAGGCATGATTTGCGGTATTGAAGAGAATGCCGAAGAGGTCGTTGCAAAATTGAAAATGAAAAACCTGCCAAATGACCAGGTGAAGCAGGTATCAACAAAAACACCTTATCCAAGCCCAGGCCGCGGACATAGAGTTGTACTGGTTGATTTCGGGCTGAAGCACGGGATTCTGAGAGAATTGAATAAAAGGAACTGTGATGTGATTGTCGTTCCATACAATACGACTGCCGAAGAAATTCTCAGCCTTAGTCCTGATGGCATCATGCTTTCAAACGGACCTGGGGACCCAAAGGACGTCCCGGAAGCAATCGAAATGATCCAGGGTTTGCTCGGCAAGGTGCCGCTGTTTGGAATCTGCCTTGGCCATCAGCTGTTCGCACTTGCTTGCGGAGCCAATACCGAGAAAATGAAATTCGGCCATCGAGGTTCTAACCATCCGGTGAAAGATTTACGGACAGGGAGGGTCGCGCTGACATCCCAAAACCATGGATATACGGTAAAAGAAGATTCAGTAACAGGAACAGAACTGGAGATCACCCATATTGCCCTTAATGATGGCACAATCGAAGGGCTTTCCCACAAAAATGTGGCGGCATTCACTGTACAATATCATCCGGAGGCATCACCAGGACCGGAAGATGCAAACGGATTGTTCAATCAATTCATGGAGTTAGTTGAAGCAGAAAAAAAGGAGGTTGTCGCACATGCCAAAGCGTAAAGATGTAAACACAATTTTAGTTATAGGTTCAGGGCCGATCATCATCGGCCAGGCTGCGGAATTCGATTATGCAGGCACACAGGCATGCATCGCATTGAGGGAGGAGGGCTACAAAGTCATCCTTGTCAACTCCAATCCGGCGACAATCATGACGGATACGGAAATCGCCGATGTTGTATACATAGAACCCCTTACAGTTGAATTTGTATCAAGGATCATTCGCAAGGAGCGCCCGGATGCGATCCTTCCGACCCTTGGCGGCCAGACTGGTTTGAACCTGGCTGTCGAACTGGCCAATGCAGGCGTCCTGGAAGAATGCGGTGTACAAATCCTAGGAACTAAACTTGAAGCAATCAACCAGGCTGAGGACAGGGAGCTGTTCAGGAATCTGATGAACGAGCTTGGGCAGCCGGTTCCGGACAGCGAAATCATCCATAGCCTTGAAGAGGCATATGCATTCGTAGAAAGTATCGGCTACCCCGTGATCGTCCGTCCCGCTTTCACAATGGGAGGTACTGGCGGCGGAATCTGCAGCAATGAAAAAGAATTGATTGAAATCGTGACAAGCGGAATTAAAAACAGCCCGGTAGGACAATGCCTGCTGGAGAAAAGCATAGCCGGGTTCAAGGAAATTGAGTATGAAGTGATGCGTGACAGCAATGATAATGCCATTGTTGTGTGCAACATGGAAAACTTCGATCCGGTGGGCGTCCACACTGGCGATTCCATCGTTGTTGCGCCAAGCCAGACATTGAGTGATCGGGAATACCAGCTGCTCAGGAACGCAAGCCTGAAAATCATCAGGGCTCTTAAAATAGAGGGCGGCTGCAATGTTCAGCTTGCGCTTGACCCAGACAGTTTTAATTACTATGTAATCGAAGTGAATCCGCGTGTCAGCCGTTCTTCGGCACTAGCTTCGAAGGCGACGGGATATCCAATTGCGAAGCTTGCTGCAAAGATTGCAGTAGGATTGACGCTTGATGAAATGCTGAATCCGGTCACAGGCAAAACATATGCCTGCTTCGAACCGGCACTGGATTATGTCGTAACAAAAATTCCGCGCTGGCCATTCGATAAGTTCGAATCCGCCAACCGAACACTGGGTACGCAAATGAAAGCCACCGGCGAAGTCATGGCAATCGGCAGAAACTTTGAGGAGTCTTTGCTAAAAGCAATCCGTTCACTTGAGGCGGACGTCACCCATCTTTCACTGAATAATAAAGATGAAATCGATGATGAACTGCTCGAAAAAAGGATCCGCAAAGCAGGGGATGAGCGACTGTTTTATCTTGCGGAAGCGATCAGAAGAGGTATCACCATCGAAACGCTGCACAGCTGGAGCAAAATTGATTTATTCTTCCTTTATAAATTAGAGAGATTGATAGCTTTTGAGCAGGAAGTGGCAGCAAAGCCATTCGAGCTTGAAACAGTCAGGACTGCGAAACAAAAAGGCTTTGCTGATAAGGTCATCGCCGAACTGTGGAATGTGACAGAAAAAGAAGTATACCAATGGCGCATAGATAATGGGCTGACTCCTGTCTTTAAAATGGTCGACACTTGTGCGGCTGAATTCGAATCTGGAACTCCATACTTCTATGGTACCTACGAAGAAGAGAATGAGTCGATCGTGACGGAAAAGCCAAGCGTCATCGTACTGGGTTCCGGTCCAATCAGGATCGGTCAGGGAATCGAATTCGACTATGCTACCGTCCACTCTGTCAAAGCCATAAAAGAGGCAGGCTATGAAGCAATCATCGTCAATAATAACCCGGAAACGGTATCTACCGATTTCAGCATCTCTGATAAATTGTACTTCGAACCACTTACAATTGAAGACGTCATGAACATCGTGAACCTGGAGAAACCGATTGGCGCTGTTGTCCAATTCGGGGGCCAGACAGCTATCAATCTAGCTTCGAAGCTGGTGGACAGAGGGGTTAAAATACTTGGCACAAGCCTTGAGGACCTCGACCGTGCAGAGGACAGAGACAAGTTTGAATATGCTCTTTCAGACCTGAACATTCCGCTGCCAAAAGGAAGCACGGCTAAATCAGTGGAAGAGGCAGCCGCAATCGCAGCGGAAATTGGTTACCCAGTCCTCGTCCGCCCATCCTATGTACTTGGCGGCAGAGCAATGGAAATCGTCTACAAAGAAGAAGAGCTGCTTTACTATATGAAAAATGCAGTAAAAGTAAATCCAGATTATCCGGTACTGATTGACCGTTACCTGACTGGAAAAGAAGTTGAAGTGGACGCGATTTCCGATGGCAAAAATGTATTGATTCCCGGGATCATGGAGCACATCGAAAGAGCCGGCGTCCACTCAGGTGATTCAATCGGAGTCTATCCGCCGCAAAGCCTGAGTGAAGAAGTAAAACAAAAGCTAGTATCCTATACAATCGACCTTGCAAGAGGACTAAACATCGTAGGCTTGCTGAATATCCAGTATGTAATCGCGAAAGAAGAGGTTTTTGTTCTGGAAGTCAATCCGCGTTCAAGCAGGACGGTTCCATTCCTGAGCAAAATCACGAATGTGCCGATGGCCAAAATCGCCACAAAAGTAATCCTGGGACAAAGCATTGAAGACCAGGGCTACCAGACAGGACTTGTACCAGAACAAGGGGGAGTGTTTGTCAAAGTACCGGTGTTCTCCTTTGAAAAACTGCGCCGTGTGGACATTACGTTAGGGCCTGAAATGAAATCGACAGGTGAAGTAATGGGCAAGGATACAACGCTTGAAAAAGCTCTGTATAAAGGCATGATCGCTGCCGGAATGAAATTCAAGGAATTCGGGACTGTGCTGCTGACAGTGGCGGATAAAGATAAAGAGGAAGCACTGGCGTTAGCCAAAAGGTTCTCGAGTATCGGCTATCAGCTGATGGCTACCGAGGGGACGGCAAAATACCTGCAAAATAACGGAATCAAAGTCAAAACTGTCGGCAAGATTGGCTCTCCTGGCCAGAACCTGATTGATGTCATCCGTAAAGGGGAAGCGCAGATGGTCATCAATACGCTTACAAAAGGAAAACAGCCTGAACGCGACGGCTTCAGGATTCGCCGTGAATCAGTTGAAAATGGCGTGCCTTGCCTGACTTCATTGGATACAGCAAAAGCAATTTTAAGAGTCATTGAATCTATGACATTCTCAGCGGATGCCTTAAAGCCAATGGAGCAAGCCAAAGAAGGTGTCCTTTCATGATCAGGCAGGAAATCTGCAAAGTTGTCAGCAACAGGCAGATTGCCGACAATATCTTTGAACTTGTACTAAGCGGTGACCTTTCTGCCGAAATGGACCAGCCTGGACAGTTTGTTCATGTAAAAACTGGTGAAGGATTCGATCCGCTCTTGCGCCGCCCGATCAGCATTGCTTCAATCAATGATGGAACCTTCACAATCATATACAGGAGGCAGGGAAGAGGCACTTCCCTGCTTGCCGAAAGAACACCCGGGATGTCAGTCGATGTCCTCGGCCCGCTGGGAAATGGATTCCCGGTAACGGAGGCAAAGCCTGGGCAAACCGCAATCCTGGTTGGGGGCGGAGTGGGGGTCCCGCCGATGTACGAGTTGGCCAAACAGCTAGCCCAAAAAGGGGTAACAGTGATCAGCATTATCGGATTCCAATCAGCACATGCTGTTTTTTATGAAAAAGAACTGGGCGAATTTGGTGAAGTTTATGTCGCGACGGTTGATGGATCTCACGGCCGAGAAGGGTTTGTAACAGATATTCTTCAGGGCCAGGAAGCGGATATCATTTACGCTTGCGGTCCGACACCTATGCTAAGAGCCATCGAGAATGGAAACTATGCGGCGAAAACCTACCTGTCGCTCGAGGAACGGATGGGCTGCGGCATCGGCGCGTGCTTTGCCTGTGTTTGCCATACGAAGGACGATCCCAAAGGATTCTCATACAAAAAGGTTTGCAGCGACGGACCAGTATTTAAAGCAGGGGAGGTTGTCATATGAGTTCACTATCAATCGAGCTGCCTGGGCTTCTTCTGAAAAATCCAGTCATGCCTGCATCCGGCTGCTTCGGATTTGGCAGGGAGTTCAGCCAATTGTACGACCTGAGTCTGCTCGGGGCAATAATGATCAAAGCAACGACTCCCGAACCGCGCTTCGGAAATCCTACACCAAGGGTCGCGGAAACACCAGGCGGGATGCTGAATGCCATCGGCTTGCAAAACCCCGGCTTGGAAAAGGTGTTCAATGAGGAACTGCCCTGGCTCAGTGAATTCGATGTACCAATTATTGCAAACATAGCTGGTTCTACGGAGGATGATTACGTCGCTGTCGCTGAACAGCTGTCAAAGGCACCAAATGTTAAAGCGCTTGAATTGAATATCTCATGTCCGAATGTCAAAACTGGCGGAATCGCTTTTGGTACGGATCCTGAAATGGCAAAGGCACTGACAAAAAAGGTAAAAGAAGTGTCAGAAGTGCCTGTATATGTGAAGCTCTCCCCTAATGTTACTGACATCGTCAGTATCGCGAAGGCGGTTGAGAATGGCGGCGCTGACGGGATTACGATGATCAATACATTGCTTGGAATGAGAATTGACCTTTCAACTGGTCAGCCAATACTTGCGAATAAAACGGGCGGGTTATCCGGTCCTTCTGTAAAACCAGTAGCCATCAGGATGATCTATGAGGTCAGCCAGCGCGTTTCGATCCCGATCATCGGCATGGGAGGCATCCAATCAGCAGAGGATGTGGTCGAATTTTTCCTTGCCGGAGCAAGCGCAGCGGCGGTTGGAACCCAGAATTTCGTTGATCCGTTTGTATGCCCGAAAATCATAGAAGAATTGCCCGAAATCCTGGAAAATCTAGGGGCAGAGCATATCTCAGAATTAACCGGAAGGAGCTGGAAGAAGAATGAAAGACTCGCTTATTATCGCCCTTGATTTCCCAAACAAGGGGCAGGTGCTGGATTTCCTTGAACCATTCAGAAATGAGCAGCTTTTTGTCAAGGTTGGAATGGAGCTCTTTTATTCTGAAGGACCGTCCATCATTGAGGAGTTAAAAAAGCAGAATCACAAAATTTTCCTCGATTTAAAGCTTCATGACATCCCGAATACAATAAAAAGTGCAATGAAGGTTCTTGCGGGTTTAGGCTGTGACCTTGTCAATGTCCACGCTGCTGGGGGTTCGGAAATGATGACAGCGGCGCTCGAAGGTCTGGATGCAGGCACACCATCAGGTCTAAAGCGTCCTGATTGCATTGCGGTTACACAGCTGACCAGCACATCTGAAGACCAGGTCAAGACAGAACAGCAAATCGGTGTTTCCTTACAGGAATCCGTGTTGAATTACGCAGAATTAGCCAAAAAATCAGGTTTGGATGGTGTTGTCTGTTCACCTCATGAAGCCGGCATGATTCATCACCGATTGGGATGGGAATTTCATACCGTGACACCGGGAATCCGTCCAGTGGAAAGCGGGAAGCAGGACCAGAAACGGACAGCCACCCCGGAGTTCGCCAGAGAACAAGGAATCTCGGCAATCGTTGTCGGCAGGCCGATCACCCGTGCTGCCAATCCGCTTGAGAGCTACCTTAAAATTAAAAGTGACTGGAAGGGTGTTAGAATATGAGAAAAGAAATTGCAGAATCCTTGCTTGAAATCGAAGCGGTAAGCTTACAGCCAGACAATCCATTCACATGGTCGTCAGGACTGAAATCCCCCATATACTGTGACAACAGATTAACACTCTCTTATCCTGCTGTCCGCAGAAAAGTGGCTAAAGGATTAAAGGATCTCATCGAGCAGCATTTCCCAGAGACTGAGATGGTTGCTGGAACAGCTACTGCCGGAATCCCTCACGCCGCCTGGGTAAGTGAACTGCTGGATCTTCCTATGTGTTATGTACGTTCTAAAGCAAAGGGACATGGAAAAGGCAATCAGATTGAAGGCAAGGTGACGGAAGGACAGAAAGTAGTGGTTGTAGAGGATCTGATCTCAACTGGCGGCAGTGTAATCGAAGCCGTCCAGGCTTTGCGGAACGCAGGCTGTCAGGTGCTTGGAGTGGTCTCTATTTTTACATACGAACTGGCAAAAGGAGAACAGCAGCTGAAATCGTCTAATATCGAAGCATACTCATTGACAGATTTCAGTACACTGGCAAAAATCGCAGAAGAAAAGGGATTGATAACGAAGGAGAACCTTAGCAGCCTGGAAGAATGGAAACAGGATCCGGCTGAATGGGGAACAGCTAAAAACTCTTGACCCTCGCTAAAAAAAGAAGAGAACCTGCAGAGCTTGCCGGCAGGTTCTTTTGGGTCATTGCTTCAATTTCAGGATCACATCTTCATCTGGTGTGATATAAACGGTCTGCTGCTGTTCGTAAATGACGAATCCTGGTTTGGCACCGGCCGGCTTCTTTACATGGCGAACCCGGGTGAAATCGACTGGAACGGAGCTTGAATTCCTTGCTTTACTGAAATATGCGGCAATCTGGGCGGCCTCAAGGATGACATCTTCCGAAGGCTCTTTACTTCGGATCACCACATGTGATCCAGGAATATCTTTTGTGTGCAGCCAGATTTCATCACGGGCTGCAACTTTGTTCGTTAAATAATCATTTTGCTTATTGTTTTTCCCGACGAGGATTTCTGTTCCGTCAGTTGAATGATATTTTTCCAGGACAGGTTTCAGGTTCTGCTTATTCTTATTGCCCTTTTTCTGTCTCGCCCGGATATATCCGCCTTCAATCAATTCCTCCCTGATTTCTTCAATATCCTTTGGTGAAGCTGCTTCAACCTGCTGCAGCAGGGACTCGAAATAGGCCACCTCTTCCTGTGCCAGTTGAATTTGCTCCTTTACAATATTGACGGAGTTCTTGGCCTTCTGATACTTTGTGAAATATTTTTGCGCATTTTCAGATGGAGTCTTCCTCGGATCCAATGGTATGTTGATGGAAGCGCCGTTTTCATCATAATAATTCACGACCGAGATTTCTTGCATTCCCTTTTGGGCCATAAAAATATTCGCGGTCAGCAATTCTCCGTAGAGCTGGAACTGCTCTGCCTTTTTTGCATCCTCCAGGGTAGCTTCGAGCTTCTTGATTTTCTTCTCGTTCTTTTCTTTTTCATTCGCCAGCAGACGTTCCAGGTCATTTCCCTGCTGCTTGACCCTGTCGCGCTCAGCTTTTCCAAAATAAAAGCGATCAAGAAGCTGGCTCAGCGTTTCGAAAGATTTGGTCTCTCCCTGTAAATGTTCAAAAGGGAGCAGGTAAAAGGCTTCCTTATTGCTTCCATACGTTACAGCCGGCTTGTAATGATGATTTTTAATCTCTTCCATCATGGCGGCGAAAGCCTTAGGGAGAGTTGTCCGGTTGACGAGCCCTGCCTTAAAGGTAATCTCTTTTGCCAGTACAGGCGAAACCCCGGCAAAATTTGCAACCAACTGCTTATCGATTTTTCCAGCGTTGAAATCAACCACCCTGAGGACATCTTCTTCCCCAGCCTCAAGCGGGTTCAGTTTTTCCTGTTGAGGAGGCATGATATATTCCTGGCCAGGCATGATCGCCCGGTGTGAATTCACGGCGAAAGAAATATGCTTGATGCTGTCAAGAATGACGTTCCGGTTCTTATCCACGATGATTATATTGCTGTGGCGCCCCATGATCTCAACAATCAGCTGTTTGTATGAAATATCGCCGATTTCATTCCGTCCTTTCACTTCAAAAATAATCATTCGGTCAAGTCCTGCCTGCTTGATATCTTCGATGATGAATCCCTCCAGATGCTTGCGCAACAGCATACAGAACATTGGCGGCTCATTTGGATTATCATATTGCTCATTGGTGATCTGGACCCTTGCATAGCTCGGATGAGCCGAGAGCAGCAGCTTATGGTTGACACCATTCGCCCTTACCGCAAGAATGATTTCGTTTTTATATGGCTGGTGTATTTTATTGATTCTTCCTCCTTTAAGCAGGGAGGAAAGTTCATGTGTGATCGCTCTTGTAAACAATCCGTCAAATGACATTTGAATTACATCCTTTTCTATTATCTGGCATGATGGGGTAAAAGCGGGTATTCTGTCTAGCTTGTGCAAAGCTATTGGCGCCAAAAACGGCTGATTTTCGAAAAAGAAGTCACTAATACCGTTTGGAATAAGTGAGTTAACTTCATGTTTCTTATTGTCCAGCTACGGCTCCTAGCCCCTCGAGACGTTTCGGTCCGCCCAATGAAGTCAAAGAGCGACTTCACTGGTCGGTCCTCCAACGCTTGTCGGGTCTGACCAAGGCGCTTCCGCTTTTCTTTATCCAGCTCCAGCGCCTAGCCCCTCGAGACGTTTCGGTCCGCCCAATGAAGTCAAAGAGCGACTTCACTTGTCGGCCCTCCAACGCTTGTGGGGGCTGACCAAGGCGCCTCCGCTTTTATATCTACAAACATCTTATCATTTTTTTGGACAGGGCTGAATAAGCTTTCTTTAGAGTAGGACAAACAAGGAGGAAGTGTGATGGCCCCATGAAGTTCCATGAAATGAATGAACAAGAAATTGCTAGTGCCTTAAGAACAGATTTTACAGAAGGATTGGATGAAAAGGAAGTAAAACGCAGACGTGATCAGCATGGGTATAATGCTCTGGCGGAAGGCGAAAAGCAATCCGCCCTGTTATTATTCTTCAGCCAGTTCAAGGATTTTATGGTGCTAGTCCTTTTAGCGGCAACGTTAATATCAGGCCTTCTTGGTGAGATGGTTGATGCAATAGCGATCATTGCCATCATACTGGTTAATGGCATCCTGGGATTTTTCCAGGAAAGGAAGGCGGAGAAGTCACTGGATGCCTTAAAGGAACTTTCTGCACCTCAGGTACATGTATTAAGGGAAAGGGAATGGGTGAAGATTCCTTCAAAGGATGTCGTGCCAGGAGATGTCCTGAAATTCTCAAGCGGGGACAGGATTGGCGCGGATATTCGGCTGATTGAATCCTGGAGTCTTGAGATTGAAGAGTCAGCACTTACTGGTGAATCAGTTCCGGTTCAGAAAAGCACCACACCATTAAGGATTCCGAATCCGGGACTTGGCGATATGGAAAATATGGCGTTCATGGGCACGATGGTCACAAGAGGAAGCGGTACCGGGGTGGTCGTTGCTACGGGAATGAAAACGGCAATGGGGCAAATTGCTGATTTGCTGCAAACCGCTGAAGCACAGGAAACACCTCTGCAGCGCAGACTTGAACAGTTAGGGAAAATCCTGATAACAGCAGCGCTCTTCCTGACATTACTCGTTGTTGGGATTGGTGTTCTTCAAGGACATGATCTGTATACCATGTTCCTTGCAGGAGTCAGCCTGGCCGTGGCAGCGATTCCAGAGGGTCTTCCGGCCATCGTAACCGTTGCATTGTCACTGGGTGTCCAGAGGATGATCAGAAAGAATGCAATCGTGCGGAAATTGCCTGCAGTGGAGACGCTTGGCTGTGCATCTGTCATTTGCTCGGATAAGACGGGAACGATGACGCAAAACAAAATGACGGTGACCCATTTATGGAGCGGCAGCAAAACCTGGCGAGTTGATGGGGTTGGTTATTCCCCGACAGGATTGTTTTTCCATAAAGACAAAAGCATTGATCCACAGAGAGAAAAATCACTTCAGCAGCTGCTGACCTTCGGAATGCTTTGCAATCATTCCGAGATGATTGAGAAAGAAGGGGAGTATACCATCGATGGTGATCCAACCGAGGGGGCACTGCTGGTTGCCGCGATGAAAGCAGGGTTTAGGAAAAACCTCCTGCTCGAGCAATTTGAAATTGTCAATGAGTTTCCCTTCGATTCCAAACGGAAAATGATGAGCATGATTGTTAAAGATAAAACAGGCAGAAAGTTTGCTGTTGTAAAGGGAGCACCGGATGTCCTGATTGGACTAAGTGAATCCATTCTCTGGGATGAAAGGCAGCAAAGGTTAACGAAGGAATTGAGTGCAAAAGTCCAGGGAGCGATTGATGAATTGGCAGGTAACGCATTAAGGACTATTGCAATCGCGTTCAAGCCAATTCCTCAGGGGACGGTGATCCTCCATGAAAACGAAGCTGAAAAAGACTTGACCTTCATCGGGCTGCAGGGAATGATCGATCCGCCTCGCCCCGAAGTGAAAACGGCTGTAAAAGAATGCCGGGATGCAGGAATCAAAACCGTCATGATTACTGGTGACCATGTCATCACAGCAAAGGCAATCGCTAAACAGCTGGGGATTTTATCAAAAGACAGCAAAGTGATAGAAGGCAAAGCGTTATCCGAGATGTCAGTTTCAGAGCTCGAGGATATCGTAGACGATGTTTCGGTCTTTGCCCGAGTATCACCGGAGCATAAATTAAAAATCGTAAAGGCACTGCAAAACAGAGGGCATATCGTCGCGATGACTGGGGATGGAGTTAATGATGCACCGGCCATCAAAGCGGCGGATATCGGTGTGGCGATGGGAATCACGGGTACCGATGTAGCGAAAGAAGCTTCATCTCTGGTACTCCTGGACGATAACTTTGCCACCATCAAAGCAGCTATCAAAGAAGGCCGGAATATCTATGAGAATATCAGGAAGTTCATCCGCTATCTTCTTGCCTCGAATGTTGGCGAGATTTTGGTCATGCTATTCGCAATGATCATGGGATTGCCGCTGCCGCTCGTTCCGATTCAAATCCTCTGGGTGAATCTGGTTACAGATGGCCTGCCTGCAATGGCTCTAGGTCTTGACCAGCCCGAGGACGATGTGATGAAGAGGAATCCTCGTCATCCTAAGGAAGGTGTCTTTTCGCGCGGGTTAGGGTGGAAGGTCGTTTCCCGTGGTTTCTTGATTGGACTGATGACATTGATCGCATTCATCGTCGTATATAAAAGGAACCCGGATGAACTCATCTACGCCCAGACGATTGCCTTCACAACACTTGTCATGGCGCAGCTGATCCATGTGTTTGACTGCAGAAGCGAAAAATCGATCTTTGCCCGTAATCCATTTGGAAACAAATATTTGGTTTGGGCAGTAATCTCTTCGCTGGTTATGGTCCTTGGAGTCATCTATTCACCAGTCTTGCAGCCAATCTTCCATACTGTCCCGATCCTGCTGACTGACTGGCTGTTGATTATAGGCTTATCTGCCGTTCCAACATTTTTGCTTGCCGGAACATTTTTTGCAAGAAAAACAAAGAGAAATATGATATAATCCGTTAGGTAATAGAGAAGACTCTATTGCCTTTCTTTTTTTTTACATATATTACCCGTTCCATGGGTCAACAGGAAACTCGACTTTTTGGAGAGATTGGATGTGTCTGGAATGGTCGTCAGTATGACTGGGTTTGGCAGGGGCAAGGCAGAATCTGAACGTTGCAGTGTCACGGTTGAGGTGAAAACGGTCAATCACCGTTTTTGTGAATTTCATATTCGAATGCCGCGGCAGCTCCTGAAAACAGAAGAAAAAATTAAGAAGAAACTTGGCGAACATATTAAAAGAGGGCGAGTCGAAGTATTTGTCACTTTGGAAGGCGAAGGGATCGTCAGCCGAAGGGTACATATTGACTGGGAGGCCCTTGACGAATTTGTCGATAACATATCCGAAATTAAAAACAGGTACAGTTTAGCTGGAGACTTAGAAATCCGTGATATTGTCAGCAGGGAGGACATCATCCATATTGAAGAAAGGGAAGCAGAGAATGAGGAGCTGGATCTGCTTGTTCTATCTGCAGTCGAAGAGGCCGGCCTTAAGCTTGTAGAAATGCGCAGGCTTGAAGGTGCAGCCCTTCACAAGGATGTCTTGCAATATATAAGTCTGATGTCAAATCATATTTTGCGTGTTAAGCAATTTGCTCCCGATGTTGTGGACCAGTACCGTGAGAGGCTAAGAAAGAAGATGGCTGATTTCATGGAAGGCAATGCAGGGGATGACAGGATCATGACAGAAGCAGCCTTTTTTGCAGATAAAGCAGATATAAGCGAAGAAATTGCCAGGCTGGAAAGTCATGTTTGCCAATTCACCGAAATCCTGAAGGTGGATGAGCCGCTGGGAAGGAAGCTGGATTTCCTGCTTCAGGAAATGAACCGAGAGGTCAACACGATTGGATCCAAAGCGAATGATTCAAAGATTGCCAGGGAAGTTGTCGAGATGAAAAGCCTCCTTGAAAAGGTTAAGGAACAAGTACAAAATATAGAGTAGCGTTTAGAAAGGGCCTTGCAGGGCCAAAATAATTAACTGATGATTGGGGGACCATCATGGCAATTAAGCTTATCAATATAGGCTTCGGCAATATTGTTTCAGCAAACAGAATCATTTCAATCGTAAGTCCTGAATCAGCTCCGATTAAACGGATCATCCAGGATGCACGTGATCGTGGATCTTTAATAGATGCTACATATGGAAGAAGGACCAGGGCTGTCATCGTCATGGACAGCGACCATGTCATTCTCTCTGCGGTACAGCCGGAAACAGTGGCACACCGCTTGAATGACAGAGATGATATTATTGATGAAGGGTAGGACGTGTTCATGCAGGAAAAAGGATTGTTGATTGTGCTTTCAGGACCTTCCGGGGTTGGTAAAGGAACGGTCCGGAAAGAGTTGTTTTCCCAGCCGGATACCGCTTTTGAATACTCTGTGTCCGCGACAACGCGGCTTCCGCGGGAAGGAGAACGGAATGGAGTAGATTATTTCTTCAAAACAAGGGAAGAATTTGAAGAGATGATCAGGGAGGACCAATTGCTTGAGTTTGCAGAATTTGTAGGCAATTACTATGGCACTCCTGTTGAGTACGTCCGTGAAACTCTTGATGCAGGGAAAGATGTTTTCCTTGAAATAGAAGTTCAGGGAGCGAGCCAGGTAAGGAGGAAATTCCCCGAAGGCCTGTTCATTTTCCTTGCGCCGCCCAGCCTTTCAGAACTGGAGAACCGGATCGTGACTAGGGGCACTGAGACGGAGGATATCATCAAAGGCAGGATGAAAGCTGCAAGAGATGAGCTTGAAATGATGGAATTATATGATTATGTTGTTGAAAACGACCAGGTCGAGAGAGCAGCCGCACGTGTCAAATCGATTGTCGTAGCTGAGCACTGCCGCAGGGAACGAGTTCAACATCGTTATAAAAAAATGCTGGAGGTAGATTAAATGCTTTATCCTTCTATTGATTCTTTAATGACAAAAATTGATTCGAAATATTCTTTGGTATCTGTTGCAGCCAAGCGTGCACGCAGCATGCAGGTTCATATGGACCCGAAAATCGACAAGTATGTTTCCAACAAATTCGTTGGAAAAGCACTTGAAGAAATCAACGCTGAAAAGCTTCACTTCAAAACAGCCGGAAGCCACGAAGAGCTCAATATCAACGAATAACACCGCGATAACAACCTATTTATTGGGTTGTTATTTTTTTTGTTTTTCAAAAGTTTGAAGTGGATTAATCTTGCCTATTTCATGCTTATTAAGTGAAAAAATGTTATAGTTCTATCATAATGATAGATTGTTATAAAATGGGGGTTCTCTGACATGCTGAACGGTAAAAAGATTCTATTGTGCGTAACCGGCGGGATTGCTGTATATAAAGGCGCTGCGCTGACAAGCAAGCTGACCCAGGCTGGCGCAGAGGTAAAAGTAATCCTGAGTGAATCAGCAGCGAAATTTGTCACTCCGCTCACGTTCCAGGCGTTGTCCAGAAGTGAGGTTTATACCGATACATTCGACGAAAAAAATCCTGAAAATATCGCGCATATCCATTTAGCGGATTGGGCAGATCTGATTATCGTTGCCCCGGCTACTGCCAACATCATCGGCAAGCTGGCAAACGGAATTGCCGATGATATGATTTCGACAACGTTGCTGGCGGCGACTGCTCCGGTATGGATAGCTCCGGCCATGAATGTGCATATGTACCAGCATCCGGCCGTGACAAAGAATATGGAAACGCTCAGGAGCTTTGGCTATGAATTCATTGAACCAGGTGAAGGCTATCTGGCATGTGGATACACAGGGAAAGGCCGCCTGGAGGAACCGGAGACGATTGTAGAGCGCGCCAGTCAGTTTTTCAAAACAGAAAGCGGGGAACTTTCCGGTAAGACTGTTTTGATTACTGCGGGGCCAACGAGGGAAAAAATCGATCCAGTCCGGTTCCTGACCAATCATTCAACCGGAAAAATGGGTTATGCGATTGCCGGTGAAGCGGTAAAGATGGGGGCTAAAGTCATCCTTGTTTCCGGCCCGGTTTCCCTTATTCCGCCAAAAGGAGCAGAGCTGATTAAAGTTGAAAGTGCCGAAGAGATGTACAACGCCGCACTTGAAAATTTCGCGGAAACGGATGTCCTGATCGGAACTGCTGCCGTAGCAGATTACCGGCCTAAATATACTTTTGAAGAAAAAATGAAGAAAAAAGAAGGCGACCAGGCACTCGAGCTTGAACGGACGCAGGATATTCTTTTTGAACTAGGGCAAAGAAAAGCAGCTCAGGTCATTGTTGGATTTGCAGCGGAAACCAATGATATCGAAAAGCATGCTATGGGCAAGCTTACCCGGAAAAATGCTGACATGATTGTGGCAAACGACGTAAAACAGGCAGGTGCCGGGTTCGGTGCTGATACGAATATTGTCACCATGTACAAGAAAGACGGCAGTAAGAACGAATTGCCTCTCATGGGCAAAACGGAGGTTGCCCGCCGGATCCTCTCAGAAGTCGTCCTCCTTTTAAAAAAGGATGAAAGCCAATGAATATAGCTAGTGTTATTGTCGATGTACCTGCAAAGCAGACGGACAAAACATTTGACTATAAAATTCCCGAAAAGTTCCTGGAGGTCATTAAGCCCGGAACAAGGGTCATCGTGCCTTTTGGCCCACGGAAAATTCAAGGTTTTGTTACGGAGCTCAAAGACCAGTCGAGTTTTTCAAAGCTGCGTTCCATCGTTGAACCGCTGGATTTGACGCCGGTGTTGAATGAGGAGCTTCTGAAGCTGGGGGAATGGCTGACAGAACATACATTAAGCTATAAAATTTCCTCTTACCAGGCAATGCTGCCAGCTGCATTAAAAGCAAAATACGAGAAAAAGATTGTACTGGCAAAAGGGACCGAATTAAACAGCTTGCCAAAAAATCTTGCCGAACTCTTTCGAAATAATAGTGAGCTAAAATGGGAAGATGCCGTCGCACAGGGGCTTGTCCAGCAGCTGCAGAAGGAAGCGGCTGCCGGCAGGGTTGAGGTTGTCTACCAAGTGAAGGACCGGGTGCGCAAAAAACTGCTTAAGCATATTTATCCTGCGATTGGTTCGGAACAGCTGGAAGAAGCAAGAGCCAAGCTTTCATCACAAGCGTCAGGACAGCAGGCTGTGATTGATTTCTTCCTTAAGCATCCTGAGCCTGTGGAACAGAGGCTGCTTCTCACCACTCTTGGAATTTCCCAGGCATCGGTTCAATCACTCGTCAAGAAGGGAATCCTGAAGGCCGAAGAGATGGAGGTATACAGAGACCCCTACGCAGAAAGGGAATTTGAAAGGAAGGTTGCCCTGGAATTGACTGCTGAGCAAGAAAAAGCAATCAGCCCAATTCTATCTTCGATTGAAAAGGAGCATCATGAAGTCTTCCTTTTATATGGAGTCACAGGCAGCGGCAAGACGGAAATCTATTTGCAGTCGATCCAGGAAGTGTTGCGCAAAGGAAAGGAAGCAATCGTGCTTGTGCCAGAAATCTCTTTGACTCCCCAAATGGTCACTCGTTTCAAGGAGCGGTTCGGAGACCTTGTTGCTGTCATGCACAGCGGCCTTTCTGCAGGTGAGAAATATGATGAATGGCGGAAAATCCAACGCAAGGAAGTCAAAGTAGTCGTAGGGGCACGATCGGCGATTTTTGCTCCATTCGAAAACATTGGCATCATCATCATTGATGAAGAGCATGAAACAAGCTACAAGCAGGAAGAAAATCCACGCTACCATGCCAGGGATGTTGCGATTCAGCGTGCTAAAACCTATGCATGTCCGGTCGTTCTTGGCAGCGCCACACCATCACTCGAATCGTTTGCAAGGGCGCAAAAAGGGCGATACACTTTGCTGACACTTCCGAAACGGATGAACAACCAGGCACTCCCCGAGGTTGAAATCGTTGATATGCGGGAAGAGCTCCGAACTGGCAATCGCTCGATGTTTTCAGTAAAGCTTTTTGAAAAAATTAAAGACCGGCTTGAGAGAAAAGAACAGACAGTCCTATTCCTTAATAAGCGCGGACATTCGTCTTTTGTCATGTGCCGTGATTGCGGCTACGTGATGAATTGTCCTCATTGCGATATCACGCTGACCTACCACCGGTACAATGAACAGATGAAATGCCATTACTGCGGATATGAAGACAGAGTGCCGACTATTTGCCCTGAATGCAATAGTGAACATATCCGTTATTTCGGGACAGGCACCCAAAAAGTGGAGGAAGAGCTGCTCAAGCTCATTCCTGAAGCGAGAGTCATCAGGATGGATGTCGATACGACTGGTCGAAAGGGGTCCCATGAGAAGCTGCTGACTGCTTTCCAGGAAGGACAGGCAGATATATTATTGGGGACTCAAATGATTGCCAAGGGGCTTGATTTCCCCAATATCACGCTTGTAGGCGTGCTTTCGGCAGACACGATGCTGAACCTCCCGGATTTCCGTTCTTCAGAAAAAACTTTCCAGCTTCTGACCCAGGTCAGCGGGCGTGCTGGAAGGCACAAGCTTCCAGGTGAGGTGGTTATCCAGACTTATACACCTGAGCACTATAGTGTTGAGCTGGCAGGAAGCCAGGATTACGACCGGTTTTACCAACAGGAGATGCTGATGCGGAAGGTGCATCAATATCCGCCGTTTTATTATTTGTCCCTAGTTACGGTCAGTCATGAAGAATTGATGAAGGTCGTATCGGTCACCGAGAAAATCGCCAAATTCATCACTTCCAGATTGTCGAAGGATTCAGTGGTCCTCGGGCCAGTTGCGTCACCGATCCCTCGCATCAATGATAGATATCGTTATCAATGTTTGATAAAATACAAAAAGGAACCAGAGCTTAGCACTACGCTAAAAACCATACTGGACCATTACCAGCAGGAAATGGGATCAGGCGGGCTGCAGATTTCTGTCGACCTGAACCCTTACATCCTGATGTAATGATTCATTTTATGGAAGGCTGTTTTCGTAATGGTTGTTGTTAAAATCTTAAAGCCGATTTTAACGTGATAATAGCTGTTTTGTATGTCGGTACTAAGTGTGCAAGCTCTTTTCTCATAATAGTCGTTAATTATGTGAATAATCTAAGGTGATTCAATCCTATTTTGTAGGCAATAGCAACAAAGTTTTTGAGAAAAGAGCCTTATGGAAACATGAAAGTTTACAGTAAAAGCTGATTGAACAAGCTAATACTATATTCAAATGGAGTTATTGGAGGATTTATTTTGGCAGTAAGAAAAATAGTAACCTACCCGGCAGAAATTTTGGAGCAGGAATGTGAAAAAGTCACCGTTTTTGATAAAAAGCTGGCCAAACTGCTGGATGATATGTACGATACAATGATCGAGTTTGATGGAGTCGGCCTGGCCGCCCCTCAGATAGATATAAAGAAACAGATTGCGATAGTCGACATCGATGATGAGCATGGAACGATCGAGATGATCAACCCGGTAGTTCTTGAAACCAGTGGCGAGCAGACCGGGCCGGAAGGGTGTTTGAGCTTCCCGGGATTATACGGAGAGGTAACCAGACCGAATTATGTGAAGGTGAAGGCCCAAGACCGGAAAGGAAAGGCCTTTGAAGTCGAGGCAGAGGAGTTTTTAGCAAGGGCGATCCTCCATGAAATCGACCATTTGCACGGTGTGTTATTTACCACGAAAGTGTCCAAATATATGGAAGAAGCTGATTTAGAGGAGTTGAACCAGGAATGACAAGAATCGTATTTATGGGAACTCCAGACTTTTCAGTACCGGTTTTGCGAAGACTGGTAGAGGAAGGTTACGAGGTGGTCGGTGTCGTCACGCAGCCTGATCGCCCTGTTGGCAGAAAACGAGTCCTGACTCCACCTCCTGTAAAAGCGGAAGCGCTGAAACTTGGCATCCCTGTTTACCAGCCGGAAAAAATCCGCCAAAAGGAAGAACTGGATAAAATCCTCGAGCTTGAACCAGATTTAATCGTCACTGCGGCCTTTGGACAGATTTTGCCAAATCAGCTGCTTGAGGCACCAAAGTTTGGCTGTATCAATGTCCATGCTTCCTTGTTGCCCGAACTGCGCGGCGGTGCACCAATCCATTACGCAATCATCCAAGGAAAAAAGAAAACGGGAATCACGATTATGTACATGGTTGAAAAGCTGGACGCAGGGGACATATTGACACAAGTCGAAGTACCGATCACGGAAACAGATACAGTGGGTTCATTGCACGATAAAATGAGCCCTGCTGGAGCAGATCTTTTATCAGAGACGATTCCAAAGCTATTGAACGGGGAGATCACTCCTGTCCCGCAAAATGATGACGAGGCGACTTTTGCCTGGAATATCAAGCGTGAACAGGAGAAAATCGACTGGACAAAAACAGGACACGAAATCTATAACCATATCCGCGGCATGAATCCCTGGCCGGTTGCCTATACGACAATGGAAGGTGCAGTGGTGAAGATATGGAATTCCGTGAAGATGGATTATAAAGGAAGCGAACAAGCCGGGACCATCGTCAAGATTGAGGCTGACGGTTTTATAGTGGCAACCGGAGATGGAACAGCTATTAAGATTACAGAGCTCCAGCCAGCTGGCAAGAAAAAGATGGACGCTAAGCAATTCCTGCTTGGGGCAGGGTCGAACTTAGAGACCGGCGTCAGGTTAGGAGACTTAAATGAGTAAAAAGAAGAATGTCAGGGATACGGCAGTGCAGCTCCTGGAAACGATTGAAAAGAACCAGGCTTACAGCAATTTGCTCCTGAACAATGCAATCGAAAAAAATGAAATCAGTCCGATTGATGTCGGCTTGCTGACTGAATTGGTATATGGTACTTTACAGCGTAAGATGACTCTTGATTTCTACCTTAAGCCATTTATCGAGAAAAACAAGAAATTGCAAACCTGGGTGGTCAATCTGCTTCGCATGACCGTTTACCAGATGGTGTATTTAGATAAAATACCAGACAGGGCAGCGATTTTTGAGGCAGTCGAAATTTCCAAGCGGCGAGGACATAAAGGCATTGCCAGCCTGGTGAACGGTGTCCTCCGCAGCATTCAGCGAAATGGACTTCCTTCTCTGGATTCGATAACCGACCCTGCGGAAAGAATATCAGTAGAGACCAGCCACCCATTATGGTTAGTCAGAAGGTGGGTCGGCCAGTTCGGGATTGAAAAGACGAGGGAAATGTGTGAAGTGAATCTGACTGCACCGCTGCAGACAGGAAGGGTCAATTTGACACGGATTTCCCGTGATGAATGCCTGGAATTGCTGGAAGAAGAAGGTTTCGAAGTAGAACCGAGCCCTATCTTGCCTGAAGCCATCAAATGCCTCCGAGGCAATCTCGCATCTTCAAAGGCATTTAAATATGGCTTGTTGACAATTCAGGATGAGAGTTCTATGCTAGTTGCCCACGCACTTGGCATAGAGGAAGAAGAGGTAATCCTTGATGCATGTGCGGCCCCTGGGGGGAAATCCTCTCATATTGCAGAGAAACTCGGCAACAGCGGAAAAGTGATTTCACTGGATCTTCACGAGCATAAGGTCAAGCTGATTGCCCAGAATGCCGAGCGTCTTGGGCTTGAAAATATTGAAGCTCAAAAAATGGACAGTCGAGAGGCGGCACATCATTTCAAGCATGAATCGATTGACCGAGTTTTGCTCGATGCTCCTTGCTCAGGACTTGGCGTAATGAGACGGAAGCCTGACATGAAATATACGAAAAAAGAACAGGATCTCAGTCAGCTGAAATCAATCCAGCTCAGCCTTCTAGAATCTGTCGCGCCATTGCTTAAAGATGGCGGAACGCTTGTCTATAGCACTTGCACAGTAGACAGGGAAGAAAACCAGGAAGTAATAGAAATATTTTTACGCGAGCATCCTGAATTCTCGGGAGATCCAACTCTTGCAGAAAGAATGCCAGAAGCAATCAGGCCATTGATCAATGGCTTCGATGTTCAGATTCTTCCACAGGATTTTGGTTCTGATGGGTTTTATATTGCTTGTTTGAGAAAGAAGGTGGAATAACATGGAACAGGAAAAATCAACTAGAACACCAGCAACACAAGAATCAGTCAAGAAATCCATTTATTCACTTCAGCTGCACGAACTGAAAGACTGGCTGAAGGAACAAGGAGAAAAGCCATTCAGGGCAGAACAAATTTATGACTGGCTCTACAAAAAGAGAGCAGCATCATTTGAGGATATGTCCAATCTGTCAAAGCCTTTAAGGGACAAGCTGGATCAGCATTTTGTGCTGACAACACTCAGCACGATCATCCAGCAGACATCATCTGACGGAACCATCAAATTCCTGTTTGAACTGCATGATGGAGTATCGATCGAGACGGTGCTTATGAGGCATGAATATGGAAATTCAGTTTGTGTCACCACACAGGTGGGCTGCCGTATTGGATGTACATTCTGCGCTTCCACACTCGGCGGTTTAAAAAGGAATCTGGAAGCAGGAGAAATCGTTGCCCAGGTCGTAAAAGTACAACAGGCACTTGATGAGACAGATGAGAGAGTAAGCTCGATTGTCATCATGGGGATCGGCGAACCGTTTGATAACTATGACAACATGCTTTCATTCCTGAAAATCATGAACCATGACAAAGGCATGAATATTGGAGCGCGCCATATTACCGTGTCTACAAGCGGAATCATTCCTAAGATTTATCAATTTGCGGATGAAAATATGCAAATCAACTTTGCGATTTCACTTCATGCTCCGAATACCGAGCTTCGAAGCAGATTGATGCCGATCAACCGAGCATACAAGCTTCCTGATCTAATGGATGCGGTCCGATATTATGTGAACAAAACCGGCCGCAGAATCAGCTTTGAATATGGTCTTTTTGGAGGAGTGAATGATCAGGTTGAGCACGCAGAAGAGCTTGCCCAGCTGGTAAAAGGATTGAAATGCCATATCAATTTGATTCCGGTCAACTATGTACCTGAACGTGATTACGTAAGAACACCTAAGAGCCAGATCTTCAAATTTGAACGCACTCTTCGCGACCGCGGAGTGAATGTAACGATTAGAAGAGAACAAGGGCATGACATTGAAGCAGCTTGCGGACAACTTCGGGCAAAAGAAAGAAAAGAAGAGACGAGGTGACAAGATGAAGGCTGTTTTCATGACAGACAGGGGAAAGGTCCGCCTGCATAATGAAGACAATGGCGGCATCTTTATGAACCCTCACGGACAGCGCCTTGCCATCGTAGCAGATGGCATGGGCGGCCACCGTGCAGGAGATGTAGCCAGTGAAATGACAATCCAGCATCTAAAAGTTCTCTGGGAAACGTCAGCATTGATACATACAGCAGAAGAAGCGGAACAATGGCTGCAGGAATCTGTTGTACAGGTGAATCAGGAGATCTTTCAGCATTCATTGAATAATACGGAATGTGAAGGCATGGGCACAACAATTGTTGCCTCCATTTGCACGAATCTGTTCGCAACAGTGGTGAACATAGGAGACAGCCGCTGTTATTTACTGAATGAAACGGGATTCAAACAGCTGACAGAGGATCATTCTCTCGTCAATGAACTTGTACGTTCCGGACAAATTTCCAAAGAAGATGCAGAGCATCATCCTCGTAAAAATGTTCTATTAAGAGCCCTTGGAACAGAAGAATCAGTGGAGATGGACATTAAGACCATCATCTATGAAGAGGGAGATGTGCTGTTGCTTTGTTCGGATGGCCTTTCCAATAAAGTGAGCCAGGAAGAAATGGAAAGCATCCTGACAGACAATAATATGTCACTGGAAGATAAAGCGGCAGAATTTATTAAAAGGGCCAATCAGTATGGCGGCGAAGATAATATAACTCTTGCAATCGTCGAATACAAGGAATTCAACGAGGGCAGGTGAAAAATATGATCATCGGAAAAAGAATCAGCGGTCGTTATAAAATCAAGGATATGATTGGCGGCGGAGGTATGGCGAATGTCTATCTTGCCCATGATATGATCCTTGACAGGGATGTTGCGGTCAAAATGCTCCGTCTTGATTTTGCCAATGATGATGAATTCATCCGCAGGTTCCATAGAGAGGCACAATCTGCAACGAGTCTGGCCCATCAGAACATCGTCAGTATATATGATGTCGGTGAAGAGGATGGTCTATACTATATTGTGATGGAATATGTCGATGGCCAAACACTGAAGCAATACATACAGCAGCATGCACCCGTTCCTGTTGAAGAAGCCCTAGACATCATGAAGCAGCTGACATCTGCTATCTCTCATGCCCATCACAATCATATTGTCCACCGTGATATCAAGCCGCATAATATTTTGGTAGACAGCAGCGGTACAGTGAAGATCACAGACTTTGGCATTGCGATGGCATTGAGTGCAACGAGCATCACCCAGACGAATTCTGTGCTTGGATCTGTGCATTACCTGTCACCAGAACAGGCCAGAGGCGGCATGGCAAATAAAAAATCGGATATTTATTCAATCGGGATCGTCATGTTCGAATTATTGACAGGCAGACTCCCTTTTTCAGGTGAATCAGCCGTTTCGATCGCATTGAAGCATCTTCAATCAGAAACACCTTCATTAAAAAGGTGGAATCCGCAAATTCCACAGAGCGTAGAGAATATCGTGCTTAAGGCCACTGCGAAAGATCCTTTCCATCGATATGACAATGTCGATGAAATGGAAGATGATCTAAGGACAGCACTTGACAGCAAGCGTCTGAATGAGAGCAAGTTTGTGATTCCTAAGGACGATGAAGCAACCAAAGCAATCCCTATCATAACGAATGACCGGCCTTATCATAATCTTGATGAAACCATTATTCGCAAAGATGCTTTAGACTCCATGGATCAGCCATCAAAGGATAAACCTGTGAAGAAGAAGAAAAAGAAATGGCCAGTGATTTTAACTGTTTTGTTTTTGCTCATACTGACTGCGGGTATTGTCATGGTGACAATGGGGCCAGATCTTTTTGGGCCAAAGGATAAGGAAGTGCCGGATGTAAGTGGCATGGAAGTAGAAGAAGCAGTCGCTGAACTCATGTCTGCAGGTTTTATTATTGGGGACAAAAAAGAGATTAGCGATGAAGAGATCGAAGAAGGAAATGTCATCAGAACAAATCCGAAAGCCGGTAAGATGATAAAAGAGGGAAATAAAATTGATCTTTATATCAGTACTGGCAAAGAAGAAATAGAGTTATCGGATTATACCGACAGGGCCTACGATGATGTCGTCAAACTGCTTGAAGGTAAAGGCTTCAAAGATATCAAAAAAACCGAAGAGCATGATGATAGCGAGCCTGGGACAATTCTGGAACAATATCCTCCTGGTGGGGAGTCTGTTGTCCCCGAGGACACAACTTTGGAATTCAAGGTCAGCATGGGTCCTGAATTGGTAACTCTGGGTGATTTAAAAGAATACAACCAGAGAAATCTCGATCTTTATGCTGACACCACTGGGCTTGTTGTTGAAAGTACGGAGGGTTTTCATGATACCATACCGGCCGGATTGGTTATATCCCAAAAACCTGAAGCGGGAACTCAACTGCCGCCAGGAAGTAAGGTAAGTGTCGTCATTTCAAAAGGACCGGAACCTGTTCCGAAAGAAAAGACGATTGAAATTAACGTACCATACCAGCCTAAAGAAGAAGGCGTTCCACAGGAACTCAAAATCTATATGAATGATGTAAACCATACAGATGAAGCTCCAGTAGATACGATTGAAATCACAGAGGACACAATGATTAGCCTTGATTTCCTAATTGCTCCTGGCAAAAAGGGTGAGTATCGAATTCTGCGGGATGGAGAAATCTTTGACAGTGGCAGCGTTGATTATCCAGAAGACTAACAGACAGGGAGTGTTGCTATGCCTGAGGGCAAAATTATCAAGGCGCTGAGCGGTTTTTATTATGTTGCCAATGAGGACGGTATAGTGCAATGCCGCGGCAGGGGGGTTTTCCGCAAGAATAAGGTTACACCCCTTGTTGGTGACGAGGTGGTTTATCAGGCTGAAAATGACACGGAAGGTTATATCCTGGAAGTCAAGGACCGGAAAAATGAGCTGGTCCGTCCGCCGATTGCGAATGTGGACCAGGCCATCCTTGTTTTTTCTGCTGTTGAACCTGGATTCAGTACAACCTTGCTCGACCGGTTTTTGGTTCTTGTTGAGTATAACCACATTGAGCCCCTCATCTGCATTACGAAAATGGATTTGACCAATGAAGAGGAAAAATCACGTCTCGAGGAATATGCAGAAGATTATCGGAAGGCAGGCTATGAGGTTATTTTTACATCCTCTGAAACTTCAGAAGGTCTGGAAAAGCTGAGGCCGCATATTGAAGGTAAGATTTCTGTCTTTGCCGGTCAGTCAGGGGTCGGGAAGTCATCCCTGCTCAATGCGATCAGGCCGGATCTCGAGTTGAAAACCGATGATATATCCTCCCATTTGGGAAGGGGCAAGCATACAACAAGGCACGTAGAGCTGATTACGATTAACAATGGGCTAGTTGCTGACACTCCAGGATTCAGTTCTCTGGAATTCACAGAGATTGAAACAGAAGAGCTGAATTCATGCTTCCCTGATATTGCTGAGTTCAGTGAGAATTGCAAGTTCCGCGGCTGTCTTCACATGGCGGAGCCTAAATGTGGGGTCAAGGCAGCAGTTGAGTCAGGAATTCTGCCTGAATACAGGTATGAGCACTATAAAGACTTTTTGTTAGAAATCAAAGATAGAAAGCCGAGGTATTAAATCATGGTTAAGATCGCACCTTCAATCTTATCGGCAGACTTTGCCCGACTTGGCGAAGAAATAAAGGATGTCGAGCGCGGTGGGGCCGATTATATACATGTGGATGTAATGGATGGGCATTTCGTGCCGAATATCACGATCGGGTCTCTGATTGTCGAGGCAATCAGGCCGGTTACAAAGCTTCCGCTTGACGTTCACCTGATGATCGAGAACCCGGACCAATATATCGAAGCATTTGCCAAGGCAGGGGCCGATTATATCACTGTCCATGTGGAAGCATGCAGGCATCTGCATAGGACCATACAATTGATTAAATCGACAGGGGTCAAGGCAGGCGTCGTCTTGAACCCTGCTACACCAGTTGATAGCCTGAAGCACATAATCGAGGATGTTGATATGGTCCTGCTTATGTCTGTTAATCCTGGATTTGGCGGTCAGAAGTTCATCTCTTCGGTCCTTCCAAAAATCAGGCTGGTTAAAGAACTTGCTGATTCACTAAATCCAGACCTGGAAATAGAGGTTGACGGCGGCGTGAACGAGGAAACAGCCAAGCTTGTAATTGAAGCAGGGGCCAATGTTCTGGTGGCGGGTTCAGCAGTCTTCAATAAAGAAGACAGGGAAGCCGCAATCGCCAGCTTGAGACCATAAAGAAAAGCCAGCCTTGCAGAGGCTGGCTTTTCTTCAATAAGTGGAATCCAGAAACAAAGGAGATTTTTTAATGAGAATTAATTTGGTTGCCGGTGGACCGCGGTACATGATACCAGATTTCCATCTCTATGAAGAGGAAAACGTGGTTTGGATCGGGATCGATAGGGGTGTATTCTATTTATTAGAAGCAGGATTAAATCCCGCAGCAGCATTTGGCGATTTTGATTCCGTTTCCGAAGGAGAAATGGAAAACATTGAAAAGACGGTTGCTGACCTGAAGAAATTCAAGCCGGAAAAAGATGAGACAGATATGGAGCTGGCTCTAAATTGGGCCCTTGACCAGCACCCGGAGTCAATCACCATTTTCGGGGCGACAGGGGGGCGCCTTGACCATTTGATGGCCAATATCCAGCTGCTGGTCAGGCCTCTTGAGAAGGATGATTTTGTACACATCCAGATCATTGATACCCAGAATATCTTATATATAAAAAAACCAGGATGCTATACAGTTAACCCAAATGATGATTTTAAGTACATTTCCTTCCTTCCAATCACACCGTCTGTATCCGGACTGTCACTTGAAAATTTTAAATACCCGTTAATTGATTGTCATATTCCAATGGGCTCGACACTATGTATTAGTAATGAACTTATTAGAGGTCATGGTACTTTTTCTTTTTCCGAAGGCATATTATTAGTAGTAAGGAGCAAGGATTGAGATGTCTTCATTTAGCTCAGGGTTCTTTTCAGCAATATGATTTCTTCCCCTGAAAAGAGCAAATTTTGTATACCCGGGAATATACTATAGGGATACAGAAAGAAGACTGTTTGCGAGAGATGGTGAGGAGGGACGGTATGAGATTCTATACAATCAAACTGCCTAGATTTTTGGGTGGCCTCGTACGGGCGATGTTAGGTGCATTTAAGAAGGATTAAAAACCATTTAGTATGGAGTAATCAAAGATTGAAAACCGATATGCAAGCATTTGGCACCCTGGTTACGGGGTGCTATTATTTTTTCATGAATTGGGCAGAATGAACAGAAGGACGGACGGTGAGTGTTCAGGCAATAAAAAAAGGCACCCTTTATGGATGCCATGCAGCTCACTTCCGGCTGCTGGAGCCAGGCAGCAAGTCTGCGGTTTTTAATTATACGCGTTCAACTTTACCTGATCTTAGAGCTCTTGCAGATACCCAAACACGCTTTGGCTTACCGTCTACAAGAATACGTACTTTTTGAAGGTTAGCACCCCATGTACGCTTGTTAGCGTTCATTGCGTGGGAGCGTGCGTTACCAGAACGAGTTGATTTACCAGTTACTACACATTTACGTGGCATATGATTTCCCTCCTAACTGACAGAGCTGTTACTATTTTTTGCTGCAATTATTTGCATATCGTCAGAATTGCGAATGAAACAGGATAACCTTTTCTCTGACATACTTTAATAATTTATCATAGAAATTTCCCATTTGCAATACTTCCGGCAAAAGCTATAAAGAAAAAAACCTTGACATATAGTTCAGATTCTTGCTGAATAATAAAGGGAAGTGCAGAATAACTTTAAAAATTGATTGGCTTATAGTAAAATAACTGTAGCATAATGCTATTTTTCCAAAGGGGGAACGAATCATGTCCATCGAGCTAAAAACGAAGTACGGACAAATTGATATATCAAATGATGTCATTGCAACAATTGCAGGCGGTGCAGCAGTTGATTGTTATGGTATTGTCGGGATGGCTTCTAAGAATCAGATCAAGGACGGATTAACAGATATCCTGCGCAGGGAGAATTTTACCCGCGGAGTCATCGTTCGCCAGGAAAATGACGAAGTACATATCGATATGTATATTATTGTGAGCTATGGGACGAAAATTTCCGAGGTTGCCCACAATGTCCAATCAAAGGTTAAGTACACCCTTGATAAAACAGTCGGGCTGGCTGTTGACTCGGTCAATATTTACGTTCAAGGAGTTCGTGTAACGAACCCGTAAGAGGAGGAAAGATTTGTGTCTATTAATGTTCTAGACGGAAAACGTTTTGCGGAGATGGTGATTCAGGGTGCCAACCATTTGGCGGCCAATGCCAAGTATGTCGACGCGTTGAACGTCTTCCCTGTTCCTGATGGTGATACGGGAACAAATATGAATTTATCCATGACTTCCGGAGCTAAGGAAGTAAAGAACAATGTACAGGAACATATCGGGAAGGTGGGTTCCGCGCTTGCCAAAGGTTTGCTTATGGGAGCGAGGGGCAACTCAGGAGTCATCCTGTCCCAATTATTCCGCGGATTTGCGAAAGCAATTGAAACAAAGCCGGTTGTAACAGCTGTTGAATTTGCTTCTGCATTAAACGCGGGTGTGGAGACTGCTTATAAAGCAGTTATGAAGCCGGTTGAGGGAACGATTTTAACAGTGGCCAAAGATGCTGCAAGGCATGCTGTTGCAGTTGCGCCAAACTACGAAAGCATTGACGGACTTATGGAAGAGGTTCTTAAAGAAGCAAAGGCTTCATTGAATCGTACGCCAGATTTGCTGCCGGTCCTAAAGGAAGTAGGAGTAGTAGACAGCGGTGGACAAGGCCTTGTCTTCGTTTATGAAGGTTTTCTTGCAGAATTGAAGGGCGAAAAGCTTCCTGATTCCCCATCGGCGATGCCAAATATGACTGAGCTTGTAAGCGCCGAGCACCATAAGAGCGTCCAGAGCCACATGAATACTGAGGATATTGAATTCGGCTATTGTACCGAATTCATGGTTAAACTTGAGGGGAAAGAGACATTCTCTGAGGAGAATTTCCGTCAGGACTTGAGCAAATATGGAGATTCTCTTCTCGTCATTTCCGACGAAGAGGTCGTAAAAGTACATATCCACTCAGAACAGCCTGGCGATGTATTGTCATATGGACAAAAATACGGAAGCCTCATCAATATGAAAATTGAAAATATGCGTCAGCAGCATACAGATATTGTCGGTGAACCGACAACACCTTTGCGCACACAGGCTAATGAACCAAAGAAAGAAAAGCAGGAATATGGAATCGTCGCTGTCTCGATGGGTTCCGGAATTGCTGAACTTTTCCGCAGCATTGGTGCCAACGCCGTGATCGAAGGCGGCCAGACGATGAATCCGAGCACCGAGGACATCATCAAGGCTGTCAAAGAGGTGAACGCACGCAAGGTCATCATCCTGCCGAACAATAAAAATATCATCATGGCTGCAGAACAGGCTGCCGAGGTAGCGGAGGAAGAAGTGGTAGTCATCCCTTCGAAAACTGTGCCTCAGGGAATGACAGCATTGCTTTCATTCAATCCATCAGCCGATCCTGCCGCAAATAAAGATGCCATGTCAGAAGCGATGCAGCATGTGAAAACGGGCCAGCTGACTTATGCAGTTCGTGACACCAGCATCGACGGACTTGAAATCTCAACCGGAGATTTCATGGGCTTGGCGGATGGGAAAATTGTCTTGAAAGATCGTGATAAAGTTAAAGCAGCAAAGGACCTGCTGGACCAGATGCTCGATGAAGACACTGAAATCCTGACCATCCTTAAAGGGGAAGATGCTTCAGATGATGATGTTGATTCCATCGTTGAGTTTGTTGAGGGCAAGTATGGAGATGTTGAGATAGAAGTCCATAATGGAGAACAGCCATTATACGCCTTCATCTTCGCGATTGAATAATTAATCCGATGTCGGAGAATCTCCGGCTGGACAAATAAAATTGTTATATGATACTAAGAAATAGAAGGGGAATCCCCTTCTATTTCGTTTTGTATATAAAAGGATTGTTTCCGCATTCATATGTGAAAAGGTAAACGTAAGAACAGCTGTAGATTCGGATACGCAGTGGGTGGACAACAGGGGGAAAAGCAGACTATTTTGCATGGTCATGTCTGATTCCACGTAAAACAAATAACATCAATACTCCAGAAACAGCGTAAGGAGGGGGAGCGGCAGCACCGATTGGCCGGGAGCTGGAGGCCAAGAGTTTCGGCACACCGCTTGAATAATGTGAATGAACAACTAAAGCAACCAGTAACAGCAATAAAAGGAATCGGCAATGAAATGGCGGAGACTCTGGCGGATATGCACATCAGGACTGTCGGTGATCTGCTCGAATACTTCCCATATCGTTACGAAGATTATCGGCTTAAGGATCTGGCAGAAGTTAAGCATGACGAAAGAGTCACGGTGGAGGGCAAGGTGCACAGTGAGCCTGCACTTGTCTATTACGGCCGCAAAAAGAATCGGCTTACCGTCAGGCTGCTCGTGGGCCGTTACTTAATCATTGCAACTTTCTTTAACCAGCCTTATTTAAAACAAAAAATAACCGTCGGAGAGACGATTACAGTCACGGGGAAATGGGATCAGCATAGACAGACGATCACAGCCAGTCAAATGTCATTGGGAGAGCATGCTCAAAGCCAGGATTTTGAACCGGTTTACGCAGTGAAAGGAAAAATGACCGTAAAAACGATCAGAAGGCTGATCAAGCAGGCTTTTTCTCAGTTCGGGCATGAAATAGACGAAATATTGCCGGCAGAGCTTTTGCAAAAATATAAGCTGCTGAACCGCAGGGATGCCTTAAGAATCATGCACCTGCCTTCAGGTTCTGACGAAATGAAACAGGCGAGAAGAAGATTTGTTTACGAGGAGTTTCTTTTATTCCAGCTTAAAATGCAGTCATTACGGAAACTGGAACGGGAACAGAGTCCCGGAATTTCGTTCTCCTATGAATTGGACAAGCTGAAACAATTTATCGGCGGACTGCCTTTCCCGTTAACGGGCGCACAAAAGCGAGTAGTCAATGAGATCCTCGGTGACATGAAATCTCCATACCGTATGAATCGCCTCCTTCAAGGTGATGTTGGTTCAGGTAAAACGGTGGTCGCGGCGATTGCCCTTTATGCTGCTAAGACAGCTGGCTACCAAGGAGCATTGATGGTCCCAACAGAAATACTGGCTGAACAACACACTCAGTCCCTGACACAGCTGCTTGAGCCATTCGGTGTTAAAGCGGCTCTGCTGACAAGCTCGGTAAAAGGCAAACGGCGAAGAGAGATGCTCGAGCAGCTGAAGCAGGGTGATATTGATGTATTGATTGGCACGCACGCCTTGATCCAGGATGAAGTGGACTTCCAACGCCTCGGTCTTGTCATCACAGATGAACAACATCGATTTGGGGTTGAACAAAGGCGGGTTCTCAGGGAGAAAGGTGAAAATCCCGATGTCTTGTTCATGACCGCAACACCAATCCCGAGGACATTGGCAATCACGGTCTTCGGTGAAATGGATGTCTCGGTGATCGATGAAATGCCGGCTGGACGCAAGACGATCGAAACGTATTGGGCCAAGCACGAGATGCTTGAGCGGGTGCTCGCCTTCATGGAAAAGGAACTGGCAAAAGGAAGGCAGGCATATGTGATATGCCCATTGATCGAGGAGTCAGATAAGCTTGATGTCCAGAATGCGATCGATGTCCACAGCACCCTGAGTTTCTATTTTAAGGACCGTTTTCAGGTTGGCCTGATGCATGGACGACTCCATTCCGACGAAAAAGACCAGGTGATGAAGTCCTTCAGTGAAAATGAAGTGCAAGTGCTCGTCTCCACTACCGTCGTTGAAGTAGGGGTGAATGTCCCAAACGCGACAGTGATGCTCATATATGATGCCGAAAGATTTGGTCTGTCACAGCTTCATCAGCTTAGAGGAAGGGTTGGCCGCGGAAGTGACCAATCATATTGCATTTTGCTCGCCGATCCGAAAAGCGAAGTCGGGAAAGAACGCATGAAAATCATGTCTGAAACGAATGATGGCTTTGTTCTTAGTGAGAAGGATCTGGAGCTGCGCGGCCCTGGAGATTTCTTCGGAAAAAAACAAAGCGGACTGCCAGAATTCAAAGTGGCGGACATGGTCCATGACTACCGTGCACTGGAAACAGCGAGGAATGATGCGTCCTTGCTGGTGCAGTCAGGAGCTTTCTGGCAAAGCGAAAAATATCGTTCATTGAGAGAATATTTGGCGGAGTCAGGTGCACTGGCAAATGAAAAACTGGATTGATTCAAACCCAATCTATTAATTTTTAGAAGAATGATAGAGCGGAAGCAGTCATCTGCTTCCTTTTTTGATGGCTCTGTTAAAGCTGAAGTTGATTTTTAAACCCTGTTGATTGTAGTGGAATACGCGTAGACACCCGCGGGCTTAGCGCCATCCCCGCGGAAAGCGAAGCGCCTGGAACGGAAATCCACAGTCTTGTATAACAGGGTCTTTTTACTAAAAATATTTCTTCTTGCAATCTTTTTTTATAATATATATACTACTATTAGTACCTAGTCTTAATAGCTCGGGCGGTGTTTTTAGATGAAACGCAATAAAAAAGATCGGCAGTCACTGCTGACTGATACGATAAAAGATAACCCATTCATAACAGATGAAGAGCTGGCCGAAAAATTTGCTGTCAGCATCCAGACGATCAGACTGGACAGACTCGAATTGTCTATACCTGAACTCAGGGAGAGAATCAAGAACGTTGCTGAAAAACGTTTTGAAGACGAAGTCCGTTCATTGCCGCTGGAAGAAGTAATTGGAGAAATCATCGATATTGAACTTGATCAAAGTGCAATTTCCATACTTGATATAAAAAGAGAACATGTGTTTAAGCGAAATAAAATTGCCAGAGGACACCATTTGTTTGCCCAGGCGAATTCATTGGCGGTTGCTGTGATCAATGATGAGCTGGCGCTGACTGCAAAATCGAGTATCCAGTTTACCAGATCGGTAAAAGAAGGTGAACGGGTCATCGCTAAAGCGAGGGTCACAAAAATCGATAGTGATAATGGGCGGACGAATGTGGAAGTGATGAGTTACGTAAATAATGAACTTGTCTTCAAAGGCGAATTTGAAATGTACAGATCAAATAATGAGAAGTAAGGGATGAAAAGCGATGAGGCTTGCAATAGATGCGATGGGCGGAGACAATGCACCAAAAGAAATCGTCCTCGGAGCAATGAAGGCAGTAGAGAACTTCAAAGACATACATATCCTCCTTGTAGGTGACGAGAAAAAAATCAGGGAGCATTTGACGACCGAAGATAGGATTGAAATTCTCCATACTGAAGAGGTCATCCTGGGAACAGATGAACCTGTAAGGGCTGTTCGCCGTAAAAAGACTGCGTCCATGGTTTTGGCGGCGCAGCAGGTAGCAGACGGAAAAGCTGACGCTTGCATTTCAGCCGGAAACACTGGAGCTCTGATGGCTGCAGGATTGTTTGTGGTCGGACGGATCAATGGCATAGAACGGCCCGCACTTGCTCCTACACTTCCGACGATCGGGGGAGAAGGCTTCCTGCTTCTGGATGTTGGCGCAAATGCTGACGCCAAGCCGGAGCATCTTGTCCAATATGCGATCATGGGCTCGATATACAGTGAGAAAGCAAGAGGGATTGAACGCCCGCGAGTTGGATTGCTGAATATCGGCACAGAAGAGAAGAAGGGAAATGAATTAGTAAGGAGCACCTTCGAATTACTTAAGGACACAGATATCAATTTCATCGGCAATGTTGAAGCGAGAGACTTGCTGGATGGTGTAGCAGATGTGGTTGTGGCGGACGGATTCACCGGCAATATGGTGCTGAAGACAATCGAAGGAACGGCAATGTCAGTATTTAAAATGCTGAAATCGGCCCTGACATCAAGCTTCAAAAGTAAGATGGCTGCCGCAGTCCTGAAGCCGGACCTCGCTCAGTTGAAAAATAAGATGGATTACACAGAATACGGTGGCGCCGGATTATTCGGATTGAAAGCCCCGGTCATTAAGGCACATGGATCATCGGATGCGAATGCCGTTTTCAACTCAATCCGGCAGGCCAGAGAAATGGTTGAAAAAGATGTTTCAGGCACGATCAGGACAGCTGTTGAAAAAAGAGAAGGCGTCATTCAGTAGGAGCGACTGGATAAAATAAACGATAAAGGGGAATCTTTCATGGGGAAAATCGCGTTTTTATTTCCGGGCCAGGGGTCACAGACTGTTGGCATGGGGCAGGCACTTGCGGAGTCCGAGCAAGCAGTTTCCGAAACATTTAATAAAGCGGATGAAGTCCTTGGGGAGTCTTTGAGCAAATTGATTTTTGAAGGCCCTCAGGAAAAGCTGACTCTAACAACAAATGCTCAGCCTGCACTCCTGACAACAAGCATTGCCATCCTGAAATATTTCAGCCAATTTGGAATCAAGCCGGACTATACGGCTGGGCATAGCCTTGGGGAATATTCTGCACTTGTAGCATCGGAGGCGTTATCCTTTGAGGATGCTGTTTACGCAGTCCGCCAGCGTGGTGAGTTCATGGAAGAAGCGGTGCCAAATGGAGAGGGCACGATGGCAGCCGTCCTTGGAATGGATCGCGATAAACTTATGGATGTGACCGAGACAGTATCGGCGGGTGGTAATCCTGTTCAGCTGGCCAATTTAAATTGCCCGGGGCAAATTGTCATTTCAGGTTCCAAATCTGGAGTGGAAGAAGCATCTGTCAAAGCAAAGGAAGCAGGAGCAAAACGGGTCATTCCACTCGATGTGAGCGGGCCATTCCATTCTTCGCTAATGAAGCCTGCAGCCGAACGATTTGAAGCAGTACTGGATAATATTTCACTAAAGGATGCCTCAACCCCGGTGATTGGCAATGTGACTGCTGAACCGATGACAGAAGCATCTGAAATTAAAAAGAGATTGGTAGAGCAGCTTTACTCTCCTGTGCTGTGGGAGGATTCCGTGTCAAAGATGCTTGAGCTCGGAGTTGATACTTTTGTAGAAATTGGACCTGGCAAGGTGTTGTCCGGGCTAGTAAAAAAAGTGGACCGCTCTGCTAGGACATTCGCAATTTATGATGCGGAAACTTGTGCCGCGGCCGTGGCTGCATTGAAGGAGGAGAAGGAATGAGACTTGAAGGTAAAGTAGCGCTTGTAACTGGCGCATCACGTGGAATTGGCCGGGAAATCGCCTTTGAACTTGCCCGGGAAGGAGCCTCAGTTGCTGTCAATTATGCCGGCAGCGAAGCGAAAGCACTAGAAGTGGTCGATGGAATCAAAGCGATGGGCCGAGATGCTTTCGCGATCCAGGCAGATGTTTCCAGTTCCGACTCAGTCACTGAGATGGTAAAAGAAACAATCGAACATTTCGGGAAGCTCGACATACTTGTCAACAATGCGGGTATTACAAAAGATAACCTGTTGATGAGAATGAAAGAATCCGAGTGGGATGATGTCATCAACATTAACCTTAAAGGTGTCTTCCTTTGCACGAAAGCCGTCACAAGGCAAATGATGAAGCAGAGAGGCGGCAGGATCATCAATATTTCATCGATTGTCGGTGTCAGCGGTAATCCTGGGCAGGCGAATTACGTTGCGGCAAAATCGGGAGTGATCGGACTGACGAAAACAACTGCGAAGGAATTATCGTCAAGAGGAATCACTGTCAATGCCATTGCCCCAGGCTTTATCACGACTGACATGACAGATAAACTGAATGAAGACGTCAAGTCAGAAATGTTGAAGCAAATCCCATTGGCGCGTTTCGGAGAGCCAAAGGATATCGCCCGGACTGTTATCTTCCTTGCCTCAGAAGACGGTGCCTATATGACAGGCCAAACCCTCCACGTCGATGGCGGCATGGTAATGTAGAATCCTGCACACCTGAAAAAGAGCCGGAACAAAATAAAAAGTGATTGCAGCCATTTATTAATTATATAAAATCATCTATAATGGCTTGAGGGGAGGTGAACGAGCATGGCAGACGTTTTAGAACGCGTAACAAAAATTATTGTTGACCGTTTGGGAGTAGATGAATCTCAAGTAACTTTAGAAGCATCTTTTAAAGATGATCTAGGTGCTGATTCCCTTGATGTTGTTGAATTGGTTATGGAATTGGAAGACGAATTCAACATGGAAATTTCCGATGATGACGCTGAGAAAATCGGTACAGTTGGTGACGCTGTGAACTACATAAATAGCCAAGTGTAATTGTTCGATTTACTGAGAAGCTCCGTTTTTAAAAAACGGGGCTTTCTTCTGTAAATAAAGCTCTTGGCTTTCTTCAACAAGGAATCTGCTGGAATCAAACCAAGTTTTTTTGCTTTATGGACATCATTTTTTGTAAACTGTTAGTAGTCTGTATAGAATTGTGTAATCCGCAATTCATAGAAGATCAGCTTTAATTTAGGCTCTTTTCTCAATCTTTGTTGCTATTGCCTAAATAATAGGGTTGAATTACCTTAGATTATTCATACAATTAACGCTTATGCTGAGAAAAGAGCTTGCAAACTTAGTACCGACATACAAAATGGCTATTATCACGTTAAAATCGGCTTTAGGATTTTAACAACAATCTTTACGAAAACAGCTTTAATTTATGAGCAAGGTGGAATTAATCATGCGCAATAATGGCAGAGAAAGAGAAAAGAAGAATATCCGCGCAAAGGACCTGAAATTCAAAGAATTCCAGGATAGGATCGGAATTCATTTTGAAAGTGACAAGCTATTGAAACAGGCTTTTACCCATTCATCCTATGTGAATGAGCATCGCAGGAAACCCCATGAGGATAATGAGAGATTGGAATTTCTCGGGGACGCTGTGTTGGAGCTGACTGTATCCCAATTTTTGTTTAAAAAATACCCGATGATGAGCGAAGGTGAATTGACAAAGCTTCGGGCGGCTGTCGTTTGTGAACCATCACTAGTGGCCTTTGCAAATGAGCTGGCCTTTGGCGACCTCGTTTTACTGGGCAAAGGTGAAGAGATGACAGGCGGCAGGACAAGGCCTGCGCTCCTGGCTGATGTTTTCGAAGCCTTCATCGGCGCTTTGTACCTTGATAAAGGAATTGATACAGTCACAACATTTCTGGAAGAAATAGTTTTTCCAAAAATCAATGCCGGTGCTTTTTCTCATGTGATGGATTTTAAGAGCCAGCTTCAGGAACTCGTCCAGCGCGATGCCGCAGGCTCGCTGGAATACAAGATCATGAAGGAGATTGGTCCAGCTCACAGCAGGGAGTTCGAATCCCATGTCTACCTTAATGGCCAAGAATTGGGTGCTGGTACTGGCCGCTCCAAGAAGGAAGCGGAGCAGCATGCTGCCCAGATGGCTCTTGAAAAGCTGAAGGCCCACATAGAGGCTGCCCCGGAACAGGACGAAAAATAGGACACAACAAGGTTCATTATAGATTCATAAATGATTTCCACTATGAAAAAAAGCCAGTTCCAGCGCTTAGCCGTTACATCCCTGGATTGGCTTTTCTCGATGAACTTGCGAAAAGCTTTTTGGAGCTGCTCGAGTCGCATGTGTCTAATGACACCTTAGAAAAAGTTAAACAGGAAAGGGAGAGCCATATTGTTTTTAAAACGATTAGATGTGGTCGGCTTTAAATCGTTTGCCGAGAGAATATCTGTGGAATTCGTTCCCGGCGTGACCGCTGTCGTAGGACCGAATGGAAGCGGAAAGAGCAATATTACCGACTCCATTCGCTGGGTCCTTGGGGAACAATCAGCCCGGTCGCTGCGGGGCGCAAAGATGGAAGATATCATTTTTGCCGGAAGTGATTCACGAAAACCGCTGAATTTTGCAGAAGTCACATTAACCCTTGATAACGAAGATCAATCATTGCCGCTTGATTACAACGAAGTGAGTGTAACAAGGCGTGTTTACCGTTCAGGTGACAGTGAATATTTAATCAATAAACAGAATTGCAGACTTAAGGATATTGTCGATTTATTCATGGATTCCGGACTTGGCCGAGAAGCCTTCTCCATCATCAGCCAGGGAAGGGTTGAAGAAATCCTCAACAGCAAGCCTGAGGAACGGAGGACGATTTTTGAAGAAGCGGCTGGGGTCCTAAAATATAAATCGCGGAAGAAAAAAGCAGAAAGCAAGCTTTTCGAAACGCAGGAGAACTTAAACCGTGTAACTGACATTATCCATGAGCTTGAAGGCCAGGTTGAGCCGTTAAAGATCCAGGCATCGATTGCAAAGGACTATCTTCAGCAAAAAGAAGAACTGGAACAGATTGAAGTAGCGCTGACAGCGTATGAAATAGAGGATCTGCATGCCCGCTGGGAACAGCTCTCAAGGCAGCTGGAACAGCATAAAGAAGATGAAATCAAGCAGTCTGCCATTCTCCAGAAAAAAGAGGCAGAAATTGAAAAAATGAGGGATCAGTTAGCTGCACTGGATGAATCGGTCAGCGACCTTCAGAATGTCCTCCTGCATGCAAGCGAGGAGCTTGAAAAGCTGGAAGGCAGGAGGGAAGTCCTCAAGGAACGTAAAAAGAATGCTTCACAAAATAAAGGCCAGCTTGAAAAGAATATTGAGGAACTGACATTCTCCATTGCCAGATTGGAAGAACAGAAGGCTGAATATGAGAAATCTGTATCTGAGCTTGCAGCTGAGGCGGCTGCGCTGCAAAAAGAGCTTCAGGAGAAACAGGAGCAATTGACGCTCTATAGCGAAGATGTCGAGCTCAAGATCGATTCAATTAAGAGTGATTATATCGAGGTGCTGAATGAACAGGCCGGCGCCAAAAATGAAAAAATCTATATTGAGCAGCAGCTGCAGCAGCATTCAGCCAAGGGATCCAGACTGGATCATGACAATGATCGGTTTGTATCGATCCGTGATGAAATCAAGGAGAAAAAAGCAGAAATCGAAAAGAGGGCTGCTTCCTCACAGCTGGAATTGGAAGAGCAGGGAAAGCTCTATTTTGAAGAACAGAGGAAGCTGGAATCTTTAAGAAGCAATTATGAGAAGCAGGAGAAAACACTTTATCAAGCCTATCAATTCCTGCAGCAGGCGAAATCGAAAAAAGAAATGCTGGAGGAAATGGAAGAAGACTATTCAGGCTTCTTCCAGGGGGTCAAAGAAGTGTTGAAAGCCAGGAATACCCGTCTTCAGGGGGTAGAGGGGGCCATAGCCGAACTGATTCATGTGCCAAAGCAATATGAAACAGCAATTGAAACGGCCCTTGGCGGTGCAATGCAGCATATTGTCGTCCAGACGGAAGAAAATGCACGGACTGCGATCCAGTACCTAAAGCAAAAGTCATTTGGCAGGGCAACCTTCCTGCCTCTCAGCATCATCAAGGGCAAGTATCTGGCAGGCTCGCAGCTATCGCTTCTTTCAGGCCATGGCGCCTATATCGGCACGGCCGCTGATTTGATTCAATATGATCAGAAGTATGCAGAAGTCGTGAAGAACCTGCTCGGGAATGTCGTGATTGCCAGTGATCTGAAGGGTGCCAATGAAATAGCGAAAATGCTGCAATACCGCAGCAGAATCGTGACCCTTGAAGGCGATGTAGTCAACCCGGGCGGTTCGATGACGGGCGGTGCAGTGAAGCAAAAGTCATCGTCTCTTTTAAGCCGTAAAGGTGAACTGGAGGATTTGACCAACAAGCTCGCTGACATGGAAGAGAAAACCAGAACGCTGGAATCGCGGGTAAAGGCATTGAAGGCTGACACCCAATCAAGTGAAGCGAGGCTTGAAAAACTCAGGAAAACTGGGGAAGAGCTTCGATTCAAGCAGCAGGCCCTGAAAGGCGACCTCCGGGAAGTCGAGCTGGAACAGAAAAATATCAATGAACGCTTGTCGGTCTATGATTCTGAAAAGACCCAGCTTGATTCAGACAAGGAAAAGCTTGAATCAAGGTTGGCCGAACTGGATGATCTGCTGGCAAAGTATCAGCAGACACTCGTTCAATTTGATAAAGAAATTGAAAGGCTGACAGAGCTTAAAAACTCGAATTCTACCTCCAAGGAAACACTTGTTTCCGAAATCAGTGATTTGAAGATCAGCCTGGCTGCTAAGAAAGAGCAGCTTTCGCATGCAAAGGAGAAACTGGATTCAGCAAGCTTGCAGGCAGATGAACAATCAGGGAAATTGTCAGTGTTGAAAGAAGATCTGTCTCTTCTTTCGTCAGAGATGACGGATAGTTCCTCTGGAGAAACTCAGCTGGAGGAAGCAGCAAAGCGCAAGCTTCAGGATAAAAATGAAACACTGAAGCTGATTGCATCCAGAAGACATGAAAGACTCGAGCTTCAGAACAGACTTGAGGACCAGGAATTGGAGTCTAAGGAACTAAGAAGGCTGCAAAAAGGTATTAATGAAGTGCTCAGGGATGAGGAAGTGAAACTGAACAGGCTGGATGTGGAACTGGACAATAAACTGGCCCATCTTCGCGAAGAGTACCTGCTTTCCTATGAGGCGGCTAAAGAGCAGTATCCGCTGACAATCCCGGCTGATGAAGCAAGACGGAAAGTGAAGCTTATCAAGCTGGCGATTGAAGAACTGGGAAGCGTCAATCTCGGGGCAATAGAGGAATATGAGCGAGTATCTGAGCGTTATGAATTCCTGCTGGAACAAAAGAATGACCTCCAGGAAGCAAAGGACACTCTTTTCCTTGTCATCGAGGAAATGGATCAGGAAATGAAGAAGCGTTTTGAGCAGACTTTCACCGGCATCCGCTCCCACTTCGAACCCGTGTTCCAGGCGTTGTTCGGCGGCGGAAGAGCAGACTTGCGGCTGACCCAGCCTGAGGACCTGTTAAACACCGGGGTCGAAATTGTTGCACAGCCACCCGGGAAAAAGCTTCAGAATCTTGGGCTCCTGTCTGGCGGTGAACGTGCATTGACGGCGATCGCACTATTATTCTCCATCCTGAAGGTACGTCCAGTCCCATTCTGTATTCTTGATGAAGTGGAAGCGGCGTTGGATGAAGCCAATGTATACCGTTTCGCCCAATACTTGAAAAAATACCGTGAAGAAACGCAATTTATTGTCATCACCCACCGAAAAGGTACAATGGAGGAAGCAGATGTCCTGTATGGTGTAACGATGCAGGAATCGGGCGTATCGAAGCTTGTATCCGTCCGGCTGGAGGACTCAAAAGAACTTGTGAAAATGTAATGAGAGAGGCGATGGACCGTGAGTTTTTTCAAGAAATTAAAAGAAAAATTTACGACACAGACTGAGGGTGTCACAGAGAAATTCAGAGATGGCTTGACGAAAACGAGAGATAATTTTTCCAATAAAGTGAATGACCTGGTATCCCGTTATCGTAAAGTCGATGAGGATTTTTTTGAGGAACTTGAAGAAATCCTCATCCAGGCGGATGTTGGATTCGAAACGGTGATGGAATTAGTCGAGGAACTGAAGAAAGAAGTGAAGCGACGCAACATCCAGGACACGAAAGAAGTTCAGGCTGTCATTTCCGAGAAACTTGTTGAAATTTATGAAAACGGATCTGAAGACGAATCGTTCGACCTGAACATCCAGGAGGATGGATTGACTGTCATCTTGTTCGTAGGAGTCAATGGAGTCGGCAAAACCACGACCATCGGCAAGCTGGCCCATAAATTCAAGAATGAAGGAAAGAATGTCCTGCTTGCTGCAGGGGATACATTCCGTGCAGGAGCAATCGAGCAGCTTGAGGTCTGGGGAGAGCGTGTCGGGGTGGATGTCATCAAGCAGGCAGAAGGTTCCGACCCTGCGGCTGTCATGTATGATGCTGTACAGTCTGCGAAATCCCGTAAAGCAGATATCCTGATTTGTGATACTGCAGGGCGTCTTCAAAACAAGGTCAATCTCATGAAGGAGCTTGAAAAGGTGAAGCGTGTCATCGAACGGGAAGTGCCGGGCGCTCCTCATGAGGTATTGCTAGTGCTGGATGCCACTACCGGGCAGAATGCCCTGATCCAGGCCAAGACGTTCAAGGAAGCGACAGATGTCAGCGGCATCGTTCTTACCAAGCTTGACGGTACTGCCAAGGGTGGTATCGTCCTGGCTATTCGCAATGAACTGAATATCCCGGTGAAATTTGTCGGTCTTGGAGAAAAGATGGATGACCTTCAGGAATTCGATCCTGAAAGATATGTATATGGTCTGTTTGCTGACCTCGTCGAAGAAGAGGAAATAGCGGAAGAATCTTGATTTACAGGCAAATTGCTGTAAAGAACTTATCTTGACAGGAAAGATGAACGTGTGTAAACTCTTTATGTAAAGGTATTTCACTTAACATGGGGGAATTGAAATGCTTGAGAAAACGAACCGAATGAATTATTTGTATGATTTTTATCAGGCATTGCTGACTCCAAAACAAAGCAGTTATATGGCTCTATATTATCTTGATGATTACTCTCTTGGGGAAATTGCTGAAGAGTATGATGTTAGCCGGCAGGCAGTATACGACAACATCAAACGTACTGAAGCGATGCTCGAGGAGTACGAAGAGAAGTTATTGTTGTTCGAAAAATTCCAGAAGCGAAATGAGCTGATATCAAAAATGAAACAGCTTATGGGGAATGGTGAGAACAGCGGTGATCTAGCTGAAATGATAGCCGAGCTTGAGAAATTAGACTAGGGAGGCGCATGATATGGCATTTGAAGGATTGGCCGACCGACTGCAAAATACAATGCAAAAGATCCGCGGAAAAGGCAAGGTTTCCGAAGCGGATGTAAAAGAAATGATGCGAGAGGTCCGTCTGGCGCTTCTTGAAGCCGACGTTAACTTTAAAGTTGTAAAAGACTTCGTTAAGAAGGTCACTGAAAGGGCCATTGGCCAGGAGGTTGTAAAAAGCCTGACACCAGGCCAGCAGGTCATTAAGGTTGTTAAAGAAGAACTAACCGAGTTGATGGGCGGGGAACAAAGCAAGATTGCTGCCTCCAATCGCCCGCCGACCGTCATCATGATGGTCGGGCTTCAAGGTGCAGGTAAAACGACTACAACCGGAAAGCTGGCAAATCTCCTTCGCAAGAAATATAACCGCAAGCCTTTGCTTGTAGCGGCGGATATCTACCGCCCGGCTGCCATCAAGCAGCTGGAGACACTCGGCAAACAATTGAGTATGCCGGTATTCTCACTGGGAGACCAGGTCAGTCCGGTTGAAATTGCTAAACAGGCAATTGCCAAGGCGAAGGAAGACCACAATGATTATGTCCTCATCGATACTGCGGGCCGTCTTCATGTGGATGAAAACCTGATGGATGAGCTTAAGCAGATCAAGGAGCTGTCCAAGCCGGACGAAATTTTCCTTGTTGTCGATGCGATGACAGGGCAGGATGCCGTCAATGTCGCCCAAAGTTTCAATGAGCAGCTTGGCTTGACTGGTGTCGTCCTGACGAAGCTTGACGGCGATACTCGTGGCGGTGCAGCACTTTCAATCCGTGCCGTGACCAATACGCCAATCAAGTTTGTTGGTCTTGGCGAAAAACTTGATGCACTGGAAGCATTCCACCCTGAAAGGATGGCATCCAGAATCCTTGGAATGGGTGATGTCCTTACTCTGATCGAGAAGGCCCAGGCTAACGTCGATGAAGAAAAAGCGAAAGAGCTCGAGAAAAAAATGCGTACAGCATCATTTACCCTCGATGACTTCCTGGATCAGCTTGGCCAGGTAAAGAAGATGGGGCCGCTGGAGGAAATCCTGAAAATGATGCCTGGTGCAAATAAAATCAAGGGCATGAACAATCTTCAAATCGACGAGAAACAAATCTCGCATGTTGAGGCAATCATCCAATCGATGACGGCTAATGAAAAAACTCATCCTGAAATCATCAACGCTAACAGGCGCAAAAGGATCGCAAAAGGAAGCGGGACCTCCATCCAGGAAGTCAACCGCCTGCTCAAGCAATTCGAAGACATGAAAAAGATGATGAAACAGATGACGAACATGCAGCAAAAAGGCAAGAAAAAAGGCGGATTCAAGCTTCCGTTCAACCCTTTTTAACTTGTAAAATCAGGTATTTTCAGTCTGTAAAGAAAAAACCCTTTACAAGCTGTTTTCTATTTGGTATTATTCTATCTTGTGTGAAACTATTCGGAGGTGCTTATTTAAAATGGCAGTAAAAATTCGTTTAAAACGTATGGGAGCTAAAAAATCTCCTTTCTATCGTATTGTAGTAGCTGATTCCCGTTCACCACGTGACGGCCGTTTCATCGAGTCTGTAGGAACTTACAACCCAGTTGCTCAACCAGCAGTGGTTGAACTTAACGAAGAGTTGGTTCTTAAGTGGTTGAACGACGGAGCTAAACCATCTGATACAGTGCGTAACTTGTTCTCTAAGCAAGGTATCATGGAAAAATTCCACAACGCAAAGCTTAGCAAGTAATTGTGGACGCGCCCATGAAAGAATTAATTGAGACGATCGTGAAACCCCTTGTTGATTTTCCGGAAGATGTTCATGTGAATGAACATGAAGAGGATCAGCGCGTAACCTATAAGCTTTCCGTCAACAAAAGTGATATGGGCAAAGTAATTGGAAAGCAGGGCCGCGTTGCAAAGGCGATTCGAACAGTAGTCTATGCAGCAGGATCATCACAGCAAAAGAAGATTTTCTTGGAAATCGTCGAATAACAATCAGCTGCTCAAGCAGAAGGTAGATAACTCTATATGATTGTTCTAAAAGGGAGGGGTAACCCTCCTTTTTTTTGTAGATTAAAAATGTGTAAAATTAACTTCGAGAATTGTCCAGCTCCAGCGCCTAGCCCCTCGAGACGTTTCGGTCCGCCCATTGAAGTCAAAGAACGACTTCAACGGTCGGCCCTCCAACGCTTGTCGCGGCTGACCAAGGCGCTTACGCTTTTCTAAATTTGTAAAAATTACGGTATAATAAATACTTGATATAATAGTGACCACAAGGATTAAGGTGATCTGTGACCAGTAGTTGGAGAAATGCTGTTAACAGGTGGGCTTTAAGGAGGGAATGCTTTGAAGGTACTGCAAACGATCATTGTCAAACAGGTACTTACGGAAGAAAGCAAGGGAAAAATCCACCAAAAATACCACTCCAGAAAGCTTCAGCTGCAGAAAGAATGCGATCAACTGAGATTTGAACTGAAGAAGCTAGAAAAGTCTAAGAAGTTCTCACCTGAAACATTGAAAAAACATTTTGAACAAGAAATAAAAGTCCATAAAGAAAAAATCAAGCTCCTGGATTTTCAAATAGAACAACTACATATTCTTCCGCTTGGGAGTGAAATTAAAGAAACAGAGCTTCAAGGGATTGTTGATGTGAATATAGGCGACCAGTGGGATGAGTTTCTTTCAGGTAAGACAATAATAGTCAAAGATGGCATCGTGACCGAAATACGCGAGAGGTGATCGAATAATGGAGAAATTTTTTAATGTCGGAAAGATTGTCAACACTCATGGAATCCGGGGCGAGGTAAGGGTGATCTCGAGGACTGACTTTCCAGAAGAGCGTTATAAAATAGGCAACACACTATTTTTATTCATGCCTGGTTCAAAGGATCCCGAGGAATTGGTCGTAAAAAGCCACAGAACCCATAAGAATTTCAATCTGCTGACATTTGAAGGTTTCGATAATGTCAATCAGGTTGAAAGGATGAGGGGCGGTATCCTCAAGGTTCCTGAGACACAGCGCGGCGAATTGGAGGAAGGCGAGTTCTATTTCCAGGATATAATCGGCTGCACAATGATGACCGTAGATGGTGAGGAACTTGGCAAGGTGATTGAAATCCTTACACCAGGTGCCAATGATGTATGGGTGGTAAAGGGAGAGAAAGGCAAGGAAATCCTGATTCCGTATATAGAAGACATTGTGAAAAAAGTTGACGTCAAGGAAAAGATGATTGTGATCGAGCCGATGGAAGGGCTTCTCTCATGATGAATATCGATGTCCTTTCTATTTTTCCGGAAATGTTCGAGGGCGTATTAGGCCATTCGATCTTGAAAAAGGCTTCTGAAAAAGGAGCTGCACAGTACAATGTTGTCAATTTCAGGGACTTTGCTGATAACAAACATCAGACAGTCGATGATTATCCATATGGCGGCGGTGCTGGCATGGTATTAAAGCCACAGCCGATATTTGATGCGGTATCTGATTTGAAAGAGCAGGCAAAAAGCTCTTCGCCAAGAGTGATTCTGATGTGTCCCCAGGGGGAAAGGTACACACAGAAGAAAGCGGAAGAGCTGGCGAAGGAAGAACATTTAATTTTCATCTGCGGACATTATGAGGGATATGACGAACGTATCCGTGAGCATGTTATCACTGATGAGATTTCAATCGGCGATTATGTCCTCACAGGCGGCGAGCTCGGGGCAATGGTCGTGATCGACAGCGTTGTGCGCCTGCTTCCGGGTGTACTGGGCAGTGAAGAGTCCCATATCCAGGATTCTTTCAGCACAGGCCTGCTCGAGCATCCACACTATACCAGACCGGCCGACTTCCGTGGGATGAAGGTTCCGGATGTCCTTGTTTCCGGCAATCATAAGCTGATTGAAGAGTGGAGGATGAAGGAAAGCCTGAGAAGGACGCTGAGCCGGAGACCTGATCTTCTTGAAGAAGCAGACTTGACACATCAGCAAAAAAAATGGCTGGATGAACTGATAAAACTTAATGAATAATATTGCAGTCAGTCCATGTTTATGTTAAGATACTTCTTGTGGCTAAAAGCAATCGTGCTATTTGCCGCATATAACAATGTTCCGCTGCAAAGAAAGTGTGCAAGAGCATTCGTGGGAGGAGTTGAAAACGATGCAACAATTAATCGAAGAAATCACAAAAGCACAACTTCGCACTGATCTTCCATCTTTCCGTCCTGGTGACACAGTACGTGTACACGTTAAGGTTGTCGAAGGAACTCGTGAACGTATCCAGTTGTTTGAAGGTGTAGTGATTAAGCGTCGTGGTGGTGGAATCAGCGAAACTTTTACTGTTCGTAAAATTTCTTACGGAGTAGGCGTTGAGCGTACATTCCCTGTTAACACACCAAAAATTGCGAAGCTTGAAGTTATCCGTCGCGGTAAAGTACGCCGTGCGAAACTTTACTACCTGCGTAACCTGCGTGGTAAAAAAGCTCGTATCAAAGAAATTCGATAAGAATGAATGTCAAAAAGGAGCTTGCCTAGCCAAGCTCCTTTTTCATTACAAAATGCCAGTTTGAAAATTTATTTTAAAAAATCACCGCCCATCGTGTTTATCTTGACTGACTTATGTAAAATAAAGTTATGTACCTAAACTACATTTATTTTGGAATGGTGGGAAAAGAATGGCCGAAAAAAAGAAGAATGAACTATGGGAATGGACGAAGGCACTGCTGATTGCTGTCGTGCTCGCAGCTGTGATCCGCTACTTTTTATTTGCTCCAATCGTAGTGGACGGATTATCGATGATGCCGACTCTCCATGACCAGGACAGGATGATCGTAAATAAGCTAAGCTATAAAGTAGGCGAGCCTGAAAGATTCGATATCATTGTCTTTCATGCCCCAGAGAACAAAGATTACATAAAAAGAGTCATCGGCCTTCCAGGCGATAAAATAGAATACAAAAATGACACGCTGTATGTGAATGGCAAAGCATACGAAGAACCATACTTGGAAGAATATAAAAAACAGGTGATTGATGGGCCGCTGACAGACCCATTTACGCTGGAAGAAAAGATTGGCAGTGAAACAGTCCCTGAAGGCCATCTTTTCGTCATGGGCGATAACCGCCGTTTCAGCAAAGACAGCCGTCACATAGGTACTGTTCCATTCGAAAAGGTACTGGGAAAAACAAACGTCATTTACTGGCCGGTTGAGGATATCCGCACAATAGACTAGTCCATGAACTGCCGCCGTATTGAAAGATGTAAACAGATAGGAGGTGGCTGCTTTGACGATCCAATGGTTTCCTGGCCATATGGCCAAGGCTCGCAGAGAGGTCACGGAAAAACTAAAGCTTGTCGATGTCATATTTGAACTGGTGGATGCCAGGATTCCATACTCATCCAGAAATCCGATGATTGATGAAATCATCCAGCATAAGCCAAGAATAGTTTTATTGAACAAAGCAGATATGGCCGACAAAGCTGTCACCGATGAGTGGCTGCGCTATTATCGCGAAAAAGGGATTACTGCACTTGCAATCAACTCGCAGGCCGGGACAGGCTTAAAGCAAATAGTCCAGGAATCAAAGGTCCTGCTTAAGGATAAACTTGACCGCTTAAAGTCTAAAGGAGTCAAGCCAAGAGCGATTCGGGCGATGATTGTCGGGATTCCGAACGCGGGGAAGTCGACATTGATCAACCGTCTTGCCGGGAAGAATATAGCCCAGACCGGGAACAGGCCGGGTGTGACGAAAGCCCAGCAGTGGATCAAGGTAGGAAAGGAACTTGAACTCCTTGATACTCCGGGTATCCTCTGGCCAAAGTTTGAGGATCAGGAGGTAGGGACCAAGCTCGCTATAACAGGGGCTATCAAGGATACCATCCTCAATCTTCAGGATTTAACCGTATATGCTTTAAGGTTTTTAGAAAAGTATTACCCTGAGCGGCTGCAGGAAAGGTACAAGCTTTCCTCGCTCCCTGAGGATATCGTTGAGCTTTTCGACGAGATTGGCAATTTCCGGGGCTGCAAAATGCCTGGCGGTTATGTAGACTATGATAAAGTCGCTGAACTGGTAATTCGGGAAATACGCACAGAAAAATTAGGTCCTCTCTCCTTTGAAAGGCCTCAAGACCTGTTGAGGGATGAAGATGCGGATAAACAAGAAGAAAATTGAAGGTCCTGATTCCAGGACCTTTATTTTTCTTTCTTCTTGCCGATACATAATAAAGAACATAACTAGGGGAAATAGGCTATGGAAAAATGGACAATTGGCGAAATTGATCAGCTGCTATTCAGTAAAGAAAAAGTGGACAGGGAGTACATTGAGGAATTAAAAAAAGACAACCGCAAAGGTGTTCAAAAACTCATCATGAAGTGGGAAAAGCAAGAAGTGCAAAAAGAGCTGGCCCACAGTCAGTTTGTTGAGATGACTTCTTTTGAAAGGAAGTATCGGTCCCAGGGTTTCAGGTTCATTGCCGGTATTGACGAAGCAGGCCGCGGACCGCTTGCTGGCCCGGTTGTAGCAGGGGCAGTCATCCTGCCAGAGGATTTTTACCTTCCAGGTCTCAATGATTCTAAGAAACTGACAGAAGCGAAAAGGGAAGAATATTTTAAAATCATTAATGACCAAGCCCTTGCTGTCGGAATCGGAATCATCGAAGCTGCCGAAATAGATGAAATCAATATTCTTGAGGCCAGTAAAAAAGCGATGCTCCATGCAGCAGCCCAATTGGAAATCAATCCTGATTTTCTTTTGATTGATGCAGTCAAGCTGGAGACGCCTTATCCATTTGAAGCATTAATCAAAGGGGATGCCAGAAGTGTTTCCATAGCCGCGGCTTCGGTCATTGCAAAAGTAACACGGGACAGGCTGATGAAAGATCTGGGTCTCAGATTTCCGCAATATGGCTTTCAGGCAAATATGGGTTATGGAACTGCTGAGCATTTGAATGCCCTGAGAGAACACGGTGTTACAGACCATCACCGCAAGACCTTCGCTCCAGTAAGAGAGTGTATTCATTAGAACTTGGCAAAGCGGGTGAACCATGGAAACAGGAGCGCTTAAAAGTTTATTTAACCAAAAGACAACACAGCAGACAAAAATAACCGAATTTCGTCCAGGACAAATCATCAATGGAAAAATCATTAAGCTATTCCCTGATCAAGTAGCAGAAGTCCAAATCGGGAACCAAAAAATGGTCGCCCAATTAGAAGTGCCGTTATCGGCAAATGAACGCTACTGGTTTCAGGTTCAGCCTGGAGAAGGAAAAGTCCACTTAAAGCTGATCAGTTCAAGTGCTGATGAGAAGGGCCAGCCAGGAAACCTGACCAGGATCCTGTCTGAATTCGGATTGCAGCCGACAAAGGAAAACCTGGATCTTGTCCGTTTTTTCATCAAGGAACAGCTCCCTGTCAATGGTGAGCTTCTTAAACTCGCCTCAGAATGGTTGAAAACGGTTGAATCCCGGACTGCCGGGGAGGATGCCATAAAGATGCTGCTGACAAGGGGGATGCCTGTCACCAAGGCTGCATTTGAGGCCCTTTATACAGCCACGAAGGAACAATCTCTGGTTATGATTATGGAACAGCTTGGAAAGTCCCTGGAGGCAGCAGATGAGTCAGATACAATTGTAAGCCTTAGAAGGCTTTTGAATGAGTTGCTGCCGACAAACAAGACAATATCTTCTGCAGCCGCTTTAAACCATCTTGCTTCAGCATGGCTCGGCAGCAATGGCAAGCATAGTGAAGCCGCTCTGGACCTTCTTCAACAGTACGGAGCGATTCCCGCGAAAAGCAGTGAAAACAATGTTTTACAGCAGCTGTTATCGAATCTTCAAAATCTGGATGGTGCGGAAGAGAATCTGCCAGAAGCATTGAGGTTTCTAAAAACAGTCCTCACGCTTATCGAGAAGGGAGACAGTTTTTCCGCTCGGCAGATCATGGCAAGCTCCATTAATGATAAATCATTCCCTATCAATGATGTCGCAGACTCACTTCATTTCATTTTTGACAGGGCAAATGGCAAAAACACAAATGCGCAAACCGGGCTCCTGGCCTTTAAACAGCTATTATCACACTCTAATGCCAGCAGTGCGCTATCCCTCTTACTTGCAGGTAAGGCAGACTGGGAACAAGCAGGATTAAAACTGCTGGAGGCTGCAGGAAGACAGCAGCAAGCCGGTACAGTGGGGGTGCATGCCCAGCTGTTATCGGAAGCGGCTGGCAAAGCGGAGCCGGCACCTGTACTTCAGGAACACGGACTCTCACTTCTGTCGGATGTAAAGATTAAAAGATTCCTTTCTGCTCTGGGCCTATCTTACGAATATCAACTTAGTGAAGCTATGAAGGATGGCGAGGCAGGGAGAGCGCAAGTTGCAGATACACTTAAATCACTGACCCTTCGGTTGTTGAATGAAAATCCTCCCCAGACTGTCAAAGATGCTGCAGAGCCGCTGGTAAACAAACTTACAGGTTTCCAGCTGCTATCGCAGGAAGCAGGCCCCATCCAGCAGCTCGTGGTCCAGGTCCCAATTATTCTGGGAGGGAAGACAAGCGAACTCTCGATGCAGTGGAGTGGGAAAAGGACTGAAGATGGTAAAATAGACGCTGATTTCTGCCGTGTCCTCTTCTATCTGAAACTGCAGTACCTCGACGATACCATAATCGATATGCAGGTTCAGAATCGAGTCATGAGCATACAGATTTTTAATGATCAACCTGATCTTAAAAAAATGGCCGAACAGATGACGCCGATATTGAAAACGAAGTTATCTGAACTGGAATATAAATTATCATCTGTTCACTTCCATGTCCCAGGAGAATCCAATGGCAAAAGTAATCAGCGCAATCTGTCAGAATTATACGGGCAAAAAGAATATTATGGAGTGGATATTAAAATATGAAAACTCCTAAGCATACAAGAAAGACAGCTGTTGCCTTGGGGTATAACGCGGGAAGCATGGATGCCCCGAAAGTGATGGCGAAGGGAAAGGGCCTGGTTGCTCAGCAAATCATAGACAAAGCAAAGGATCATGATATTCCCATCCAGGAAGACCCGTCCCTGGTGGAAGTATTGTCACAGCTGGAATTGAATGAAAGAATACCAGAAGAGCTGTACCAGGCAGTCGCCGAGGTTTTTTCCTATATCTATCATCTTGATCAGCAAGCAGGGAGACGAAATTAATATTTTCTATCAACAAAAATAGTTTTTCTGTCCATAAATTTCGATGCTAAAAGCCGGGAAAGGTTATCATCCCGGCTTTTTATAGTGGCATACAATCACCGTGATACTTTTTTACAATATTTAAAAAGGGGAAATATTTAAATCATAAAGGTAGACAATCAATATTTCATTATATAAAATGAAAGCGCAGTCTATTTTTTAAAAATTTAAATGAATTATATTTTCTACTTAGGAAAACCTTTTCAGGCCGTTATCTGGCCATGAAACGATCTAGTTTTCCTAATAGATAGGAGGATGGGAAATGAATGTCCATGAGTATCAAGGAAAAGAAATCCTCAGGAAATATGGGGTAAAAGTACCTAATGGGAAAGTTGCTTTTACAGTTGATGAAGCTGTTGAAGCGGCTAAAGAGCTTGGCTCGTCAGTAGTAGTCGTGAAAGCTCAGATCCATGCCGGCGGAAGGGGTAAAGCTGGCGGTGTCAAGGTTGCGAAAAACCTTGATGAAGTGCGTACATATGCATCTGAAATCCTTGGGAAGACCCTGGTTACTCACCAGACTGGTCCAGAAGGCAAGGAAGTTAAACGTCTGCTGATTGAAGAAGGCTGTGACATCAAGAAGGAGTACTACGTAGGTCTGGTACTTGACCGCGCGACTTCACGTGTTGTCCTGATGGCTTCAGAAGAGGGCGGAACAGAAATCGAAGAGGTTGCAGAAGCGACTCCTGAAAAAATCTTCAAAGAGGAAATCGATCCTGTACTAGGCTTGATGCCATACCAGGCTCGCCGAATCGCTTTCAATATCAACATCCCTAAAGAGCTTGTCAATCAGGCTGTTAAGTTCATGATGGGCTTATATACTGCATATATCGAAAAAGATTGCTCAATTGCTGAAATCAACCCGCTTGTTGTTACAGGTGACGGACAGGTAATGGCTCTTGATGCTAAATTAAACTTCGATGCGAATGCTCTATATCGCCAGAAGGACATCCTTGAGTACCGCGACCTGGAAGAAGAGGATCCAAAAGAAATCGAAGCATCCAAGTATGATTTGAGCTATATTTCTTTGGATGGCAACATCGGCTGCATGGTTAACGGTGCAGGACTTGCGATGGCAACAATGGATATCGTCAAGCATTACGGCGGAGACCCTGCCAACTTCCTTGATGTTGGGGGCGGTGCTACTGCAGAGAAAGTTACGGAAGCATTCAAAATCATCCTTTCAGATCCAAATGTTAAGGGTATCTTTGTTAATATCTTCGGCGGCATCATGAAGTGTGATGTCATCGCTACAGGTGTCGTGGAAGCAGCCAAGCAGGTTGGCCTTGAAGTACCGCTTGTAGTCCGCCTGGAAGGTACTAATGTTGATCTTGGAAAACAGATTCTGAACGAATCTGGATTGAATATCATTGCTGCTGAATCAATGGCAGACGGCGCTGAAAAAATCGTTTCATTAGTTAAGTAGGATCGAAAGGAGAGAATTTGACGTGAGCGTATTCATTAATAAAGATACAAAAGTCATTGTTCAAGGGATTACGGGTTCTACAGCCCTTTTCCATACAAAACAAATGCTTGAATATGGTACAAAAATTGTTGGAGGAACATCTCCGGGCAAGGGCGGTACAGAAGTAGAAGGCGTTCCAGTATTCAACACAGTAAAAGAGGCTGTTGAAACCACGGGTGCTAACGCGTCTGTTATCTATGTACCTGCTCCATTCGCAGCAGATGCGATCATTGAAGCAGTGGATGCAGAGCTTGATCTGGCAATCTGTATCACAGAACATATTCCAGTATTGGATATGGTAAAGGTAAAACGTTATATGGAAGGCAAGAAGACTCGTCTTGTAGGCCCTAACTGCCCTGGTGTCATTACTCCAGAAGAGTGCAAGATCGGCATCATGCCAGGTTATATCCATACTAAAGGGCATGTCGGTGTTGTATCACGTTCCGGAACATTGACATACGAAGCTGTACACCAGTTGACACAGGCTGGAATTGGCCAGTCAACAGCTGTAGGTATCGGCGGAGACCCGGTAAACGGCACAAACTTCATCGATGTTTTAAAAGCATTCAATGAAGATCCTGAAACATACGCTGTCATCATGATTGGTGAAATCGGCGGTACGGCTGAAGAAGAAGCGGCTGAGTGGGTCAAGGCAAACATGACTAAACCAGTTGTCGGCTTCATCGGCGGAAGAACGGCGCCTCCAGGAAAGCGCATGGGCCATGCTGGTGCGATCATTTCAGGCGGAAAGGGTACAGCAGACGAAAAGATCCGTGTCATGAACGAATGCGGAATCAAGGTTGCTGATACTCCATCTGTAATGGGTGAAACGCTGATCGGCGTATTGAAGGAACAAGGTTTATACGATAAGTGCAAAACACACTAATATAATCAATCAGGCAGTCCCTCCGAACAGAGGGACTGTTTATTAATCCCAGGGGGAAGAAAATGGACGAATTTAAAAGGAAACTGATCCAGCTTGTCCACAGCAGGCATGCGAGCTGGAAAACCATCTACTCAATCTTGAAATACGATGCATCCACTAATACTAATGAAGAAACCCATTTTGCCTTCAAAAATCAACCTCAAACACAAAAACTCCACCAAGACCTTAAGCTTATTTCCGTTGATCGACTTCTCTATCATTACTCCTCACAAAATATCCATCTGATCACCATTTTTGATGAAGAATACCCTGAAAGACTCAAAAACATCTATCAGCCTCCATGGGTCCTATTCGCAAAAGGTAATCTTTCCCTGCTGAATATAGATAATGCCCTGGCTGTCGTTGGCTCAAGGAATGCGACAGACTATGGGTTTAAGTCAATTGATTTCTTGTTTCCCTCATTAATAGAAAAGAATATTCTGATTGTAAGTGGCCTTGCAAAAGGGATTGATGCGCATGCCCATAAGACAGCGATAAAACTGGGCGGGAAAACTATCGGTGTCATTGCTGGAGGTTTTCAACATCTATACCCCAGGGAAAATAGCAAGCTGGCAGAATATATGATGGAGAAGCAGCTCGTGATATCGGAATATCCTCCGGCAACTCACGCGGCAAAATGGCATTTTCCGATGCGAAACAGGATTATAAGCGGCCTTTCAGAGGGTACACTGGTTATTGAGGCAAGGAAGAAGAGCGGTTCATTGATCACCGCAGATTTTGCTTTGAATGATGGACGGAATGTATTTGCTGTTCCTGGAAGTATTCTGACTCCAGATTCCGATGGAGTCCACTATTTGATTCAACAGGGCGCTAAACTGATAAAAGGTCCGGAGGATATTCTGGAGGAACTCGGAAACTAATGTGGAATGATAACAAGAGAATTGTATATAATGCTTAAAAAGCAGCAAGAATTGACTTTTAGGGGTATGTTTCAACTGTTAAGCTTGTTTGAAATTGCCCCATTTTGGAAGAAAATTAAGAATTTATATTAGAAATTGCAACAAAAAGGTTGAAATAATTTTCAATCTGTTATACATTTTGCATCAGGTATTTTAAAATCCCCAAATCAGATGAAACCGTTTACTTTTAGGGTAAATTTGACAATTTTAAGATATGTATATAATAATTAATGATAATTTTATACCTCTAAGGAGGACAAATGGATGTCAGATTTTTTAGTAATCGTCGAATCGCCGGCCAAGGCTAAGACGATCGAGCGTTATCTTGGAAAAAAATATAAAGTGAAAGCTTCTATGGGCCATTTGATAGATTTGCCCAAGAGCCAGATGGGAATCGATACGGAAAATAACTATAATCCAAAATACATTACAATCAGGGGCAAGGGTCCCGTACTGAAAGAATTGAAATCTGCCGCTAAAAAGGCAAAGAAAGTCTATCTCGCGGCTGACCCCGACAGAGAAGGGGAAGCAATTGCCTGGCATTTAGCACAAAGCCTTGATGTTGATGTCCATTCCGATTGCCGGGTGGTATTCAATGAGATTACAAAGGATGCCATCAAGGAATCTTTCAAACACCCAAGGGCGATTAATATGGACCTGGTAGATGCCCAGCAGGCACGCCGTGCATTAGACAGGCTGGTAGGATACAATATCAGTCCGCTCCTTTGGAAGAAAGTAAAGAAAGGGCTGAGCGCTGGCCGCGTTCAATCAGTCGCTCTAAGGATGATCATCGATCGCGAAAAAGAAATTGCGGCCTTTGAGCCAGAAGAATATTGGACAATCGGCGCTGAATTCCTAAAAGGCAAAAATGCTTTTGAAGCTTCCTTCTATGGCATTGGCAAGGAAAAAACCGAATTGAAATCTGAGGAAGATGTAAAGAACATCCTCAAGCAACTGAAGGGGAACAAATTCTCAGTCGATACAGTGACGAAGAAGGAAAGGAAGAGAAATCCTGCACCGCCATTCATCACATCTTCCTTACAGCAGGAAGCAGCAAGGAAACTTAACTTCCGTGCCAAGAAGACCATGATGCTTGCCCAGCAGCTTTATGAAGGTATCGATCTTGGAAAAGAAGGAACAGTCGGTTTGATTACGTATATGAGAACGGACTCTACAAGGATCTCCGAGCTTGCCCAGGGAGAAGCAAGAGAGTATATCACTGGGGAATATGGTGAAAAATTCGTCCAAACCGAGCCGAGAAAAGAGAAGAAACAGTCAAACGCTCAAGATGCCCACGAAGCGATCAGGCCAACGAGCACCATGAAAGTTCCAGAGAAGATAAAGGAATTTCTTTCAAGGGACCAGTACAGGCTTTATAAATTGATCTGGGAACGCTTTGTGGCCAGCCAGATGGCTTCTGCAATCATGGATACAATGAGCGTGGATTTAAGGAATGGGGATATAACTTTCCGTGCAACAGGATCAAAGGTTAAATTCCCAGGTTTCATGAAGGTGTATGTAGAAGGAACGGATGACCAGGTTGAGGAAAAAGATAAATTCCTTCCCGACCTTAAGGAAGGCGACGAGGTTACCAAGAAAGATATGGAACCGAAACAGCACTTTACCCAGCCGCCTCCAAGATATACAGAAGCCAGGCTCGTCAGAACACTTGAAGAAATGGGAATAGGCCGGCCATCAACATATGCGCCAACTCTTGATACAATCCAGAAAAGAGGATATGTATCCCTTGATAATAAGCGGTTTGTTCCGACAGAACTTGGCGAGGTTATCCATGAATTGATGCTTGAGTTCTTCCCTGAGATATTGGATCTCGAGTTCACAGCCAAAATGGAAGAGAATCTTGACCATGTCGAGGAAGGAAAGATCAATTGGGTCAAGGTCATTGATGATTTCTATCGCGATTTTGAAAAGAGTCTAGAGGTAGCGGAGAAAGAAATGCAGGAAATCGAAATCAAGGATGAACCTGCGGGCGAGGATTGTGAACAATGCGGCTCGCCTATGGTCTTTAAGATGGGCCGTTACGGAAAGTTCATGGCCTGCAGCAATTTCCCTGAATGCCGGAACACAAAGGCAATTGTGAAGGATATAGGAGTCAAGTGCCCGAAATGTGAAGAGGGGAATATCATCGAACGGAAGAGCAAGAAACGCCGCATTTTCTACGGCTGTGACCGCTATCCTGAATGTGACTTCCTATCATGGGACAAACCACTTGCAAGGAAATGCCCGAAATGCGAAAATATGCTTGTCGAGAAGAAGCTTAAAAAGGGTGTCCAGGTTCAGTGTACAGAGTGTGATTACAAAGAAGAACCACAAAGCTAGAGTGAGCCAGGGGCTCACTCTTTATGTTTGTAAAGAAGTTGTCATGGCGCCTCCGCTTTTCATTGTCCAGCTCCAGCGCTCAGCCCTTCGAGTCACTTGTCTATTTTCGCCTCCTAGAAACTTCGAAACTTCAACTCCGCCGGCAGAAGCAAAAAGCGCTTCTTTGTCTGAGTCTCCAGTTTCTGCGTTTCTGGTCAGTGGCTACACATTTCGTTTTCGGTGTCCTGTCAATGAAGTCAAAGAGTGACTTCATTGACTGGCCCTCCAGTGCTTGTCAGGGCTGATCAAGGGGCTTCCGCTTTTCTAAAAATGAAACTTTTTTCTTTCTTTTTCGTAAATAAAGGTGCAAAATGATACAGGTGTCAGGGAAAAGTAAGTAAGATGGAGTATATAATAGAAGCTTTATGTTAAGGCAGATGGTATAATAAGCTTTTTGATAATGCTGTTCATGCGACTTAGCCTGACTTTGAAGCATTACATACTGTTTAAACATGATATTACATTTATTGATGACTTTTAATAGCAATGGAGGAAATAGATATGACAGAAGCAACAGTAAATGTCATTGGTGCCGGTCTTGCCGGAAGTGAAGCTGCCTGGCAGCTTGCTGAAAGAGGCATCAAGGTCAACCTATATGAAATGAGGCCGGTGAAGCAGACACCAGCCCACCATACCGACAAATTTGCGGAGCTGGTATGCAGTAATTCTTTACGTGCGAATACATTGACAAATGCGGTAGGAGTATTAAAGGAAGAAATGAGAATGCTAAACTCTGTCATCATCGGAGCTGCAGATGCTTGTGCTGTACCAGCTGGCGGTGCTCTGGCGGTTGACCGGCACGAATTTGCAGCACACGTAACGAATTCTGTAAAAGAGCATCCGAATGTAACGGTCATTAATGAAGAAATCACTCAAATTCCGGATGGGCCTACAGTCATTGCCACCGGTCCATTGACAAGTCCGGCTTTATCCGAGCAATTGAAGCAGCTTACGGGAGAAGAGTATCTATACTTTTATGATGCTGCTGCACCGATCCTTGAGAAGGAAAGCATCGACATGGATAAAGTTTACCTGAAATCCAGGTATGATAAAGGTGAAGCTGCCTACCTTAACTGTCCAATGACAGAAGAAGAATTCGACAGATTTTACGAAGCGTTGATTACCGCTGAAACGGTACCGTTGAAGGAATTTGAAAAAGAAGTTTTTTTCGAAGGGTGCATGCCGATTGAGGTGATGGCGCAAAGAGGAAGAAAGACGATGCTGTTTGGCCCTATGAAGCCTGTGGGTCTAGAGGATCCAAGAACAGGGAAAAGGCCATATGCTGTCGTCCAGCTGCGCCAGGATGATGCTGCTGGGACATTGTACAATATAGTTGGCTTCCAGACACACTTGAAATGGGGCCCGCAAAAAGAAGTGCTAAGATTAATCCCGGGTCTTGAAAATGCTGAGATCGTCCGTTATGGTGTGATGCACCGCAACACATTCATTAACTCTCCAAAAGTGTTAAAAGCGACGTACCAATTCAGGAATAGAGAGGATTTATTCTTTGCAGGACAAATGACCGGTGTTGAGGGTTATGTTGAATCTGCTGCCAGCGGCTTGATCGCCGGAATCAATGCGGCACGTCTTGTCAAAGGGGAAGAGCCGCTTGAATTCCCGCATGAAACAGCGATGGGGAGCATGGCAAGATATATTACAACAACTAATGCAAAGAACTTCCAGCCGATGAACGCCAATTTTGGTCTTTTCCCTGATCTTCCGGAGAAAATCAAAGCCAAGCAGGAACGTAATGAAAAGCATGCTTCCAGAGCATTGGAAACAATTCAGAAATTTGTGAAAAATTTGTAATTTCTATTGCGAGGGCTATACAAATATGATACTATTTAGTAGCCCTTGTGAGGTGATAAGATGGAAGCAAATGTGAACAATTCTTTAAAGTTATTTATTGAATATTTACAAATTGAGAAAAACTACTCACAATATACAATTGAACATTATCAACATGATATTAGGGAATTTTTTTTGTTCATGTCTGAACAAGGGCTGACAAGTCTGGATGATGTAGAGTATGCGGACACAAGGATTTACCTGACAAAATTGTTTGACCAGCAGCTCTCCAGAAAATCAGTCGCACGGAAAATTTCCTGCATGCGCAGCTTTTATAAGTTTTTGCTACGTGAGAAAATGGTCGGTGACAATCCATTTTCGCTTGTATCCATTCCAAAACTGGAAAAGCGGCTGCCGGATTTTTTTTACGAAGAGGAACTATCACAGTTGTTCAAAGTATGTGAAACCGAGACAGCACTTGGAAAAAGGAACAAAGCACTCCTGGAGCTGCTTTATGCGACTGGAATCCGTGTAGGTGAGTGCTGTAAAATCCAGGTGAAGGAAGTGGATTTATCGCTTTCGACTGTTTTGGTTCATGGAAAAAGGAAAAAGGATCGATATGTGCCATTCGGAAGTTTTGCTCAGGATGCGATTGAAGACTACATAAAGAATGGTAGGCCTGACTTGCTGAATGGCAAGGATGACCATGGCCATTTATTCTTAAATTTCCGTGGCGGGGCTCTTACAGACAGAGGTATCAGGGAAATCCTTAATAAACTGATCGAAAAGTCTGCCCTTACCGGGAAAATCCATCCGCATAAATTGCGCCATTCCTTTGCGACACATATGATGAGCAATGGAGCTGATATGAGGACTGTCCAGGAGCTTCTGGGCCATGCCTTCCTGTCTTCCACGCAAGTATATACCCATGTTACAAAGGAGCACTTACGCAGTATTTATTTGTCACACCACCCGAGGGCATAAGCCAAAAGGAGGACGAAAAAGATGTCGGAATTCCATGCCACAACGATATTTGCTGTTCAACATAAAGGGCAATGCGCCATGTCAGGCGATGGTCAGGTTACCATGGGCAATGCTGTAGTGATGAAACACACAGCAAAGAAAGTCCGGAAGTTGTTTAATGGTAAAGTAATTGCAGGATTTGCCGGTTCGGTAGCTGATGCGTTCACCTTGTTTGAAAAGTTCGAAGGCAAGCTGGAGGAATACAACGGCAATCTTCAAAGGGCTGCTGTGGAACTTGCCAAACAGTGGAGGAGTGACAAAGTCCTCCGGCAGCTTGAAGCCATGCTGATTGTTATGAATGAAAGCAGTATGCTTCTAATTTCCGGAACTGGTGAAGTCATCGAACCTGATGACGGCATTCTTGCCATCGGATCTGGCGGGAATTATGCTTTGTCTGCAGGCCGTGCGCTAAAGCAATATGCTGGAGATCATCTGACAGCTAAAGAAATCGCGAAGTCTTCATTGGAAATTGCAGCTGATATTTGTGTCTACACAAACCACAATATCATTGTGGAAGAACTGTAATGATAAAAGGAGTGAAGAGTGTGAAACAGACAACAAATTTAACTCCAAGGCAGATCGTTGAAAAGCTGGACCAGTATATAATCGGACAAAAAGATGCAAAAAAAGCGGTGGCAGTTGCTCTTAGGAACAGGTATCGACGTGGATTGCTCGCTGAAAATATCAGGGATGAAATCATTCCCAAGAACATCCTGATGATTGGACCAACAGGCGTAGGTAAAACGGAAATAGCCAGAAGGATGGCTAAATTGGTTGGGGCTCCTTTCGTAAAGGTTGAAGCCACCAAATTTACCGAAGTCGGCTATGTGGGCCGTGATGTCGAGTCAATGGTCAGGGATCTTGTCGAAACTTCAATCAGACTTGTAAAAGAAGAAAAGATGGAGAAAGTCAAGGAACCAGCAGAAGAGAATGCAAATCGCCGTCTGGTCGAGCTCCTTGTCCCATCAGCGAAAAAATCGGTGAATTATAAAAATCCTTTGGAGATGCTCTTTGGCGGCAGCCAGCAGCAGCCCGAGCAAGAAACAAGCCAGTCAGAGGATATGGGATTATTCGAAAAACGGAAAAACATCAAGCAAAAACTCGAACAAGGTGAACTTGAAGATGAGCTGGTAACCGTTGAAGTCGAAGAGCAGGCACCTTCCATGTTTGATATGCTCCAGGGCTCAGGAATGGAACAAATGGGGATGAACATGCAGGATGCATTAAGCGGTTTGATGCCAAAGAAAAGGAAGAAAAGAAAACTTCCTGTTCGTGAGGCAAGGAAATTGCTGATCAATGAGGAAGCACAAAAGCTGATCGATATGGATGAGGTTACTCAGGAAGCTACATATCGTGCTGAGCAGGCGGGTATCATTTTCATTGATGAAATTGATAAGATCGCCAGCAAGAATTCTGGCGGTTCCAGTGCCGACGTCTCACGAGAGGGTGTTCAAAGGGACATCCTGCCTGTAGTGGAAGGGTCGACGGTCAATACGAAATATGGGCCTGTCAAAACAGATCACATCTTATTCGTCGCTGCCGGTGCTTTCCATATGGCGAAGCCTTCTGATCTGATACCAGAACTGCAAGGTCGTTTCCCGATCCGTGTCGAGCTCACCAAGTTAACTGTAGAAGATTTCTATCGAATTCTGGTTGAGCCAGACAACGCACTGACAAAGCAATATGAAGCTTTATTGGAAACTGAAGGTATACAAATTGAATTTTCTGACGATGCTATACGTAAGATAGCAGAAGTTGCATACGAAGTGAACCAGAATACTGATAATATAGGAGCAAGAAGGCTGCAGACAATCCTTGAGAAGCTCCTTGAAGATCTAAGCTTCGAAGCACCAGACATCAATCTTGAGAAGGTAGCGATCACTCCGCAATATGTTGAAGAAAAACTGGGCGCCATTTCAAGAAATAAGGATTTAAGCCAGTTCATATTATAATGTTTTACCGTTTTAATGCATACTCAATAGGGTAGACAAATAAAGGCTGCCTATTGTGCTAAAGCATTGAAACTGGCCAGTATTTAAATAAATGTTATTTTGTTTGAAGCAAATAGGAGGAAGAAACAATGGACTTACTATCAAAAACTAGAAAAATTAATGCCCTGCTCCAAAAAGCTGCCGGTAAACCGGTGAATTTCAAAGAGATGTCAGAGACACTAAGTGAAGTAATCGAAGCGAATATCTTTGTTGTCAGCCGCAGAGGTAAGCTGCTAGGCTTCGCCATCAACCAGCAAATCGAGAATGAGCGCATGGTTAAAATGCTTGAAGACCGTCAATTCCCAGAAGAGTATACAAAGAATCTATTCAACATCCAGGAGACATCTCCGAATTTGGATGTTGACAGTGAGTATACAGCATTCCCGGTTGAAAACAGAGAGTTATTCAAGAGCGGCTTAACAACAATCGTGCCAATCATCGGTGGCGGCGAGCGACTTGGAACATTAATCCTTGCCCGTCTGGAAGAACAGTTCCATGATGATGATCTTATCCTTGGCGAATATGGCGCAACGGTTGTAGGGATGGAAATCCTGCGTGAAAAGGCTGAAGAAATCGAGGATGAGGCACGCAGCAAAGCTGTCGTCCAGATGGCGATCAGCTCACTATCATACAGTGAACTTGAAGCAATCGAGCACATCTTTGAAGAACTTAATGGAAAGGAAGGCTTGCTTGTTGCATCAAAAATCGCAGACAGAGTCGGCATCACTCGTTCTGTCATCGTAAACGCATTGCGTAAGCTTGAAAGCGCAGGCGTCATTGAATCACGTTCTTTAGGAATGAAGGGAACATACATTAAAGTATTGAACGATAAGTTCTTGTTTGAACTAGAAAAACTTAAAAATAGCTAAAAGAAAATCCGCTGATCTCAGCGGATTTTACTTTGTTGACTAAAGGGGTTCGGATGGTCTCATTCCGAATCCCTTTTTGTCATTTTGCTTAATTTAATCAAAGGGTAAACTACTTCGAAAAAAGCCTGGCCAGCTGTGTAGAAGCTTTATCAAAGTGCTGCAGGAACAACTTGGACAAGTGAGAGACCCAGGAGACGCTAAAGACTGTTAGGAGGCTCTCCGCAGTCTCGCGGAAAGCGAGTGTCTGGAACCTAAATCAACAGTCAAGTATGTCTTCATAAAAACTTCGCTGATGATCAGCGAAGTTTTTTGCATATAATAGAAATTTATGCTTGGAGTAAATCGTTAAATGTTACAAAAAGATTGCTGTTTTTTTACACAGGTAGATGCAGAAGCGATTAACTTTATTAAAAAAATAAAGAAAATAATGGAAAATACATAAATTGTTATGAGTATTTTATCCTAATTAAGTAACTTTAAAGGTGGTTTTTTTAATTCCTTTGACCCTATTTATCTAATAAAACTTGACAATAAAATGGGTGGTATTTTAAAAAATATAAAAAAAAGTAAGTGCATAGGTCTTTTGTACTGTTTTGTAAAATGAGCATTATGCATGATAAAAATTAACTGAAAGTACATAGACAGATTATTTCAGATTCTTTACAATTAGTGATAGATTGACGAAATTCACCAAGGAATTACAAAATTCAGCAAAATCATCCTGTTTTGTAAATGAGAGGTGTAAAAATGAAGTTGTTTTCAAATACGGTATCGACGCTGGAACATGCGCTGAACTACTCTTCTGCAAAGCAGAAAGTTATTTCGCAAAATATTGCCAATGTTGATACGCCGAACTATAAAGCGAAGGATGTGTCTTTCAAAGCGGTATTCCAGGATGTCATGGGACAATCCTTTCAAGCTCATAAATCGGACTCACGACATTATGATTTCAGCAGCAAGCCAAGCCGCATGCCTGGAATCATCAGTAAACCAAACGTCAATTATAACGAGAATGGGAATAGCGTTGATTTGGATAAAGAAATGGCCGATATGGCAACGAATCAAATTTACTACAATGCGCTGACTGAAAGAATCAATGGTAAATTCAATTCGCTCCAATCTGTCATAAGAGGAGGCAAGTAAGGATGACAATCTTTCATAGCATGAACACTACAGCTTCTGCGTTAACTGCGCAGCGTTTGAGAATGGACGTCATTTCCTCCAATATGGCGAATGTGGATTCCACAAGAGGGGTGAATGGAGAGCCTTACCGCAGGAAGATGGTCGTCATGCAGCCAAAGGAAGGAAACTTTTCTTCATTTCTCAATAAAGCAATGGGAAAAACAGACAGCTCGGGAGCTGGAAATGGAGTTAAAGTAACAAGAATCATAGAAGACAGAGAAAACCCGCTCAAAATGGTATATGATCCAGAGCATCCCGATGCAGATGCAGATGGCTATGTTGCATATCCCAATGTGGACCCCTTGAGAGAAATGGTGGATTTGATAAGCGCTACTCGCTCCTATGAAGCAAACGTCACAGTTTTCAACGCCTCTAAAGGCATGATGATGAAAGCACTTGAAATTGGAAAGTAAGGAGATAACTAAATGAACACAGCTGGGATCAATTCAGTAACCCAAATGGTCAAGCCGTTTGAAACAAAAGGGTCTACTCCCACACCTACACCATACGAAGCGCAGAAAAGTTTTTCGTCCGTACTTAAGCAATCAATTGAAAATTTAAATCAAACCCAGCTTCAATCCGATATACTGACAGAAAAATTGGCGCGTGGAGAAAATGTTGACCTCCACCAGGTGATGATTGCAAGCCAAAAGGCAAGCATAACACTGCAGGCAACCATGGAAGTCAGAAATAAAGTAATCGAAGCGTATCAGGAAATGATGAGAATGCAAGTTTAATATTATAGGCTAAAAACTAAGATTAGATCGGTTATTAGCTGTATAAAAAGAAGAGACATAATAACCGGGGGATTGAAATGAAAGAAACCGTTCAAAAGTATCTACATACAATGAAGGATTTCTGGCAAGGGCGCACCAGAAAACAAAAAATAAGTATTGGGGCTTCTATTTTCTTTGTTTTGACCGTTGCCGTCCTTACCGCCTTTTTTGTAACAAGGACTTCCCTAGTTCCGCTTTATAGCAATTTATCGCCCGCAGAGACTGGAACGATCAAAGAAAGTCTGGATGCCAGGGGCATTACATCTGAAATAACGGATGGCGGAAAAACCATCATGGTTCCCGAAGAGGCGGTCGATAGCTTGAAAGTAGAGCTGGCGGCTGAAGGGATTCCGAAATCTGGCAGTATCGATTATTCCTTCTTTAGCCAGAACGCAGGTATGGGCATGACAGATAATGAGTTCAATGTATTGAAGCTTGAAGCCATGCAGACGGAATTGGCCAACTTGATGAAAGGAATCGACGGAGTAAATGATGCTAATGTAATGATTAACCTTCCTGAAAAGGGGATATTCGTCAGTGATAATGCTGGGCCGGCTTCAGCATCCATCGTGCTAAATACAAGTCCGGGTTATCAATTCAAAGATGAACAGATCACTGCTCTTTACCATCTGGTAGCAAAAAGTGTTCCGAATCTTCCTACAGATAATATCGTCATCATGAATCAGTTTTTTGAGTATTTTGATTTAAAAAATGAAAAAAATTCCAGTGGTGCTACATTTGCCTCACAGCATGAAATAAAACAACAGATTGAAAGAGACGTCCAGAGACAAGTCCAAAACATGCTCGGAACGCTTATGGGTCATGATAAAGTCGTTGTTTCAGTAACTGCCGATATTGACTTTACCCAGGAAAACAGGGAAGAAAACATTGTTGAGCCTGTTGATAAAGAAAATATGGAAGGCATCGCAATCAGTGCCCAGCGGATCACAGAGACATTCACCGGCAATGCAGATCAGGCTGGAGGAATTCCTGAAGGAGGAAATCCTGGTGAAACGACTGGTTCCCAATACCTTGAAGGAGCGACCGGGAACGGTGATTATGAGCGAGTGGAAGAGACCATTAATAATGAAGTAAGCAGGATCCGAAAAGAGATAACAGAAAGCCCGTACAAGGTGAGGGATTTGGGAATCCAGGTAATGGTTGAACCTCCGACTCCTGATGACCCTAATTCATTGCCTCAGGAAAGAAGAGAAGATATAACAAAAATCCTGGGTACGATTATAAGGACAACAATTGACAAAGATGCTCTTGGATCAGAGTTGACTGATGAATTGATCGAGGACAAAGTCGTCGTTTCTGTCCAGCCATTCAACGGCAAGGTTACATTTGATAATCAGGTTGTTGAAAAACTGCCTTGGTGGATATACCTCATTGGCGGGTTGCTGCTGGCGGCAATCGTGATTCTGTTGCTGTTATTCATGAGATCAAGAAAGAACAAATTGGAAGAAGAAGAGTATGTCATGGAAGAAAAGTATGAACCAATTCGTGTTCCTGATGTGAACAAGGAATTTGAGACAGAGGGCACAATGAAGAAAAAACAGCTGGAAAAAATGGCGAAAGAAAAGCCAGAGGATTTCGCGAAGCTATTGCGGACATGGATTTCTGAGGATTAGGAGGAGGACCAACAGTGAGGAAAGACCAAAAAGAATTAACCGGAAAACAGAAGGCAGCCATCCTCCTGATCTCGCTTGGACCAGATGTTTCTGCTTCGGTATACAAGCATTTAAGTGAAGAAGAAATCGAGAAGCTTACACTTGAAATCTCAGGTGTGAAAAAAGTGGATTCCATCGCAAAGGAAGAAATTCTTGAAGAGTTTCATAACATTGCCCTGGCGCAGGATTACATCACCCAGGGTGGAATCGGATATGCGAAAACGGTCTTAGAAAAAGCATTAGGAAACGATCAGGCAGCGGTGATCATCAATAGATTGACCTCATCACTGCAAGTAAGGCCGTTTGATTTTGCGCGTAAAGCCGATGCTGGCCAGATTCTCAATTTCATACAAAATGAACATCCGCAAACGATCGCACTGATCCTTTCTTATTTGGACTCCGCCCAGGCCGGCCAGATTTTATCTGAACTGCCGCAGGAAGTACAGGCGGATATTGCCCGTCGTATTGCAGTGATGGACAGTACATCGCCGGAAATCATTAATGAGGTTGAACAAATCCTTGAAAGAAAGCTGTCAGCTACGGTCACGCAGGATTATACTCAAACAGGCGGAATCGAGGCTGTTGTTGATGTGTTGAACGGTGTAGACCGTGCAACCGAGCGCACAATTCTCGATGCCCTGGAAATCCAGGACCCTGAGCTTGCTGAGGAAATCAAAAAGCGGATGTTCGTATTTGAAGATATTGTCACACTTGATAACCGCGCGATCCAGCGTGTTATCCGCGATTGTGAAAATGAAGATCTTATGCTTGCTCTTAAGGTTTCAAGTGATGAGGTCAAGGAGATTGTCTTTAAAAACATGTCTAAACGCATGGTTGAAACCTTCCAGGATGAAATGGAATTCATGGGCCCTGTAAGGCTTCGCGATGTGGAAGAGGCCCAATCAAGGATTGTCGCCATCATTCGCCGCCTGGAGGAAGCCGGTGAAATCGTCATTGCCCGTGGCGGAGGGGATGATATCATTGTCTAGGCTAATCAAATCACAGTTCACCAGTACTTTGCCAACAGAGAAGAAAGTCATTTCCATCAGGATGCTGGAAACTTCCTTAGAGGCAGAAACGGCTTCACCTGTATTCACCCATACAGAGGACGAGAGGAAGAGAATCCTAGATAACGCGTTAATGGAAGCGAATCATATCTTTTCAAAGGCGATGGAGGAAGCCGATCTTATCAGGAAGCAAGTTGAATTGGAAAAGCAGGATTGGGAGAGGCAAAAAAATCTTCTGGCGGAAGAATCCAGACAATCGGGTTTTGAACAGGGATTCCAAGATGGCAGACATCAAGGCTACGAAGAATACCGTCAGGCAATAATGTTTGCGCAAGAAACGGTGGAAGCGGCAAAACAGGATTATCAGAACCATATCGATTCATCGGAAAAAGTGATTCTCGACCTTGGGGTAAAAATCGCTGGGAAGATCATTGGAGAAAAACTGGCCGCTGAAGAAGGATTCCTTCCGCTTGTTAAAAGAGCGTTGAAAAACGCAAGGGATTATAAGGATATTCAGCTCCATGTCCATCCGAATCATTATCAGGAATTGCTTGCACACAAAGAAGAATTGATCGCGATCTTCCCAAAAGAGATTGTGTTCTATATCTATCCAGATGATGAACTGGAAGAATCGGCCTGCGTGATCGAGTCTGAAAATGGCAGGACTGATGCGAGTGTGGACAGCCAGTTAGAGGAAATCAAGAATAAACTTTTCGAGATTTTGGAGAGTGAACTATAGTGAAGGCTGAGGATTTATTGCAGCATGTCGACTCGTTGGATAGCTTCAAGCGCTATGGCAGGGTCAAGCGGGTAGTCGGCTTGATGATCGAGTCTCAAGGTCCTGAAAGTTCAATTGGAGATGTTTGTTTTATCCATGTAGGCACAAAGAAGAAACGGAAAATCCAGGCAGAGGTCGTTGGTTTTAAAGATGAAAATGTCATTCTGATGCCTTATACATCTCTTCATGATATCTCGCCTGGAAGTCTAGTGGAAACTACAATGAAACCACTTGAAATAAAAGCTGGACCGGGCTTGATCGGGAAAGTCGTTGATTCTCTGGGAGTCCCATTGGATCAATCCAGTCTTCCGAAAGGACTTGCCTCGGTTCCTACGGAGCAAGATCCACCCAACCCTTTGAGCAGGCCGCCAATCTCAGAACCTATCGAAGTGGGAGTCAGGATGATTGACAGTCTGCTGACAGTTGGCAATGGCCAGCGTGTTGGGATATTCGCGGGTAGTGGCGTTGGGAAAAGTACATTGCTGGGGATGATTGCGAGAAACACCACCGCAGACCTGAATGTCATCGGGCTGATCGGAGAACGTGGAAGGGAAGTAAGGGAGTTCATTGAACGCGACTTAGGGCCTGAAGGTTTAAAGCGTTCGATTGTCGTTGTTGCAACATCAGATCAGCCGGCATTGATGCGGATCAAAGGGGCTTATACGGCAACCGCGATCGCAGAATATTTTCGCGATAAGGGCCTGAATGTCATGCTCATGATGGATTCAGTAACACGAGTCGCGATGGCTCAGCGTGAAGTTGGTCTTGCTGTTGGCGAACCCCCAACCACCAAAGGCTACACTCCGTCGGTGTTCGCGATCCTTTCAAGGCTTCTCGAAAGAACAGGTACCAATGAATATGGGTCAATCACTGGCTTCTATACTGTCCTTGTCGATGGAGATGATATGAATGAGCCGATTGCGGATACGGTCCGGGGAATCCTGGATGGCCATTTTGTACTGGACAGGGACTTAGCCAATAAAGGCCAGTACCCTGCAGTGAATGTCCTGAAAAGTATCAGCAGGATCATGAACAATATTGTCAGCGATGATCATGTCAAGGCTGCTGAGAGATTGAGGGAATTATTAAGCACCTATATAAACTCTGAGGATTTGATCAATATAGGGGCATATAAGAAAGGCACGTCTGCAGAAATCGATGAAGCCATTACGAGATATCCTCAAATACTGAATTTTTTGAAGCAGAGTACGAATGAAAAGGTCTCGATCAATGAGAGTGTGGAGGCTTTATTGCAGCTAGTAAGGAAAGGTTGATTGTTCAATGCGTTATCAATACAAATTTGATAAAATCCTATCTCTCAAATCAAGAGAAATGGACGAGGCACAAGTCGTATACCAAGATTCAGTCAAAAAGTTCGAAGATGCAGCTGAAAGACTTTATGAACTTTTAAAGAAAAAAGAGGATCTTGAGAGCTTCCAGTCAGACAGGCTTTTAGGAGGTTTGCCGGTACAGGAAATACGCCACCATCAGCAATTTATCGGCAATCTGGAAAAATCGATTGCGCATTATCAAAAAGTTGTGATGAACGCGAGAAATATAATGAACTTTCAGCAAATGCAACTGATGGAAAAGAACAAGGAAGTCAAAAAGTACGAAAAAATCAAAGAGAAAGACCATCTTCAGTTTCTTGCGAATGAAAAATATGTCGAGAGCAGGATGATGGACGAAGTCTCGATTCAGCAATACATGAACCGGGAAATAAGGTGATTAAATGGCAGAGAGCATGGAGGAAAAAGAAAACCAGCGTGAGAGTAAGTTCCAGGGTTTTTTGCTCGTAGTAGCAATACCGATTTTATTTGCGATTGTTGTGGCTTTGGTTGCCCTTTCCTTTCTCGGAATCAATATTTTTGAAACAGCAAAGGATATCGGCGGCAGGGTCCCATTCCTATCAGAAATCGTGAATGAGGATAAGCAGCCTTCAGTTGAGGAGTTCCAAAAAAATATTGTCAGTCTGGAAGCAGAGATAAAGGATCGTGAAGCTAAAGTGGAACAGCTTCAGTCCAAAATCGAAAGCAAAGATACACAGCTGAAAAGGATCGAGCTCGAGAAAACCCAGCTCCAGGCGCAGATAGAGGAATTGACTGCAATCAAGGAAGAAAACAAACGAGCCTTTCGGGAAATTGTCAAAACGTATGAAACGATGTCAGCCAAAAATGCCGCAGCTATTGTTTCTAAAATGGACTCAGATGAAGCGGTAAAGATCCTGACAAATATCAAACCCGAATCACTTGCTGCAATCATGGAAAAGCTTCCGGCAGATGTAGCAGCAAAGTATACGGAATTTTTGACTAACGAAACCGAAAGCAATTAGAGAGTTGTATTTTGAAAGGGGGTGAAAACATGGAAGTTGGAGGTCTTGGGTTCTTTAATAGTGTCGCAGCCGTAAAACAGCCTGCAGCCGGCAAGAGTGAATTGGAAGGCGGTTTTGCTGGCATGATGGCAATGGTCCTTTCAGGGGCAAATGGCTCAAAGATTGCTGAAATACCAGGACAAGATACAAAAGCATTGGAGAGTCTGGCAGACTTGGCTGGCTTTTTGAACACTGAGGACCTGTTGGATTTGGAAGATGGACTGAAGCTGATGGAATCACTTATGGCAGATTCAGAAAATCTTTTAGGCAAGGCTCTTTCCCATCTGGGAATCAGCATGGACCAAGTTCAGCAGCTGCTTCAGAAATGGCCTGGGAACAATGAGGAAAAGACAGACAATGTTCCGGAAGATGAATTGCTGGCGTCTCTTGCCGCTATCCTGGCTGGAATCGCAAATTTGCCAAAAAAAGAACTCGCCGCCAGGCTTGATACCAATGATGTTGAAACCATCAAGGTTCTAAAGCTGTATGAGCTGATGTCAAAGTATGCTGATGGCTATGAATCTAAGAAAACAGCATTACTGAAGGAGTCAATGCAAAACCTCGAGGAAGGTTTGACTAGTCTTTTAAAGCCTGATAACCGAAGTGGCCAAGAATATATCCAAAATCGATTTACCCAGTTAGCGAGAGAGTTAAACCTGTTAGATGCGAAAAAAACAAATTTTTTAGAGGTTAATAGTTTAGCAGAAACTGGATCGTCGATTAAGGCCGATGGGCAAACAGGGGCTGTCACATTTCTTCCGCAAATGGCAAGAGCTGAGCAGCTTACATTGATGATGAATAGTCCTGAAAGGCCGGTTTCCGCAGAGCAATTAATGAAACAATTCGAATCGATTCTCTCAAGGTCTCAATTCATGAATAGCGGCGGAACACAAAAACTATTCATAAAATTGTTTCCAGAGCACCTGGGCAACATTCGGGTAGAGTTATTCCAAAAAGACCAGACAATGATGGCCAGAATCATTACTACTTCAGGCAGTGCAAAAGAAACATTGGAATCCCATATTAACGGTCTCAAACAGGCTTTTGCTGCACAAAACCTTTCAGTCGACAGAATCGAAGTTACCCAGCAGCAGGCACAACAAGAACGTTTCCTGAATAGAGATTCCCAGCAGCAGGAAAGACAGCCTGACACCAGGGAACAGGAAAAGAAAGAAGAACAAGGGGATTTTAACCTTACTTTCGAGGAAGCACTGCTAAATACAGAAGCATAGGAGAAATACCATGGTGAACTCAATTAATTCTTCTTATCTGCTATCGAATCTTCAAAAGGAAAGGAAAGCAGGTTCGGATATTCTTGGGAAAGATGATTTTTTGAAGATCCTGATGACCCAGCTTCAGAACCAGGATCCTTTGAATCCGATGCAGGATAAAGATTTTATAGCACAAATGGCAACATTTTCGACACTTGAGCAAATAACGAATATGGGAAAATCCATCGACCGATTTGTACAGGCTGAACAGCAAAACAAAATGATTTCCTACAGCCAGTTTGTAGGCAAGGAGATTACTTGGCACAAGATTGATTCTGCTGACGGCCAGGAAACGATTAAACAAGGAAATGGAAAAGTTGCCTCTGTCCAGTTCAAGGAAGATACAGTTTCTTTTATTCTTGAAGATGGCACTGTTCTGGAACCCGCGAATATTTCGCAAATCAATGAGCTTTCAAGTGAAAACCATATGCTGCAGGCGAGCATGCTGATTGGCAAATCTGTTACCTATGTAGATGAAAATAAACAAGAGAAATCAGCTAATGTCCTGTCTGTCTCATTTAAAAATGGAAAAACATCCTATTTGCTGGATGATGAGTATAAAACAAGCATCATTTCTTCACAAATCACCAAAATTCAATGACCTAAGGAAGTGAGGTAATGGATAAAACAAATTTTCGTCCAATTCATTCACTGCCTGTTAACAGGACAAACCAAAAACCTGTGAAAGCCAACAACTTTACGCAAACACCTTTTTCCTTGCAATTGCAAAATGCCATCCAATCGAAGAATGGACTGACCATTAGCAAGCATGCAACTGAACGGCTGGAGCAGCGGGGAATAAGTATTTCCCAGGAGCACTGGAACAGGATAGAGGAGAAAGTCAGTCAGGCGAAGGCCAAGGGCGTGAGTGATTCGCTTGTCCTGCTGAAAGACGCAGCGCTGATTGTCAGTGCGAAAAACAACACCGTCATCACTGCGATGGGAAGGCAGGAAGCGGCAGAACAAATTTTCACCAATATAAATGGAACGATTGTGATGGATAATTAAAAAATACTAAATGGCTGGACCTTCACGGAGGCCTGGGCTGTGGACCGATTGAAGCAGCCCCTAAATCGAAAGGAGTTTTACAAGTTATGCTTCGTTCAATGTACTCAGGAATCAGCGGAATGAAAAATTTCCAGACTAAACTTGATGTCATCGGCAACAACATCGCCAATGTAAATACATACGGCTTCAAAAAAGGCCGTGTCACTTTTAAAGATACAATGAATCAAACCATCTCTGGTGCTAGTGCTGCGACACAGAATAAAGGCGGAAAGAACCCGATGCAGGTAGGCCTTGGGTCTACAATTGCAAGCATCGATTTGATCGATACTCAATCAAGCTTGCAAACAACAGGTCGCGCTCTTGACCTTGCCATTTCAGGTGATGGATATTTCGTCGTAAAGCAAGGACAATCACAAATGTATACACGTGCCGGAAACTTCTATCTGGATGATAATGGTACGCTAGTTACTGGTGATGGATTGAAGGTTCAGTCTTTGAATAATGGAATCCTAGAAGATATTACAGTTAACGTTAATGCGCTCTTGCCAGCTAAGCAAACGACTGAACTGGTGATGAAAGGCAATCTTCCAGAGGATGCTAAAGGGGCATCTGAACTGCTTCAGCAGTTAAAAGTCGTTGATGGAAATGGAATTGAGCATGTTATTGACATGACTATAAAGCCAGATGGTGCAAATGGTGCTGCAACAGGTAATTGGACGGTCTCTTTTGTTGATAAATCGATTCCGGTCGCTGATCCTACTCAGCCGAACCCCAATATCACGACAGTAAACATCCAGATACCGACAAATACCGCTCAAAATATTACTTTAAATCTTAACAACGGGTCAGGTACAGCTGTACCATTTACCGTTGCATTGCCGCTTGGTGGCTTAACTGTCGACGGCGGCAGCATGGATGCAAACGCCTACCCTGACGGCAACACCCAGGGTGCTTTGGAAAGCTTCAACATCGGCTCAACTGGTGAAATCAATGGAGTATTCTCAAATGGATTAGTCCTCACACTTGGACAACTTGCGCTTGCTAAATTCAGCAACCCGTCAGGTCTTTCCAAGGTTGGGAATAATACTTTCCAGGAATCAGTCAACTCTGGAACAGCGAATATCAATGTTCCTGGAGAAGGCAGGGGATCCATCGCGGCAGGTGCACTTGAAATGTCCAATGTAGACCTTTCTGAAGAGTTCACCGAAATGATCACGGCTCAGCGTGGTTTCCAGGCAAATACAAGAATCATTACTACATCTGATGAAATCCTCCAGGAGCTCGTGAACTTAAAACGATAGATTAAGAGAGGAGCAGGGCTGAAGGGGTGATTCTTTTAGCCCCTGTGGATAATAGTGATAAAAGTAACGAAATTAAATGGTAAATCGTTCAGGCTTAATTCATTATTTATTGAGACAATTGAGGCTTTTCCGGATACGACGATTACTCTAGCCAATGGCCGGAAGTATGTTGTCAGGGAAAGCGAAAATGAAGTAACGATTTTAATCAAGGAATATTACCAGAGTATCGGCCTTTTGGGAGGCCGGTTGTTGGAGGAACTGGAACATGAAGAATAATAAACTGGTCATGATTATGACAGTCATGCTGGTAGCCATCCTGCTTGTAGGGACAGTCGCAGTGGTAGCAGTGATGAAGCTTAAAGCTGGTGATGGTGAGAAGGAACCAAGTATTGAAGAGGTGCTGGAGGCTTCGGTAGATATACCGGAGGTAACCACGAACCTTGCATCAAATGACTTCATCAAGATTTCATTCAAAATTGAAACAGATGGAACAAAAGCAAAAGAAGAACTCGAGAAGAGAGATTTCCAGGTTAAGAACCTGATTATCTATGAACTATCCGAGAAAAAGGCAGAAGAACTGCAAGGCAAGGAAGGCAAGATGAACCTTGAAGAAACTCTCAAAGTGAAGTTGAATGACCTGATGCAGGATGGAAAAATCAAGAAGGTCTATATAACAGGTTCTCTACTCCAGTAACAGAATGAATCCTATTATCGTAAACGTATGGAGGTGAAGAGAATGTCGGGAGAGGTATTATCACAGAGTGAAATAGATGCTTTACTGTCCGCCCTGTCAACAGGGGAAATGGATGCGGATGAATTAAAAAAGGAACAAGTAGAAAAAAGGGTGAAAGTATATGATTTCAGGAGAGCGTTGCGCTTTTCAAAGGATCAAATCCGAAGCCTGACCAGGATTCATGAAAACTTTGCCAGGCTGCTGACTACCTTTTTCTCCGCTCAATTAAGGACATATGTCAATATCAGCGTAGCATCGGCAGATCAGATTCCTTATGAGGAATTTATCCGGTCGATTCCTAAGATGACGATATTGAATGCATTCGATGTAGAACCGCTTGAAGGCAGGATTCTCATGGAAGTAAATCCGAACATTGCTTATGCCATGATGGACCGTCTGCTAGGCGGCAGGGGGACAAGCCACAACAAAGTTGACAGTTTGACAGAAATTGAGACAAAAATCATGTCAAATATGTTTGAGAAAGCTTTTGAGAATTTCAGGGAGGCTTGGAGTTCGATTTCGGATATCGATCCGCAGCTTTCGGAATTTGAGATCAACCCGCAATTCTTGCAGATGGTTTCGCCAAATGAAACTGTCGTAGTCATCTCTTTGAATACGACGATCGGGGAAGCGAGCGGAATGATCAATATATGTATACCGCATGTTGTCCTGGAACCGATCATTCCTAAATTGTCAGTGAAATATTGGATGCAATCGGATAAGAAACAAAGCTTGCCAATTGAAAATGCAGTACTGCAGAGTGAGATCCAGAAGGCTGATGTTTCAATTACAGCAGAAATAGGGTCGTCAGAAATATCGATCCAGGATTTCCTGATGCTTGAAATCGGCGATGTAATTGAATTAAATCAGCAGATTGACCAGCCGTTACTGATAAAAGTCGGAGATATCCCTAAATTTGTAGGACAGCCAGGGAAATTGAACAAGAAGTTAGCCATTCAAGTGTTTGATACATTTAAGGGGGGAGACGATGATGGTGAGTGATGACATGTTATCTCAAGATGAAATTGATGCGCTTCTCAGAGGGACTTCTGATGAGGCGGAAGAAACAGAAAACATGATTGATGTAGATGACTATTTTTCTTTTATGGAGAGAGATGCCCTTGGTGAAATAGGGAATATTTCATTCGGCAGCTCGGCTACAGCATTATCCACTCTGCTAAGCCAAAAGGTTGAAATAAATACACCTACGGTTACAGTTGTGCACAAGTCTAAACTGGAAGACGAATTCCCGGATCCGTATGTGGCCGTTCAGGTACATTATACTGAAGGATTCATTGGCAGCAATATGCTAGTAATCCAGCAAAATGACGCAGCGATCATCGCTGACTTAATGCTGGGCGGAGATGGCATGAATCCAAGGGAACTGCTAGATGAAATCCAGCTTAGTGCAGTACAAGAGGCGATGAACCAGATGATGGGTTCGGCGGCAACCTCGATGTCAACTGTATTTAGCAAGAGGGTCGATATTTCGCCTCCAAATATCAATTTATTGAATGTAGTTGAAGGAGAAGGAACAGAATCGATTCCTGAAGATGATATTTTAGTTAAGGTATCCTTTTCATTAAAAATTGGCAGTTTAATTGATTCAAACATCATGCAGCTTTTGCCGGTAACCTTCGCGAAAAGCCTTGTTGATGAATTATTGAATCCAGGGGGATCAGGATCGGCCCAGGAGGAAGAGACAGTGTCTCAAACACCGCAGGCCAACCATGCTCCCGCAGCGCAAAACAATCCAAATGAACAAGGGCAGCACCAAAATACTGTTCAACATCAGGGTTTCCATCAGCCGGAATATCAGCCTCAGCAGGAGCAGGCTTATTATCAGCCTCATGCGCAGCAAAATATGCCGCAAGGATTTGGATATAATCCTCAGCCGATGCAGCCTGGGCCGCAGCATTATGGAGGAAATGTGATGACCGGAAGCCAGCCGACGGTCCAGCCCGCAGTCTTCTCCAGTTTCGAGAATGTCCAAGGGCAGCAGGCTGAAACAAAGAACCTTAATATGCTGCTTGATATTCCGTTACAGGTAACTGTGGAATTGGGAAGGACGAAACGTTCGGTAAAGGACATCCTTGAACTAGGGTCCGGATCGATCATTGAACTGGATAAACTGGCAGGAGAGCCTGTTGATATCCTGGTGAACAACCGCTTGATTGCACAAGGGGAAGTAGTGGTCATCGATGAGAACTTTGGAGTCCGGGTTACAGATATTATCAGCCAGAGCGATCGAATTAAAAAATTGAAATAATCTACAGGAGGAATTCCAATGGCGAACAAAATTTTAGTCGTAGATGATGCGGCTTTCATGAGAATGATGATAAAGGATATTTTGACAAAGAATGGGTTTGAGGTGGTTGCTGAAGCTGCGGATGGAGCCCAGGCGCTTGAGAAATATAAAGAATTTCAGCCAGACCTCGTCACAATGGATATTACCATGCCTGAAATGGATGGGATCACTTCACTGAAGGAGATCAAAAAAATCAATCCGAATGCCAAGGTCATTATGTGTTCTGCAATGGGCCAGCAGGCAATGGTCATTGATGCCATCCAGGCAGGAGCGAAGGATTTCATAGTGAAACCTTTCCAGGCAGATCGTGTTATTGAAGCGATTTCCAAAACATTAGCATAATGGACTTATTTATATATTTTAGAGGGTGCGGCAATTGTTAAGACTAATCCGAACTGCCTCGGCCATTCTATTCTTATTAGCTGCTCTGTTCAGTCCTATTGGCTTGACAAAGGCAGAGCAGCTGAATAAAAGTGTTCAGGATTGCATTAAAAATCCTGATTCTTGTGAAGAGGGACAGGCAAAAACTACAGCAAAGCAATCAGGTGAAGCACAGGCACAAGAAGCACAGGTAGGAGTAAGTTTCCTGGATTTTGTCAGGATGATTTTTGCTACGGTGTTCGTGGCAGCGTTAATCTATTTCCTTCTCAAATTCATCAATAAAAAGAGTATGTCATATAAAAGCTCACAGCTTGTTGAGAATCTTGGAGGTACAAGCCTTGGAGCAAACAGGTCTGTCCAGATCGTAAAGGCGGGAAACCGTCTGTTGATTGTTGGAGTAGGAGAAAATATTCAGCTGTTGAGAGAAATAGACGATCCAGAAGAGTACGATCAAGTCATCCAGGAGTATAACAATAAAATGGAACAGCTTATACAGCCAAGCGATATTGTGACAAAGTTGCTTAAAAGAGCGAAGAAAGATGGCAGCGATCCACAAAGTTCCAACTTTTCCGCATTGCTTAAAAGTCAGCTGAATGACATGGCGAGCGGACGAAAGAAGATGCTTGAGGAGATACAAAAGAAAGGATCAAAGAACGATGAATGAGTTCATGGAGTTTTTCAACAGCAGTGATCCAGAAAGTGTATCTACATCCGTAAAATTAATGCTCTTGCTCACTGTTCTTTCGATTGCGCCTGGCATCTTGATTCTAATGACCAGTTTTACAAGAATCATCATCGTTCTTTCCTTTGTCAGAACGGCGCTTGCCACTCAGCAAATGCCGCCTAACCAGGTACTGGTTGGTCTTGCGTTGTTCCTGTCATTCTTCATCATGGCACCTACTTTCCAGGAAGTGAATGAACAGGCACTGACGCCGTTATTTAATGAAGAAATCAATCTGGAGCAGGCCTATGATAGAGCATCGATTCCTTTTAAGGAGTTCATGAGCGCGCATACAAGGCAGAAGGACCTGGCATTATTCCTTCAATATGCTAAGGCGGAAACTCCTGAATCGGTGCAGGATATTCCGCTGACAGCGCTCGTCCCGGCTTTTGCGATCAGTGAAATCAAAACCGCATTCCAGATTGGGTTTATGATTTTCATCCCATTCCTGGTGATTGATATGGTAGTAGCGAGTGTCCTGATGTCAATGGGTATGATGATGCTGCCGCCGGTAATGATTTCTCTGCCATTCAAGATCCTCCTGTTTGTCATGGTGGATGGCTGGTATTTAGTCGTGAAATCATTATTACAAAGTTTTTAAGCAGGTGATTGATAATGACAGCAGAATCGGTAATCTCAATAGCCGAACGTGGAATATATACAGTTTTGATGATATCAGGACCATTGCTTATTTTGGCGCTTGTAGTTGGCTTGATTGTCAGTATTTTTCAGGCAACCACACAAATACAGGAACAGACACTGGCTTTCGTCCCGAAAATTGTAGCTGTCCTCGTCGGAATAATTTTTTTCGGGCCATGGATGCTCAGCTATATGCTTTCCTATGCAACAGAGATTTTTTCAAATCTTACAAGGTTCGTAGGCTGATGAGATGCTAGATTTTATACCATCTTTTCCAGCTTTCCTGCTGATTTTTGTGAGGGTGACATCATTCTTTCTGATGATGCCGTTATTTTCATATCGAACGATCCCGGCAACACATAAAATAGGTCTTGGCTTTATGCTGGCACTTATCATGTTTTCTGCAATAGGTGCTCCTGAGGTGGCGATTGACAGCGTATATTTCTTGTTAGTCATCAAGGAGGCCCTGGTGGGTTTATTCATAGGGTTCATCGCTGCGTTAATGATGGCTGCTATCCAAATTGCAGGCGGGTTTATCGATTTCCAGATGGGATTTGCAATTGCCAATGTCATCGATCCACAAACAGGCGCACAGAGTCCTTTGATGGGACAATATTTATATACCATCGCACTTTTGTTTTTACTGACTGTCAATGGCCATCATTTGCTATTGGACGGGATCTTTTACAGCTATAACTTTATACCGATAGACCAGATGATGATCCCATTCGGCAATGAAAACATCGCGGAATTCGTCATTCTTTCATTTAATAAGATGTTCATCATTGCCTTCCAGATGTCTCTTCCGGTTGTGGGCACATTGTTTCTGGTGGACGTTGCTCTTGGGATCGTGGCTAGGACTGTGCCGCAGCTGAACATTTTTGTTGTTGGCCTGCCTATTAAAATCGGTGTCAGCTTTTTGGTCCTCATAGCAGTAATGGGTGTGCTAATCGCGGTTACATCGGATCTTGTTTCGACAACACTCGCGACGATGCGGGGATTGATGGAACTGATCGGGGGAGCATAAAATGAATTTTTTGACATTGGACCTTCAATTTTTTGCTGGTGAAAAAACAGAAAAAGCGACTCCTAAGAAAAGACAGGATGCCCGAAAAAAAGGACAGGTTGCCAAAAGCCAGGATGTCAATACAGCGATAGTGCTGCTTGCCGTATTCCTGTTTTTGATGTTTTTTGGAAAGACGATGACTGAGAGATTGATAGGAGTTCTGCGTCACTCGCTGCAAAATTATATGTTCATGGAATTGACTGCTAATAATATAGAATCAATTGTAATTGAGATACTTGGTGAACTGGTCATTTTCTTAGGACCAGTAATGGCCGTTGCCTTGATTGCAGGGGTAGCCGCTAATTATATGCAGGTCGGCTTTATGTTTTCCACTGAGGCAATCCAGATGAAATTAGAAAAAATCAATCCAATCAGCGGCTTTAAAAGGATTTTCTCGATGAGGGCAATTGTCGAATTGCTTAAATCAATTCTTAAGATCACCTTCATTGGAGTCATCGCTTTTTCGATCCTTTGGCTGAGGATGGATGAAGTTTTGCTGCTTGCCAATAAAAGCGTTGGTGCTGCAATTGCGACTATTGCCGGACTTACGCTCCAAATGGGGCTTTTTGCTTCCGGAGCATTGCTATTTTTGTCATTATTGGACTTTTTGTACCAAAAATATGACTTTGAAAAGGGTATCCGCATGTCTAAGCAAGACTTGAAGGATGAGTATAAGAACATAGAAGGTGACCCGCTCATCAAATCAAAGATCAAGCAAAAGCAAAGAGAGATGGCAATGCGGCGGATGATGCAAGAAGTGCCAAAAGCAGATGTAGTCATAACGAACCCGACTCACTACGCTATTGCTTTAAAGTATGACGAAGAGAAGGCCGATGCACCCGTCGTGGTTGCCAAAGGTGTCGATTTTGTCGCCCAGAAAATCAAATTGATTGCCAAAGAAAATGAAATCATGACTGTTGAGAATCGTCCGCTTGCCAGGGCTTTATATAGTCAGGCTGAAATCGGGGATGCCATACCAGAGGAATTTTTCAAGGCTGTGGCCGAGATTCTCGCGTATGTATATCAAACAAAAAATAAAGTGCTGTAATTTTCAAGGTATGCAGTGTTTAGGAGAGAAGAAATATGTCCGGAAAAGACCTATCTGTCATCTTCGGTGTCATTTTAATAGTTGCGATGCTAATCATCCCTTTCCCATCCTGGCTGTTAAGTATACTGATCATGGTCAATATATCAATCGCGCTGCTTGTGCTTTTGAACACAATGAATATGACGGAGCCGCTGCAATTTTCTGTTTTTCCTTCATTGCTGTTAATTTTAACTTTGTTTCGTCTGGGCCTCAATGTCTCCACGACCCGTTCCATCCTGTCCCATGGAGAGGCTGGGGGAGTTGTTGAGGTATTCGGTTCTTTCGTTGTAGGTGGAAATGTAGTAGTAGGTATGGTTGTTTTCTTCATTTTGGTCATTATCCAATTCATAGTCATCACAAAAGGATCTGAACGTGTATCAGAGGTTGCTGCGAGGTTTACACTCGATGCGATGCCTGGTAAACAGATGAGCATCGATGCTGATTTGAACGCAGGGATGATCTCTGAACAACAGGCCCGTGAACGACGCGAAAAGGTCAGCAGGGAGTCAGATTTCTATGGAGCGATGGACGGTGCCAGCAAGTTTGTTAAAGGGGATGCAATTGCTGGTATCATCATTGTTCTGATTAACCTGATTTTTGGTATCGTCATCGGTATGGCGCAGCAGGGACTGGCGATTGGCGATGCCGCTCAACGGTATTCGCTATTGACAGTGGGAGATGGCATTGTCAGCCAGATCCCAGCATTGTTGATTTCAACTGCTACCGGCATTGTCGTCACCAGGGCAGCATCAGATGGTAATTTGGGTTTCGACATAACTTCACAGCTAACTGCTTACCCAAAGATGCTTTATGTCGCCGGTGGTACGATCTTCATGCTTGGTTTGTTCACACCAATAACAGATTTGCTGACCATTCCGCTGGCCGGGTTATTAGCTTATGGCGGATATGCTTTCTCCCGTGTACCAGAACCTGATCAACAACAGCTTCAGGAAATGGAAGAGGATATCCAGATGGATGAAATGAAGAGTCCGGAAAGTGTTGTCAATCTTTTGAATGTGGATCCAATAGAGTTCGAATTCGGTTATGGACTCATTCCACTGGCAGACGCCAACCAGGGCGGGGACCTCCTTGACCGGATTGTCATGATCAGAAGACAGCTTGCCATTGAACTGGGACTCGTTATCCCAGTCGTCAGGATCCGTGACAATATCCAGCTTCAGCCAAATGAATACAGGCTGAAAATCAAAGGAAACGAAATGGCCAGGGGAGAATTGCTGCTGGACCACTATCTCGCCATGAGTCCCGGAATCGAGGATGAATCGATTGAAGGAATTGATACGGTTGAACCTAGCTTTGGATTGCCGGCGAAGTGGATTACGGAAGAAATGAAGGAGCAGGCTGAAATTTTTGGTTATACCGTCGTTGATCCGCCTTCAGTCGTATCCACACACATTACAGAAGTAATCAAAGCAAATGCCCACGAGCTTCTAGGACGACAGGAAACAAAGCAGCTGATCGACCATCTTCGGGAAAGCTACCCTATACTGGTCGAGGAAGCTACGCCAAATCCATTGTCAGTCGGCGAAATTCAAAAAGTGCTTGGCAAGCTGCTTAGGGAGAATGTCTCAATCAGGAACCTGCCAATCATCTTTGAAACACTTGCTGATTATGGAAAGGTCACAACTGATACGGATATCCTTGCTGAATATGTACGGCAGGCACTGGCAAGGCAAATTACCAACCAGTATTCAAGAAATGGAGAAACACTTAAGGTTATCACATTATCTGGCAGGGTAGAAAAAATGGTAGCCGAAGGTGTCCAACAAACCGAACATGGAAATTATCTATCGCTTGATCCCTCGGTTTCTCAGGGGATTCTTGAATCGGTTGCAAGTCAGGTGGAACAGCTGAGCATCATGGAACAGACACCGATCATCCTCTGCTCGCCAGCAGTAAGAATGTATGTGCGCCAGCTGACTGAAAGATATTTTGCGCAGATCCCTGTATTGTCATATAACGAACTTGAAGCGAATGTCGAAGTCCAAAGTGTCGGAGTGGTGAATATAGAATGAAAGTAAAAAAATATACAGCTTCATCCATGCCCGAAGCAATGAAACAGGTTAGATCCGAGCTTGGCAGCGATGCCGTGATCCTGAATTCCCGTGTGATCCAGACAGGAGGATTCATGGGTTTCTTCAAGAAAAACAGCATTGAAGTCATTGCAGCTATTGATCCGGACACTGAGCTAGTCCCTAAACAGGCAAACATGGATAAATCCATGAAATATCCCCCTTTATCGATAAAAACAGAAGAAACTAAGGCAGAACCGAACTCTTATAAAAAGGGAGCGGGACTGGCGGCATCTTCAATGGCTGACAAAGATTTATTAAAGGAGATCTCACAGCTGAAAGACCTGCTGAAATCATCTGGCACTACAGAAGGAATTTCACTTCCAGAGCCTATAAGCAGACAACTCCAGCACTTAAGGGATCAGGATGTGGACCAGTCCATTATTGATGAATTGTCTGGTGTCATTCTGGAAAAATGGTATTTGAACGGAGCAGCCTCAAGTGAAGGTGAGATAGCCGATTGGAGTGCTCAAGCCATTCAGCAAAGGTTAAGCAGACTTTCTTTCGGAGGAGTTACTTTTACAAAGAAATTCGTCAATGTAGTTGGCCCGACAGGAGTAGGTAAAACAACTACGCTGGCAAAAATCGCAGCTGAATGTGTTTTGAAGCATCAAAAAAATGTAGCTTTTATTACGACAGACACATATAGGATCGCAGCAATCGATCAGTTGAAAACATATGCGAAAATCCTCAATGTGCCAATTGAGGTTTGCTACAACATGGACGATTTCAAGGCAGCGACCACGAAGTTCGCACAATATGACGTGGTTTTTATTGATACAGCAGGACGTAATTTCAGGAATCAAAAATATGTAAATGATTTAAACGATGTAATTGACTTCAGTGAGGAAATGGAAACCTTCCTGGTCCTGGCGCTGACTTCAAAGCAAAAGGATATGGAGGAAATACGGAAGCAATTTTCGCTTATCAATATCGACAAATACATTTTTACCAAACTTGATGAGACATCCGTTTACGGTTCAATGCTCAATATGGCAGAGAAGTTTTCGACCGGTATTGCCTATTTAACCAATGGACAGAATGTACCCGATGATTTAATCGGGGCCAGTCCTGAAATTACGGCCAATACAATTATTGGAGTCAACCACTATGAGTGACCAGGCAGAAAAGTTAAGAAAGCGGCTCATGACAAATATTCCGATGAATGAAGCAAAGACCCTTGCTGTTGTCAGCGGAAAGGGAGGGGTAGGGAAATCGAACTTTTCTCTGAACTTCTCGATTTCCCTGGCAAAGCAGGGAAATCGAGTATTGCTCTTTGATCTGGATATCGGAATGGGAAACATCGAGATTTTAATGGGCAAGCATTCTCCGCTGTCGATAGCTGACTTTCTTTCAGGCAAAGCATCGATGGAAGAAGTGATTTTTCAAGGCCCGCATGGGATTGAATATATATCAGGCGGGACAGGCTTGAGCCATCTGATCCGGATGGACAGCGAAAGTGTCGAATATTTTACCTCAAGCTTAAGTGATGTACTAAGAAAATATGATTATCTTATTTTTGATATGGGAGCAGGTTTAAATGAAGAAACTCTCTCAATCCTTCTCTCGGTAAACGAAATTTTCGTGATTACCACGACGGAGCCGACCTCCTTGATGGATGCCTACGCTACAATGAAATACATCCATCTTGCCGATGCCGGGCTGCCCTTTTATCTAGTAGTCAATAGGGCAGGCTCTGTCAAGGAAGGCAGGGAAACGATGGCCAGGCTTGAGGATGTACTCGTAAAATTTCTGGGCAGGACACCGATCAAGCTCGGTATGCTGCCGGATGATAAATCCGTCCAGGAAGCGGTAAAGCGGCAAATCCCTTTTGTGCTGTTCAATGAACGGTCACAAGCGTCAAAGGGAATGTCGCAGATTATCGAAAAATATATCAATAAACAGAGCTACAATGCCGAAAAGAGAGATAACAGGAGTTTTACAGCAAGATTGAAGCAATTCCTTTTCGAAAGGTAGTGGTCGAGTGGAAAAGATAAGAGTTCTCATCGTAGATGATTCAGCTTTCATGAGAAAGCTGATCAGCGACTTTCTATCAGAACACCCAGAGATAGAGGTTATTGGCTCGGCGCGAAACGGAGAGGATGCAGTAAAGAAATTCCGGGAAATGCGCCCTGATGTCATTACGCTTGATGTCGAAATGCCAAAACTGAATGGGCTCGATGTCCTGAAAATAATCATGCAGGAACGCCCGCTTCCAGTCGTCATGCTTTCCAGCACGACTAAAGAAGGTGCGGACACGACACTGCAGGCAATTCAGGCAGGTGCTGTGGATTTTGTGGCAAAGCCTTCAGGATCCATATCAATTGATCTACATAAAGTCAAAACAGAGTTAATTCAGAAAGTGTTGTCTGCGAGCAAGGCAAATCTATCCAAAATAAACAGTCAGCACGAACCAAGAACGGTCAGGAAACAGTTATCCATTGCAATAGAACCAGAGAAAAAGCCAGCTGAGGCCCTGTACAACAGAAGATTCAGTCAAGAATCAAAAAAAATCGTCTGTATCGGAACGTCAACAGGCGGGCCAAGGGCTCTGCAGCAAGTTTTAACATCACTTCCAAAAGATATCTGCGTGCCTGTGCTTGTTGTCCAGCACATGCCGCCTGGCTTTACCAAGTCCCTTGCCAGCCGACTGGATTCCTTGAGCGAGATTACCGTCAAGGAAGCGGAGGATGGAGAGCTGCTGCAAAAAGGAACAGCATATATAGCACCTGGAGGATTTCATCTCGAGGTTAAGAGTGTTGGCCCGGCTCTGGCAATCAGCCTGAGTCAATCACCTCCCCGAAACGGTCATCGTCCTTCCGTGGACGTAATGTTCGAGTCGGTCAGTACCATCCAGAATTACTCGAAAATCGCTGTCATCATGACCGGGATGGGTGCGGATGGCTCAAAAGGGCTGGTTGAATTGAAAAAGAACGGCATGGTAAAAGCGATTGCCGAATCGCAGGATACATCGATTGTATTTGGGATGCCTAAAGCAGCGATTGCAACGAACATGGTTGATGAAGTGGCAAATGTCGATCACATTGCTGACACAATCATGAATTATATTTAAGGCCGGAGGTGCGGTGCACATGGAATTAAACCAATATCTTGAAGTGTTTTTAGAAGAAAGTAGAGAGCATTTGCAGAACTGTAATGAGCAGCTGCTCGAGCTGGAGAAAAATCCACAGGATTTATCGATCATTAATGAAATTTTTAGATCTGCCCACACGTTAAAAGGGATGTCAGCAACGATGGGATATGAGGATCTCGCTAGCCTGACGCATCAAATGGAAAACGTTCTTGATGCTATCCGCAATAATCGTTTGCTCACGACTCCAGAAATACTCGATGTTATCTTTATGGCTGTTGACCATCTCGAGGAAATGGTTGAATCAATTGCTGCCGGAGGAGATGGGAAGAAGAACGTTTCCGATACAGTCGAGAAGTTGAAGTTAATTGAAAAGGGAGAGCCCTTGTCCCGTTCGGCAGATTTGGAAGTGGCTGCTGCTGCAACGCTTGAAGCATCTCCTAAGTCCTCCTCCAACTATGATGAATTTGAACTGACCGTTTTAAAGCAGTCTAAAGAGCAGGGGTTCGGTGTGTATGAAATACAAATCGGATTGCGTGAAGATTGCCTGCTGAAAGCTGCCCGGGTGTACATGGTATTTGAAGTGCTGGAAAAAATCGGAGAGGTAATCAAAGCGAACCCTTCAGTTGAACAGCTAGAGGAAGAGCAGTTTGATGATGAGTTTTCTGTAACGATCATCACAAGGGAGAATCCTGAAGATGTCAAAGGCAAGATAATGAAGGTATCTGAAGTGGTCAAAACGGATGTAATGCCAATCGATTTCAATACAGCAAACCCAGAATTAACGATTGAAATCCCGGAAAAAACAGCCGTTACAGATACAGAAAAGGCCCCAGCAGCTGAATCGTCCTCTGCCAATGCAATATCAGAGGCAGCGCCTGTCCAAGACGGTAAGAGCAGCATTAAACAGCAGACTAATAGCAAAACTATCCGTGTAAATATCGAACGGCTCGATATTCTCATGAATTTATTTGAAGAATTAGTCATCGACCGCGGCCGATTAGAGCAAATATCCAAGGAATTGGAGAATGGTGAACTAACTGAAACGGTTGAGCGTATGTCCAGGATTTCCGGAGACTTGCAAAACATCATCCTGAATATGCGGATGGTGCAGGTGGAGACGGTATTCAATCGTTTCCCTAGAATGATTCGCCAATTAGCGAGGGACTTGAATAAAAAAATCAATCTTGAAATCGTCGGCGCGGAAACAGAATTGGATCGTACTGTCATTGATGAAATAGGCGACCCGCTTGTGCACTTACTGCGAAATTCTGTAGACCATGGCATTGAATCACCCGAAGCTCGCAGGGCCAAGGGCAAGAACGAAGAAGGAACCGTGGTGCTGCGTGCATTCCATAGCGGAAACCATGTGTTCATTGAAATTGAAGATGATGGTGCTGGAATCAACAAAGACAAAGTATTGCAAAAAGCCATCAGCAAGGGAATCATTACGGAACAATCTGCTGCTGGCTTTACGGATAAACAAGCATTTGAATTGATTCTTTCATCAGGTTTTTCTACAGCAGAGACTATTTCGGATATCTCAGGACGTGGAGTAGGCCTGGATGTTGTTAAGAATACCATCGAATCACTGGGAGGCTCGATTTCTATTGATTCCAAGGAGAATCAGGGCACGATCTTCTCGATACAGCTTCCGCTTACATTATCAATCATTTCGGTCATGTTAGTGGAAATCCAGAAAGAGAAATTCGCTATTCCTCTGTCTTCCATCATTGAGACAGCGATAATCAAGGATTCTGAAATCATGAATGCCCATAATCAAAAGGTGATTGATTTCAGGGGCAAGGTCGTCCCGCTGCTATTCCTAAAAGATATCTTCGAGGTTCCTTACGAAGGTGATGAGGATCAATTCCACTCTGTCATTATCGTTCGAAAAGGAGATAAAATGGCTGGTTTGATCGTCGACTCCTTCATTGGCCAGCAAGAGGTAGTCCTTAAATCGCTAGGAAATTACTTAACCAATGTTTTTGCGATTTCCGGTGCAACGATTCTTGGTGATGGCCAGGTAGCATTGATCGTGGATTGCAACGCATTGATTAAATAAATTCCTTGGCTGGCTAAGGAAGAATGATATTTTAGGAGTGATAAAGATGGCTGAAAGTTTGGTTTCAGATTTGAAAGTGATCGTATTCCAATTGAATCAAAAAGAATATGCGGTTCCTGTTAGTCAGGTTAGGTCAATTGAAAAAATCATGCATATCACAAGAGTTCCACATGTGAACCCGTTTGTGAAAGGGGTTATGAACCTTAGAGGAGTGGTTACTCCGCTATTGGATTTGCGTGTCAGGTTCGGCATGGAGGAACAAAGTTACTCAGACAGCACTCGAGTCATCATTGTTGCGGATGAGGATAAAGAAGTAGGTTTGATTGTGGATGGAGCAAATGACGTCATTGATATACCGTCAAGCATGATTGAACCCCCGCCGGAGGTAGTAGGCCTTGCTGCAGAGGGGTTCATCAAAGGAGTTGCCAATCTCGACAGAAGGTTATTGATTTTAATTGATTTGGATAAAATTCTTGAGTCCGATGAAGAAAAAGCTTTATAGGCGGAAAGGAATCTGGCTATGACTTTTCTAAAAAGCATTTCGGACGTTCACCTGGATATTTTAAAAGAGGTAGGTAATATTGGAGCTGGACATGCTGCAACAGCCTTATCTACCTTAATGAATAAAAAGATTGATATGAAGGTGCCCAGTGTCAGAGTTGTGTCTTTCGATGAAGTGATGGAACTGGCAGGAGGCGCGGACAATGTTGTAGCGAGCGTATTCCTCCGGATTGAGGGGGAGGCTCCAGGGAGTATGTTTTTTATCCTTCCTCTCCCTCAGGCAGAAAAATATATCCGCCAGCTGACTAAGAACCAGACATTCACATTCACCGATGAACAGGACAATGAGCTGGCATTGTCGGCACTTCAAGAATTAGGGAATATTCTATCAGGTTCATATCTTTCTTCATTGTCCGATTTTACAAATTTGAGCCTGTATCCATCTGTTCCTGCTCTTAGTATTGATATGGTGGGGGCAGTCATCAGTTTTGGGCTGTTGGAGTTATCACAGGTAAGTGATTACGCAATCGTGATTGATACTGCACTGGATGAAGAAGATGCAAAGCTGCCAGAAAGTGTGAAAGGCCATTTCTTTTTGTTGCCTGATCCGGATTCATTCCATATCATTTTTTCTGCGCTGGGAGTAAAGGTGGATGCATAAAACAGCAGAAATCATTAAAGTGGGCATTGCCGATATGAATATTGTGAAAGTTCCTGATTTGATCCGGACCACTGGACTGGGATCATGTGTTGGCGTAGTGCTGTATGATCAGGGTGCTGAATTGGCTGGCATGGCGCATGTTATGCTTCCCGATTCATTACTCTCCCGTACCGAACCGCTGAATAAGGCGAAATTCGCTGATACAGCAATCAAAGAACTTTTGGAGCTCATGATTCAATCAGGTGCAAGACAGGCAGGCATTAAAGCAAAGATTGCCGGGGGCGCACAAATGTTCCAATTTTCAGGCAGCAGTGACATGATGAGAATCGGACCAAGGAATGTAGAGGCAGTTTTACAGGAATTGAAAGAATTTCGTATCCCGCTTATGGCCCACGATGTCGGCGGCAATAGCGGCAGGACCATAGAATTCGACCCGAAGACCGGTTTAATGCAGATCAGGACTGTGAATAAAGGGAATAGTGAGATTTAGTTTGGATAGCAACTAGAAAAAAGCGTAATGCGCGTGAGGAGGATGACAATGGTGCGAGGATCCACTTCGGAAGAACAGATTACATGGGATAAATGGGTACAATCCCGAGATCCGGATGCGGGGAATATGCTGATAAAAAAATATATGCCACTTGTTTCCTACCATGTGCAAAGAATCTCTGTGAGTCTTCCGAAGAGTGTTTCCAGGGATGATTTAAGAAGTTTAGGAATGATTGGATTATATGATGCTCTGGAAAAATTCGATCCAAACAGGGATCTGAAGTTTGATACATATTCTTCATTTCGGATTCGCGGGGCAATTTTGGACGGATTAAGAAAGGAAGACTGGCTCCCAAGAAGTACCCGGGAAAAAGCAAAGAAAATAGACGCAGCAATTGAGAGGCTCGAACAGCGCCACATGCGCAATGCGACCATCGAGGAAATCGCCACAGAATTGAATATGGATGAAACGGAGATATACACGACTATAAATGAACATTTTTTCGCGAATGTCCTCTCAATAGATGAGCATCCAAATGAAAATGATGAGCGTGATAACCAGTCATTCATAATCAAGGACGATAAGGCTGAAATTCCTGAGGACAAGCTGATAAAGTCTGAACTGCTTGAAGAAGTAGCTGATAAAATCTCTAAATTGAATGATAAAGAGCAGCTTGTATTAAGTTTGTTTTACAAAGAAGAATTAACATTAACAGAAATCGGTCAAGTCATGAATTTATCTACCTCCAGAATTTCGCAGATTCATTCAAAGGCAATTTTTAAGCTAAGAAAATGGCTGGAGTCAGCCTGATAGAAGGCAGGAGATGGATTTGGCGACGGATTATTTAGTGAGGATATCCAAAGATAGGCTTTCTGCAGAACTGGAACTCAATATCCAGGATCAGGATTTTGTTATATCTGTTCGAAATCTATTGAGTTACTTGGAGAAAGAGCAAGTCGTGTTCGGTATTAAAATGGATGTATTGGCGCAAATTGCCGAAAGTCCTGCTTCTGTTGAATATCCTGTGGCAATAGCGGTTGGAATGGAGAATGTGGATGGTGAAGATTCCTATCTGCGCAATGAACTAGAACAAACAAGCATTGAGGAACAGAAAGTCTTTCATTTCCGCACGATTATGCATATCCCTTCAGTAACGAAAGGTCAGCTGCTCGCAAGTGTGGTCCCTCCTGTCAATGGAACACCTGGAAAAGACGTGACCGGAAGAATCATTCCTGCAAAGCCTGGCCGGCCGCTAAAGGTTAAAGCAGGGAATAATGTTGTGTTCGAAGCTGGACAATTCTATGCCGTATGCGATGGACAAATGAGTGTTACGCAGAAATCCATTTCCGTTAATCCTGTGTATGAGGTAAGAGGAGATCTTGATCTGAGAACAGGGAATTTGGATTTTGTAGGCAATATCGTCATAAAAGGCAATGTTCCCAGCGGCTATGAACTGAAAGCCGGCGGGGATATCATCGTAGATGGACTTGTTGAAGCAGCCAATCTCCAGGCTGGAGGGAATATTGTCATTAAAGGCGGAGTGGCCGGAGCCATGAAGGGCCGGCTGACTGCAGGCGGGAACGTGTTCGCCAATTACCTTAACCAGGCAAATGTAAAAGCTGGCCAGGATATCATTGTCAAGACATCCATTCTGCACAGCAAACTGACAGCTGCTGGAAATGTGGACTGCCAAACTGGAACCATCATCGGAGGCACTATTTCGGCTGGCCGAAATATTTCAGTCAAGGAATTGGGGAATGAGCTCTTTACTAAAACAGAATTAGCTGTGGGCTGGGACCCATTGTTGGAGAAAACTGAACAGGACACGATTGCTTCCATCGAAACAGCCAAAATCAATATCCGGAAACTGACAGAAATAGAAGTGAAGCTTGCTGAAATTGGCAGGCATGCAGGTACCTTAACGAACGAGAAGAAGCAAATGATAGCGAAACAGCGGAATACCAGGCTGCAAGTTGAAAAATCCCTTGAGGAACTGTTGGCCGATCTGGAGTTTTTACAGCTTGAAAAACAAGATCGATTGAATTCCTGCTTAACCGTAAATGATAAGGTATTTCCAAATACGAAAGTTTTTTTCGGGAAGTACGCTTTCCTGACAAACCAGATATATAAAAAGGTGAATTTCCATCTCGAAAATAGTGAGATTTCGATTAATCCGATTGTAAAACTCGAACCATCACTAGTTAGGAAGTGACATGATGAGCCTCAAAGCAATCGAAATGCAGATTGCTCTTCCGAGGACACATGATGCCGGCAAAATTCAAGAGCAACTTCAACAGCGGGGACAGCATCTTCAGGAACATGCGGCACAAAGTGTGACGAAGGAAGATGAATTAAAACGCAAAACGGTGATTAAAAACAACCAGAAGCAGGAAGCCCGCCTGAATCAGGATGGCGGCCAACCAGGCCACCATCAGCAAAAAGGCAGGGACGATAAAAAAAGCAAGGATGATCAAGATGTACAGCCACACCACCCTTATAAAGGGAAGGTGATTGATTACAGCGGATAGAGGGATATAATGACCACTTTTCTACTACTCTTAAGCCTCATACTGAACGCGGCAGCAATCTTCGCCATTATCCTATTATATTTACGGCAGAATCGGCTTGTTGAAGCAGAAAAAAAACAGGGAAAAATCATCAGCGAAATGGAAGAGATTTTTTCGTCCTATCTATTTGAATTGAAAGAAGAGAATGATAAGTTTCTTGAGTTGATGTCAAACAGCAATATTAAATTAAATACGGACAAAGCGGAAAAGCCTGCTGATGTAACAGATATGGGATCACAGAAGGACCCCGAAGCCAGAGACCACGAAATCCAACAACACCGTCCCGGTAAAGGTATATCTTATCACGCTGCAAGACAGGCATATCATAAAGCCAGTGAAACAACCACAATTACCCCTGGAGATACGGATGAGACAGAAATCGATAGCGGCCAAACTGCGGATCCGGGGCCAGAAACAAAAGAACTCAGCTTGTTTGATCAGGTTACAGCCATGAGACATCAGGGGCTGACGATCGAAGAAATAGCCAGGGATCTTGATAAAGGGAAAACAGAGATTGAACTTTTGCTTAAATTTCGGCAAAATACGAAAGATTAACTTGATTGTCAGTTTTATTTATGCTATATTATCTCATGGTGTTAATACACACGTTCAATGATTTGGCCAGATGGTGCTGCCAGGCAGTTCCTGGCTGAAGGTGATTTGGACGGAGGAAATCAAAACCATTAGGAGGAAACACAATGTCAGTAATTTCTATGAAGCAACTGCTTGAAGCTGGTGTACACTTCGGTCACCAGACTCGCCGTTGGAACCCTAAGATGAAGAAATACATCTTCACTGAGCGTAACGGCATCTACATCATCGACCTTCAAAAGACTGTTAAGAAGGTTGAAGAAGCATACAACTACGTGAAAGAGCTAGCTGGTAACGGCGGTACTGTTCTTTTCGTAGGTACTAAGAAACAAGCTCAAGATTCTGTTAAAGAAGAAGCAGCTCGTTCTGGTATGTACTATGTGAACCAACGCTGGTTGGGCGGTACTTTAACAAACTTCGAAACAATCCAAAAGCGTATCTCTCGTCTTAAGAACATTGAAAGAATGTCTGAAGATGGAACTTTTGAAGTACTTCCAAAGAAAGAAGTAGTTCAATTGAAAAAAGAGCAAGAGCGCTTAGAAAAGTTCTTAGGCGGAATCAAGGATATGAAGACTCTTCCAGATGCTCTTTTCATCATTGACCCACGCAAAGAGCGCATCGCTGTTGCTGAAGCACGCAAATTGAACATTCCTATCGTTGGAATTGTTGATACAAACTGTGATCCAGACGAAATCGACGTAGTTATCCCTGCGAACGATGACGCGATCCGCGCTGTTAAATTGCTTACATCTAAAATGGCTGACGCTATTATCGAAGCTAAGCAAGGCGAAGAAACTACAGAAACTGTAGAAGCTTAATTTAAAATAAGGTGATATAGGGAAGCGCCCTTTATCACCTTTTTTTAAGACTTTATTCCATATAAGCCTCGTTAGGGTTTATATTGGCAAAATCAAGTTAAAATAAAGTATAGTTACATATAACCGAGATTTTAGGAGGAATTTCATTATGGCAATTACTGCACAAATGGTAAAAGAATTGCGCGAAAAAACTGGCGCAGGTATGATGGACTGCAAAAAGGCACTTCAGGAAACAAATGGTGATATGGACCAGGCTATCGATTTCCTTCGTGAAAAAGGTATCGCTAAAGCTGCAAAAAAAGCTGACCGTATCGCTGCGGAAGGTACAACTTACATCCTTACAGAAGGAAATGAAGCAGTCATCCTAGAAGTAAACTCTGAAACAGACTTCGTAGCAAAGAACGAAGGCTTCCAGGTTCTTGTTAAGGAAATCGCTGAGCACCTTCTTAAGAATAAGCCAGCATCTGTAGAAGAAGCTAATGCTCAAACTATGGAAAATGGCGATTCAGTAGAAACTACTATCAACAATGCAATTGCTAAAATTGGTGAGAAACTGTCACTTCGCCGCTTTAAAGTTGTAACTAAAACTGATAACGATGCATTCGGTGCTTACCTTCACATGGGCGGACGCATTGGCGTACTTTCAGTTCTTGAAGGAACTACTGACGAAGCAGCTGCTAAAGACGTTTCTATGCACATCGCTGCATTGAACCCTAAATATGTATCACGTGACGAAGTATCTCAAGAAGAAGTTGAGCATGAGCGTCAAATCCTTACTCAACAAGCTCTTAACGAAGGCAAGCCGGAAAACATCGTTGCTAAAATGGTTGAAGGCCGCCTAAGCAAATATTTCGAAGATGTTTGTGTTCTTGACCAGGCATTCGTTAAAAACCCTGACCAAAAAGTACGCCAGTTTGTTGAATCAAAAGGCGGAACACTTCGTGAGTTCACTCGTTATGAAGTAGGCGAAGGCATCGAAAAGCGTGAAGATAACTTTGCTGAAGAAGTAATGAATCAGGTAAACAAGAAATAATCTTTCACTAGCCTATGTAATTGCAGGGAACACTCCAGTGTTCCCTGTTTTTGGACATAGCTTTAATTAGGTTTTTTCCGTGAGCATGCCTGCTTTCGGAAAGCCTTAAATTACATATGGAGGTACCCTATGACCAGCCCTAAATACAAAAGAGTTGTTTTAAAGTTAAGTGGAGAAGCATTAGCCGGAGAACAAGGATTTGGCATCAATCCGTCGGTAATCAAAAATGTTGCAGACCAGGTAAAGGAGATTGCTGAACTGGATGTGGAAGTCGCTGTAGTAGTAGGCGGAGGAAATATCTGGAGAGGCAAGATCGGCGAAGAAATGGGAATGGACAGAGCGACGGCAGACTATATGGGCATGCTTGCTACCGTCATGAATTCCCTGTCATTGCAGGACAGTCTGGAACAAGCGGGAATCGAGACAAGGGTTCAAACTTCCATCGAAATGCGTCAGGTTGCAGAACCGTATATCAGAAGAAGGGCAATCAGACATCTCGAGAAGAAACGCGTTGTTATATTTGCTGCCGGAACAGGGAATCCGTACTTCTCGACGGATACTACTGCTGCACTCCGGGCTGCAGAAATCGAAGCAGATGTAATCCTTATGGCGAAAAATAACGTCGATGGTGTATACTCTGCTGATCCGCGCGTTGATAAGAATGCGACTAAATACGAAGAACTTTCTTATTTGGATGTGTTGAAGGAAGGTCTTGCTGTCATGGATTCAACTGCGTCATCCCTATGTATGGACAATGATATCCCGTTAATTGTATTCTCAATTATGGAAAAGGGGAATATTAAACGGGCAGTAATGGGTGAAACAATCGGAACAATCGTGAGGGGGAAAAACTAATGCCAAAAGAAGCTATTGCTAATGTAAAAGAAAGAATGTCAAAAGCGATCCAAGCTTTTACACGCGAACTTGCCAGCATCCGTGCAGGGAGGGCAAATGCCTCTCTTTTAGACAGGATTCAGGTGGATTATTATGGTGCACCAACTCCGGTCAATCAGCTTGCGGGAATCTCTGTGCCGGAAGCACGTCTTCTGGTCATCCAGCCGTATGATAAGTCAATCCTTGGCGAAATTGAAAAGGCAATCCTAAAGTCTGATTTGGGGCTAAACCCAGCTAATGATGGATCCATCATCAGAATCGCGATTCCTCAGCTAACTGAAGAACGACGGAAAGAACTTGCGAAGCTCGTGAAAAAGGAAGCTGAAGAAGCAAAAATCGCTGTCCGCAACATCCGCCGTGATGGAAATGAAGATTTGAAGAAACTAGAGAAAAACGGAGAAATCACTGAAGATGACCTTCGTGGATACTCTGACGATATTCAAAAGCTTACTGATGAGCATATTGCCAAGATCGATCAGATTGCGAAAGACAAAGAAAAAGAAATCATGGAAGTTTAATTCCAGGTAATGATCATCGAAAACCCTCTGTTTTCCAGGGGGTTTTTTCTCTATACATATTAGCGGGAATGAAGAAAAGTGGAATTGGCACCAGCCAACTAAGTCAGGGTTTTGCTAGAGAGACTTTTGGGAAGTGGAATCAGCTTTCATTCTGATAAAACTGCAAATTTTCGTAAAGTACATAAAACAATGAGTTTACGTAAACGGCCTGAATGATAGAATATAATAATATCAGCCGTATTATTCTGTTTTACTTTTGAACAACATAGTCTGTTTATAAGGCTGCTATTGAAATGGAGCAGACAAAAACAAAATAATATCACGCATAGTCCATCCGTTTATAGAGATATCTTTATTCTTTTTTGGTATGATAGTGGCATATGGAAAAGAAAGAGAGAAGAAAAGGATTACTCTATGGCTTTTGGTGAGCAGTCCAGCTTCAGTGCCAGACCATTTCCGGGAAAAGTCAGCCGGATTGAATGAATGGTGCTAAAGATAATCTTTTGGGGGAGCTGTCACAATGTTAAATAAAATGAATCCGTGGAAGAAGGAGCCAAGTCCTTCCGGTTTCCGAGATCGTATACTTCAGATAAAAGAACATCAAGTCCCGTCCCATGTAGCCATTATCATGGATGGAAACGGACGCTGGGCCAAAAAACGTGCGTTGCCCCGTGTAGCTGGCCACCATGAAGGAATGAAGGTTGTCCGCAAAATAACAAAACTGGCCAATGAAATTGGAGTCAAAACTCTGACTGTATATGCTTTCTCTACAGAAAACTGGAAAAGGCCGAAAATGGAAGTTGATTTCCTGATGAAGCTGCCAGAAGAGTTCCTGGGTACCTTCCTTCCTGAATTGATTGAAGAAAATGTCCGTGTCGAAATGATTGGCTATATGGATAAGCTTCCAGAGCATACAAGAAAAGCGGTCGGGAAAGCGATGGAGGATACAAAGGATAATACAGGCCTTGTTCTGAATTTTGCCCTTAATTATGGTAGCAGGGCAGAAATTTTAGATGGTGTCAAAAAAATCATGATCGATATAAAAAATGGCAAGATTTCAGAAGATGATTTAACCGAAGAAGCCTTCTCTTCATATTTGATGACAAAGGACATGAATGATCCCGATTTATTGATCAGGACAAGCGGAGAAATCCGTTTGAGCAATTTCATGCTCTGGCAGCTTGCCTATACGGAGTTCTGGTTCACTGACGTACTTTGGCCCGACTTTAACGAAGAACATTTAATTGAAGCAATAGAAGCATTCCAGGGCCGTCAGCGGCGTTTTGGAGGAGTATAAAAAAGGTGTGAATAAGTAAATGAAGCAAAGAATCATTACAGCAGTCATAGCAGCAGCTATTTTTCTTCCAATCGTGATTTTCGGAGGCTGGCCATTCATCGCAATGGTATATTTAATAGCTTCCGTAGCCTTATATGAAGCGCTGAAAATGAAGCAGTTAAATCTTTTCTCAGTTCCGGGGATTCTATCTCTGCTCCTATTATGGATTTTCCTGATTCCCAGTCAGTACAGCGGCTTTTTAAATGAGATTGATTATACAAAATTGGAGCTTTTCTTCCTTGGAGTACTTTTGTTTTTGACATATACTGTCATCACTAAAAATCGCTTCACTTTTGAAGATGTTGCCTTTTCGATTATGTCGACTCTTTATGTTGGACTTGGTTTTTATTTCTTCATTGAAACACGGGAAGCAAACCTGATTTATGTATTTTATTCGCTTTTCATCATTTGGGCGACCGATTCAGGAGCGTATTTTATCGGAAGGGCAATTGGCAAACATAAGCTTTGGCCAGAAATCAGCCCGAACAAGACGACCGAGGGCTTTTTTGGCGGTGTAGCATCCGCGCTTGTCGTTGCGCTGCTGTTCAGCATATTCGGTGATATGGACGTATCGGCCATTATCCTATTGGCTGCGACTGCCTTCTTATCAGTTTTTGGACAAATAGGCGATCTTGTAGAGTCTGCTTTGAAACGTCATTATAATGTAAAGGACTCAGGCAACATCCTTCCTGGACATGGCGGCATGCTAGACAGGTTTGACAGTCTGCTGTTTGTCTGGCCATTAATCCACTTAATCCATCTGTTGTGATTGATTTTTTTATTCTAAGATAGAACCTAAACGCATGATCGTTCCGGGGGTGGACATTAAAACCCCGTTGAAGATATTAGGAGTGAAAGAATTGTGAAAAGAATCAGCTTGTTGGGTGCGACAGGATCGATTGGGATCCAGACACTTGAAGTCATCAGGGAACATCCTGAGGAATTCAAACTTGTTTCAATGTCTGCTGGCCGGAACATAGAGCTTTGCGGCAAAATCATCAATGAATTTCAGCCAGAACTGGTTTCGGTACAGGAGAAGGATGATGCTGACCGTTTAAAGCCAGAATTTCCATCGGTCAAAATAGTACATGGACTGGCTGGTCTTGAAGAAACAGCGATTTTTAGCAAGGCTGATGTTCTTGTTAACGCTGTACTTGGCAGTGTAGGGTTAAAGCCGACACTCGAAGCAATTCGTTCAGGCAAAACCATCGCGATTGCAAATAAAGAAACACTTGTCACCGCAGGCCATATCATCATGGAAGAAGCAAAACGCCATAACGTGGCCATCCTTCCGGTCGACAGTGAACATTCCGCCATCTTCCAGGCTTTACAGGGAGAAAAAGAAAAGAATATTGAGCGTCTAATCCTTACAGCATCTGGAGGGAGCTTCAGGGACAAGGCAAGGGAAGAACTGCATGGTGTGACAAAATCAGATGCTTTGAACCACCCTAACTGGTCGATGGGAGCAAAAATAACGATTGATTCCGCGACAATGATGAACAAAGGTTTAGAGGTAATCGAAGCACACTGGCTATTTTCTCTTCCTTATGACGATATTTCGGTTCTGCTCCACAGGGAGAGTATCATCCATTCGATGGTTGAATTCCATGATACCAGTATCATCGCCCAGCTTGGGACGCCAGATATGAAAGTGCCGATTCAGTATGCTCTTACATACCCAGACAGGCTGCCGCTTGTGTCAGGAAAGAGGCTGAACCTGGCCGAAATAGGAAGGCTTCATTTCAAGGATATGGATTTTGAACGATTCCGCTGCCTGAAATTTGCTTATGATGCCGGGCGGGCAGGAGGTACGATGCCTGCAGTGATGAATGCGGCAAATGAAGCCGCGGTTGCCGCCTTTTTAGAGGACAAAATCACTTTCCTCCAAATTGAAGACTTAATAGAGAAAGCAATGGAACACCATGGCATCATTGAAACTCCAGACCTCGAAACTATCCAAGAGGTTGACAGAGAAACAAGAAACTTTGTAAATTCGCTAGTATAAAGGTGAGTCTAACAAAGTGGATTCTTATCCTTAAAAAAGGTGGTTAGATAATTTGAATACAGTTATAGCCTTCATTGTTATTTTTGGCGCCCTCGTATTCTTCCATGAACTTGGGCATCTGATATTCGCCAAGCGGGCTGGCATCCTTTGCCGGGAATTTGCGATTGGATTCGGTCCTAAAGTCTTCTCGCACAAGAAAAATGAAACGGTTTATACGATCCGTCTCCTCCCCATCGGCGGCTTTGTGAGAATGGCTGGCGAAGACCCTGAAATGATTGAAATCAAGCCAGGGCACAGAGTGGGTTTGCTTTTTAATAAGAATGATGAAGTTCAAAAAATCATCCTTACGAACAAGGAAAAGTATCCTGATGCAAGAGTCATCGAAGTTGAAAAAGCGGATATTGAACACGAGCTTTTTATTAAAGGTTACGAGGAAGGGGAGGACGACAGCCTTCTGACAACCTTTCCGGTCAGTAAAACAGCGGTACTTGTCGAAAACGGCGTAGAAACACAGATTGCGCCATTTGACAGGCAATTCGCTTCTAAAACACTTGGCCAAAGAACAATGGCAATCTTCGCAGGACCGATGATGAATTTTATCCTGGCAATGGTGATTTTCATTATCCTTGCTTTGTTCCAGGGGATTCCATCGAATGAACCGGTACTGGGCAAGCTAACTCCTGATGGCAGTGCCCTTAAGGCTGGTCTTCAGGAAGGTGATGTAGTCAACAGCATTGAAGGCTCAGAAGTTTCAAGCTGGCAGGATGTTGTGGAAATCATCCGCAAAAACCCTGGAAATGAGCTTGATTTCTCGATTAACCGTGAAGGACAGAGCATGGATGTGCCGGTTACGCCTGAAGTGAAAGACGTAGAAGGTGAAAAAATCGGTTTGATTGGTGTTTATAGCCCTGTTGAAAAATCACCATTAAAATCGATCTCATACGGAGTCAAGGAAACGTATTTCTGGACAACTGAAATTTTCTCCATGCTGGGGAAACTCCTGACTGGCCAATTTTCGATTGACGCCTTGTCGGGCCCGGTAGGAATCTATGTGTCCACTGATACTGTAGCCAAGTCAGGGATTTTCTATTTAATGAAATGGGCTGGGATCCTGAGCATTAACCTTGGGATCATGAACTTGCTTCCATTCCCAGCTTTGGATGGCGGCAGGCTGACCTTTTTTGCAGTTGAAGCGCTTAGAGGAAAACCAATCGACAAGCAAAAAGAAGGAATGGTCCACTTCATTGGATTCGCGTTATTGATGCTTCTGATGCTAGTGGTCACATGGAACGATATTCAAAGGTTTTTCCTGTAAAAAACAGAAGGATAGAAATGGACTTCCTGCCCGGGATTCATCGGGCAGGAAGATTTTTTCAAAAGATATGAAATTATCATAATGAGGTGTTAATCAATGAAGCAAAGTATGTCGCTTATTCCTACTTTAAGAGAAGTACCAGCAGACGCAGATGTAAAAAGCCATCAGCTATTGCTAAGAGCCGGCTTCATCCGCCAAAATGCCAGCGGTATCTATACATACATGCCTTTAGGGCGAAAGGTCCTGCAAAAAGTAGAGGCAATCATCAGGGAAGAAATGAATCATGCCGGTGCGGCAGAGTTATTCATGCCTGCACTTCAGCAAGCGGAACTCTGGCAGGAATCCGGCCGCTGGTATTCTTATGGACCAGAGCTAATGAGACTGAAGGACAGGAATGATCGTGAGTTTGCCCTCGGTGCAACTCATGAAGAGGTCATCACCAGCATTGTGCGTGACGAAGTAAAGTCTTATAAGCGCCTGCCGCTGACACTTTATCAGATCCAAACGAAATTCCGCGATGAAAAGCGCCCAAGATTCGGACTCCTTCGCGGCCGCGAATTCATCATGAAGGATGCGTATTCATTCCATGCGACACAGGAGAGTCTGGATGAGGTATATGAACGCATTTTCCAGGCATACTCCAATGTGTTCCGGAGATGTGGCTTGAATTTCCGTGCGGTCATTGCTGATTCGGGAGCAATGGGAGGAAAGGACACGCACGAGTTCATGGTCCTTTCGGATATTGGAGAGGATACCATTGCTTATTCTGATACGTCCGATTATGCTGCGAACATCGAAATGGCTCCAGTCACTGCAGTGTACGAAAAGAGCGGCGAGCCGGCTAAGGAGCTGGAAAAGGTTCGCACAGAAGGCAAGAAGACAATCGAAGAAGTTTCAAGCTTCCTGAATGTAGAAGAAAAAGACTGCATCAAGTCACTGCTGTTCAAAGTAGATGATCGCTTTGTACTTGTTTTAGTACGTGGCGACCATGAAGTGAATGATATCAAGCTGAAAAATTATTATGGAGCTGCTAATGTTGAATTAGCAGACACCAATACAACTAAAGAAGTACTTGGCTGCTCAGTCGGCTCCTTGGGACCAATCGGAGTGGATGGCGTAGAGGTGCTTGCAGATCATGCTGTTGAAGCAATCGTCAACGGTGTCTGCGGTGCCAATGAAGAAGATTACCATTATACAAATGTAAACCCTGACCGTGATTTCAAGGTTGCAGCCTTTACTGATCTTCGTTTTATTAAAGAAGGAGATCCATCACCTGATGGGCAGGGAACGATCGTTTTCGCAAAGGGAATCGAGGTAGGCCATGTATTCAAGCTTGGCACAAGGTATAGTGAATCAATGAATGCTGAAATCCTTGATGAAAATGGAAGGTCCAAACCGATGATCATGGGTTGCTATGGGATCGGGGTATCCCGTACAATGGCAGCAGTTGCCGAGCAATTCAATGACGAAAATGGACTCGTATGGCCAACGAATATTTCTCCATTCGATGTCCATTTGATCGCTGTGAACATGAAGGACAGTGCCCAGGCAGACCTGGCTGAAGAACTGTATTCCAGCCTGCAGCAATCTGGAATGGAAATCCTGCTGGATGACCGACAGGAACGCCCAGGAGTGAAATTCGCTGATTCGGACCTCATTGGTTTGCCAGTAAGAGTCACCGTCGGCAAGAAAGCCAGTGAAGGAATCGTCGAAGTAAAAATCCGCAAAAACGGTGAAATGCAGGAAGTACACAAAGATGACCTGGCAGATACACTGAAAAACATTTTGAAAGAACTATAATCAGAAGTCGGATCCTTTTCAGGGTCCGCTTTTTTCATTACACGCAAATAATTATATTTTTATTATCCAAGGACTTTGTATGAAGATTATATGTCCGATTATAGCTGTACTTTGAGAGATTAATGAAATTAGAACTTGTTTTAAGAAATTATCAACCATGTTAAGAGAATAGTTCTTTCAGTTTGTGTATTGCTTTTTATCAAGCGGTTTAATATCCTCATGAACCTGGTTTCGAAAAGGTAAACCATAATGAGTTTAGAAGCCCTGTTGATTAGAGTGGAAGGCGCGTAGACTCCTCGAAAATGCTAACGCATTTTCTTCGTGCGTGGGCAGGTTCGAGGAAGCTAATCAATGTCCTGCGGGATCAGCTGGACAGGTGAGACCCCGCAGACGCCAACGGCGGCGAGGAGGCTCACCGCCAGCCCCAAGGAAGAATTGCTTATGAAAAAGACGGCAGTTGGTCTTTTTCATATTCTTCCAGCGGAAAGCGAAGCGCCTGGAACGGAAATCAACAGCCCCGTTCCCAACTCGAATAAGTGAAAAAAGATTAATTTTGTCTTGATTTTAACCACTCGAAATTAATTGTTAGGAATGTATTGATGAATCGAAATGGAAATATCAAACACAGGTAACCGCGCAACCATTTTATGTTATAATAACCTTTGCTATTAAACACTCAATAATAAAACTAAACCAGTTTTCAACGGGCCTTTTTGCCCGATAGATAGAATTCAAGCTTTTCAGATGGGAGAGAAATAAACATGAGTGATCTTTCGTCAGGGAAAAAAGAAAGGTTTCAGCTCCTGCTGCAGCAACTGCAGCTTACAGAAGATGCTATTGTCATCCAATTTCAAAATGCTGAGATTGATAGGGTTTTAATTGAAAAGCAGGCAAGAAAATGGCATTTCTTTTTCCAATTTGAAAGAATCATTCCTTGTCAGCTTTTTAGCAGCTTCACAGGAAAACTGGAGCAGACTTTTTCACATATTGCTAAAATCTCGTATTCGGTGAGAGTGCTGGAGCAGGCAATCAGCGAGCAGCAAATCCTTGATTACTGGAAGATGTGCATCAAGGAAATCGATGGTATAGCACCTCCGTTGTTGAAGCTCCTGAATGAACAGGTACCAAAAGTACAGGGGACAAAAATCATTCTAACAGCCAGGAATGAAGCAGAAGGACTTGCTCTTAAGAGGAAATACGGAGTCATTATTGCAGAGATCTACCAGGGTTTTGGTTTTCCGCCATTGACGATAGATACTGTCGTCAGTGAAGAAAGCACTTCTGATGAATATGAAAAGTTCATTAAGGCAAAGGAAAAAGAAGACCAGGAACGCGGATTGATGGCGATGATTGAAATGCAGAAGAAGGAAGCAGAAAAAGCTCAGGGTGATGGACCAGCTCAGGACGGGCCAGTAACCATCGGCCTGACAATCAAAGATGATGCTGATTTCCGCAAGCTTGAGGACATCGTTGATGAAGAGCGCCGTGTAGCCGTCGAGGGTTATGTTTTCTTTGCAGAGACAAAAGAGCTTCGCAGCGGCAGGACGCTTCTGACTTTCAAGATTACCGATTACACCAGCTCCATCATGGTAAAAATGTTTTCTCGTGATAAGGAAGATGCAGCTATTTACCAGCGTATATCAAAGGGGATGTGGCTAAAGGTAAGAGGAAGCATCCAGAACGATACTTTTGTTCGCGATCTTGTCATGATTGGAAATGACGTGAATGAAATCAAACCTAAAGGAAGAATCGATTCTGCGCCAGAAGGCGAAAAAAGAGTCGAGCTTCACCTTCACAGTCCAATGAGCCAGATGGATGCAGTGACTCCTGTTAGCGCACTGGTCGCCCAGGCAGCAAAGTGGGGACACAAGGCCGTTGCGATCACAGACCATGCAGTCGTCCAGTCTTACCCGGAGGCATATGGAGCCGGGAAGAAAAATGATATCAAAATCCTTTATGGTGTAGAAATCAATCTCGTGGATGATGGGGTGCCGATTGCCTATAATGACGCTCATCGAGTGCTGGCAGACGATACGTATGTCGTTTTTGACGTCGAAACAACTGGTTTGTCAGCTGTATATGATACGATCATTGAACTTGCGGCTGTCAAAATTCGCGGCGGTGAAATCATCGACCGGTTCGAATCGTTCGCAAATCCACACCATAGGCTGTCCGCCACAACGATCAATCTGACCGGCATCACAGATGATATGGTCCGGAATGCACCAGAGGTTAGTGAAGTCCTGAAAAGGTTCCATGAGTGGACAGCAGACAGTGTACTTGTTGCCCACAACGCATCTTTCGATATGGGCTTCCTGAATGTCGGCTATAAAAAGATTGGGATAGGAAAAGCTCCAAATCCGGTAATAGATACACTGGAATTGGGCCGCTTCCTGTATCCTGATATGAAGAACCACAGATTGAATACCCTTGCCAAAAAGTTCGATATTGAATTGACACAGCATCACCGTGCGATTTATGATGCTGAAGCGACTGGGTACCTTTTGTTGAAAATGCTGAAGGATGCCGCTGAAAAAGGACTGGAATACCATGACCAGCTTAATGACAATATGGGGCAGGGGAAAGCTTTCCAGAGAGCGCGTCCATACCACGCTACCTTGTTGGCTAAAAATGAAGTTGGTTTGAAAAACATCTTCAAGCTGGTTTCGATTTCTCATATTGATTACTTTTACAGAGTGCCAAGAATTCCGCGTTCTTTGCTGAATAAGCATCGCGAAGGGATCCTGATTGGTTCCGGATGCGACAAAGGGGAAGTTTTTGAAGGCATGATGCAAAAAGGACCGGAAGAAGTCGAAGAGGCAGCGCAGTTCTATGACTATCTTGAAGTCCATCCAAAAGCGGTTTATGCTCACTTGCTGGAGCTGGAATTAGTCAGGGATCAGAAAGCGCTTGAGGATATCATTAACAATATCGTCAAGCTTGGCGAGAAGCTGGACTTGCCGGTAGTGGCTACAGGAAATGTGCACTACTTGAATGAAAATGATAAGATATACCGCAAAATCCTGGTCAATTCCCAGGGTGGTGCCAATCCGCTGAACCGCCATGAGCTTCCTGACGTGCATTTCAGGACCACAAATGAAATGCTTGACGCCTTTAAGTTTCTGGGAGAGGAAAAAGCGAAAGAAGTTGTCGTTGAAAATTCGAATAAGATTGCGGACATGATCGATGTCATCAAACCAATCAAAGACGATCTTTACACGCCGAAAATTGAAGGCGCCGATGAAGAAATGCGCAGCATGAGCTATGGAATGGCCCGAAGCATCTATGGGGACGACCTTCCGGAAATCGTAGAGGCGCGCCTTGAAAAAGAACTGAAGAGTATCATAGATAATGGATTTGCTGTTATCTATCTGATTTCTCACAAACTAGTTAAAAAGTCACTGGATGACGGCTATCTTGTAGGTTCGCGTGGATCGGTCGGATCTTCCTTCGTTGCAACGATGACGGAAATCACCGAGGTCAATCCGCTTCCGCCGCACTATGTATGCCCTAAGTGCAAAAAATCAGAGTTCTTCAATGATGGGTCCGTCGGTTCAGGTTTTGACCTTCCCGACAAAGATTGTCCTGATTGCGGAATTAAATATAAAAAAGACGGTCATGACATTCCGTTTGAAACCTTCCTCGGATTTAAAGGAGACAAGGTTCCCGATATCGACTTGAACTTCTCAGGTGAGTACCAGCCGCGTGCCCATAACTATACCAAAGTCCTGTTCGGTGAAGATTATGTTTATCGTGCCGGGACAATCGGTACCGTTGCTGATAAAACGGCTTATGGTTATGTAAAAGGCTATCAGGGTGACAACAACCTTAATCTGAGGGGGGCGGAAATCGACCGCCTTGCATCTGGGTGTACGGGTGTCAAACGAACAACCGGACAGCACCCAGGCGGCATCATCGTTGTGCCTGATTACATGGATATTTTTGATTTTTCGCCAATCCAGTTCCCGGCAGACAGCAGCACTTCTGAATGGAAAACAACCCACTTTGATTTCCATTCAATTCACGATAACTTGTTAAAACTGGATATTCTCGGTCACGATGACCCGACGGTAATCAGGATGCTTCAGGATTTAAGCGGAATCGATCCTAAGACAATCCCGACTGATGATCCTGAAGTGATGAAGATTTTCAGCGGTACAGAATCATTGGGAGTGACAGAGGAACAAATCATGTCCAAGACTGGTTCCCTCGGGATACCGGAATTCGGTACGCGGTTTGTACGCCAGATGCTTGAAGATACGAAGCCAACGACATTCTCTGAGCTTGTCCAGATCTCCGGCCTTTCCCATGGAACGGACGTTTGGCTCGGCAATGCCCAGGAATTGATCCATAATAATATCTGTAATCTTAGTGAGGTAATCGGCTGCCGTGATGATATCATGGTATACCTGATCTATCAGGGCCTAGAGCCGGCATTCGCGTTTAAAATCATGGAATCCGTCCGTAAAGGTAAAGGCCTGACGGATGAAATGGAAGAGGAAATGCGGAAGAACAAGGTGCCTGAGTGGTATATTGATTCTTGTAAAAAAATCAAGTACATGTTCCCTAAAGCTCACGCAGCTGCCTACGTTTTGATGGCTGTCAGGATCGCGTATTTCAAAGTGCATCATCCGCTTATGTACTATGCAGCATACTTCACAGTCAGGGCCGATGATTTCGATGTAGACGCTATGGTCCGCGGTTCTGAAAGTATCCGTGCAGTCATCGAGGAAATCAACGCCAAGGGGCTTGATGCTTCCACAAAAGAGAAGAACTTGATGACCGTCATGGAACTGGCACTTGAAATGTGCGAACGAGGCTTTGGATTCGCGAAAGTAGACTTGTACAAATCTAGTGCGTCAGAATTCATCATTGAAGATGATAAATTGATTCCGCCATTCAATGCGATTCCAGGACTTGGTACAAACGCTGCGATCAATATTGTCAATGCGCGTGAACAGGGAGAGTTCCTGTCAAAAGAAGACCTCCAGCAGCGCGGGAAGATTTCAAAGACAATCTTGGAATATCTCGATAATCATGGCTGCCTGGAAGGAATGCCCGACCAGAACCAATTGTCATTATTCTAAAGCTGACTTACTAGTAATGAATAAAATAGACTCCGTTTCCGGGGTCTATTTTTGTTAGACAATAACCATGGCTAACTGCATGAAATCAACGTTGAGACACCCTTTGTTTGCAATAAATATCTGGTTATGTTATATTTTTATTGGAAATACTAAGGATAACTCTGGCAGAGGAGAGTGGGGCAACCCGCTCTTTCTTGTTTGTTAAGCACTTTTTCGTGGGATAATAACCAAAAAAGTATGAAGTCATGTTATGTCAAAGGAGGGATTTTATGAGCAAGGTAACAGAAACAGTGGAAGAGCTAGTAACTCCCATCTTAAATGAAAATAACTTGGAATTAGTAGACATTGAATACGTCAAAGAGGGAAAGAACTGGTTCCTGCGCGTATACATTGATAAGGACAACGGAATTGATATCGAGGAATGCGGCATCGTCAGTGAGCGCCTTAGCGAGAAGCTTGATGCCATTGATCCAATCCCGCATAACTACTTTTTGGAAGTATCCTCACCAGGTGCAGAACGCCCTTTGAAAAAGGAAAAGGATTATCAAAAAGCAATCGGCAAGAATGTCTTTATAAAGACGTATGAACCAATTGATGGGGAAAAGGCGTTTGAGGGGATCTTGACCGATTATAATGGTGAAACCGTAACTGTGGAAATGAAGATTAAAACCCGAAAGAAAACAGTTCAAATACCTTTTGATAAGATTGCCGGCGCAAGGCTAGCAGTCACTTTTTCATAATCTGTCCAGAAATATCTTCAGTTAATTAGTTTAAAGGCCAATTTGGATGATCGGGTTACATAGTTTCTGAAAAAAGCCTTAAAAAGATGGGTAGTTAAAAAAGGGGGATTTATATCTCATGAGCAGCGAATTGTTGGATGCTCTTACAATTCTTGAAAAAGAAAAAGGGATTTCCAGGGACGTTTTAATTGACGCAATTGAGGCAGCACTTATTTCTGCGTACCGACGCAACTTTAATCAAGCCCAAAACGTCCGGATCGACTTGAATTTGGGAAATGGTTCAATGCGTGTTTTTGCCAGAAAGGAAGTCGTTGATGAAGTCTTCGATCCTCGCCTGGAGATTTCACTGGAAGAGGCACAAAAAATCAATCCTAACTATGTAGTAGAAGATGTAGTTGAACTCGAAGTCACACCGAAGGACTTCGGCAGGATTGCCGCACAGACTGCCAAACAAGTTGTCACCCAGCGTGTCCGTGAAGCTGAAAGAGGTATCATCTATTCAGAATTCATCGATCGTGAAGAGGATATCATGACAGGCATCGTCCAGCGTCAGGATCCAAAGTTCATCTATGTGAGCCTGGGTAAGATCGAGGCGATTCTGCCAGCGAATGAACAGATGCCAAACGAACATTACAAGCCTCATGACCGCATCAAAGTTTTTATCACCAAGGTTGAAAAAACCACTAAAGGTCCACAAATTTTCGTTTCCAGAACCCATCCGGGACTGTTAAAGAGACTTTTCGAAATTGAAGTACCTGAAATCTATGACGGCACTGTTGAAATTAAGTCAGTCGCACGTGAAGCAGGTGATCGTTCAAAGATCTCTGTCCATTCTGATAACGCAGAGGTTGACCCAGTAGGATCATGTGTCGGTCCTCGCGGTAATCGGGTCCAGGCTGTCGTTAATGAGCTTAAGGGCGAAAAAATCGACATCGTCAAATGGTCTGAGGATCCAGTAGTATTTGTTGCAAATGCATTGAGCCCTTCTAAAGTACTTGATGTCATTGTCAATGAAGAGGAAAAAGCAACAACGGTAATCGTTCCTGATTATCAGCTATCGCTGGCGATTGGAAAACGCGGACAAAACGCGCGACTTGCCGCTAAGCTGACTGGATGGAAAATTGACATCAAGGCGGAAACTGAGGCTAGGGAGTCCGGGATCTATCCACGCGACAATGAGCCGCTATTATCTGCTGATGATGATTATGAAAATGAAGACATCGATTAATGTGAGGTGAATGATCGTGAACAGCCGTAAAAAGGTTCCTATGCGAAAATGTGTCGCAACCGGTGAAATGAGACCGAAAAAAGAACTAGTTCGCATCGTTCGCTCCAAAGAAGGAGAAGTGTCCGTTGACCTGACAGGGAAGAAATCAGGCCGTGGTGCATATCTTTCAAAAGAAAAAGAAGCAGTGGAATTAGCAAGAAAACGAAATATATTGTCCAAGCAGCTTGAAACACAAGTGGACGATGCAATATATGATGAGCTGAATGACCTCATCGAAAAGGAGAGCAGACGATCCTGATGAACTCTAATCAATGGATGTCACTGCTTGGTTTAGCCAATCGAGCGCGGAAAATTATTTCAGGGGAAGAGCTTTCCGTCAAAGAAATCAGAAGCGGAAAAGCGAAACTCATTTTGCTTTCAGCGGATGCATCCGCAAATACTACAAAAAAGATTACCGACAAGTGCAATTCCTATAACGTTCCCTGCAAGGTGGTTCCGGACAGGTTCCAGCTTGGCCAGGCAATTGGAAAGGATGCACGTGTTGTAGTAGCCCTGTTGGACGAGGGTTTTGCAAAAAAACTGTTGACGTTGCTCGATTAATTCTAGCGGGGGTGAAAATATGAGTAAAACACGCGTTTATGAATATGCAAAGAAGCATAATTTATCGAGTAAAGACGTGATTATAAAATTAAAAGAAATGAATATTGAAGTTTCCAACCATATGACTGCAATGGAAGATGAAACTGTAAAGAAGCTTGATTCGATCTACCAAAAGAAAGATGGTAATCAGGAAGCAAAGAAGCCGCAGCAAAATCAGCCAAAGGCTTCACAGGGCGACAACCAGGGCCAAAACCGCAACCAGGGCCAACAAAAACCAAATCATGGCCAAAAGCCAAACCAGGGCCAGAATCGCAATCAGGCCCAAAACCAGCAAAGAAACAATAACGGACAGCAGAAACCGCAGCTTAAGACGACTGCCAGCGCGTTTTCTGATGATGAGCGCCGTGCGACAACACCTGAAAAGGTGAAAACATCAGCAGCAGCTAAAAAGCCTGGTAATTCCCAGCCGTTCAACAAAAACAATAAGAACAAACAGAACAACAAGAACAGGAACCAGCAGCAGAACCAGAATAAAGGCAGACAGAACCAACAGCAGGTGCAACAACAGCCAAAGAAGGTAAAAGAGCTTCCATCAAAGATTACCTTCAGTGAATCCCTCACAGTAGCTGAACTGGCCAAGAAGCTTAACCGTGAGCCTTCAGAAATCATCAAGAAGCTCTTTATGCTTGGTGTCATGGCAACAATCAACCAGGATCTCGATAAAGACGCGATCGAATTGATTGCTACTGACTATGGTGTTGAAGTAGAAGAGGAAATCAAGATCGATTCAACAGACCTTGAAGTATACTTCACTGAGGACGAGGCTGCAGCATTGGTTGAGAGACCTTCAGTTGTTACCATCATGGGCCACGTTGACCATGGTAAAACAACGCTGCTGGACTCTATCCGAAATACTAAGGTGACTGCTGGCGAAGCTGGCGGAATCACTCAGCATATCGGTGCCTACCAGGTCGAAGATAATGGCAAGAAAATCACATTCCTTGACACACCTGGTCACGCAGCCTTCACAACAATGCGTGCACGCGGTGCGAAAATTACGGATATCACGATTCTCGTTGTTGCTGCCGATGACGGTGTCAAGCCACAGACAGTGGAAGCATTGAACCATGCTAAAGCGGCCGAAGTACCAATTATCGTTGCCGTCAACAAGATGGATAAACCAGCTGCAAATCCTGACCGTGTAATGCAGGAACTGACAGAGTATGGTCTTGTACCGGAAGCATGGGGCGGGGATACAATCTTTGTACCAATCTCGGCATTGACTGGTGAAGGGATCGACAGCTTACTTGAAATGATTCTTCTTGTAGGTGAAGTGGAAGAATACAAAGCAAATCCAGATAGAAATGCAATCGGTACCGTGATTGAAGCTCAGCTCGACAAAGGGCGCGGCTCTGTGGCGACATTGCTTGTCCAGAATGGTACTTTGAAAATCGGGGATCCGATCGTTGTCGGAAACACATTCGGACGTGTGCGTGCTATGGTGAACGACTTAGGCCGTCGCGTTAAAGAAGCTGGCCCGTCCACTCCTGTTGAAATTACAGGGTTGAATGATGTACCACAGGCGGGTGACCGCTTCGTTGTGTTTGAAGATGAAAAAACTGCACGCCAAATTGGCGAAACACGTTCACAGCAGGCATTGCAGGCACAGCGCAGCGAAAAAACGCGCGTAAGTCTCGATACATTGTTTGAACATATGAAACAAGGGGAAATGAAAGACCTAAATCTAATTATTAAAGCCGACGTTCAAGGTTCAGTTGAAGCACTTGCAGCAGCATTGCAAAAACTGGAGGTTGAAGGTGTAAATGTAAGAATCATTCACACTGGTGTTGGTGCGATCAATGAGTCTGACATCACCCTTGCAGCAGCTTCAAATGGTATCGTCATCGGTTTCAACGTCCGTCCGGACAATAACGCAAAACGCGCTGCAGATTCTGAAAGTGTCGATATCCGACTCCACCGCATTATCTATAAGGTAATCGAAGAGATCGAATCAGCGATGAAGGGCATGCTTGATCCGGTTTATGCTGAAAAAGTCATTGGCCAGGCTGAAGTCCGCCAGACTTTCAAAGTATCAAAAATCGGAACAATTGCTGGCTCATATGTCACTGATGGCAAGATCACGCGTGACAGCGGCGTTCGTCTGATCCGTGACGGAGTCGTCATTTTTGAAGGGGAAGTCGATGCGCTTAAACGTTTCAAAGATGATGCCAAGGAAGTAGCGCAGGGTTATGAGTGCGGTATTACCATTAAAAACTTCAATGACGTCAAGGAAGGCGATGTAATTGAAGCATATATCATGGAAGAAGTGGAACGTTAATGGTAGTAGGCTTAGCAGCCTGTGAATGCATCATCTATGATGCTCATTCTCTAAAAGAAAAGAGAGCTGTACTGCAGCGGATTATCACAAGGCTGAAGCAAAAGTTCAATGTCTCAGTTTCTGAAGTGGACCACCACGATGTCTGGCAGCGGACAACGATAGCGGTTGCTGCTGTCTCTGCATCAAAGGTGGCTACAGAGAGAGAGCTTCATAATGCCTTGAAAATGATTGATTCTTTTCCTGAGATCGAACGTACCATCACCGATATAGAATGGCTTTGATTAAAGAGGTGATTGAAAATGGGTCATAGAGTAAATCGTGTTGGCGAACAAATGAAAAAAGAATTGGGCGACATCATCAGCCGTAAAATCAAGGATCCGCGAGTCGGTTTCGTGACCGTGACGGATGTCCAGGTTACCGGAGACCTACAGCAGGCGAAGGTGTATATCTCTGTTTTAGGCGATGAACAACAGAGAGAAGATACACTAAAAGGATTAGCAAAAGCCAAAGGCTTCATCAGGACAGAAATTGGCCAGCGAATCCGACTGAGAAAGACGCCTGAACTGATCTTTGAGTTTGATGAAACAATGGCTTACGGAAATCGCATCAATTCACTAATCCATGAGCTGCAAAGAGATGAACAGCCTGGAGAAGAAGAGCAAGATAAAGATACTGACTAAAAGGTTATTTAGTCTGGAAACTTAACCGAAAAAAATGGATAGACAAAACGTCTATCCATTTTTTTCGAGATTTTTTATTTTTAAATACATGGCTCTGTTAAAGTCGAAATGTTGTTTTTACTCCTGGCACGAAGTCAACAGTCTTTGTTAACAGAGCAAAATACATAAATACTTAAGGAGGAAGGGATATGGAAGGGATTCTGCCTCTTTTTAAACCAGCTGGAATGACTTCACATGATTGTGTGTTTAAACTCAGAAAGCTGTTAAGGACGAAGAAGGTGGGCCATACAGGGACTCTGGACCCGGATGTTACCGGGGTTCTGCCAATCTGTGTCGGCAAGGCAACAAAAATAGCAGAATACATTACAGATGCAGGAAAAGCCTATGAGGGTGAAGTAACCCTTGGATTTACCACCACTACCGAAGATGCTTCAGGAGAAAAGGTTGATGAAAAACCAGTGGACCAAACGCTAACAAAAAAGGAAATAGAAAGTGTCCTTCAATCGCTCGTGGGTGAAATTGAGCAAACTCCACCAATGTATTCGGCGGTAAAAGTGAATGGAAAGAAACTTTATGAATATGCAAGGCAAGGAATCGAAGTCGAGCGCCCAACCAGGAGAGTGACGATCTATAGCATAGAACTGCTCGATGATCGAGATTCTTATGCTGGCGAGCTGGTCAGCTTTAAATTCAGGGTATCTTGCGGCAAAGGTACATATATTCGGACCTTAGCGGTTACGATTGGTGAAAAATTAGGATATCCGGCACATATGTCTTCGCTTGTCAGGATTCAGTCGGCCTCCTTTTCCCTGGAAGATTGCTTTACATTCGCGCAGCTTGAAGAAATGGCGGAGGAATCCAGGCTCGAAACAGCTCTATACCCTTTGGAAACTGGTATTTCTTATTTGCCGAAATATCGCATAAGTGATAAAGTAGCAGAGAAAGTGAAAAATGGGGCATTGCTTCAATTTCCACAGGAACTTGAAGGGATTGAAGGCCCTATTGTAGCAGAAACAGAAGACGGAAAAGCGCTCGCTATCTACAGGGCACACCCAACCAAACATGGGATGATGAAACCTGACAAAGTATTGAGAAATGAGCAATAAAAAGTATTGCCACATTAGGATACATAATCAGCAATCAAAAGAAATGTCCTGATTAAAAGAGCAGCTGGGTCAGAAAAGGTGAGTTAAATCGTGGAATTGATTAAGCTAAACCATCCTCATGGGTATAAAATAGAAGATTTTCCTGCAATGGCCATCGCATTAGGCTATTTTGACGGAGTTCACCTGGGCCACCAACAGGTAATCAGAGAAGCGAAAAAAGTGGCCGAAGCAAAAGGAATCAAAAGTGCAGTCATGACATTTGATCCCCACCCTTCAGTCGTTCTTGGAAAAAGCATTCAACATATAGAATATATCACTCCATTGGAAGAAAAGGCCCGATTGATTGAAGCAATGGGAGTCGATTATTTATTCGTGATCACCTTCTCGACCGAATTCTCCGGTCTATTGCCCCAGGAATTCGTCGATCAATATATCATAGGGCTGAATGTGCGTCACGTCGTGGCTGGCTTTGATTACTCCTATGGTAAGATGGGCAAGGGGAATATGGAAACAATCCAGTTCCATTCCAGGTCAAAATTTGATTTCACTGTAGTATCCAAACTGTCAACTCCTGAAGATGAAAAGGTAAGCTCTACCTTGATCCGCGGTTTCTTGAGAGATGGAAAAGTGGATGAAATGCCACATTTGCTTGGAAGATACTATACAACAAAAGGAATCGTGATCAACGGAGAACGGCGAGGACGCACAATCGGGTTTCCGACTGCGAACGTGCTGATGGATGAAGAATACATCCTCCCGCCCACAGGTGTTTATGCTGTGAAAATCAAGGTTGACGGCAAATGGCATGAAGGGGTCTGCAATGTCGGCTATAAACCAACCTTCCATCTGGAGAAAAAAGCAAAACCATCGATAGAAGTCCATATCTTTAACTTCAACAAAGAAATTTACGGGGAATCGGCCATTATTGAGTGGCACCTCCGACTGAGAAGTGAACGTAAATTCGAGGGGATTAAGCAGCTTGTTGCCCAAATCGAAAAAGATAAACAGGAAGCAATCCTTCACTTTGAAAAAAACAAGGGTTAGACTTGCTTTTTGTCGTAAAAAGATGTATTCTTATTAACGTATCAAAAAGGAACCTTTGCTTGGCAAGTCGAGTCACCGACGCTTGCTCGGTAACAGGGGATTATAAAATTGGAGGTGAACATGGATGGCAATCTCAAAAGCACGTAAAAATGAACTGATCAATGAATTCAAGGTTCACGAAAGTGACACTGGATCTCCAGAAGTTCAAATCGCTGTCCTTACTGCAGAAATCAACACATTGAACGATCACTTACGCGTTCACAAAAAGGACCATCACTCACGTCGCGGTCTTTTAAAGATGGTAGGTAAGCGTCGTAACCTTTTGACTTACCTTCGTAACAAGGATGTTGCTCGTTACCGCGAGTTAATCAACAAGCTTGGTCTACGTAGATAGTCTGTAAAAGCGGGATTTATCCCGCTTTTTTATTAGGCAATTTTTTGTCCTTTACATAACCTTTGATTGATATGAAGTGCTCGTTTTTTGGAGATAATATAACATAAAAGACATTTTAACGTAACTCCCTTGAAAAGTACCTGTTGATGGACTAGCTTTTATCCAAAGCTGGATAGGGAGGTTTATGGGTTTTATCATTGTTTATTAAGGTATATTGGTTATATGACAAACATGTTTAAATAAATACCCGGGCACAGCCAGGGTGTATTTAGTGGTAGAGAGGGGCTAAAAAGCATGGTACAAGAAAAACAAAGTTTTTCCTTTGACTGGGCAGGACGCAAGCTGACAGTCGAAATCGGACAGCTTGCAAAGCAGGCAAGTGGTGCAGTCCTTGTCCGTTATGGAGATACAGCTGTATTAAGTACAGCTACTGCGTCAAAAGAACCGAAGAATCTGGACTTCTTCCCTTTGACTGTTAACTATGAAGAGAGACTATATGCTGTCGGGAAAATCCCTGGCGGTTTCATTAAGCGAGAAGGCCGCCCTAGTGAGAAAGCGATCCTTGCAAGCCGTTTAATCGACCGACCAATCCGCCCGCTATTTCCGGATGGATTCCGAAATGATGTTCAGGTAATCAGCATTGTCATGAGTGTTGACCAAGACTGTTCATCAGAAATGGCTGCTATGTTTGGGTCATCTTTGGCACTTTCAGTTTCTGATATTCCATTTGGAGGACCAATCGCTGGTGTTACTGTGGGAAGGATCGATGGTAAATTTGTGATTAATCCATCAGTTGAAGAAACCGAGAAAAGTGATATGCACCTCGTAGTGGCTGGTACAATGGATGCAATCAACATGGTTGAAGCAGGTGCTGAAGAGGTACCTGAAGAAGTGATGCTTGAAGCAATCATGTTCGGACATGATGAAATCAAGCGCTTGATTGCGTTCCAACAGGAAATCGTCGCACAGGTTGGTAAAGAAAAAAGAGAAATAAAACTTTTTGAATTGGATAAAGAGCTTGAAGCTGAAGTTCGCGGAATCTGTGAGCAAGACATGGTTGCTGCTATCCAGGTCCAGGAGAAGCATGCACGTGAAGACGCGATCAAAGAAGTGAAAAATGCTGTTGTCGCCCGCTATGAAGAGCAGGAAGCGGATGACGACAAGCTGAAGCAGGTCAAACAAATCCTTGATAAAATTGTAAAAGGTGAAGTTCGCCGCCTGATCACAGAGGAAAAAGTCCGTCCAGATGGACGTGGCGTCGATGAAATTCGCCCGCTTTCTTCTGAGGTAGGCATGCTTCCTAGAACCCACGGTTCCGGATTATTCACAAGGGGCCAAACTCAGGCATTGAGCATTTGTACTCTTGGTGCAATGGGAGATGTGCAGATTCTGGACGGCCTTGGAATCGAAGAAGAAAAACGATTCATGCACCATTATAATTTCCCATTATTCTCTGTTGGTGAAACAGGACCGATCCGCGGACCTGGCCGACGTGAAATCGGGCACGGTGCACTTGGTGAAAGAGCACTAGAACCAATCATTCCAAACGAAAAAGATTTCCCATATACAATCCGTCTTGTTTCAGAAGTATTGGAGTCAAATGGCTCAACTTCACAAGCGAGTATTTGTGCAAGTACATTAGCGATGATGGATGCAGGTGTACCAATTAAAGCACCTGTAGCGGGTATTGCAATGGGTCTAATCAAGTCAGGTGAGCACTATTCAATCCTTACTGATATCCAGGGCATGGAAGACCACCTTGGCGATATGGACTTCAAGGTAGCAGGTACTTCCAAGGGTGTTACTGCTCTTCAAATGGATATAAAGATTGAAGGCTTGTCACGTGAGATTCTTGAAGAGGCTTTGCAGCAGGCTCAAAAAGGCCGCATGCAAATCCTTGAATCAATGATGGCAACAATCAACGAGCCGCGCGGCAACTTATCAAAATACGCTCCAAAAATCATCACAATGTCTATCAATCCTGATAAGATCCGTGATGTCATTGGACCAAGCGGCAAGCAAATCAATAAGATCATCGAAGAAACCGGCGTAAAAATCGATATCGAACAAGATGGTACAGTTTTCATTGCTTCCGTTGATGAAGAAATGAATCAAAAAGCAAAGAAAATCATCGAAGATATCGTCCGTGAAGTCGAAGTTGGCCAAATGTACCTCGGAAAAGTCCGCCGTATCGAAAAGTTCGGTGCTTTCGTGGAAATTTTCCCTGGAAAAGATGGTTTGGTCCATATTTCCGAACTTGCTGAAGAGCGAGTAGGAAAAGTCGAAGATGTCCTGAAGCTTGGCGATGAACTCCTTGTCAAGGTCACCGAAATTGACAAACAAGGAAGAGTAAATCTTTCACGCAAAGCAGTATTGAAAGAACAGCGCGAAAAAGCTGAAAAACAATCATAAGATAAAAACAAGGCCGGGAAATCCCCGGCCTTTTTATGTATGTGAACAAATCACACTCGTTCTACCTTGTCCTTCTGCTTCATAAAATAAAATAAGGCCATCTTTAATCAAAGACGAACATACATAGCTTTGGATGCCCTAACAGAAGAGGAGGCACATAGAATGAGAATGAGAAAAATTGCGCTGGTTTCTATCATGCTGATTTCAGCCTGGACCATGGTTAATAATCCATTTTCCCATACATATGTAGCAGGACTTAAAACGGGAAGCATGGCTGTTTCAGGACAGGAAGATTCCTTGATGGCGGAAATTGAAATGAAGGCAAAAGATTATGAGGTTGAACCCTCTGACGCAAGAAAGGATCCAGTCTGGAAGGTAATTCCGGGCTATAACGGACTAAAAGTCGATGTGAAAAAATCATACGCCAGGATGAAAAAGGCAGGCAAATTCAATCCTGACAAGCTTGTTTTTGTTCAAGTGCCGCCTGAAATCCATTTGAGTGACTTGCCGCCTCAAGCAGTCTACAAAGGACATCCAGAAAAACCTATGGTCAGCTTTATCATCAATGTGGCATGGGGAAATGAGTATCTTTCCGGTATGCTTGCCACATTAAAAAAGCATAATGTGACCGCAAGTTTCTTTCTGGAGGGAAGATGGGTAAAAAATAATCCGGGTATGGCGAAAATGATTTCTGATGCAGGCCATGAAATTGGCAACCACTCCTTCACGCACCCTGATATGAAACAACTATCAGCACCTAAAATTAATGAGGAAATCAGGAAGACAGATGAGGTCATTGAAGCTGTGACTGGTGAAAAGACTAAATGGTTTGCACCACCAAGCGGTTCTTATAAAGACGAAGTAGTAGACATTGCAGCAGCTCATAACTTAGGCACAGTCATGTGGAGCGTGGATACGATCGATTGGCAGAAGCCCACCCGGGAAAAGCTGATTAGCAGGGTGATGGGAAAGGTTCATAACGGAGCATTGATCCTGATGCACCCCACCGAGGCGACTGCTTCATCGCTGGACCAATTGATCACGGAAATCAAGAGTAAGGGCTTGCAAATAGGAACTGTATCGGAATTGTTAAGTGAAAATCGCATCCTCCCGGCAAAAAATATGAAAGAATAGCATTGTATTTGGAAAAAGTAAGTTAAATGGACTATACTAAGTAAATGCAGTAGTTTTTTAGCAGCAGGTTCCAGAGGAGGAATATAATGATAAAGAAATATACATGCCAAAATGGGGTAAGAATTGTACTAGAACAAATCCCGACAGTCCGGTCAGTAGCCATAGGAGTTTGGATTGGAACGGGCTCCCGCAATGAAAATCCTGATAATAATGGAATCTCCCATTTCCTTGAACATATGTTTTTTAAAGGCACCAAAACCAGGTCTGCCAGAGAAATAGCCGAATCATTTGACAGCATCGGCGGTCAGGTGAATGCCTTCACCTCCAAGGAATATACATGCTATTATGCAAAAGTATTGGATAACCATGCCCAATACGCCCTTGAAGTATTGGCTGATATGTTCTTTCATTCTACTTTTGATTCTGAAGAATTGAATAAAGAGAAGAATGTAGTCAATGAAGAAATCAAAATGTATGAGGATACGCCTGATGATATCGTCCATGATTTGCTAAGCCAGGCTATTTACGGTGATCATCCACTGGGGTATCCGATCCTGGGTACTGAGGAAACGCTCCAAACCTTTACAGGAGAAAAATTAGAGCAATACATGCATGACATGTATAGGCCTGAGAATGTAGTCATTTCAATTGCCGGGAATGTCCCGGAATCATTCATTAAAAATGCTGAACAATTCTTTGGCTCCTACGAAGCGAGCAAGGAAGAGTTGGAATACATTAAGCCGGAATTCCATACGAAACAAATATCACGCAAGAAAGAGACTGAGCAAGCCCACCTTTGCCTGGGATTCGAAGGGCTGCAGATCGGCCATTCTGACGTATACAACTTGATTGTCCTGAATAATGTGCTCGGCGGAAGCATGAGCAGCAGATTATTTCAGGAAGTCAGGGAACAGCGCGGTCTAGCCTACTCTGTATTTTCCTATCATTCCGCATACAGGGATAGCGGGATGGTCACAATTTATGGAGGAACTGGTTCAAATCAGCTGAATGTTTTGTATGAGACCATTCAGGAGACGCTCGATAAGCTTCGCGCAGACGGCATTACGGAAAAAGAACTTAATAACAGCAAAGAACAACTGAAAGGCAGTTTGATGTTAAGCCTTGAGAGCACAAACAGCCGGATGAGCAGGAATGGGAAAAATGAGCTTCTGCTTGGAAGGCATCGCTCTCTTGATGAAATCGTCGAACAAATCGATCAGGTGACAAAGGACCGTGTTGACGGCATGGCCAATAAGATATTCACAGACCAATATTCAGTATCCCTGATCAGCCCTAGCGGCGAGCTCCCAACACAATAATGAATTCCAGGACAGCAGTTTCTTTAAGAAGCTGCTGTTTTTTATATTCTAAAAAGGGTTCCGAAACGATAAATATAGAATAAGGACAAAGTGACGGGGAGGTCCATCATGAAACTGAGTGAACTTGGCGGCAAAGAAATTGTCGATGTGAAAAGGGCAGAGAGGTTAGGAGTACTTGGTCAAACAGATTTGGAAATCAACGAAAGAACAGGGCAAATCGAAGCATTGATCATTCCATCATTAAAATGGTTTGGCCTCCGCAAGCAATCCGGGGAGGTAAGGGTGCCATGGAAGCACATCAAGAAAATCGGTTCAGATATGATCATCATCGATATACCAGATGATGAGTAAAAAGCGGGCTTTCATGCCGGCTTATTTTTTTTGCTGATTATTAAAAGATTAGTGAGTTCACAGCCGCTTGTGGGTGCTTTTCTTTTATGGAAAACTCACCTATTCCGCGTTTGATACATATGATGTTGAAGTAGTTCATGTTGAATAGAAATTTTAATCCAGGATTAATGGAAAAGAAGGTGATTGTTCTCATGCTGACAGGTATGCAAATCGCGGTTATCGGCGGTGATGCTAGACAGCTGGAGATTATTCGCAAGCTGACAGAGCTTGATGCAAAGCTTTCTTTAATAGGCTTCGAGCAGTTGGACCATGCTTTCACAGGTGCCTCAAAAGAAAAGATAGATGAAGTTGATTTTTCAGTACAGGATGCTTTGATCCTGCCTGTTCCCGGAACTAGCCTGGAGGGTCAGGTCGAAACCATTTTCTCAAATGAAAGAGTTGTAATCATAAAAGAAATGCTTGAACGGACTCCGGAACACTGTAAGGTTTATTCTGGTATCAGCAACTCGTACTTGACGGGGATCGCCAGCCTGGCCAACCGCAAACTCGTACAGCTATTCTCCCGTGATGATGTCGCCATTTATAACTCGATTCCGACAGTGGAAGGAACGATCATGATGGCAATCCAGCACACGGATTTTACGATACATGGTTCCAATGTTTCTGTTCTGGGACTTGGCAGGGTCGGTATGAGTGTTGCGAGAACCTTCCATGCGCTTGGAGCAAAGGTTAAGGTAGGTGCCCGGAAAAGCGAGCATATTGCAAGGATTACTGAAATGGGATTAGAACCTTTCCTTTTATCAGACATAGGAAAGGCAGTTTCTGATAGCGATATTTGCATCAATACCATTCCTAACCAGATTGTTACTGCTTCTGTCATTTCGAGGATGCCCGCCCATACCTTGATCATTGACCTTGCATCGAAACCAGGTGGAACGGATTTTCGCTATGCTGAAAAACGGGGAATCAAGGCTTTGCTTGCGCCAGGTTTGCCGGGCATCGTAGCCCCAAAGACTGCTGGGCAAATTCTGGCGAATGTTCTTTCTCAGCTGCTTATGGAAGACTTTTCTAACCGAAAGGAGAAAGAAGTATGAGTTTACAAGGAAAAAAGATCGGATTTGGATTGACAGGTTCTCATTGTACGTATGATGCTGTTTTTCCCGAAATTGAAAAATTAGTGAATGCAGGTGCAGAAGTTCTGCCTGTTGTCACCTTCACCGTAAAAAATACTGAAACACGTTTTGGAAAAGGGGAGGACTGGGTACAGCGGATTGAGGAGCTTACCGGCAATAAGGTGATCGATTCAATTGTGAAGGCAGAGCCTCTTGGGCCCAAAATCCCGCTGGATTGCATGGTCATTGCGCCTCTCACCGGAAACTCGATGAGCAAGTTTGCAAATGCCATGACTGATTCACCAGTTTTGATGGCTGCGAAAGCGACTTTAAGAAACCAAAAACCAGTAGTGCTCGGCATTTCCACGAACGATGCCTTGGGACTCAATGGCGTCAACCTGATGAGACTAATGGCAACCAAAAATATTTTCATGATTCCTTTTGGCCAGGATGATCCGGTAAAAAAACCAAATTCAATGGTTGCCAGAATGGAGATGCTCTCCGAAACGGTTTTGGAGGCAATGGAAGGAAAGCAATTGCAGCCAGTTCTTGTTGAACGTTATAAGGATAACTAGGGAAAATCCAAGGAAGGATACCGTCAAATCAGCAGAAATCAAGATAAACGACCTGACTAGTCTAACTGGAAACGCTTTTCTCCGGCAGTGAAGCAAAATCTTTCTTTCCTTAATGATTGAATATGATAAAATATAGGATAATATACAAGGCGGTTTTTAAGACAAGTAAAAAATGTCCAGAATCTGCGCCTGGCCTGTTTTAACTCAGGAGAACGTCCCAAAGTACCATGCGAAAAGCTTTCGTACGGAGTGAGGATGGGTTTCTGGGCTGGCCTGGGCGCTTGCGCATTTCTTATAAGCCGCCGTTATACTTATGTTCAAACAACCGGCTTTTAACGGATATTAAAACGATAATGGCAGTGGAAGGGGAAACAGATATGTCAGAGAGAAAAGGTTACCGAGTAGCAGTAGTTGGAGCAACAGGAGCAGTTGGGCAGCAAATGATCCAAACGCTTGAAAACAGGGATTTTCCAGTTTCGGAACTATTACTGCTTTCTTCAGCAAGATCTGCTGGTACGAAGGTTCATTATAAAGGTAACGAAATAACAGTTCAGGAAGCAAAACCGGAAAGCTTTGAAGGAGTGGATATAGCTCTTTTCAGCGCAGGCGGCAGTGTATCGAAACAATTGGCTCCTGAGGCTGTCAAGCGCGGAGCAATCGTTGTTGATAACACAAGTGCCTTCAGGATGGAAGAAAATATTCCGCTGGTAGTACCAGAAGTTAATGAAGAAGATTTGCGCAATCATAATGGAATCATCGCTAATCCAAACTGCTCGACAATCCAGATGGTCGTGGCACTGGAGCCGCTCCGCAAGAAATACGGCCTTGATAAGATCATCGTCTCAACCTACCAGGCAGTTTCTGGTGCAGGTGCAGCAGCCGTGGAAGAGATGAAGGAACAAACTAGGGCGATTCTGGATGGCAAAGAATATGAGCCAAAGATCCTTCCTGTTAAATCTGGAGAAAAGCACTACCAGATTGCCTTCAATGCCATTCCGCAGATTGACACATTCGTTGAAAATGGGTTCACGTATGAAGAAATGAAAATGATCAATGAAACCAAGAAAATCATGCATATGCCTGAGCTTCAGGTTGCTGCTACTTGTGTGCGGCTCCCTGTCGGCACTGGCCATTCTGAATCAGTTTACATCGAAATTGGCGAAGGCGGAGTAGCCGCATCTGAAGTGAAGGAATTGCTCGCAGATGCTCCAGGAGTTGTCCTTCAAGATAATCCGGACCAGCAGTTATATCCTATGCCTGCATTCTGTGTAGGAAAAAACGATGTATTCGTTGGCCGAATAAGGAAGGACCTTGACAACGATAAAGGCTTCCATATGTGGGTAGTATCAGATAACCTGCTGAAAGGTGCTGCGTGGAACTCTGTCCAGATTGCTGAAAGTCTTGTAAAACTCGGTCTTGTAAAATAATTGCATTAGGTTAAATGACAGAATTTCTGAGGTGTTACGATGAAAATAATCGTTCAAAAATTTGGCGGTACGTCTGTTCGTGATGAGCAAAGCCGCAGTCACGCAATAGGGCATATTAAAAATGCGGTTGCTGACGGATATAAAGCAGTTGTGGTTGTTTCTGCGATGGGCAGGAAGGGTGATCCGTACGCTACAGACACTCTCCTCAGCCTGATTGGTGGAAATGGGAGCAGGATCAGCAAGCGCGAGCACGACCTGCTGCTTTCTTGCGGTGAAACGATTTCGAGTGTGGTTTTTACAAATATGCTGATAGAAAATGGCATCAATGCGACTGCCCTTACTGGTGCACAGGCAGGGTTCAGGACCAACAGCGAGCATACGAACGCAAGGATCCTGGATATGAAGTGTGACCGTTTGCTGCGGGAACTGGACCATGTTGATGCAGTCGTTGTAGCAGGATTCCAGGGAGCAGCCAAAAATGGAGACGTAACAACGATTGGCAGAGGCGGCAGTGATACGTCCGCAGCAGCATTAGGCGCGGCTTTGAACGCTGAATGGATTGACATCTTTACCGATGTTGAAGGAATCATGACAGCTGATCCGAGGATTGCGGATAACGCACGGCCTCTTTCTGTGGTGACCTATACAGAGGTGTGCAATATGGCATATCAGGGCGCGAAGGTCATCCACCCTCGTGCTGTCGAGATTGCCATGCAGGCAAAAGTACCGATCAGGATCAGGTCCACGTATTCTGATGGCCTCGGGACATTAGTTACAACCCTGAATCGTGAAAATAAAGGAACTGACATCAAGGAGCGTCCTGTTACAGGCATCGCCCATGTTTCGAATGTCAGCCAAATCAAAGTTTTTGCCAAAAAGGACCAATACAATCTACAATCAGAAGTGTTCAAGGCTATGGCCAATGAAAACATCAGCGTGGATTTCATCAATATTTCCCCTAATGGAGTAGTGTATACTGTGCTGGATGAAATGACAGACCGGGCAGTGAAAGTCCTCGAAGGATTAGGCCACACACCGCAGATAGAGAAGAATTGTGCGAAGGTCTCTGTCGTAGGGGCAGGTATGGCAGGTGTTCCAGGTGTGACCTCGAAGATCGTTACAGCACTGTCTGAGAAGGGCATCCGGATTCTCCAATCCGCTGACAGCCACACAACCATTTGGGTCCTGGTCAAACAGGATGATTTGGGGAAGGCAGTGAATGCACTTCATGATGCTTTCCAGCTCGAAGAAGAAACAATAGAGTTCGAAAGACACGATATATAAAATGGCTTCCAGCCTTGGCAGACGGAAGCTTTTGAGAATAGGAGTGAACAGGAATGGTTCAATTCGGAAGAGTATCTACAGCAATGGTGACCCCATTTGATCATAAAGGTCACATTGATTTCGCTAAAACGACCCAGCTAGTCAACCATTTGATTTCGAACGGTACAGATTCACTGGTTGTCGCGGGAACGACAGGTGAATCTCCGACTCTTTCAAAGGAAGAAAAAATCGCTTTATTTCAGCATGTCGTGAAAGTCGTTGACAAAAGAGTTCCCGTCATAGCAGGTACAGGCAGCAACAACACTTATGCTACTATCGAATTGACGAAAAAAGCCGAAGAAATTGGTGTGGACGCGATAATGATCGTTGCCCCTTATTATAACAAGCCAAACCAGGAAGGACTCTACCAGCATTTCAAAGCAGCAGCTGAAGCTACTTCATTGCCAGTGATGGTGTATAACATCCCGGGCAGGTCTGTAGTCAATATTCTTCCTGAAACGGTGATCAAGCTGGCAAAAATCCCGAATATCGTGGCCGTCAAGGAAGCAAGCGGCGACCTTAACGCGATGACGAAAATCATTGCCAGCACACCTGATGATTTCCTTCTTTACAGCGGTGACGACGGGTTGACACTTCCTGTGCTTGCTATTGGCGGGGTGGGCATCGTCTCTGTAGCATCCCATGTGATTGGCAATGAGATGCAAGCGATGGTTGATGCATTCTTCAGTGGAAGAAACGAGGATGCAGCGAAAATGCACCAGCGTCTCCTTCCAGTCATGCAAGGTTTGTTTGCCGCACCGAGCCCTGGACCAGTTAAAACTGCATTGCAGCTGAAAGGGCTCGACGTCGGCTCAGTGCGCTTGCCGATGGTTCCATTGACAGAGCAAGAAAGAACAGCGGTAGCGAAATTATTCGAATAGTACAAGGGCCGGCCTGGTAAGGCTGGCCTTATTTTATTGTGTATAAGTGTTTTGTATTTTTCTTTTTATGACCTGGATATGCATGCCCACTGCCAATAGAGAGCCGGAGAATAAAGTTGTAAAGATTTTCTGCCATCAAGTATAATGATTTTAACTGATTTTGTTCGGGAGAAAACTCATAGGAGGGGCAGGGAATTGATTAAAAAGAAAAACGAAATTATTAAAATCATTGCGCTAGGTGGCGTAGGGGAAATCGGCAAAAATATGTATGTCACCGAAGTGGACAATGATATTTTTGTGGTGGATGCCGGGTTGATGTTTCCGGAGGATGAAATGCTGGGGATCGACATCGTCATTCCCGACTTTTCATATTTGAGTGCTAACAGTGAAAGAGTAAAAGGAATTTTCCTGACTCATGGCCATGAAGACCATATAGGAGCGCTGACCTACGTCCTGCGGAAAATGAATGTCCCGGTATATGGAACAAAGCTTACTCTTGCGCTGGCAAAGGAAAAAATGAGTGAGCAGGAATTTGTCGGCAAAGTCGAATTCCATGAAATTACGGCAGATACCAAACTGGACTTTGGCGTGGTTTCTGTTTCATTTTTCAAGACAAACCATAGTATCCCAGACTCTGTCGGAGTTTGTATCCATACATCGGAAGGGGCCATTGTACATACAGGGGACTATAAATTCGACCAGGCTGCAGCACCGATGTATAAGCCGGATATCGGCAGGATGGCCGCCATTGGCGAGCAAGGGGTTCTATGCCTTCTTTCGGACAGTACAGAGGCTGAAAAACCTGGTTATACGCCTTCTGAAACAACCGTTATAGAGGAACTATCGAGCGTTTTTTATAAGGCAAATGGCCGCATCATTGCTGCCTGTTTTGCTTCGGATTTAAACAGGGTCCAACATCTTTTCAATAGTGCAGCCTCGCATGGCCGCAAGGTAGCGGTGGTGGGAAAAAGCCTGAAAAGGGTTTTTGATATCGCTCTGGAGCTCGGCTATCTTCAAGTTGAAAGTGACTTGCTCATTGCAGTGGATGACCTGAAGAAGTACGGCGATGCTGAAGTAGTTATTTTAACGACTGGCAGCCAGGGAGAGCCAATAGAAGCCCTGCAGAAAATGGCTAAGCAAGCCCATCCTCAGGTGAATATCAAGGAAGGGGACACTGTCCTGTTCGCTGCCTCTCCTCTAAGGGGAAGCGAAGTATTCATTTACAAAACAATGGATATGCTTTACCGGGCCGGAGCGAACGTAGTGGCGAGCAAGAAAAGTGTCCAGGTTTCAAGTCATGGAAGCCAGGAAGAATTAAAATTCATGATCAATTTGATGAATCCGAAATTCTTCATTCCTGTACACGGTGAATATAAAATGTTGAAAGCACATAAAAAAGTAGCTCAGTCATGTGGCATACCTGAAGAAAATATTTTCATACCTGACCGTGGAGATGTGATTGAGATTTCAGGCGGTAAACTAAAGGCCACAGAAAAAGTGCAGGCAGGAAACATATTGATAGATGGAATCGGTGTTGGAGATGTAGGGAATATCGTACTCCGTGACCGGAGACTGCTTTCACAGGATGGTGTATTAATTGTTGTCGTGACACTGAATAAAGCAGACAGGAAAATTGCTGCAGGGCCAGAAATTATTTCACGTGGGTTTGTATATGTACGCGAATCGGAAAAAATGATGGCAGAGTCAGCCTCCCTTATAAGGGATATTGTTGAAAAAAACCTTCTAAAAGAACCCTTCGACTGGGCTGGCTTAAAGCAGGAAATGCGCGATTCCTTAAATCAATATTTATTTGAAAAAACAAAACGCCGTCCTATGATCATGCCAATCTTAATGGAAGTAAAATAATAAGAGAAAAGAGGGTGTCTCAATAAGTTGTATAACATCAATTGAGAGTCCGCCTTTTTTCATTTCCTCATGTTTTTTGGTGGCAATTAAATAATCCCTAAAGAGGAATGATCTTGTTTTAATTTTATTTGTAAATAAATTTTGAAACCTGAGTTGATTGAAGTGGAAGGCGCGAAGACTCCTGCGGGCTCAGCGCCAGCCCCGCGGAAAGCGAAGTGCCTGGAATGGAAATCAACGGACCCATTTTACAAGCCGACCTAAATAAAGAGGGTGTCCCAAAATTTTATACCTTTTGGGATACCCTCTTTATTGTTTGCTGTTTTTCGATAGGTTCAACTGAAAAAGCCCTTTAGGTAAATTGATTTGCTTGAAAACATCCTTCATAAAAACCGCTTCCGGAATGAAATTGAGGATGATGTTCATACTAAAATTATCATGCCTGAAGGGAGCATTTAAGGATGGATAAGGAAATGAATATAAACAGTGCAGAAACCCAGGAAGGACAACAAGGACCAGAGGGGGAACAGGAAAATAAACCATCAGGCCTTCTTGAAAAGATCCAGCAGCTTGGCCAGACGAATGTACCGCAGCTGTCCCAGGATTCGAAAATCCATTGCCTGACGATTGTAGGCCAAATTGAAGGCCATATGCAGCTGCCGCCTCATAACAAGACAACAAAGTATGAACATCTTATTCCGCAGCTTGTTGCTATTGAGCAGAACCCGAATATCGAAGGCCTTCTTGTCATCCTGAACACGGTTGGCGGTGACGTAGAAGCGGGTCTAGCCATTTCAGAGATGCTTGCTTCCCTTTCGAAGCCGACAGTCTCGATCGTGTTAGGAGGAGGCCATTCAATCGGTGTGCCGATCGCAGTTTCCTGTGATTATTCTTTTATCGCTGAAACAGCGACGATGACCATTCATCCAATCAGATTGACTGGTCTGGTAATCGGGGTTCCTGCAACCTTTGAATACCTGGATAAAATGCAAGAGAGAGTTGTTAATTTTGTGACGAAGCATTCGAACATTCCTGAGGAAAAATTCAAAGAGCTTATGTTTGCCAAAGGAAACCTGACCAGGGACATTGGAACAAATGTCGTTGGCCATGATGCAGTGGACATGGGCTTGATCCATGAAGTCGGCGGCATCGGACAAGCAATGAAGAAGCTCAATGAACTGATCGATATAAATAAGCCAAAGACAGAAGTGATCGTGCAATGATCCTGTATACAATGATGCCCCATGAACAGATATTCCCTTATAGCGAGGAAGAAGCGATTAACCAGGTTATGATTTCCTACAACGGAATCCCGCTAATGGCTGAATGGACAGAAAATAATGAATACCGGATCGTCAGGGTCATGAGTACGGATCCGAATCACTATATGGACCCAATATGCAGACCCGGGTCGACCCTTTCACTTTCTTAGAATGGTATTGTTTTTATGCGCTTATTAAAACGAAGTGCCGTTTCAACTGGCAAATATGATATAATATGGATACACTCAGCATTGGGCAGCCGGATAGGGCTGCTTTTCTTCTTACTGAAGTTTGAAGGTTCGTTTTGTTGTTTATGCTGTAAGTGAAGCTATATAGATTCAGGTGATATATAATGGCCAAAAAGAAAAGACGGCAATCGAGAAAGAAGAATGCAGTAAAAACAACCGTTCAATATGAACTTGCCGGGTTAGCCTTGCTCGCATTGGCCATCATTGCGATGGCAGATCTGGGCGCTGTCGGAAGAACAATCGTGATGTTTTTCCGCTTTTTCTTCGGCGAATGGTACATGCTCAGTCTCGTTGGACTTGTCGTATTCAGCATCTTTATAATGTGGAAAAGACGACTCCCTTTCATTTTCCACACTAAATTGATTGGTACATACTTGATTATCGGTGCGATTTTGTTGCTGAGTCATGTGACCTTGTTTGAGCTCTTATCCAATGGGGGGAAGTTTAAAGACCCCAGTGTCATCAAGAATACCTTTGAATTATTTGTCATGGAAGCGAAAGGCGAGACAAGCACCACAGACCTTGGCGGCGGAATGATCGGCGCAGTGATGTTTGCGTTGTTTTACTATTTATTCGATGCAGCAGGCTCCCAGCTGATTGCGTTTCTTTTAATTATCATTGGCGGAATTCTTGTAACAGGCAGAACCTTTACAGAAGTTACGAGTAAGATTATTGCGCCTATGGGCGGGTTCATCAGAGATCAATGGCTTTCATTCATTGAGGACTTGAAGCAATGGAAAGAAAATCAGCAGCAAAAGAAATCAGTCCAAAACAAAGAAGCTAAAAAGGCTAAAAATGAAGGTAAGCAGACAGCCATGGAAGAGGGTTCTGTGGAAAAAACAATTGACATTCCTGTGGAACCGACTCCAGAACCAATCATCTCCAGCTTTGCAGAACGGGCATATGCAACTCCGTCTGAAACACAAATACAGCAGCCTGAAAAGAAAGCTAAAGCGGAAACTAAATCCGAAGACGATGGAGAGGACCTGCAGCAGCCGATTACTTTTACAGAGGTAGAGAATACTTCTTATGAGCTGCCGCCAATTGATTTATTGAAACTCCCGAATAAAACCGACCAAAGCGGCGAATATGAAATGATTCATGCAAATGCGGCTAAGCTTGAGCGAACATTCCATAGTTTTGGGGTGAAAGCAAGGGTTACCCAGGTCCATCTCGGGCCAGCCGTTACAAAATATGAAGTCCATCCGGATGTCGGAGTGAAGGTCAGCAGGATTGTTAGCTTGAATGATGATTTAGCGCTTGCTTTGGCTGCAAAGGATATCAGGATTGAGGCGCCAATTCCAGGTAAGTCTGCAATCGGGATCGAAGTTCCCAACTCAGAGGTGGCAATGGTTTCTTTACGGGAAGTCATTGAATCAAAGCAGCATAATAAACCAGGGTCAAAGCTCCAGATTGGACTTGGACGTGATATTACAGGCGAAGCAGTGCTGGCAGAATTGAATAAAATGCCCCATCTCCTTGTTGCCGGAGCGACAGGCAGCGGAAAGAGTGTCTGTATAAACGGAATCATCACAAGTATCCTGATGCGGGCCAAGCCTCATGAGGTCAAACTGATGATGATCGACCCTAAAATGGTCGAACTGAATGTCTACAATGGTGTCCCTCATTTGCTGGCGCCAGTGGTAACGGATGCGAAAAAGGCATCTCAGGCGCTCAAGAAAGTGGTCAATGAGATGGAAAGGCGTTATGAACTCTTCTCACATACCGGAACAAGAAACATAGAAGGCTATAATGAATATATCAAGCGGTACAATAATGAGGAAGAGGCCAACCAGCCGCTTCTGCCTTTCATTGTTGTCATTGTGGACGAGCTGGCAGACTTGATGATGGTCGCATCCTCAGATGTCGAAGATTCGATCACACGGCTGGCACAGATGGCCCGTGCGGCTGGAATCCATTTGATCATCGCTACCCAAAGGCCTTCTGTCGATGTCATTACCGGCGTCATCAAAGCGAACATTCCTTCAAGAATCGCATTTGCCGTATCTTCAATGACAGACTCAAGGACGATACTGGATATGGGCGGCGCCGAGAAGCTGCTGGGAAGAGGAGACATGCTGTTCCTGCCGGTTGGCGCATCGAAGCCTGTCAGGGTACAGGGAGCATTTTTGTCAGATGATGAGGTAGAAGAAGTTGTGAATTATGTGATCGGGCAACAGAAGGCGCAATACCAGGAAGAAATGATTCCTGAAGATGTTCCAGAGAATACCTCGGAAGTCGAGGATGATTTGTACAGTGATGCTGTGGACCTTGTCGTCGAGATGCAGACAGCATCTGTATCTATGCTCCAGAGAAGGTTCAGGATTGGATATTCACGTGCTGCCAGACTAATTGATGAGATGGAACTTCGCGGAATTGTCGGGCCATATGAAGGCAGCAAACCACGTAATGTTCTGGTTGCTAAGTCAGAAGAAGCATAAGAATTGACTGTGAATGGGCAAAAAGTCGGATGCGTGCATCCGGCTTTTATTATTGTTTCTGGGGATTTAGCACTTGTAAAACCTAATAGTGTCATACTATTAAAAACGCTTTCAAACTACAATTATATCAGAAATATAGGTTATTTGTCCCGAAAAAATTGACAATTTTGGTCTTTCTAGCTTTTTTCGACAAAATGTTGAAACTCTATTTATTTATCCTTAAAAAAGTGTTATAGTATTTTCGATTAGTAGGAATGCTATACATCAGAGGTCTGATGTCTTTGAGCAAAAAGGTTGGAGGAACGCCTCATGTCGATCAAATCAGATAACCGGCACCTGTATTTACAAGTAATCGATCACCTGAAGCAGGATATTCAGAAGGGTGTTTATAAAGAAAGAGAAAAACTCCCATCAGAATTCGATCTTGCCAAACAGCTTGGCGTAAGCAGAGCTACACTAAGGGAAGCCTTGCGGATTCTTGAAGAAGAAAATGTGATTATCCGCCGGCATGGTGTAGGTACTTTCGTGAACGCTAAACCATTGTTTTCTTCAGGAATCGAGCAGCTTAACAGTGTTACCGCAATGATTGAACAGGCCGGGATGAAGCCAGGAACCATCTTTTTGAACTCTACGACTACCGGGCCAACTGAAGAGGATATCCGTCGTTTTTCATGCTCTGTGGATGATGAAATCACTTTGATTGAACGAGTAAGGACCGCAAATGGGGAACCTGTTGTCTATTGTCTGGACAAAATCCCCGGAAAAATCCTGTCTGGTGACTTTTCATATGAAGATGAATCACTGCTTCATCTCCTTGAAGTCATGTCGAACAGGAAGGTTACATATGCGGTCGCACAAATCGAGCCGATAGGCTATCATGAAAAAATTTCACCGATCCTGGAATGTGAACCCGAAACTGCCCTGCTTGTTTTAAAGCAGATGCATTTCGATGAAAATGACGTACCAATCCTTTATTCCGTAAATTACTTTAAAGCCGATAAGTTCAGTTTTCATGTCCTGAGAAAGAGAGTTTAATTTTTTCTGAGTTATGAAAACGCTATCTGTTCGGTTTTTCAGAACATTCCTGCGAAATCCAACAAACATTCTCTAGGGGGTACAAACCTTGAAAAAGCGTAAATTTGGTTTGGTAATGTCATTGCTTTTGGCAGCAGGCACAATGTTAGCTGGCTGTGGCAGCGATAGCGATGAAAAAGGCGGCGACAGCAAGAAGTCAGATTTAAAAGTTGGTATGGTTACGGATGCTGGTACAATTGATGACAAATCATTCAACCAGGGAACATGGGAAGGTATCCTGAAGGCTGAAGATAAATTCGGAGTCGACACAAAGTACCTTAAGCCTGCAGGAACAACTGAAGCTGAATATTTAAAAGAAATGGGTAACCTTTACGACGCAGGATATAAGTTCATCGTTACGCCTGGCTTTAAGTTCGAAACTGCTGTTTTCCAAGCCCAAGATAAATATAAAGATGCTAAGTTCGTCATTCTTGACGGAAATCCACATAATGGAGACTACAACCCTGTTGTAAAAGATAACACAGTCGCTGTATTCTTCGCAGAGCACGAATCAGGCTTCCTTGCTGGTGTAGCAGCTGCTCTTGAATTAAAAGAAGGTGAAGCTGGCTTCATCGGCGGTATGGAAATCCCTGCTGTACAGAAGTTCAACTGGGGCTTCCAGCAAGGTCTAAAGTATGCTAACGAAAACCTTGGAACAAATGTAGTAATCAAACAAGAAAACGTTATCTATCAAGGTTCATTTGATAATGCTGCTGCTGGCGGACAAATTGCTGCTCAGTACTATGACCGTGGCGTTGATGTAATCTTCACAGCTGCTGGCGGTGTTGGAGTAGGTGCTATTAAAGAAGCGAAAGACCGCGCTAAATCAGGCGAAAAAGTTTGGATCGTTGGTGTAGACGTTGACCAGTACGAAGATGGTAAGTACGAAGGCGACAAGTCAGTTATCCTGACTTCTGCAATGAAGAAGCTTGACCAGGTTTCTTACGACATGGTTCAGGCTGAACTTGATGGCAAATTCCCTGGCGGACAAACTCTGACTTTCGATGCCAAGAACGATGGTATCGGTCTTCCTGACAAGAACCCTAACCTAAGCGATGAAACTGTAAGCAAGGTTAAGGAAGTATATGAAAAGATCAAGTCTGAAGAGGTTAAAGTCTCTGCTGAACAAGGTGACTTGTTTAAGTAAAATAGAGTGAAAGAGACGGTTGTTTCCGTCTCTTTTGTCTATTAAAGTCTGAACGGTAAATTTTTGAAATAAGGACTTGAATATTTTCAATCTTTCAAAAGTCTTTTGAAGTTTTACCAGAAATTCTGTTCCAGTATAGGGGACTCCCTATTTAAAAAAGGTATAGAGTCTAATACAAAGGTGAGTGCTACTATGAGTTATGTTGTAGAAATGTTAAATATCCGGAAAGAGTTCCCGGGTATCGTAGCCAACGATAATATCACCCTTACATTGAAAAAAGGGGAAATCCATGCACTGTTAGGGGAAAATGGTGCAGGAAAATCAACCTTGATGGGCGTTTTATTCGGGATGTATCAGCCTGAAAAAGGCGTCGTTAAAGTGCATGGAAAAGAAGTGCGCATCACGAATCCCAATGTGGCCAACCGTTTAGGAATCGGGATGGTGCACCAGCACTTTAAACTGGTTGAGAATTTTACCGTAACAGAAAATATCATACTGGGCAGCGAGCCGCTTAAAGGCATGGTGCTTGATATCGACAAAGCAGCAAAAAGAATTGAAGAATTATCAAAGCATTACGGATTGAATGTGGATCCACACGCGAAAATTGAAGATATTTCAGTAGGTATGCAGCAAAGGGTAGAAATTTTAAAGATGCTTTACCGAGAAGCAGACGTCTTGATATTGGATGAACCAACAGCTGTTCTTACACCAGCAGAAATTGATGAATTGATGAAGATTATGCGCAATCTTATTAAAGAAGGAAAGTCTATCATCATTATCACTCATAAACTGAAAGAAATTAAAGCAGTAGCTGACCGCTGTACGGTAATACGCCGTGGAAAGGGAATCGGCACTGTCAATGTGGCTGAAGCAAGTGAGGCAAGCCTTGCAGAAATGATGGTTGGCCGTCATGTTTCATTCAAAGTGGATAAGAAAGAAAGTGCTCCTGGAGAGGTAGTACTTAAAATAGATTCTCTATCTGTGAAAAACAATAGAAAAGTAATGGGCCTTAAAGATTTTTCACTTGAAGTCCGTACTGGTGAAATTGTTGGGATCGCCGGGGTCGAAGGCAATGGCCAAACAGAGCTTATTGAAGCAATCACAGGATTAAGAAAAGCGGAATCAGGCTCTATCCAGATTGATGGCACAGAGATCAGCAGCTTGCCTGTTCGCGAGCGACTTGAAAAGGGAATGAGCCATATTCCGGAAGACAGGCACAAACGCGGACTGGTTCTGGACTACTCGTTACAGGAAAATATGGTTCTGCAAATCTATAACAAGAAGCCTTTTTCAAAAAATGGGATATTGAACAAAAACGCTATGAAAACGTATGCTCAAAACATATTGACCAACTTTGATGTGCGATCAGGCGAAGGTGCAGTCTCTATCGCCAGGACACTATCAGGCGGCAATCAGCAAAAAGCGATCATTGGAAGGGAACTTGAGCTGGATCCGAAACTGCTGATTTGTGTACAGCCTACTCGCGGGCTGGACGTAGGTTCTATTGAATATATCCATAAGAGAATCGTAGAACACCGTGATAAGGGGAATGCAGTATTGCTTGTTTCTCTTGAGCTGGATGAAATCTTGCAGCTATCTGACCGTATAGCAATCGTTAACAACGGTGAACTGGTCGGAACAGTGATCGCTGCTGAAACGAACGAAAATGAAGTTGGTCTAATGATGGCAGGCGTGGCTAAGGAGAGAAGCATATGAGACATACCATCGTATCTATAATATCGATTTTATTAGGACTGGTGGCCGGGGGAATCCTGATGCTCTTCATCGGAAGCAACCCGATTGAAGGCTATTCCTATCTTCTTCAAGGTGCCCTGAAGAACCTTGAACGTATCGGGAATACCTTGGCTACGGCAACTCCACTTGTATTTACCGGTCTGTCCGTTGCTTTTGCATTCCGTACTGGTTTGTTCAATATTGGTGCTTCCGGCCAAATGTTAGTTGGCGGCTTATTGGCATCAGCTGTTGGTCTAACATATGATTTTTCAAGACCAGTCCTTCTTGCGGTCATGATTCTGGTGGGGATGCTTGGCGGAGCGCTTTGGGCATTCGTTCCTGGTTTGCTTAAGGCAAAATTCAATGTTCATGAGGTTGTATCGACAATCATGATGAACTGGATTGCTTATTGGACGATCTATTATGTGATTCCTGGATACTTCAAAGGGGAATTCCTCGAAACTGAATCCAAGAAGCTGGCAGAATCCGCTACCCTGCGTACGCCTTGGCTGACAGATATGTTCCAGGGTTCATACATCAACCTTGGATTGTTCCTTGCGGTCATTGCGGTAATCATTATAGCGTTCATTATCGATAAAACGACCTTAGGTTATGAGTTAAAGGCTGTAGGTTTTAATAGATTTGCAGCTGAATATGCAGGCATGAAAGTAAATCGCAATATTATTTTATCTATGCTGATTTCAGGTGCTCTTGCCGGACTCGGAGGAGTAGCGCTGTACACTGGTAATGCTTCCAGTATCCAGATCGGAATCCTGCCAGCCCAGGGTTATGATGGAATTGCAGTAGCATTGCTTGGTGCCAATAATCCAATTGGTGTATTCTTCGCAGCTGTTTTATTTGGAATCCTCTATTCTGGTACAGGCTTTATGAATGCGATGACTGAAATTCCTCCTGAACTGGCGAATACAATCATTGCGATCATTATCTACTTCGCAGCGACAAGTGTACTGATTGAGCGCTTGCTGAACAAATTCAAGAAGAGAAGCTCAAACCGAAAAGACAAAAGTGGTCCTGTAGTCGAGAAGGGAGATTCCTAAGATGTGGCATATTATAGAACAAATTTTTCCTTACGCGATTGTCTTTACAATTCCTCTTCTGATTACAGCCCTGGGCGGTCTTTTTAGTGAGCGAAGCGGAATTGTCAATATTGCCCTTGAAGGCTTGATGATCATCGGTGCTTTCTCTGGCGCTTTATCCATCCATTATCTGAGCGGTGTAATCGAAAACAATACGCTCGTTCTTTGGCTGGGATTATTGGCTGCTGTAGCAGCAGGCATCCTTTTTTCAATCTTGCATGCATTTGCGAGCATTAACTTGAATGCGGATCAAATCATCAGTGGTACGGCAATCAATTTGATTGCGACTGCCTTGACGATTTTCCTTGCAAGAAATATGACTGGAAGCGGGAATATCCGAATCACTAGTGGATTCACACCTTCGAATGTCCCTTTCTTGTCTGATATTCCGATAATTGGAGATCTTTTCTTTACAAAAACATATCCGACTACTTGGTTTGTATTGGCCATTCTTTTCATTAGTTCGTTTATCCTTTACAAAACAAGATTCGGTCTGCGTCTAAGATCCTGTGGTGAATTCCCGCAGGCAGCAGAGGCAGCAGGAATTAATGTGCGAAGAATACGCTATAGTGGAGTCCTTATTTCCGGTGCGTTTGCTGGTCTTGGCGGAGCTTTGATCATTGTGACTTACGCTGGTGAGTTCACAGGTACTGTATCTGGTCTAGGATTCCTTGCATTGGCATCCTTGATCTTTGGACAGTGGAAGCCGCTTGGCGTATTGGCAGCGACATTCTTCTTTGGTTTTGCCAGTACAATTGCAAACGTATCACAGGTAATTCCAGAATTGGCTGTCATCCCGCCAATTCTGCTGAAGATTTTCCCTTATGTCGTAACGCTGATCGCATTGGTCATCTTTTCTAAGTCTTCACAGGCTCCAAAAGCCGTCGGTGAAACATTCGACAGTGGAAAAAGATAAGTTTTTACCAAGAGGTGCCTTTATCGAGGTGCCTCTTTTCTATTCATTCGTTTAGTAACATTTGAGTAAAATGATAACCTTTAAAATATAGAAGAAAAGGACACATTAAATTTAGAATTTTTCAAACCGTTATGGTAGAATATAGGAAAATGCTGGTTAAAAAAATAGCGGTAAGAGGTCTATAAGATGAAGCTATCATTATATTTGGATGACCGTGAAACAGAGAAGATATTTTCTTATTTGCGCTGGATTTTTCTTGTTATTGGTGTTCTTGTTTTTTATTATCCGCCTCTCGCTGACAGGCTGGATTTTACAGAAGAGACCTTCCCGCTGCTTTTGACAGTGGGATTCATTTATATGGCCTCTGCACAAATTGCCCTGGTCAAGCTGCCTCCTGGAAATGAATATTTTTCATTGCTTACTAAAGCAGGTATTGTATTCGACTATGTCGCACTCATCTGGCTGCTCGTTTTAACCAGGGGAACCATGTCTCCGCTATTTCCGATTTCATACTTGCTTGTCATGCATGCGACGATCTATTGGAGAACAAAGGGGGCGATTTTGTCCTCTGCCTTTTTAACTCTTGGATACAGCATCATTTATGTTACACAGGGACATTTTGAATTTTATACTTCCTTTGTGTTTATCCTGAATCTCGCGTTCATCTGGGTTGTCGGTGTATTTGGTTCACTTATTGTCATAAGGGAAAGAAAGCACCTCAAGCAAAAGGAAATTTTCCATGAATTGATGTTCACTGATTATCTCACGGGTTTATACAACCATAGGCATTTTCAGGAACAGTTGAGGATGCTTACTCTCAATAAGGAAGATTTCATGCTTGTCATGGGGGATATTGATTATTTTAAGCAGGTGAATGACCAGTTTGGCCACCTGACCGGTGATGAAATATTGAAGCGAATTGGGTTGATTTTTCAGGAGCTGGCCGACCGCCATGACGCACAGGCATTTCGATACGGTGGAGAAGAGTTTGCGTTCCTTTTGCCTTTAATGGATGAAATGAGACAAGTTGCCTTTTTTGAAGATCTTTATTCAACCCTGGCGGCTGAGGAATTTACCGGGGATTGTAAAACCATTACGATGAGCTTCGGAATTGCTTCCTCACAAACAGTGTCACTGCCTGATAAGCTATTAGGCTATACCGATCAGCTTTTGTACAGCGCGAAGGCTGCTGGCAGGAATCAGGTAAAATTTGAAACAGGCTATACATATCGTTTTGATGCTGTATCGGAAATTGCAGCAGCAAGAGAATGAAAATATAAAGCTCCCCATCTTGAGGGGAGCTTTTGTGTTCAAATTTAATCGAATTGGCAATTGCTTGAATTAGACAACTATGGAAAGGTATAGTTAGAGTGTATTTATAGGAATATTAAATATGAGCATCTCAACGTATACATAGAGTAAAGATGTTTTGCAGGATTACAAACAGTGAAGAATGGATAGAAAAAGATTACTTATCGTGTTCCCATTAAAGGAGGATTTAAATGGCTGTCATTTCAGAAACAATCAAGGATATGAAGGGTTACAAGCTTCACATCGTAAAAACAGCAAAGTTCAAGACAAACACAATTGTCTGGAAGATGAAAACACCTCTGACGAGCGAAAACGTAACAAAACGTGCTTTGCTTCCATACGTTCTGCAGAGCAGCTCAAAAGCATACGAGACAACTTCAAAGCTGCGCTCCTATTTAGATGAGCTCTATGGGGCCAATCTTTATGTTGATGTATCCAAAAAAGGGGAGTACCAGGTCATTAGCTTCTCGCTTGAAATTGCCAATGAAAAATTCCTGAGTGACCCAGAGCCTTTGTTGAAAAAGGGGATGGAATTAATCGCAGAAATCCTTGTCAATCCTCTGGCCGAGAATGATGCTTTTGACAAAGAAACGGTGGAGAAGGAAAAGCGCACCCTTAAACAGAGGATTCAGGCAGTTTATGATGATAAAATGCGCTACTCCAATTTCAGGCTTGTACAGGAAATGTGTAAAGGTGAGCCGTATGCATTGCATGTGAATGGAGAAATAGACGATATCCCCCAGATTAATGAGGGGAACTTGTATGAGTATTACAAGCAGGCTTTTGCAGAGGACGAAATGGATTTGTACATTATTGGCGATGTGAACGAAGACGAAGTCCATTCCACTGCTGACGAACTGCTTCAATTCGAGGATAGGGTCCCTGTGAAGGTGGAAACACATCATGCTGGCAGCATAGAAGAAAAAACAGTAAAAGATCAGGAAGATGTAAAACAAGGCAAGCTGAATATCGGCTATCGGACAAATGTGCTTTATGGTGATCAGGAATATTATGCACTCCAGGTGTTCAATGGTATCTTTGGCGGCTTCTCACATTCCAAGTTATTTTTGAATGTCCGCGAAAAAAACAGCCTTGCCTATTATGTCGCCAGCCGTCTTGAAAGCCACAAGGGTTTGATGATGGTCATGTCTGGTATCGAATTCGAAAATTTTGAGCTCGCTGTTAAAATAATCCGTGAACAAATGGAAGCCATGCAAGCAGGCGATTTTACCGATCAGGAAGTTGAACAGACAAAAGCGGTGATTGAAAACCAAATGCTTGAAACTATGGATACTGCAAGAGGCATGGTAGAGGTCCTTTATCATAATGTTGTATCAGATCAAAATGTTAGCCTCGATGACTGGCTTCAGGGCATGAGTAAAACCACAAAAGAAGAAATCGTCGATGTAGCCAAGAAGGTCCAGCTTGACACGGTTTACTTCTTAACTGGATTGGAGGCGGACAAATAATGGAGAAGATCACTTTTGAACAACTTCAGGAAGAAATGTACTATGAAAAGCTGAATAATGGGCTTGATGTCTACATTCTGCCGAAAAAAGGCTTCAATAAAACATATGCCACATTTACAACGAAATACGGTTCAATCGATAATCACTTCCTTCCTCCGGGAAAGGATGAATACGTTAAGGTCCCTGATGGCATTGCCCACTTCCTTGAGCATAAATTATTTGAAAAGGAAGATGGGGATGTATTTCAGCAGTTCAGCAAGCAGGGTGCATCTGCGAATGCTTTCACATCGTTTACGAGGACTGCTTACTTATTTTCCAGTACCTCCAATGTGGAGAAAAACCTTGAAACACTGATTGACTTCGTTCAAGAGCCTTATTTCACAGAGAAGACGGTTGAAAAGGAAAAGGGAATCATCGGGCAGGAAATCACGATGTATGATGACAACCCTGACTGGAGGCTGTATTTCGGGCTTATACAGAATATGTATAAAAACCACCCAGTAAGCATCGATATCGCGGGTACCATCGAATCGATTTCCCATATAACGAAAGATATGCTGTATGAATGCTATGAAACCTTCTACCACCCAAGCAATATGCTGCTGTTTGTGGTTGGTCCTGTCAACCCTGATGAAATCATGGGCCAGATAAAAGATAACCAGAGCAAGAAAGAGTATAAGAACAAGCCTGAAATCCAGCGGAAATTTGATGCAGAACAGGCTGGAGTCGCTGAAAAGAAACAAGTCCTTAAAATGAACGTCCAAACATCAAAATGCCTTGTGGGAATCAAAGCTGCCAACCCGACTGAATCAGGAAGCGAAATGCTGAAAAATGAACTTTCAGTTAATGTGCTCCTTGATATGCTATTTGGAAAAAGCTCTGATAACTACACTGAATTGTATAGTTCGGGGTTGATTGACGACACGTTTTCCTATGACTATTCACAGGAGCAAGGTTTCGGGTTCGCGATGGTTGGCGGAGATACAAATGAGCCGGATGTCCTGGCCAGTAAGCTTGAAGCGATGCTGAAGGAAGCGAAATCGGGTCAGGGACTCACTGCTGAAAGCCTCGAAAGGACAAAAAAGAAAAAAATTGGGGCTTTCTTAAGAGCGGTGAATTCACCAGAATATATCGCAAATCAATTCACGCGTTACGCTTTCAATGATATGGATTTGTTCGAAGTAGTCCCTGTGCTTGAAAGTCTCACAATGGATGATCTCAATCAGGCAGCTGAACGGCTTATATCAGAGGACCGATTCACAGTCTGCCAGGTAGTTCCAAAGGGGAAGTAACTGACATATGAAGCGTGTGCGCCGGCCTTTCCCGGCGCATATTTAATTAGAAATGGTGAGAGGGAAAAGACATGAAAAGATTCGCATTGGTGACAGGTGCAAGCGGAGCAATCGGTAAAGCAATCTCAATCAAGCTGGCATCAGAAGGTTATTCGCTTTACTTACATTACAATCAGAACGAAAAGGGAATTGGAGAGCTTTTAAGCGAGATTGGCTCATTTGGCGGAGAATATATACCGATCAAGGCCAATTTAGCCTCGAAGACAGGTTATCTTGAATTAGCCAACCAGATTTTTTCGATTGATGCAATCGTACATAATGCTGGCAATGCTTTATATGGCCTTCTCGAGGATTTGGAAGAAGAAGAAACAGAAGCCTTGATTCAAATCCATGTTACAACGCCGCTTCTTCTGACAAAAAAGCTGCTTCCAAAATTGCGGCAAAAACAAAATGGGAATATTGTGATTGTCTCATCTATATGGGGCCAGACAGGAGCGTCATATGAGGTGGCGTATTCAACAGTAAAGGGAGCGCAGTTGGCATTTGCGAAAGCGCTAAGCAAAGAACTGGCACCTTCTAAAATTAGGGTGAACGCAGTTGCGCCTGGAGCGATCCAGACTCCAATGGTAGACGGATTTACCCTCGAGGAACTTGAAGCGATTGCTGCTGAGGTCCCATCCGGCCGTCTTGGGACCCCTGAAGAAGTAGCAAATGGCGTGGAATTCCTTTTATCTGAGAAATCCTCCTATATTACCGGACAGGTTGTGGCAATCAACGGCGGCTGGCTGACCTGAACAATTTGTGACAAATTTTCTAATCCCGTTTCTTGATGAATAATTCTCCGCGAACCAATGCAAAATAACCTTGTACTATTTTAGACAAGGAGGTTGTCAATATGTCTGTATTGGAAAATTGGAATCAGTGGAAAGACTTCCTGGGAGACCGTCTTCATCAGGCGCAGGATCAAGGGATGAATAAAGAAGTAATGGGTGATCTTGCATACCAGATCGGCGACTATCTTGCCAAGAACGTCGACCCTAAGAACGAACAGGAAAGAGTTCTTTCAGACCTTTGGTCAGTAGCAAGCCCGGACGAGCAGCATGCGATCGCTACCATGATGGTAAAGCTTGTTCAAAACAACGGAAGTAAATAGGTGAGTTTGATGAAGAGGGGACTTACATTCCTCTCTTTTTTTATTTATAACAGTCCATATCAGATGCATTAGGCCAGTTTTCATTTCTGGCTTGTTTTTCCTTTCATCTTCTTAGAAAATCATATATTATAGTAGCTAGATAATCGATGTCAAAATGTGTCGCAATTATTGGCTGAAAGCAGAGGAGGAGAATGATGGAGAAGAAAGAATGGTACTTGGAATATGAAATAATGATTAACCGTCCAGGACTGCTAGGTGATATTTCCTCTTTGCTTGGAATGCTGTCCATCAATATTGTAACGATCAATGGTGTGGATGAAGGAAGACGTGGCCTATTGATCCTTGCGAAAGATGATGATCAAATTGAGAGACTTGAGTCAATTTTAAATACTATGGATACAATAAGGGTAATTAAAATCAGGGAGCCTAAACTGCGTGACCGGATGGCGGTAAGACATGGCAGGTACATACAACGTGATGCGGACGATAAAAAAACATTCCGGTTTGTAAGGGATGAACTTGGACTGCTGGTCGACTTTATGGCAGAATTGTTTAAGATGGAGGGGCATAAACTGATTGGCATACGTGGAATGCCTCGTGTCGGAAAGACAGAATCTGTTGTGGCATCAAGTGTTTGTGCCAATAAAAGATGGCTTTTTGTTTCCTCTACATTATTGAAGCAGACAATTCGCAATCAGTTGATTGAGGATGAGTACAATGCTGATAACCTATTCATCATCGATGGTATTGTTTCAACAAGGAGAGCCAATGAAAAGCACTGGCAGCTTGTCAGGGAAATCATGCGCCTTCCTGCAGTCAAGGTTGTGGAACATCCTGATATTTTTGTCCAGAACACAGAATATACATTGGATGATTTTGATTATATTATCGAATTAAGAAATAACCCCGATGAGGAAATCGTATATGATATGGTCCAGAAGAATCACATGTTTACTGATTCCGATTTTGGAGGATTTGATTTTTAACAGTATTGGAAGGTGTTATCGTGTCTGAGTTAGGAATTATTTTAAAGGAAGCACGGGAAGCAAAAGGTCTCAGCCTGGACGAACTGCAGTCCATCACGAAAATTCAAAAGCGTTATCTCCTGGGCATTGAAGAAGGCAATTATTCTATGATGCCAGGTAAGTTCTATGTTCGGGCATTCATCAAACAATATGCCGAAGCAGTGGGCCTTGATCCGGACCAGCTTTTTGAACAGCATAAATCCGAAATCCCATCTTCATATAACGAAGAGTTGCCAGAACAGCTGTCACGTGTCCAATCGAGGAAGAGTCTTTCACCAGAAACTTCTAAGGTTCTGAATGTACTTCCAAAAATATTGATTGGCATCTTCATTATTGGCGCGATAGCTCTCGTGTGGTATTTAATTGTCAAAAACGCTGGCGATGACGCTGGACAGACTGCGAATACCAAAAAGGACCAGCCAATCGTTGAAGAACCTGCAGGGAGCGCGGAAGATGCCGCTGATGATGATCCAAGCGAATCTGATACCCCTGCTGAGGAAAAACCTGCTGAAGAAGAAGCAGAGCCTGAAACCCCGGCACAGGAGCTTACAGTCTCTTCTAGCAATGGCAGCAAGACGGTATACGAACTGAAGAATACCGATAAATTTGCCATCAAGATTGTTTCACTTGGGCAAACATGGGTTGGCCTTTCTAATGGGGCTGGGAAATCGATCTTCCAGGGTATGCTGGATAAAGACAAAACTGGAAGCCATACAGAAGATATGACCAGTGAAACAGAGGCAGTCATCAATATCGGACGGGCTACCGAAACGGAAATTTACGTAAACGACCAAAAGCTAGAGTACGCCGTTTCGCCGGAAGAGGATATGACCCAGCTGATCACAATCAAATTTGTGAAATAATGTAACGTAATAAAATGCAGTCCGATTAGAGGCTGCTGCAACAAAAATGCCCGTATGGACGTTTGTTTATACGGGCTATACTATTAGTGCTAAGCTCCAGCGCTTCTCGGAGCTTGTTGAGGTGCTTGCCGCTTCAGGCATATTTAATGTCGTTTTTTACATATTGGATATAATGAAGAAGTCAGCCAAATGGCTGTGTAATTAACATCTGGAGGAATAGGATATGAACTTGCCAAATAAAATTACGGTTTCACGCATTTTATTGATTCCGTTATTCTTGATCGTGATGGTTGTTCCATTTTCCTGGGGCGAGATTGCCCTGCTTGGAACGACAATGCCGGTCACTCATTTAGTAGGAGCGCTGATTTATATTTTCGCTTCTGTTACAGACTGGGTTGATGGGTATCTTGCACGGAAACATAATCTCGTTACGAATCTGGGGAAATTCCTTGATCCGCTGGCGGATAAACTTCTGGTCTCCTCGGCACTGATTGTGCTTGTTGAACTTGGGTATGCCCCAGCGTGGATTGTCATCGTGATCATCAGCAGGGAGTTTGCCGTGACAGGGCTTCGTTTATTGCTTGCGGGAGGCGGCGAGGTTGTTGCTGCCAAGATGCCAGGGAAAATCAAAATGTGGGCTCAAACAGTCGCGATTTCCGCTTTGTTGCTGCATAATATCATCTTTGAAGCTTTCTCAATCCCGTTTGCCGATATCGCCTTATGGGTGGCGATGTTCTTTACAATCTGGTCTGGTTGGGACTACTTCGCCAAGAACAAGCAAATATTCAGCAATTCTAAATAAAGGATTTGCCAGGAGGATGTCATATGAATGCAGAAATCATAGCAGTTGGATCTGAATTGCTTCTCGGGCAAATTGTCAATACAAACGCCAGGTTCCTGTCAAGGCAGCTTGCAGACCTGGGAATCAATGTATTCTATCACACGGTTGTCGGGGATAATTCCGATAGGCTGAAAAGTGCAATCAGGATTGCCCAGGAACGTGCAGAATTGATCATTTTCACTGGCGGCCTTGGGCCAACTAAAGATGACCTCACCAAAGATACCATTGCCGCTCAGCTCGGAAAGAAATTGGTGCTTGATGAGGAAGCTATGAGGTCGATCGAACTCTATTTTGAAAAAACGAAGAGGGTAATGACCGAGAATAACAGGAAGCAGGCTCTCGTGATTGACGGTTCCGTTATTCTTAAGAACGAAAATGGCATGGCTCCGGGTATGTTCCTGTCAACATCTGACCACAAGTATATGCTGTTGCCGGGTCCTCCTTCTGAAATGGAGCCCATGTTCCTGAAATATGGCCAGGCAGCTATCACTGGCATAAATGGCAGCCAGGCAAGGATTGAATCAAGAGTCCTGCGTTTTTTTGGAATAGGCGAGGCAGCATTGGAAGCACAAATAGAGGATTTAATCGATCAGCAAAGCAATCCGACCATTGCCCCGCTGGCAGGTGACGGGGAAGTGACCCTGAGGCTTACAGCAAGAGATGATGCTAATGGCACTGCCCAGGAATTAATTGATAAAGTGGAAGCGGAAATCATGGACAGAGTCGGCGAGTATTTCTATGGTTACGACGAAACCTCACTAATATTGGAACTTTCCAAACTAGTAAAAAGCAAGAACTTGACGATATCAGCAGCGGAAAGCCTTACAGGCGGGATGTTCCAGGAGGAATTGACCTCTGTTTCCGGAGCCAGCAGCCTTTTTAAGGGCGGGATTGTATGCTATTCAAATGAGGCTAAAATCGGACTGGTGAACGTCAGCCCTGCTACAATAGAGAACTTCGGGGCTGTCAGCAAAGAATGTGCGGAAGAGCTTGCGGTCAATATTGCATCGATCACCAATTCGGAAATTGGCCTAAGCTTCACCGGCGTGGCAGGTCCTGACTCTCTTGAAGGGCATCCGGCAGGAACTGTTTTCATTGGTGTACATGTAAAGGGGAAGCCAGTCCATGTAGAAAAATTGAACCTGAGCGGGTCTCGAGCTGCCATCAGGAGCAGGTCAGTGAAGTTTGGCTGCCAGCTGTTAATTCAGAGATTATCAGAAACACGGAAGTGATTTGCTTCCGTGTTTTTTCATTGTTGGTGGTTCCAGGCGTACTGAATAGGCAGATTTCTTGCCGAATTCGTGTTTTAAAGGGTATATTCCTACTCAAAACTAGTAAAAAAGCTATTTAAAATTCAGTTTTAATGATTATTCTAGCTTCAAAAAAAACGAATAAATGTTCGATTTTTTAATGGACAAACTGCATGGAAAAAGGTATAGTAATAGTAGGATTTGAATAAGAGATTTGCGGACATGCAGTATGCAGTTCGTTTTTATATAAAAGGAGGAAGATTGAGTGAGTGATCGTCAAGCGGCGTTAGATATGGCATTAAAACAAATTGAAAAGCAATTTGGTAAAGGCTCGGTTATGAAGTTGGGTGAGAAGACAGACACTAAGATTTCTACTTCTCCAAGTGGTTCCCTCGCACTGGATGTAGCGTTGGGAATAGGCGGCTATCCTCGCGGACGTGTAATTGAAATCTATGGTCCTGAAAGTTCAGGTAAAACAACAGTTGCGCTTCATGCAATTGCTGAAGTGCAGGCTAATGGCGGCCAGGCAGCGTTCATTGACGCTGAACACGCGCTGGATCCTGTATATGCACAAAAACTCGGTGTAAACATTGATGAGCTTCTTCTGTCACAGCCGGACACAGGAGAGCAGGCATTGGAAATTGCGGAAGCACTTGTACGAAGCGGCGCGATTGATATCATTGTTATTGACTCCGTTGCAGCTCTTGTCCCTAAGGCAGAAATTGAAGGTGAGATGGGTGATTCCCACGTCGGTCTTCAGGCTCGATTGATGTCCCAGGCACTGCGTAAACTTTCTGGTGCCATCAACAAATCTAAGACTATCGCGATCTTCATTAACCAGATTCGTGAAAAAGTCGGTGTTATGTTCGGTAATCCAGAGACTACACCAGGCGGCCGTGCTTTGAAGTTCTATTCAAGTGTCCGTCTTGAAGTGCGCCGTGCTGAAACATTGAAGCAGGGTAATGATATGGTAGGTAACAAAACTAAGATTAAAGTTGTCAAGAACAAGGTTGCTCCTCCGTTCCGCACAGCTGAAGTGGATATTATGTACGGCGAAGGGATATCCAAAGAGGGTGAGATCATCGATATGGGGTCAGACCTTGATATCGTTGATAAGAGCGGTTCTTGGTATTCCTATAATGGTGAGCGTCTTGGACAGGGAAGGGAAAACGCCAAGCTTTTCCTTAAAGAAAATCCGTCCATCCGTCTTGAAGTCCAGAAAAAGATCCGTGACCACTACGGTCTGGATGGCGAATTCACTGTAACTGAAACAGATGAAGACCAGGAAGAACTCCAACTGGATTAATAGATTTACACTAAGGACCAGCAAGGTCTCCTGAATGACAGGAGGCCTTTTTGGTATCGATTCTCTCTAAAAATAAGAATTGATTGAATAATTAATTAAAATCGATGGCATCCTTATCGGACAAACCCTTGACAATAAAATTTGGCAGCTTTACAATTAAAAATGTATATTTTACATTTTCATGGTATTAAAAACGTTTAAAAGCATTAGAGCTGTATGTTGATGCTTGTAACAATGTACATGCCGACACTTTAAAAAACGTAACACAAGTTCATAGCAAGAGGAGGTGAAAATGATGGATCTAATTATTTCAATCATCTCCATTTTGCTTGGCCTATTCGTCGGTGCAGTTGTTGGCTATTTTTATCGTAAATCCGTTGCGGAAGCAAAAATTGCAGGTGCCAAAAACGCCGCAGAACAAATTATTGAAGATGCGAAGCGTGGAGCAGAGGCAATGAAGAAGGAAGCCCTGCTGGAGGCTAAGGATGAAAATCACAAACTGCGTAATGAAGCAGAACGTGAGATTCGTGAACGAAGAAATGAACTGCAAAAACAAGAAAATCGTTTATTGCAAAAAGAGGAGAATCTTGATCGTAAAGATGAGTCGTTGAACAAACGCGAGAATCTTTTAGAGAAAAAAGATGACGCTCTTACCAAAAGACAACAGCATATTGAAGAGATGGAAAGCAAAGTGGACGAGATGGTACGAAATCAGCAGGCTGAACTGGAACGCATCTCGAGCTTAACGCGTGATGAGGCTAAATCCATCATTTTGGAGCGTACTGAGCAAGAACTTGCTCACGACATTGCACTAATGATTAAGGAAAACGAAAACAGGGCGAAAGAAGAATCCGATAAGAAAGCGAAAGAGGTACTTTCACTTGCCATCCAAAGATGCGCAGCTGACCATGTCGCTGAAACGACTGTGTCGGTTGTGAATCTTCCGAATGATGAAATGAAGGGACGCATTATCGGACGTGAGGGACGGAATATCCGCACCCTGGAAACGTTGACGGGAATAGACCTCATAATTGATGATACTCCGGAAGCGGTAATATTATCCGGATTTGACCCAATCAGACGTGAAACAGCCCGATTAGCTCTGGAAAAGCTTGTCCAGGATGGACGTATTCATCCGGCCCGAATCGAAGAAATGGTTGAGAAGGCACGCCGTGAAGTGGATGAACATATTCGCGAGGTTGGTGAACAGACGACCTTCGAAGTGGGAGTACACGGGCTGCATCCAGACCTCATCAAGATTCTTGGCCGCTTGAAGTATCGTACAAGCTACGGACAGAATGTTCTTAAGCATTCAATGGAAGTAGCCCAATTGTCCGGATTGCTTGCTGCAGAGCTAGGTGAAGATGAAACATTGGCTCGCCGAGCAGGACTCCTGCATGACATCGGAAAGGCAATTGACCATGAAGTAGAAGGCAGCCACGTTGAAATTGGCGTGGAGCTCGCTACCAAGTACAAGGAACATCCTGTTGTCATCAACAGCATTGCTTCCCACCATGGTGATACTGAGCCTACATCGATCATCGCAGTTCTAGTTGCTGCTGCTGATGCATTATCAGCTGCAAGGCCAGGTGCCCGCAGCGAAGCACTTGAAAACTATATCCGCCGTCTTGAAAGACTCGAAGAAATCTCGGAATCCTATGAAGGGGTCGAGAAGTCCTTCGCTATTCAAGCGGGAAGAGAAATCAGGATCATGGTTCGACCTGATCAAATCGATGACTTGGAGGCACACCGCCTCGCTCGTGATATCCGTAAGAAAATCGAGGAAGAGCTCGATTATCCAGGACATATCAAGGTTACAGTCATCCGTGAAACACGTGCAGTTGAATACGCAAAATAAAGCGGTGCTTCGGCGCCGCTTTTTATATTGTGGTCACATTGCTGTTTTCCTCTGATCACGATGATATGATACAATTTTTATATAAATAACTTATAGGCAGGAATGAAGATTAATGAGAATTTTATTTGTAGGGGATGTTGTAGGTTCTCCAGGCAGGGATATGGTTACGGAATACCTGCCAAAGCTGAAGGGGAAATTTCGTCCGACTGTTACGATCATAAATGGTGAGAATGCAGCGAGCGGTAAAGGGATTACCGAAAAGATTTACCGGCAGTTTCTCGAGCAGGGCGCACAGGCTGTCACTCTAGGAAACCACGCATGGGATAACCGTGATATTTTTGAGTTCATCGATGGAGCTAAATATCTGGTACGGCCTGCTAATTTTCCAGAAGAAGTTCCTGGCAAAGGGATTGTTTATTTAAAAATCAATCAGGAGGAACTGGCAATAATCAATTTGCAAGGCCGAACATTCTTGACGCCAATTGATTGCCCATTTAAAAAAGCCGATGAACTGATTGAAGAAGCTAGAAAGCGCACGTCCCTCATATTCGTTGATTTCCATGCAGAAGCAACTAGCGAAAAGCAGGCAATGGGATGGTATCTTGATGGAAAAGTATCCGCTGTAGTCGGTACGCATACCCATGTCCAAACTGCAGATGAACGAATTTTGCCTTCTGGTACAGCATATCTGACCGATGTAGGCATGACCGGTCCATATGATGGCATTTTGGGAGTAGAAAAAGAAGCAGTTCTCAGAAGGTTCATGACAAGCCTGCCAACCCGTTTCGAAGTAGCCAAGGACGGAAGGAACCAGCTATCAGCAGTATTGATCGATTTGGATAAGAAAACTGGCAAAGCAGTGAAAATCCAGAAAATCCTTATAAATGAAGACCACCCTTTTTATGAATAAAACATTAGAGTGACATTCGTGAGACTGCAGGAAAACTCATTCGAGTTTATCTGCAGTCTTTACTTATGAGCTGAATGCGGTTATTTGGAGAAGGATTAAGTTGGGTGAAAGATACCCTTGTGAAGAGGTAGGAGGGTGGATAAGGGTATCATTGCTGTCGAGAAATACCCTTTTGATGGGAAAAGAGTGCGCATAAGGGTATCATTCCTGTCGAGAGATACCCTTATGACGAGAAAAGAGTGTGGATAAGGGTATCATTCTGCCAGAGAGATACCCTTATGAAGAGTGAAGAGTGCACATAAGGTCACCATTGCCGCCGAGAGACACCCTTATGAAGAGTGAAGATTGCGCATAAGGTCACCATTCCGCCAGAGAGACACCCTTATGAAGAGTGAAGAGTCTATATAAGGTCACCATTCCGCCCAAGAGACACCCTTATGAAGAGGCAAGAAAACGCATAAGGTCACCATTCCGCCAGAGAGACACCCTTATGAAGAGTGAAGATTGCGCATAAGGTCACCATTCCGCCAGAGAGACACCCTTATGAAGAGTGAAGAGTCCACATAAGGTCATCATTCCGCCAGAGAGACACCCTTATGAAGAGGCAAGAGAACGCATAAGGTCACCATTCCGCCTGATAGATACCCTTATGAAGAGGCAAGAGTCCACATAAGGATACCATTCCGCCTGAGAGACACCCTTATGGTTGAGGCAAGAGAACGCATAAGGTCACTATTCCGCCCAAGAGACACCCTTATGAAGAGCTAAGAGTCCACATAAGGGCATCATTCCGCCCGAGAGACACCCTTATGAAGAGGCAAGAGAACGCATAAGGGCATCATTCCGCCCGAGAGACACCCTTAAGAAGAGGCAAGAGTGCACATAAGGGCACCATTCCGTCTGAGAGATACCCTTATGAAGAGTGAAGATTGCGCATAAGGTCACCATTCCGCCCGAGAGATACCCTTATGAAGAGTGAAGAGTCCCGATAAGGGTATCATTCCGCCTGATAGATACCCTTATGAAGAGTGAAGAGTCCACATAAGGGTACCATTCCGTCCAGGAGATATCCTTATGAAGAGTGAAGAGTCCACATAAGGGCATCATTCCGCCTGAGAGACACCCTTAAGAAGAGGCAAGAGTGCACATAAGGGCACTATTCCGCCTGAGAGACACCCTTAAGAAGAGGCAAGAGTGCACATAAGGGCACTATTCCGCCTGAGAGACACCCTTATGAAAAGGCAAGAGTCCGCATAAGGGCATCATTCCGCCCGAATAGCATCATAACAGGGGTATGATCCCGGTTCTAAAGGGAATTACCAATATAAAAAAGCCTTGCCATGCAAAAAAAACACAATCAAAGCCATCACTTGCAATGCTTTTTTTAACTGAAGGTCATATGTGGGCTTCCTCCTGAATATAGTAGCAGTGGAACAGACTAACCTGGATGTCCACAAACAGGACATCTGGTACGGGACAAAATAAGGAGGAGCCAGGAATGGAGATATTAAAAGTTTCAGCAAAATCTAATCCTAATTCTGTAGCTGGTGCGCTTGCTGGAGTACTGCGCGAAAGAGGGGGCGCAGAAATTCAGGCAATTGGGGCGGGTGCATTAAATCAGGCCGTTAAGGCAGTAGCGATCGCAAGAGGGTTCGTAGCACCCAGCGGCGTTGATTTAATTTGCATCCCGGCATTTACTGATATCCTGATTGATGGCGAAGAGCGGACAGCCATTAAGTTGATTGTTGAACCCCGATAATGTAAAAATCAAACACATAAGAAATTGTTGATATACTCGCCTGTTTGCATGTGCAAGCAGGTTTCTTTTATTTTCTTGTATAATGGGCACAAGGGGGAATTCTTTTGAAAATCTATGATGGACATTGTGATGTTCTCTATAAACTATTAATGGATCCGACACTTGATTATGTTAAAGCAGGGGAATTACAGGTCAATTTGGAAAAGTTGAATGCTTCAGGAACAAAAGTCCAGTTGTTCGCCATTTATGTACCCGAATCGGTCCATCCTGATCTGAAATTCGAGGCAGCACTTAGGATGGTAGATTTGTTCTATGAAAAGGTTCTATTGGCGAATCCCCAAATGAAGCTTGTGACTAACAGGGCAGAGATTAATGACCTCACCGAACAAGAAATAGGTGCTGTCCTGACTCTTGAAGGTTGTGATGCCATTGGTCAGGATTTGTTGAAGTTACGAACGCTGTTAAGGCTTGGGGTGCGTTCTGTAGGATTGACGTGGAACTTTGGAAATTATTGCGCCGACGGGGCGTTAGAGGATCGGGGAGCAGGGCTTACGAGATTTGGCCGGCAGGTTGTCCAGCTCCTGAATGAAACGGAAACAGCCTGTGATGTCTCCCATCTATCCGAGAGGGGGTTCTGGGATGTGCTGGAAGTATCAGACCGTGTGTTTGCGTCCCATTCAAACAGTTATACGAAATGCCAGCATCCGCGGAATTTGAGGGACGACCAAATCAAAGCGCTGATCGATTTGGATTCTGTCATGGGCCTCACATTTGTCCCGGAATTTTTATCGGGTAAAAAGGAATCGGCATCGATTGATGATATAATCCGCCATCTGGAACATGTCTGTACTCTTGGAGGAGAAAATCATGTAGGCTTCGGTTCAGATTTTGACGGTATAGAATTTACGGTGAAGAATCTATCGGGAAATGATCAATATGAGAACCTTTGGAACGAATTGCAAAAATATTATACTGATATACAAGTCCGAAAGTTTCTTTTTGACAATATGGCGTCCAAACTTCCGTTGAAAAACAGCTGAAATCAATAGACACAACAGGATTCAGTCCCTGAATAAGAGGGCCAGAATGCAGGAAACTTAAAATATTTTAACAAATAAAAAAATATTCATATTTTCGTCAAGAATTATTCTGAAAGGGTTGCTTTTTTTTTCACATAGGTCTAGAATTGAAAGCGTTTAGTACCATCCATTTACTAGATTTGACAGGGGTTTTAGAGATACCCACTAAATTCTAGTGAATTACTTGGAAAAGTGCTACACTTAATAACGAAGCGTTTTTACATATCTAAAGGGGTGTAAGAGATGATCAATCAACTTTCATGGAAAGTTGGCGGACAGCAGGGAGAAGGAATTGAATCTACCGGGGAAATTTTCTCTATTGCTTTGAACCGTCTAGGCTACTACTTGTATGGCTACCGTCACTTTTCATCACGTATCAAGGGCGGACACACAAATAACAAGATTCGGGTAAGCACTACAGAGGTTCGATCTATTTCTGACGATTTAGATATTCTTGTAGCGTTCGATCAGGAAACGATCGATGTTAACTACAAGGAATTGCATGAGAAAGGCGTCATTTTGGCTGATGCGAAGTTTGATCCTAAAAAGCCAGAAGATACTCAAGCTGCATTGTATGCGGTTCCATTTACGGAAATAGCTACTGAACTTGGAACATCTCTTATGAAGAACATGGTCGCGATTGGTGCGACAAGTGCAATCCTTGACCTGGACATCCAGGTTTTCGAGGAAGTCGTCCAGGAAATCTTCGGACGCAAAGGACAACAGGTTGTCGATAAAAACATGGAAGCCATTAAAGCTGGCTACGAATATACGAAGGAACAATTGTCTGGTGCCGAGACGATGCAGCTTGAAAAGGCTGATGGACAGAAACGTCTGTTCATGATCGGCAATGACGCAATCGCAATGGGTGCAGTAGCAGGAGGCTGCCGCTTTATGGCTGCTTATCCAATCACGCCTGCATCAGAAATCATGGAATATCTGATCAAGAAGCTGCCGGCTCTTGGCGGAACTGTCATCCAGACAGAAGATGAAATCGCTGCTGCTACAATGGCAATCGGTGCTAACTATGGCGGAGTTCGTGCGATTACAGCATCTGCGGGTCCTGGCCTTTCTTTGAAAATGGAAGCAATCGGCCTTGCCGGAATCACTGAAACTCCGATCGTTATCGTTGATACACAGCGTGGCGGTCCATCAACAGGTCTCCCTACTAAACAGGAACAATCAGACCTTATGGCAATGATCTATGGAACGCACGGCGAAATCCCTAAAATTGTCATGGCTCCAAGTACGGTCCAGGAAGCATTCTATGATGCAGCTGAAGCATTCAACCTTGCTGAAGAGTATCAATGCCCTGTTATCGTCCTGACTGACCTTCAGCTTTCACTTGGAAAGCAAACAGTCGAGCCGCTTAATTTTAATAAAGTGGAAATCCGCCGAGGCAAGCTGGCGACAGAAGAACTTCCTGAAATTGAGAATAAAGGGTACTTCAAGCGTTATGAAGTAACTGAAGATGGTATTTCACCTCGTGTCATTCCAGGCATGAAAAACGGAATCCACCACGTTACTGGTGTTGAGCATGACGAAACAGGAAAGCCTTCAGAATCTGCTGCGAACCGCATTGCCCAAATGGATAAGCGTTTCCGCAAAATCAGCAATCTGAAGTTCGATACGCCAATCCATAAAAATGCTCCGCATGAGGAAGCTGATCTCTTAATCGTAGGTTTCAACTCTACTAGAGGTGCAATCGAAGAGGCAATGGGAAGACTGGAGAAGGATGGTTTGAAAGTAAACCATGCTCATGTACGTTTGATCCACCCATTCCCTGCTGATGAAATGATGCAGCTTGTAAATTCTGCTAAGAAAGTGGCAGTTATTGAAAACAATGCGACAGGACAACTTGCGAACATCATGAAGATGAATGTCGGAGGACACGAGAAGATCCACAAGATCCTTAAGTACGACGGAAATCCGTTCTTGCCGCAGGAAGTCCACACAAAATGCAAGGAGTTGTTCTAGGATGGCGACTTTTAAAGAATTTCGCAATAATGTAAAACCAAACTGGTGCCCAGGCTGCGGAGACTTCTCTGTACAGGCAGCGATGCAGCGTGCTGCTGCTAACGTTGGTCTTGAACCCGAAGATCTGGCCGTCATTTCAGGTATTGGCTGTTCTGGCCGTATCTCTGGATATATCAATTCTTACGGTTTCCACGGAATCCATGGCCGCTCACTTCCAATCGCACAAGGTGTGAAGATGGCGAACCGTGATTTAACGGTTATCGCTTCCGGTGGTGACGGGGACGGTTTCGCGATCGGTATGGGGCATACTGTCCATGCGATCCGCCGTAACATCAATATCACTTACATTGTCATGGACAACCAGATTTATGGTCTGACAAAGGGACAAACCTCTCCGCGTTCGGCAGCTGGATTCAAGACAAAATCAACACCTGCAGGTTCCATCGAGCAAGCTATTTCCCCTATGGAACTGGCTTTGACAGCTGGTGCTACTTTTGTGGCACAAAGTTTCTCAACTGACCTGAAAGACTTGACTGCCCTGATTGAAGCAGGTATTAAGCATGAAGGTTTCTCACTGATCAATGTCTTCAGCCCTTGTGTAACTTACAACAAGGTCAACACATATGACTGGTTCAAGGAAAACTTGACAAAGCTGAGCGACATTGACGGTTATGACCCGTCAAATCGTGAAGCGGCTATGCAGACTTTGATGGAACATAAAGGTTTGGTTACTGGCCTAATCTATCAAAATACAGAGCAAAAGTCTTATCAGGATCTGGTTAGCGGTTATTCTGAAACTCCGCTTTCAAAAGCAGACCTTAAGCTTGACCAGGCTCATTTTGATAAGCTTGTTGCTGAATTCATGTAATAAATCTGCACATTGCAATAAAACCCCAATCATCATGGATTGGGGTTTTATTTTTCAGTAAGAGTATGAAACTGAAAACTTGCGAAATGATTTATAGTGATAAGTATCACTACTATAATGACAGTTATAAGGTAATATGATTGTGTCGGCTTTTTTTACCGTGAATGCTGTATTTCCAATGCATACTATTGTTTTCATTGATTCAAGAGTTTATACTATTATAATGTGTATATTTAATAATTTCAGGGTAAAATATCGCCCTTTTTGCAAGTAGAATGCAGTTCAGTATGCTTCCTGGGAAAAATTACCGGGAATCTATGCTGCCTGCACGCTTTCTATTGAAAGGAGATCTGTCATGAACGAAAATCAACGCCTGGAAGGACAGCAAGTACAAACTGAAAATTCTTCGGACAAAAAATCCAGCAAGGATTATAGCAAGTACTTTGAAACAGTATATACTGCTCCTTCTTTGAAGGATGCGAAAAAGCGCGGAAAAGAAGAGGTAAAGTACCATAAGGACTTCGACATCCCACAAGAATTCATCGGGATGGGAAAAGGCCGCAAATTCTATATCCGTACGTATGGGTGCCAGATGAACGAACATGACACTGAGGTCATGGCTGGTATTTTCCTTGGGTTAGGCTATGAGCCTACTGACAGTGTCGAGGATGCGAATGTCATCCTGCTGAATACATGCGCAATCCGGGAAAACGCTGAAAACAAGGTGTTCGGTGAACTTGGTCATTTAAAGCATCTGAAACGTGAAAAACCGGATCTGCTTTTGGGTGTATGCGGCTGTATGTCACAGGAAGAATCTGTCGTCAATAAAATCCTGAAAACCTATAACCAGGTTGATATGATTTTTGGTACGCATAATATCCATCGCCTGCCGAATATTCTCCAGGAAGCATACATGTCCAAAGAGATGGTCGTGGAAGTGTGGTCCAAGGAAGGGGATGTCATTGAAAACCTTCCTAAGGTACGCCGCGGCAATATCAAGGCATGGGTTAACATTATGTATGGCTGCGATAAATTCTGCACATACTGCATCGTTCCTTATACACGGGGCAAAGAGCGAAGCCGACGTCCTGAAGATATCATCCAGGAAGTTCGCCAGCTTGCGGCACAGGGCTATCAGGAAATTACCCTGCTGGGCCAGAATGTAAACGCATATGGAAAAGACTTCTCAGATATTAAATACGGACTGGGAGACTTGATGGATGAAATCCGTAAAATCGATATCCCGAGGATTCGATTCACTACGAGCCATCCACGTGACTTCGATGATCACTTGATAGAAGTCCTGGCAAAAGGCGGAAACCTGATGGACCATATCCATCTTCCAGTGCAATCAGGTTCTACCGATGTATTGAAAATCATGGCCAGGAAGTATACTCGTGAACAATATCTTGAACTTGTACGCAAGATTAAGGCAGCCATTCCGAATGCAACTTTGACAACGGATATCATCGTCGGATATCCGAATGAAACGGATGAACAATTCGAGGAGACATTGTCACTCGTCCGTGAGGTTGGCTATGAATCAGCGTATACCTTCATCTACTCTCCAAGAGAGGGAACTCCAGCAGCGAAAATGCAGGATAATGTTCCAATGGAAGTGAAAAAGGAGCGTCTTCAGCGTCTGAATGCTCTTGTGAATGAACAGTCTGCCCAGTCGATGAAGAAGTATCAAGATCAGATTGTTGAAGTGCTGGTCGAAGGCGAAAGCAAAAACAATCCGGATGTACTTGCGGGATATACAAGCAAGTTGAAGCTCGTCAATTTCGTAGCTCCTAAGTCGGCAATCGGCAAAATCGTCAAAGTAAAGATCACAGATGCAAAAACATGGTCTTTAAATGGGGAAATGGTAGAAGAAAACGAACCAGTTGAGGTGAAGTAAGTTGGCAAAATACAATAAAGATGACATTATCGAACGCTCAAGAGAAATCGCACGAATGATTGCTGAAACAGAAGAAGTGGACTTTTTTAAGCGTGCTGAAGCACAAATTCATGAGAATGAAAAAGTAAGAACGCTTATTTCTTCTATAAAAGGTCTTCAAAAACAAGCCGTAAACTTCCAGCATTATGGAAAAACAGAAGCTTTGAAAAAGACCGAGGAAAAAATCGCTTCCTTAGAAGCGCAGCTTGACGCAATTCCGGTAGTACAGGAATTCAAGCAATCCCAGATCGATGTAAATGACCTGCTGCAGATGGTCGCAACGACTATTTCCAATACTGTTACAGATGAAATCGTTGTATCAACCGGAGGAGATATCCTCCGCGGCGAAACCGGCGCTTCACTCCAGAACGGAGCAAGCTGCCACACCCACGAACATTAAATCACTAGTTAAAACAAGGCACCTGTTTATAGCAGGTGTCTTTTTTATGGAAAAGGCTCTGTTAAACAGGACAGTTAATATGCGTTCCGGGTGCTTCGCTTTCCGCTGAGCCTTCACGTTGCTTTGCTCCAGCGGGGCCTCACTTTATCAGCTTCGCCCGCAGAATATTGAGAACCTTCCTCGAACTCGCCAACGCATGAGGAAAAATTCGGAGGAGTCTACGCGCCTTCCACTACATACAATCAACAGGTGTAAAACCAATATTGAACTTTAACAGAGCCATGCGAAAAAGAGCTTTCCGTCTACAAGTGCAAAACATTATTTTGCTTTCTTTTTCAGGTTTCTCACTATAAATGGACTCCAGTGAATGCTCAAATGAATTACCCATCATCTTTCATCAATCGGGAACATTCATCGCCTGTGGGCATACAATGAACTATGCCTAAATTTTTAACAGCGGTTCTAAAATTAATCGCACACTAGTCTAATATCACGCATAGGATGAATTGAAAAAGATTGAGGAGGTTTCGCTCGCATGGGAGATTACAGAGAGATTATCACGAAAGCCGTCGTAGCGAAAGGACGTAAATTCACACAGTCCAATCATACGATCAACCCAGCGCATCATCCAAGCAGCATTCTTGGCGCTTGGGTCATAAACCATAAGTACAAGGCAAAGAAAGTAGGGAAAGTGGTTGAGGTAAACGGGTCCTACGAAGCCAACATCTGGTACTCCTTTGATGATAATACAAAAACAGAAGTAGTCACGGAGAAAGTAACTTACTGCGATGTCATCAAGCTTAAGTACCGTGATCCAGATTGCATGGATGACCATGATGTGCTCGTTGAAGTCCTTCAGCAGCCTAACTGCATCGAAGCGGTCATTTCGCCAAATGGCAACAAAATCATCGTTCACGTCGAAAGGGAATTCCTGGTCGAAGTCATCGGTGAAACCAAGGTTTGTGTCGTCACTCACCCAGGCGGATGTGACTGTGACGAGGACGAGTGGGGTCACGGAGTCGATGACGATGAATTTGAAGACTTGAACCCAGACTTCCTGCTTGGTGAGGAAGAATAACATCGAACTAGGAAGCTTCTACTTCCTAGTTTTTTTTTACGCAATAAACAGGCAGCAGCTACCCTGTAAGGTAACCCGGGGTCGCTGCTGCCTGTTTTCGTTCATGTATTTATAAGAAGAAATTCGGTTTTTCAACAGAGCTGCAAATTGGACATAATTCTGCTGCTCTCCAGGAATGGAAGGGAGTATGGCATTTTTGGCAGTTAGTTTTGATGACCGGGAATCTCTCTTCATCACTTTTATGGACTTTAGGGAAGATTTGCACTGATTTTTCTCTGCATATGTCACTGCAAAGACGGCAGCCGCTGCAGTTATGATCCGTAAGTTTCAATGAATCATCAACAAGGCGGAATACATCAGAGGGACAAATCGCAAAACATGCCTCGCATAATGTACAATCCTCTTGATTCAACTTTACCTCATAAAATGACCAACCTTTAAAAAGGTTCGAGGTTTTGAAGCTGCTTTCATTGAACCGCCATTTGATTGGAGTCATAGAAGAAAGAACGGTCTTTTTGCTGTCTGAAGTAAGCTTGGCAAAAAAGGCACGTCTTGATATCAGGAGCTGATCTCCTATATCTAATTCAACTTTATTTACGAGGGATAGTGGCTCAAATTCCATTTTCGCGAGCAGTTCATTTGTCCGCTTGACTTTCTCCTTTAGCTCCTCGCACATCAATGGATCATGGACGCGTCGTATTCCTTTCTTATGATAATAAAGAAGTTCAGTGACAGTAGGTAAAGCAGAACCATCCTCCAATAAAATATGATTTTGGATGATTCTCCTTGGTGGTGACTGTCCTTTAATCGCCTGTACCGGGCAAATCGTGATACAGACACCACAAGTCGTGCATGATTGTTTGCTAATATTTATTTCGCCATTTTCCACACGTATGGCTTCTGTGGGGCATTCGTCTATGCAGGCTGTACAGGAACTCATGTGACTGATTTTTCTTGTACAGGAGGAGGAAATCTCCAATTCATAACTCAAGCTTTCAATCCAATTGCCAATCAGCGACATTGAAGGTCACCTCAACATTCATTTTTACTACACTACCATTCTACGATTAAAGTCTTTTAAAAAAGTCGTGTTCGCCAGAAATTCATATAGATGTTAAGGAATGTTCACAAAACCTCTAGCACAAATATAGAAAAAAAGCAGGTTAGAGCGGACTTAGCACAGTGTATGGCGGGAAGGTCAATGAAAATCTTCCAGTCTTATTAGGTGAAATCCTTCACATACTAAAAGGCTATTCTCCACAGAATGTTTGTTGTTTCACAAACTTGCTTGAAATATAGTGAAGATGTAATCGAAAGGTGGTGTAACCAGATGATTGAGTCAATCGAAAAGAGAGCCGGAACTGCGGTGGTTTTTAACATTATTGCAGACTTATATAAGCCGCCTGTTTTGGAGACCTGGAAAGAGATGGAGCAAAACCATTTACTGAAAAGGCTAGAGTTACTGGCCAGGGATTTATATGGTTTTGAATCTTCATTAGACGGGATCTTGCCTGATGACTTTGAACAATTATGCAAAATACATAAAAAGGCGATCGGGTCAGCAGAAGAGAAAGCCGTCCTTCCGATAGAGTCGCTATATAAACCGTGGACCCAGGATGAAACTTGTACTCTTCCATTTGCTCGGGAAAAAGGCTACCTGCAAGGTGATCCGGCCCTGCACATTACCTTCCTCTTAAATGAACTGAAAATGGAAATTCCAATGCAGTACAAAGGCATTCCCGATCATATATCCATTCTGCTTGAGCTGGCAGCATACTTCATCGAACATGCTCCTGAAAAATTCAGCAGAGAGTTCATTGAGGATCACCTGGACTGGCTGAGTGAATTTGAAATAAAACTTAAAGAAAAATCGATCCATTCTTTCTATGAAGGGATTACTCGTTTTTTAATAAAAGTTATTGAAGCGCAGCAGAAAATGGATAATTAAAAAGGTCTGCAACATAAGGTGGTGATGCTTTCGGTGCGAGCAATGAGACGATTGCAAAGAGGGAAGGCTGGGTTTGATCTGTTCAAGGTTTGTGAAGCAGCCTGCCTGACTGAAGGCGGAAAAGGGTCAAGAGAAAAAGGAGGGCTAGTATAATGCTAGAAACAAAACTATCAAGGCGGCGATTCATAAAAGCTTCTGCCGCGACAGCTGCCCTGGCATCTGCGGGGACTGTTGGCTTTAATGAATGGTCTAAAGAATATGTAAAAGCTAGTGCTAACGCGGAAATTAAAGAAATTCCCAGTACATGCAATGCATGCTCCAGCAAATGCGGAATGGTTGGCCACATCAAGAATGGGCGTTTATGGAAGCTTACCGGGCATCCAGACCATCCATATTCCAAAGGAAAGCTTTGCGCCAGAGGACATGGGTATGCGACGGTTGTTTATTCTCAAGACAGGCTGACCCAGCCGCTGAAACGGGATGGAAAGAATAACTTCGAGCCCATTACCTGGGAGCAGGCTTATAAAGAAATTGCTGAAAAATTAAATAAGATCATCAAAGAGCATGGTCCCGAGGCGGTGGCGCTCACAGAAGACCCAAGAGCTACAGGAAAGTTCTATTCTCCACGATTTATTAATGCGCTGGGCTCGGCCAATTATTATACACATCATGTCGTTTGTTCAAATTCAAGAGATGCGGGTTTTCTTCATACAGTCGGAGTGACTGCTACCAGTGCGGACATCAGCAATGCAAAATATATTATGTTCATTGGCAGAAGCTACGGCGATGGAATCCGTCCGAGTTCGGTCCAGTCTTTGGCAGCTGCACGGGACAATGGAGCAAAGATTGTCATCGTGGATCCGCGATTGAATAACACGGGCAATCTCGCTACTGAGTGGCTGGCCATTCGTCCAGGTACTGACCTTGCCCTCGTGCTGGCAATGTCACATGTTCTTATCAAGGAAAACCTTCATGATTTGGATTTTATTAAAAAGTATACAGTTGGTTTTGAAGCATATGCCAAAGAATTGGTAAACTACACTCCGCAATGGGCAGAGGGTATCACTGGTATTCCTGCTGCGGATATCACCCGTATTGCAATCGATATGGGGAAAGCAAAACCAAAAGCCCTGATTGAACAATCTTGGAGAGGCGCATTTGGCTGCAACTATGAAAATAGCACAGAAACCGGCCGCGCCGTCGCCATGTTCAATGCTTTACTGGGTAATTACCAGCAAAAAGGCGGAAGTATCTTTGGAGCTAAACCCCACCTGGGCAAATTAGATGAGGTGAAATATCCAAACCCGAAAGAACCAGAGTCACCAAAGGCAGGCAAAAAGGAATTCCCTCTTGCTTACCAGGGTAGCGGTGTCGCAACAATCGTTGCGAAAGAAGCACTGGAAGGCAAAATGAAGGCTGCTATTTACTACCATTCAAATGCTGCCCTTGGCTATGGGAATCCAAAAGTGATGAAAGAAGCATTTTCAAAAATGGATTTGGTTGTAGCCATTGATGTCCAAATGTCTGAAACGGCTCAATTAGCCCATTATGTTCTTCCGGAAGTCACCTATATCGAGCGTGATGAGGTCATTGAAGAGTTATCCGGTAAAGTACCGGGAATCGCCTTAAGACAGCAGATGGTTGATAAAGTCCATCCTAAGACAAAGCCGATCCATGAGATTTATACAGAGCTGGCAAAAGCCTGCGGTGTCGGCCAATATTTCAATTTCACGCTGGATGAATTGAACGAAGCAATGCTTGCACCAACAGGTATATCTTATAAGCAGCTGAGGGAAAAAGGAACCATCATGTTCCCTGCTGAGGAAATTACGATGGGTGAAATGCCGAAAGTAAAGACACCATCTGGAAAAATTGAATTCTACAGTGAAACGTATAAAGAAGCCGGTTTTAACCCAATTGTCGAATGGATCGAGCCAAAAGTTAGTCCTGCAGATGATTCTTTCCGGTTAATCACAGGAAAACAGGCAATCCACAGCCATACACAAACTGCGAATATCCCCATATTGATGCAGATTACTAAAGATTATGATTTAGAAAGAATCTGGATCAACCCTGTTCGTGCCAAAGCGCTGGGAATAAAGGATGGGGATATGGTTGAAGTGAAATCCAGCGAAGCCACCAGCAAAATCCGTGTTAAAGTAACGGAGAGGATCCATCCGGAAGCAATCTTTGTTCCAAGCCACTATGGGATAACTTCCAAGGATTTAAAGACCGGATACGGTGTGGGCTTTGGCTACATGGAACATGTACCCTTTGATTTTGAAAAATGGAGCGGAGCAGGAAATATCCACGAAGTAATCGTGAAGGTTAGGAAGGTGAATGGCTGATGGCACGCTATGGAATGGTGATAGACACAAGAAAATGCGTCGGCTGTTACGCATGCCGGGTGAGCTGCCAGATGCAGAATGAACTTGCGGTCGCAGAGTCCTTTATTAAATTTTACGAAAAAGAAACGGGCGTTTTCCCGAACGTAAAGAACGAAATCATCCCTGTGCAATGTCAGCATTGCGAGGATGCACCATGTGTAAGTGTCTGCCCGACCAAGGCTACATACTCGACAAAAGAAGGCATCGTACTTGTAGACTCCGAGAAATGTATAGGCTGCAAATATTGTATGGTTGCTTGCCATTACGGAGCAAGAACACAGAATCACGAGACGGGAGTAGTGGAAAAATGCCGTTTCTGTTCCGAACTTGTGGCGGAAGGAAAACAGCCGGCCTGTGTCACAACATGCATTAGCAATGCCCGGATTTTCGGTGACCTTGATGATCCGAACAGTGAAGTATCAAAGGCGATTGTAAAATTAAATGCCCAGCCTTTGAGACCGGATTTAGGGAAGGCAAAAATTTATTACGTGAGGTGATTATAAATGGTTTGGGGAACTATTATCGCAGCTTATTTATTCCTTGCCGGGCTGAGTGCAGGGGCGTTCTTAACCTCTTCCTATGCAGCAAGGAAATATCCTGCTGCTGTTGCCGTCCGTTTTGCTGGCAGGCTGATCAGTCCAATCCTGATGGGGATAGGTCTACTGCTTCTCATTGTCGATGCAGAGGCAGGATTGAAAGATCCATTGCGCTTCATCTATTTGTTCACGAATTTCAATTCAGTCATGACCATTGGGACTTATTTCATCAGCTTCTTTATGATGGCTGCAGCCTACATGGCCGTGATGGAATTGTTGAAAAAAGAAACAAACAAAATAATCGAATACGTCGGCATGGTTTTTGCTGTTGCAACAGCAATTTATACAGGCTTCCTAATTGGTGTCATTGGTGCTGTACCACTTTGGAACACGGCCATTTTGCCTATCCTGTTTGTTGTATCTGCCTTCTCAACAGGGATTGCCGGGACGATGCTTGCGGCATCGATAATGGATAAAAAAGTCATCCATCATGTGATGTCCATCAAAAAAATTCACCTATCGCTGCTGATTGCTGAAGTCTTCCTGATATTCACAATGTTCTTGATCACATCTTCAACCAATGAATCGGCTGCCCAATCGGTATCCATGCTGCTGACTGGCGAATACAGCACAATTTTTTGGGTCGGCTTGATTGCAATAGGGCTGATTGTGCCAATCATCATCGAAGGTCTGGAGTTATTTAACTTCAAAAAGCTGAACACCAGCCGCGCAGGACTGGAAGTTGCAGCCGGAGGTACAAGCGGGATTGCCGCAACCCTCATAACCGAAAGCGCAGTTCTTACCGGAGGCTTCATCCTTCGTTATCTATTGCTAGCCGCAGCAGTACCTGTCATCTTTTTATAAGAACAAAACGAATCAGCGTGAAATCTTGATATAAGATTTCACGCTTTTTAATTTGTCTTTTTCTCGGACAAAACCTAGGCATAATTAGCTGGAAATGTCTGAAGTAGGGTCGTGTTCGGACAAAACTAAGGCATCAGCAGCTTAAAATGTCTGAAGTAGGTCCATGTTCGGTCAAGACTTATGCATCACCAGCTGAAAATGTCTGAAGTGGGGGCGTGTTCGGACAAAAGCCTGGCGTCAGCAGCTATAAATGTCCGAAGTGGGGTAGTCTTCGGACAAAAGTCTGGCGTTAGCAACTCGAAATGTCAGAAGTAGGTCCATGTTCGGACAAAACTCAGGCATCAGCAGCTGGAAATGTCTGAAGTAGGTCCATGTTCGGACAAAACTCAGGCATCACCAGCTGGAAATGTCTGAAGTGGGGTCGTGTTCGGACAAAAGCCTGGCGTCAGCAGCTATAAATGTCCGAAGTGGGGTAGTCTTCGGAGAAAAGTCTGGCGTTAGCAACTCGAAATGTCAGAAGTAGGTCCATGTTCGGACAAAACTCAGGCATCAGCAGCATGAAATGTCTGAAGTAGGAGTATGTTCGGACAAAACTCAGGCATCAGCAGCTGGAAATGTCTGAAGTAGGACCATGTTCGGACAAAAGCCTGGCTTCAGCAACTCGAAATGTGTAAAGTAGGAGCGTGTTCAGACAACAAAACCATGCGGTCAACATCCGAAAATGTCTGAACTATAATCGTGTTCAAAAAAACTCCCGATTGCAGAAGAATTATCACCTTAAAAAACCAATAATTAAGCTGAATCCTTATCGATGTTCAACTTGTTGACATTAAAAGGGATTTCCAGCGATAATGTCATAAAATGCACCTGATAAACTGAGAGGATAAGAAATGATAATCTTTGGAAAAAAGGAAGCAGACATCAGTTACAAATGGAGACCAGGTGTTTATGGATTGATTTTTAATGAAAAGAATCAAATCGCCTTGATCCGGACTGATGAGGGTAAGTATTTCCTTCCAGGTGGCGGCATGGAAGATTATGAAACTCACCAGGAATGTCTCGTTAGGGAAGGTATAGAAGAAACCGCCCTGATTCTTACAGTCGGTGAATGGATTGGCAAAGCGAAGCAATATTTTTATTCGGAAAATGATCAACAACATTATTTGTCCGAAGGAGATTTCTATTTAGCTCATATTGCGGGAAAAGCCGATGGGCCTGCTGAACTAGACCACCACTTGGAATGGATCGAATTGGACGAAGCCATTGAAAAACTATTTCATGAGCACCAGCGCTGGTCTGTCCGAAAAGTTTTGAAGCTGGCTAAGAGTCACCATCTGCATTCTATTTAGAATATGGTGAAAGAAGGAGAATCCGTGCCAATTGGGAAAATCAAATGACCCAAATTACCTCTTTTCTTTCACACCTGCTTAATGGTAATGTTAGCTTAATCACCTTTTCCTTACATAAAAATAGTTTGATGGAAGCATTTAGTGGGAAAATATTTCATAGAACAGCAAAGAATAATGAGGGTGATTATGGATATCAACTATGAATTTCAGATCTTCCACGAAGAATTAAGAAAGCTGAAAAAAGATTTTCAGCGTTGTGAAGATGTGACAATAAAGAAATCAATTGCCAATGACATTGAACTTTTGGAAAATGCGCTTAAAGCGATCTGAAAAAATGAAGCAGGAGATTTACTATGAATAGACAAATAACTGATCCAGAATTCCTTTCTTTCTGTGAAACTGCCAAACCGATCGAAGTAGTTGAAAAGATCACTGATCATAACATCCGTGGGCTTGAGAATATTGCGCTACGTTCGATTTCGACTCGGAACAAGCTTCCGGCAAATGTTGTGAACCTTTTGGTGGCCTATTTTTACAGCCACTATGGGAATCAGGTGTATAATCGGAATGATCTGGCACGGCTTTATGATTACTGGGCCTCAAAGGATGTCAGGACAATGGCCAAAGCTGCTGAAATGGTCCAGGAGGATATTGAGGAAGTCCTTAAATCATTGAAATAGCCCAATTTATGAACAGGCTGATACCAGCCTGTTTTTTTTAGAGGAAAATCACATTTCATCGCGAAATCTTATACAAAGGCTGTATTCGTAAAGATTGTTGTTAAAATCCTAAAGCCGATTTTAACGTGATAAAAGCCATTTTGTTGGTCGGGACTAAGTTGGCAAGCTCTTTTCTCATATTAAGCGTGAATTTTGTGAAGAAACTTAGGTAGTTCCATCCTAATTTGTATTCAATAGCAACAATGTTTGAGAAAAGAGCCTATACAAAAGATTGAAAGCAGGGTGGTATTTTGCTCAAGGAATCTCAGATAAAAATTGCCGGAATGGATGACGGTCAAAAGGTGGTCCAGTTTTTAAAGCGAATCGCACAGTGGATGAAGGACAATGATATCAATCAGTGGCGATACCTTCTTAGTGGCGGGGATGATGAAGAAATCCTGCATGCGGTAAAGAAGATGGAAACTTATATCGTTTTGAATGAAGATGAAGTGATTGCTACCTTTACTATTTCGGAAAACCAGAGTGAATGGGATCATCATATCTTTGGTGAAGATTTCGCCCGGGATTCACTTTATTTGCACAGATTGGCCATTTCTCCAGAATTGATAGGAACCGGTGTGGGAAGCGAACTATTGGACTGGATTCATCAAAACATATCAACAGACAAATCATTCCTCAAATTAGATTGCGTTTCGGATAACAGGAAATTGAACAAGTTTTATTTAGACAACGGCTTTGAATATTTGGGCGAAACGGACCATCATAGCAAATACCAAAAAAAATTATAAGGATGAATCAGAGGACTCTATGCGGGTCTTTTTTTTATACAGCAATGGGAAGATGTCACTCAATGTTAATAAACAAAACATTTTACCCACAAAAACAGAGGTTACAATAGAGTTGTAAAGATACCGCAGTTGCGAGGGATTGCTATGTTGATGCAGAAAGAATATTTGGCAGATATTGTGAATCATTTGCCTGAGGGTATGATTGTAATGGATACAGAGCGGACGATTCATTACCTTAATGAAAAGGCTATAGAAATGACAGGCTGGAAACTTGGAGAGAAGGTGCCATATTGCACTTATTGCCAGGAACGTGAAGTGAATGAGGATGAGAACCGCTGTATTCTTACGGCTGATGAGCCAATTCCTTCTTTTAACTCCCATCTGGCTGTATATGAAGGACTTGAAGAGTTTGAAATGTCCCTGAAAAAACTGATAATAGCTGAAGTAACCTATTATGTCCTGCGCATCCGACAGCCAGTGCAGAATGAAAACAGCGAACGCGCCAGGTTCCATGAGCTGCTTGTCCGGGAGACGCTGCTTGCCCAGGAAGCAGAACGGAAGAGGATTGCCAGGGAATTGCACGACCATATTGGCCAAAGCGTATATAGTATATTCCTTGGCTTGGAGGTCATAAAGCAGGGATTCAGCGATGAGAAATATCAGCACCATCTTTTCAATATGATGAATGTCATGGAAAAAACGCTTAAAAATATCAAACAGCTGACCAAAAGTCTCCGGCCAGAAATTGTCTACGATATCGGCCTCGAAAAATCACTTCGCCAGGCTGTTAAGGACTGGCGGAAATTATATCAGATAGAAATCTTCCTTGAAATGGAGCTGGATAAAAAACAGGAGCTTGACCCGGAAAAAGAGCTCCATCTATTCAGGGTCATCCAGGAAAGTGTTGCCAATGCGGTTCGCCACGGACAAGCAACCTATGTTTCCATTCATTTAAAAACTTATTATCAATATGTCTTTTTCAATTTATACGATAACGGAAAAGGATTTTTATCAGAAGGCTGTAAAAAGAAAGGACTTGGCTTAAAGCATATGTATGAGCGCTGCAAAATGCTTGATGGAGATATCAAGTGGCTTAGCAAAGAGGGCGGGCCGACAAGGGTGGAAGGATTTGTATCTTTGATCAAAGCGGAGGGAGAGAGGGAAAGTGAACTTAATGATCATCGATGACCATGAGATTGTCAGGGATGGATTGAGCATGCTTCTTCAACAATCATTTTGCATTGATGGAAGGATCTGTGCCTGTGATGGTTATGAAGCTGTAAAAGCTGCGGAGAATTTTCCGGCAGACCTCGTCATGCTGGACCTTTCGATGCCCGGCGGGTTGGATGGTATGTCAACTCTGGAAAGATTGAGGAAATTGCTGCCGGAGGCCAAGATTGTCATCTTTTCAATGCACGATGATATAGTCTACCAGAAAAAAGCTTATGAGGCAGGAGCTGACGGCTTTTTAATCAAACAGTTGAAGCGGGATGATCTCATCCAATCCCTTGATCAGATTTTGGCAAACCAAAAGGTGTTCGATACATATGTTTGGGAAGATAGTTCAGAAGGGGATCATTTTAATCTGGTCGACCTCCCGATAACAAAACGCGAAAAAGAGGTTTTCGTACTGACTGTTAAAGGATACTCGCAAAAAGATATAGCAGAAAGGCTTGACATTTCCGTCAAAACTGTTGAAAATCACAGACAGAAAATCGGTGAGAAGCTCGGTACCCACAAGCGTTATGAATGGGTTGAGACTGCAAGGAAATACAATGTATTTTACTCTTAAAAACAGGGCAAATAATTGTCCTGTTTTTTTACTAAATAAAAAGGGCTGTAATCCTAAGTGATTTTTGGATGATATGCCCATTTTTAATGGAATTTATTTCATGCTGGGATTTTTTTTGCGATAATGGAAGAATAATAGTACGAAAGCAGGTGTTTTGTGTTGCAAGTACTTCAAGTGAATCAGGTAACCAAGAGATTCAAAGATTTTGAGGCTGTAAAAAATGTCTCTTTTTCTGTTAACAAGGGGGAATCATTTGGTCTGCTTGGCCCTAATGGCGCTGGTAAGACAACGACAATCCAGATGGTATCCGGACTGTTTCCTCCAAGTTCGGGAAGCATCGAGATTGCTGGCATTGATATGATCAGGCAACCCAAGAGAGGACAGGGACTTTTAGGAATAGTTCCACAGGAAATAGCTCTTTACCAAACGATGAGTGCAAGGGAAAACCTTGCTTTCTGGGGGAGGATGTACGGTTTAAGGGGACAAAACCTGCAAAAGAGGATAAACGATGTGCTGGAAATCATCGGGCTGGCTGATCGGGCAAAGGAAAAGGTTGAGACTTTTTCTGGAGGAATGAAGCGGAGAGTCAATATTGGAGCTGCCATATTACATAATCCTGAGTTATTAATCATGGATGAGCCGACTGTAGGGATCGATCCCCAATCACGGAGCCACATCCTTGAAACAGTAAAAAAGCTGAATCAAGAAGGAATGACAGTCATTTATACAAGTCATTATATGGAGGAAGTCGAGTATCTTTGTGAAAAGATTGGCATTATGGACCACGGAAAATTCATCACTTCAGGAACAATTTCTGAATTAAGGGAGACAATCGGTGATCGTTCTCGGATTGTCATGAATTTCTCGGAAGCGCACGAACCTGAGAACATAAAGAAGGCACTGAGCCAATTAGTGCCTGAAGAGGATCTGGCTATCCAAGAAAGTGAACTAGCCATCTTTCATAATGAACCGCAAAAGGTCTTGAGTGAATTGATTCAGACAGTTACTGGAGCAGGATTCGATATCACATCTGTTGAGATCGTTGAACCAAATCTTGAAAGTGTCTTCCTCCATTTGACCGGACGAAGCTTAAGAGACTGAGGGGGATTATCATGGGATTTTGGTGGCTGGCATTGAAGGATGCACTCCTGTTTGGAAGAGACAAAAAAGCGTTGCTGACACTTGTTTTCATGCCTATTTTATTAATTGGAATTCTTGGCGCAGCATTCGGCAATATGATGGGAAATGAAGAAGAAGCTCCCATCAAAGAATTCAAGATTGGAATTGTCAATCTTGATGAAGGCGCACTTGGCAAGGTTTTAGAGGAAGAAGTCTTAATGGAAGGACTGCCAGATCTTATCTCTGCTGAGGCAATGGGTGAAGACGAATTAAACGATCAATTAAAACAGCAGGCCATCTCCGTGGGAGTCATACTTCCACCAAATTTTTCGGATCATATCATTTTAGGTGAAGAATCAAAAGTTCGAATCATCTCCATTCCATCTGCTTCGATCCAGTCGTCGATCGTGGAGAGCGCAGTGCTGCAGTTCGCGCAGGGTGCTGCCGTTAATATGGCAGCCATAAAGGTTGCGGGTCCGCCAGACTCTGGAAAGTCCGTTACTGCATTTGCTCTGCCTGCCATTGAAACTTTTGACCTTGTCGAAGAGGTTGCAGTGAAGCAGGAACAGAAGCCCGTTGGCTCGTTCCAGTATTATGCAGCAGGTATGGGAGTGATGTTCTTACTTATGACCGTTATTACGGGTGTATGCACAATGATTGAAGAAAAGGAACAGGATGTTTTTAATCGTCTGCTGATCACCAAGTTGACCAATACTGATTACCTTATAGGCAAATTCATCGGTTTGCTGTTCATGTCCTCAATTCAATTTTTCATCATCATTATCGGAACAAGATACCTGTACGGAGTTGATTGGGGAAATTCGATGTTGGGTGTCATGGTGGTTGGCCTGTCTTTCGTTTTTAGCGTATGCGGGCTGGGAGTCCTTCTGGGCACGCTTGTGAAAACAGAGAAAACCTTCAATGCGGCTGGTATGCTTGGCACGCAGATCATGGCGGCTGTTGGGGGGAGCATGGTCCCGTTATATGTTTTTCCGGAGTGGATGAATTCAGTCGTAAAAATCCTTCCCAATGCTCTTGCACTCCAGACATTCCTTGAGTTGATGACCGGGGCAGACGTGGGGCAAGTGTTAGTGGAAGCTGGTATTTTAATTGCCATCGGAGTCGGTTCGATTGTACTTGCGTTTGCATCCCTTTCTGTAAAAAGGAGGGCTTCACATGCTTAAAGTGTTCTCCATTGCGGTTTTACATCTGAAAACATTGTTTAAGACCCCTTCTGCACTCATTTTGATGTTTGTCATGCCCATTATGTTCAGCTTGATTTTTGGCGGAATTGGCTCAGGTGGATCCTCTGAAAAAAATAAGCCAGTGGTCATGGTGGTAGAATCAAAAGAGGATGTGGATGGCTCGATCATGAAGCTCTTATCCTCTAACAGCCAGTACAAATGGCAGCGGGCTAGTGAAAAAGCAGCAAGAGATTCGGTCGACAACCAGAAAGCAATCGCAGCAGTGGTCATGGCTGAATCAATGATTGGAAATTATGAACAGGAACAACCTCTATTTCAAATGATTGTCCAAAGAAAAACCCAGGAGTATCTTGCTTTGAACAACTATATCAAAGGAGTCGGAAGGACAGTTGGACAGTCAATGGAAGTCAGCGCGGCTCAAGGCAAAGAGAAAGCTTTTGATATGATTGGAGAAGTGGCAGCAAAGGATCCGATTGGGGTGAACAGGGAAATAGCCAAAAAAGAGCAATCAGAATCAGAGTCTGTGGGAATGCTGGCGATTGGTTTTACCATCATGTTTATGATGTTTGGTATTTCAGGAGCTGCATCAGCCATCCTTGACGAAAGAATCGGCGGAACCTGGCAGCGGCTGCTCACTTCTCCTGCTACCAAAGTCCAGGTCATGGCAGGGTATTTAATCTCCTATTTCTTGATGGGAGCTATTCAATTATCCGTACTGATGGCGGTGATGAACCTGATCTATGGTTCTTCCTGGGGAAATCTGGTTTATTTCGCTCCTTTTGCGGCATTGGTGATCATAACGATTGTAGGCTTTGGCCTAATGATGGCTGGCATCGTGAAAACCAGACAACAGTCTGGGGCATTAAGTGCAGTACTGATTGTCAGTACCTGTATGCTTGGCGGAGTCTATTGGCCGATTGAGATTGTACCGGAGTTCATGCAGCAGATTGCCAAAGCAGTGCCTCAGAGCTGGATGATCACAGGATTTCGGGAAATCGTCAGTGGCAGCCTTTATACCCCGGCAATTGTCAGCTCCACACTGGTACTGCTCACTTTCAGTACGATCTTTTTTACTATTGGCTTAAGGAAAATGAAATTTGATTGAATTTTTGCCAGTCCATTTATGGGCTGGTAATTCTTTTTAAGTGGATTCTATCGAAAATTATAATTTGTCGAGTTATAATAGATATTTAGAGTAAGAGTCGAAACAGCGGCTCTTTACTTTGTCTGAAAAAGGGAAAGAACCGTGAAAAGGTAAAATCAGAGGTGCTTCTCTTCCTTAAAACAGAGAAGTATATGAAATGGTAAACGTGAGTATAAACTCAACAACTACGCAATGTGAATTTTGGAGGATAATATGGCTGCATATACCCCTATGATCAAGCAATACCTGCAAGTGAAGGCAGATTACCAGGATGCCTTTTTATTTTTCCGTCTGGGAGATTTTTATGAAATGTTCTTTGAGGATGCGCTAAAGGCATCCCAGGAACTTGAGATCACACTGACCAGCAGAGAGGGCGGCGGTGAGGAACGGATCCCGATGTGCGGAGTTCCATACCATTCTGCTCCTAACTATATCGAACAATTGATAAACAGAGGGTACAAAGTGGCCATCTGTGAACAAACGGAAGACCCGAAGACAGCCAAAGGCGTCGTGAAGCGTGAAGTGGTCCAATTGATTACGCCCGGAACAGTGATGGAAGGGCGAGGGCTTCTTGAAAAAGAGAATAATTTCATTGCCACTGTATCTGTATTTTCTAATAATCAATTCGGTTTTGCCTGCAGCGACCTTTCAACTGGAGAAAGCAGGGCAACATTGATTAATGGAAGTATTGATGAGCTGATCAACGAATTATCGATGTCTGGCGCAAAGGAAGTCGTCATCGAAAGCACACTTTCACCAGAGATCCAGAAAAAGCTCCGGGAACGATCCATTCTGGCTCTTTCAATAGAGGATAATAGCGAAGTGAATGAGAGTTTTTCAGATTTGTTTGCGGAACTGGATAATGAGGCACTGATCACCACTGTCTCAAGACTGTTCAATTATCTGTACCGAACCCAGAAGCGAAGTCTTGACCATTTGCAAAAGGTCTCAGTTTACCATGTTCAGCAATATATGAAGATCGATTATTTTTCAAAGCGGAATTTAGAGCTTACTGAAACAATCCGTTCCACAGCGAAAAAAGGTACGCTTTTATGGCTGCTGGATGAGACGATGACAGCAATGGGCGGCAGGATGCTTAAGCAATGGATCAACAGGCCGCTGATTGATAAAACTGAAATCGGCCGCCGCCAGGAGCTGGTTCAATTATTCGTTGGCCAGTTTTTCGAACGACAGGAATTACGGGAAAAATTGAAGGACGTATACGACCTGGAACGCCTGGCAGGCCGCGTTGCTTTTGGCAATTTGAATCCTAGAGACTTAATGCAGCTGAAAAGATCATTGCTCCAGGTTCCTGTGCTGAAAGATATACTGGAGAATCTCTCCCATGAGGAAGCTGCCAGGATGGCAGAAAGGCTAGATCCTTGTGAGGAAGCTGCCGATTTGCTTGAACAGGCAATCGTGGAAAATCCCCCTATCTCAGTAAAAGAGGGGAACATCATTCGTGACGGATATGACCAGCAGCTGGATCAGTATCGTGATGCGAGCCGCAATGGGAAGACATGGATTGCGATGCTTGAACGTGAAGAGCGTGAAAAGACGGGCATTAGATCGCTTAAAGTTGGCTATAACCGGGTGTTTGGCTACTATATCGAAGTGACTAGGGCGAATTTGCATTTGCTGCAGGAAGGACAGTATGAGAGAAAGCAGACTCTTTCAAATGCAGAGCGTTTCATCACTCCTGAGCTGAAGGAAAAGGAAGAATTAATCCTTGCTGCCGAGGAAAAAAGTGTCGAGCTGGAGTACCAGCTATTTACCGGCATACGTGAAACAATCAAAGAATATATTCCGAGATTGCAAGGACTTGCAAAGGCGCTCAGTGAACTGGATGTCCTGCTTGGGTTCGCAGAACTTAGTGAACAAAGGCATTATGCCAGACCTGTGTTCTCCGCTGACCGGAAAATATATTTGAAGGATGGACGCCATCCTGTAGTCGAAAAGGTGATGGACGCGCAGGAATATGTACCCAACGATTGCTATATGGATAATGAACGTGAAGTCCTGCTGATCACAGGTCCGAATATGTCTGGTAAAAGCACTTATATGCGCCAGGTTGCATTAACCGCCATCATGGCTCAAATTGGCTGCTTTGTACCTGCTGAGAAGGCTGAGCTGCCTATTTTTGACCAGGTGTTCACCCGAATCGGGGCTGCCGACGATCTCGTCTCAGGTCAAAGTACCTTCATGGTTGAAATGCTTGAGGCGAGGAACGCGATTATTAATGCTTCTAGGGACAGCCTGATTCTATTCGATGAGATTGGCCGGGGAACATCGACCTATGATGGAATGGCTCTCGCCCAGGCAATGATTGAATACATCCATGACAAAATTGGCGCAAAAACCTTGTTTTCAACTCATTATCATGAATTGACTACGCTTGAAAAGGAACTGCATAAATTGAAAAATGTCCATGTCAGTGCTGTGGAGCAAAACGGCAAGGTCGTCTTCCTTCATAAAATCAGAGAAGGCGCAGCGGATAAGAGTTACGGTATCCACGTTGCCCAGCTGGCTGAATTGCCGTCAGAACTGATTGAACGTGCTGCGGAAATCCTGCAGATCCTAGAGCAGACGGACAGCCAGGTTTCAGGTGATGTGGGCTTTGAAAATGGCCTGGATACTGTCAAGGCATCTGCGGAGGTAGACCAAAGTTCGCTTCAGGCCAGGGAAACAGCAGCTGCAGCACAACTGTCATTTTTTGATGAAGAGCCCGGACAACAAAAAACCAATAAGGCCAGCAAGAAAGAAAAGCAGGTCCTCGATCAATTGAGCGGACTTGAGATTCTGGATATGACGCCATTACAGGCGATGAATATGCTTTATGAATTGCAAAAAAAGCTAAGAAAGTAATGAATAACAAGATAATATTTAAAATTGGCTCTGTTAAAGCCCAACGTTGTTTTTATTCCTGTTGATTGTAGTGGAAGGCGCGTAGACTCCTCCGAAAATGCTAACGCATTTCCATCGTGCGTGGGTCCATTCGGGGAAGCTTTACAATGTCCTGCGGGCGCAGCTGGTCAGGTGAGACCTAGGTGAAATGATTCACGTGAGGAATCATTTGCACCCCGCAGGAGCAAATCGACGAGGAGGCTCAGCGCCAGCCGGGAAGAATTGCCTTTTGAAAAAGCCGGCAGTTGGGCGTTTTCATTATTCTTCCAGCGGAAAGCGAAGCGCCTGGAACGAAAATCAACAGCCTGGTTTAACAGAGCCTTTAAATAAAAAATTCATGATTGCTGGAGGTGAAGAAATGGGAAAGATCATGCAGCTCGATGATGCACTATCGAATAAAATCGCAGCCGGTGAGGTAGTTGAACGGCCGGCTTCCGTTGTAAAGGAGTTGCTTGAGAACGCAATCGATGCCAACAGTACTGTAATTGAAATCGATTTGGAAGAAGCTGGGCTTGCAAGGATTCGGATAACAGATAATGGTGATGGCATCGAGGAAGAGGATGTTCTTATCGCCTTCCAAAGGCATGCTACCAGCAAAATCAAGAATGAAAACGACTTATTCCGGATCAGGACACTCGGCTTCAGGGGAGAGGCATTGCCAAGTATCGCCTCTGTTTCGAGACTTGAAATGAAGACATCTACCGGATTGGAAGGCAATAAAGTGTTGATCGAAGGCGGCAAAGTCGAATCGATAGAAAAGGCAGACAGCCGAAAAGGAACGGATATCAGTATCTCTGACCTGTTTTTCAACACACCGGCACGACTTAAATATATGAAGACCATCCATACAGAGCTCGGCAATATCACCGATGTCGTGAATCGTCTGGCACTGGCGAATCCGACTATTTCATTCAGGCTTGTCCATAATGGACGCCAGCTATTGAAGACGACCGGAAATGGAGACGTTCGCCAGGTGCTCGCTGCTATATATGGCATCAATATGGTCAAATCCATGATTCCCATTTCCGGTGAGTCATTGGATTATAAAATCAGCGGCTATATTTCAATGCCTGAGATTACAAGGGCATCAAGAAACTATATATCGACGATGATCAATGGACGTTTTATCAAGAACTATGCGCTGGTGAAGGCAATCCAGGAAGGGTATCATACCCTGCTTCCGATTGGCCGGTATCCGGTTGTCCTGCTTAACATCGAAATGGACCCGCTGCTCATTGATGTGAACGTCCATCCTTCGAAAATGGAAGTGCGATTAAGCAAGGAACAGGAACTTAATAATCTGGTGTCAAGCGTGATTAAGGATGCTTTCAAAACGAAAGAGCTGATCCCAGCAGGGTTTGTTGCACAAAAACAGGAAAAACCCAAATCGGAACAAACTTTTATGGAACTTGACCACATGGAGAATCCTGCTAACCAGCAAGATAATGGGCAAAGCTCTATGGCCAGCAAACCTTTCGTTGAGGAAAAAGCAGAAGAACTGAGCGGGCGTTACAAAGCAGCAGGACAGCAGGATTTCCCAAAAACAGAGATGCCAAACTGGCAAAATGCCTTCGTAGCCCAGGAGCCCTTAATGGAGACGAAGTTCGATGCAAGGGATGAACAAGATGATGATGGCAAAAACGCGAGTGAACCTGAGGTTTTTATTGACGTTCCAGAAAACCAGCCAGAGGTGACATCCTCCCGGGTTCCTCCTTTATATCCAATCGGGCAAATGCACGGAACATATATACTTGCCCAGAATGACCGTGGCTTATATATCATTGACCAGCATGCTGCCCAGGAACGGATCAAATATGAATATTTCAGGGAAAAGGTCGGCCAGGTGGCAACAGAGCTTCAGGAAATGCTTGTTCCGATTACACTTGAATATTCTGCCGATGAATGCATGAAAATCAGTGAATATCAACACGAACTTGAGAAGGTCGGTGTATTCCTGGAGCCATTTGGCTACAACAGTTTCATTGTCCGCTCGCACCCACAGTGGCTTCCCCGCGGCGAGGAAAAAGAGCTGATTGAAGACATGATCGAACAGCTTTTGCTGATGAAAAAGGTGGATATTAAAAAGCTCAGGGAGGAAGCAGCGATCATGATGAGCTGCAAAGCATCCATTAAAGCGAATCATCACTTGCGTATGGATGAAATACAGGCTTTGCTTGATGAACTACGCCGCTCGTCTGATCCCTTCACTTGCCCGCATGGCAGGCCCATAATCGTCCATTATTCAACCTATGAAATGGAGAAAATGTTCAAAAGAGTAATGTAATGCTAGAAAGCAGTGTTTCCCAAAAGGAGACACTGTTTTTTTTATTAATAATGAAAGATTTTCATCAATAGGATAAAAATGCTTTAATTTATGTATAAAATGGTGTAAAATTACACTAATAGAAAAATAATTACAAATCATCATCCATACCAGCTGATTTTAATATGATAGAAGGAGGGGGGAGATTCATTGGTTGCCTTTTCGTTATTATTTACAATCATGCCGATTGTGGTACTCGTTTTTATTGTAGCTTTTGCAGTTAAAAATAAGGAGCAGGGGGGAGAAAAAGTGGTTAGACATTTATACACTTATCTAGTTTTATTTGCAACATTGATGATGGTCATAGGCGGAGGGGTGTCAATTTTCATGGCGGCAGCTGATCTTGCAAGCCCGTCAGGCTATTATCAAAGTTTTACAGAATATAAGCAATTGACGATAGCTGGTAAAATAGAAGGTTCAAAAACCGAAATGAGCGAACAAGAACTGCGGAGTAACTATGAGGTCTATGTTAAAGAGGAAGAAAAGCGGCAAAAGGACAGGGCAATCAACCAAATCATCAAGAGTCTCGGCTTTATTGTCATTCCGCTTCCGGTTTTCCTTTATTTCAACAGGCTAAGAAAGCAGCAATCAGAGTGAATTTAAATTTCCTGAAGGCACTGCATCTGGTGCCTTTTTTTATTTTTTAAGAGGAATAAACCACATTATAACGAATTTAGAAATCGAACGAAGAAAGGTGGCGATCAAATGTTAAAACGACCAGATCTAGAAGAGTTTCCAGTATATATGAGGAGTTATGTTCAATTGATACCAGAAGGCGACATAATCCAAATCCTCAACGGACAAATGGCATCGACGCAGGAAATATTTTCTGCGGTCACAGAAAAACAGGCTGAATACAGGTATGCAGAAGGAAAATGGACTTTATCTGAAGTATTGGGACATCTAACTGATACCGAAAGGATCATGAACTATAGAATCCTCCGTATTGCCCGTGGGGACAAGAGTCCTTTGATGGGATTCGACGAAAATGAATATGTACAAGAGGCTTCCTTTAATGAACGACCGATAGCTGATCTGCTGGAAGACTATCAAAATGTTAGAAGAGCAACGATCAGTTTGTTGAAAGGCCTGCCACAAAAATCTTTACAGAACAAGGGCAATGCCAATGGATTTGAAGTAACAGTGGAAACGATCGCTTATATGATTGCAGGACATGAACTTCATCATATAAAAATCATTCAGGAAAAGTATTTGAAAGATTAAATCAACACAGTTTTAGATAGATGCTATGGAATCAAATAGATTGCAAGTGTTACAAAGATATGAGCAGGATTTACAAATATTCATATACACTATGTGACATAAAAGGTATCTGGTAAGATGAGGATCTAGTTGAAAATAGTTGTGTTTTAACAGAATGAATAGAAAAAGATCGCTAACTAAATAGCGATCTTTTTTTAGAATCTGATATTTATCTTACAGCTGGCTGAAGTTTATGGATATACTGCAGTGCTTTCCCTGTGCCGATTGCTACAGATTCCAGCGGGTTTGGAGCGATATGGACAGGTACAACCATTTCGCTTCCGAGCCAATCCTGCATACCGTTCAGCAGGGCGCCGCCTCCAGAAAGGATTACGCCGCGGTCAACAATATCTCCGCTCAATTCAGCGGGGCAATCTTCCAAAGTCGCGCGGATCGCTTCCATGATATGAAGAAGAGATTCCTTGATGGCATCCCTGATTTCATATGAATTAAGAGTAACAGTCTTTGGAAGTCCTGTTACGAGGTCACGGCCGCGAATGTCCATTTCCAATTTCTCATGGTCTACAAGCGCGTAACCAATTTCCATCTTGATTCTCTCAGCGGTTCTTTCCCCGATCAGTACATTGTATTCCTTGCGTACATATTGAATGATATCCTCGTCAAGTCTGTCTCCGGCGATTCGGATCGAGTGGCAGGCTACGACGCCTCCGTAAGAGATAATCGCTACTTCAGTCGTACCTCCGCCAATATCAACAACAACGTTTGCCACTGGTTCATCAACAGGAAGGCCAGCCCCAATCGCCGCAGCTACCGGCTCCTCAATCAGATGGACCTTTTTGGCGCCGGCATTTCTGACAGCATCCTGAATTGCACGGCGCTCAACGCTTGTCGAACCAGATGGTGTGCAGACGACTACATCTGGCTTACGAAGTGAAAAACCGCCTTTTTTGGAGGCTTTCTTCATAATTTGTTTCAGCATTTCGGTCGTCACATCAAAATCCGCGATCACTCCATCTTTCAAAGGGCGGATGGCAACGATTTTGCCAGGTGTCTTTCCGATCATTTCCTTCGCTTCCTTGCCGACAGCAAGAACATTTTTGGTTTCAGTATCAATCGCCACAACTGAAGGCTCGTTAAGGGCGACTCCTTTATTTTTACTATATACAAGAGTATTTGCAGTACCTAAATCAATTCCGATTTCTGTAGTAGATAACATTGTGTTCACCCAGTTCCCTATAAATTATAAAACCATCATAGACTTCTATTAAACTACCATGATTCTGGGGGTGAAAGGGCTTTTGTTACCGAATCGTTATGTAACTGTAAAGGTTTAGGAAAATTTTATCAAGAAATGATATATGAGAATAATACTTGTAAAAAAGGGGTATAATGCATAGATGTTCAACTGCTTTCTACTTAATGGTAAAATAAATGTAAGATGTCAGATTTAACGATCTGACACCCTCAATGAAAAGGCAGTGTGAAATTTTTTGGAAGAGAAACAGAATCTGATTGTATTAATTGGGCCGACTGCTGTTGGCAAAACAAAGTTAAGTATCGAACTAGCTAAAAAGTACAATGGTGAAATCATTAGCGGGGATTCCATGCAGATTTATAAAGGAATGGATATCGGAACGGCTAAGATCAGCCGGGAAGAGATGGAAGGAATCCGCCATCATTTAATTGACGTGAAAGACCCGGATGAAGGTTTTTCAACTGCGGAGTTCCAGGAAATCGTCCGCGAGAAAATACATGAGATCAGCGGACGCGGGAAGATACCGATGATTGTTGGCGGTACCGGATTATATATTCAGTCCGCTATTTATGATTATCATTTCACCGAGGCGCCTTCCGACCCGGATTTTCGCCGCCGCTTAGAGAATGAAGCGAAAGAAAAAGGCCCGGAATCTCTACATGGGAAGCTGGAAATTGTGGATCCGGAAAGTGCATCCAGAATTCATCCCAATAATATCCGCCGGGTCATCAGGGCGCTCGAAATCAACCACTGTACTGGAAAAACTGCGGGCGAATTGCAGGCAAACCAGTCACCAGAGTTGATGTATAATACTGCGATCATTGGGCTGACAATGGAAAGGGAATTGCTTTACAGCCGGATTAACCTCCGTGTCGACCTTATGATGGAGCAAGGGCTTCTCGATGAGGTAAAGTATTTTTATGATAATGGATTGAAGGATTGTCAATCGATCCAGGCAATTGGCTATAAAGAGCTTTACGAATACTTTGATGGGAAGGTTAGCCTGGAGGAAGCTATTGAAAATTTAAAACAAAATTCCCGCCGCTATGCAAAAAGGCAGCTAACTTGGTTTCGAAACAAGATGAATGTGGAATGGTTTGATATGTCAGAGTCTAATGGCGCTGAAAAAAAATTCGCTGAAATTTCCCAGTTCATTGAAGGAAAGCTCAAGATAAAAGCGAATACATAATAATAGAGATAAAAGAGGAGGATCCCGCCCATGAAACAAGTGAACATTCAGGACCAGTATTTAAACCAGTTACGCAAGGACAACATCAATGTGACCGTATTTTTATTGAACGGATTTCAGCTGAGAGGACAAATCAAAGGATTTGATAACTTTACCGTCCTTTTCGAATCAGAAGGAAAACAGCAGCTTGTGTATAAGCATGCCATTTCAACCTTTGCGCCGCAAAAAAATGTCCAGATCGATTTCGAGGGACAGGCTTAATTAATAACTCATGAAGGAAACCCGCTGACTGCGGGTTTTTTTATTTGGCAAGATGCATAAAAGTAAGAGGTAAAGATTAAATGTTTATTTTAAAAATGAATTCCATCGTCCTTGAATACATATAAATATAGAAGTTTTATTTCTTGGGAAACCGCATAATATGACAAAAAATAAAAGTCCTGCTGGAATTTTGTCGAGATACCATCCCAAAAAATCTATGAAAAAATAATCAAAAATGACCTTCATGATTCATAGGTGAATATCACATATACAGCGATAATGCGTATATTGTTTTCAGAATGAGAGGTGATATCTTTGGACCAACCGCTACGCAAGAAAAACAACGGTCAAATCAGCATTGTATTGAACGCCCAGAAAAGAAAGGCGTTGACGAAGGAATTGCCTGAGCCGCAGCTGGTTCCAAAGTCCATCCCGCAGGAGCATACAGCTTTGAAGGAAATAGAGGAAGAGCTCGGCGCCCTGGTTGGCATGGAAGAAATGAAAAGGATGATCAAAGAAATCTATGCCTGGATCTATGTGAATAAAAAGCGGGAAGAGATGGGATTAAAAGCCGGAAAACAGGCTCTCCATATGATGTTCAAAGGAAATCCGGGAACCGGTAAAACTACGGTGGCGAGGATTATCGGGAAGCTTTTCCTCAAGATGAATGTCCTGTCAAAAGGACATTTGATCGAGGCAGAGAGAGCGGACCTTGTTGGGGAATACATTGGACACACAGCACAAAAAACGAGGGATTTGATAAAGAAGGCGATGGGGGGAATTCTGTTCATAGATGAGGCATATTCACTGGGCCGTGGGGGAGAGAAAGACTTCGGCAAGGAAGCAATCGATACATTGGTAAAGCATATGGAGGATAAGCAGCACGAATTCATCTTAATTCTGGCGGGTTATTCGCGGGAAATGGATTTTTTCCTGACCCTGAATCCCGGCCTTCATTCAAGATTTCCGCTGGTCATAGACTTCCCCGACTACTCCATCGACCAGCTCATGGAAATCGGCCAGCGGATGCTGAAGGAAAGAGAATATAGCTTGAGCCATGAGGCCGAACGGAAACTAAGGGAACATCTAGTAACAGTGAAATCTACCCTTGGTGCTGCAGCTTTCTCGAATGGACGATATGTCAGGAACGTCATTGAAAAATCGATCAGGGCACAGGCCATGCGCTTGCTTATGCAGAATCAATATGACCGCCATGAACTGATGACGCTGAGGAGCAATGATCTCGTTTTTTCGGATGATCAAAAGGGGAAATAATGTCAGCAATCCTGTTGACATTATTTTTCATTCTTGTTAATATACCCATATGGGTATATTAAAATTTTAACGGGGGTATTTAGAAATGAACGAAATTACCGTATACACAACGAATACATGTCCTTATTGCACAATGCTGAAGAATTTCCTGGATGATAAAGGGATTTCCTACAAAGAAGTGAATGTCCAGCAAGACCCGATTGCAGCACAAAGATTGGTAAATGCAACAGGGCAAATGGGTGTGCCACAATCCAATGTCAATGGAAACTGGGTACTGGGGTTTGATCCAAATTCAGTCATGTCATTTCTAAAATAAAGGCTCTGTTAAAGCTGAATGTTGATTTTTAAACTCTGTTGATTGTAGTGGAAGGCGCGAAGACTCCTGTGGGCTCAGCTGGTCAGGTGAGACCCCGCAGGAGCAAAGCGACGAGGAGGCTCAGCGCCAGCCCCGCGGAAAGCGAAGCGCCTGGAACGAAAATCAACAGCCGTGGTAAACAGAGCCAAAATAAAAATAACGAAAGGGATTCCGGGGAACTGGAATCCCTTTTTTTAGTGCTTCAAATATCCTGAACGATTTACAGAAGAATTGGACAAACTATTAATCGGTATGTTTAAAAAACGCTTAACTGGGTAAATAGTATGGTGTTTCTTTGAGGGAATAACAAAATTGGCAAAACCAATTAGACAGAGATAAAGGAGTTAATGAATGATGGGGTATGAGTATCATTATGATATCAAAGGTATTGATTTTGGATGGGATATAAAATCGGGAAGATTCATTTTTGAAGGTGATGATGCCGTTCTTTTCTGGATCTCTTCCGCGATGAAAACCTTTTTCGATACAATTGAAGAAATATCAGGTGAAGAAGCTTCCAATCTTGTGTTTGAATCCACAGGATTCCGCCAGGGTCTTGTAGTTGGACAATATTTTGAAAAGATGAAAGAAGTCAGTGTCGCAGAAGCAGCTGAGATGATTACCAATACATATGCTTCAGCAGGATGGGGCCTGACAATCATCAAGGACCTGGATTTTGAGACAAAAACATTTACCGCTATTATGAAGGACAGCTGGGAGCATAAAGTGAATGTCGCCCAGGGAAAGGAAAAGGGAGGCAGCTTCCTGCCTGCACATTATGCAGGTGTGTTTTCCGGCTTATTTGGAACGAATATCTGGTATGAAATCAAGCAGCATCAACTTGAAGGACATGAATACAGCGTAATTGAGTATTTTCCGTCCAGCGTGACCATTGCTGATAATATCCATCAGCTGGCCCGCAAGAAAGAGTCTGAACAAATCAAGAAGCTGGAATCCCTGGTCGAGGAAACTACAGCTGAATTAAAAGAGTTGGTCCATCAGCTTTCTTCTCCAATCATCCCTGTCCTCGAAGGAATCGTGGTTGTCCCGCTTATTGGAAAATATGATGAAGAAAGGGCAGACCAGCTGATTGTCAAGACACTGAATCGACTTCCATCCTATAAAGCAAGTTATCTTGTCCTGGATTTAACAGGATTGGACCAGGAAATCGGACCACATGCCGTAAGTCTAATCGAGAAAATCGGATCAGCTGCACGGCTCATCGGTACGAAGACAATTCTCGTAGGCATTTCATCCACGCTGGGAATTGAAATTACACAGTCCAACATCAACCTCGCGAAATTCGATTGCTTCCAGACCCTGCAGCATGGTATTCATTATGCAATTGGCCAGATGGGGCGGAAAATCATATAGATCTTTGAACAGCAAATCAAAAAGCAGAGCCATTTTTTCGGCTCTGCTTCTTTTGGTTCGTCTTTAGTTAACTCCCAATTTCCGTACGGGCAAATGCCACTTATATGTGTAGGAAAGGACACGAAGGGCAGTGATGACAATAAATAGTCCATAAAGTTCGACTGCTTTATCTGCCATTCCCAGTCCAATGACCAGGCCGGCAAGCACTGCCCATACTGCATAAATTTCAGCTTTCAGCACCAGTGGTTTTCTGCCTGCCAGGAGATCGCGGATCATTCCACCGCCGCTTCCGGTCAAAACAGCTGCTACAATAACTGCACTTAATGGGTGTCCCATATTGGAAGCATAAATCGCTCCCTGGATCGCGAAGGCTGCAAGTCCAATCGCATCGAAGAAATTGCCCCATCGCTGCCAGTGTTTTAAAAGATTGCGGGGAAACAGAAAGACTATGGTGATTGAAAGCAACGCCAAATTAAAGAATATTCCCTGATCCCATAACGCCGAAACCGGAACCCCGATGAGGAGGTTTCGTATTGCCCCGCCTCCAAATGCTGTCACGATCCCTAATATATAAACTCCGAAGATGTCGTATTCCTCTTCCATCGCAATGATCGCTCCGCTGATTGCGAATGCTATTGTTCCGATCATGCTGAGAACTTCCCATGTCATCCTTATTTCTCCTCTTGTTCAAATGGTGTCATAATACTAAAATATGAAAATGCAAACATATTGATTTTATCATGTCTGTTCCAATTTACAACGTATTTCTCCGCTGTTTTCAAAATTTTTATTTGACGATGTATTTTGGTATGATGTCTTTAGCTATATAAGGAGAGAAGGGTGCTGCGTGGAACAGGATAATGTATTCGAAAAAGTCATTCTTGTAGGCTGCCAGACGACGGAGGAAGATGATCTTCGTTTTCAGTATTCCATGGAGGAGCTTGAATCGCTAACGGAAACCGCGAAGGGAAATGTCCTGATGCAGGTTATTCAAAAGCGGCCCAAAATCCATCCTGCTACATACATAGGGAAAGGCAAGGTAGAAGAACTGCAGGCGCTCGTTGACGAACTCGAGCCGGACCTGATCATATTCAATGATGAGCTTTCGCCCAGCCAGAATCGGAATCTGTCAGCTGGCTTGAAGGCCAGGATCATTGACCGGACACAGCTGATTCTAGATATATTTGCGCAAAGGGCGAGATCGAAGGAAGGGAAGCTCCAGGTTGAGCTCGCCCAGCTCCAATACTTGCTCCCGCGGCTTGGCGGACAGGGGACTGAAATGTCACGGCTCGGTGCAGGTATCGGTACCAGAGGACCCGGGGAAACAAAACTGGAATCTGACCGCCGCCATATCCGCAGACGGATTGATGACATCAAAAATCAGCTGTCAGTCATCGTCCAGCATCGGGATCGTTACAGGGAAAGAAGGAAAAAGAACAAGGCCTTCCAGATTGCACTTGTCGGCTACACAAATGCAGGAAAATCTACATTGTTCAATCGATTGACTGAAGCAGACTCATTCGAGGAAAACCAGTTGTTCGCAACTTTGGATCCGATGACAAGGAAAGCAATTTTGCCAAGTGGCTTTACAGCGCTGCTGACGGACACTGTTGGATTCATCCAGGACCTGCCTACAACTCTGATAGCCGCATTTCGTTCCACTCTGGAAGAGGTCCGTGAAGCGGATTTACTCCTTCATGTTGTTGACATGTCAAATGAGGATTATTTTTCCCATGAGCAGACAGTCAATAAACTGTTGGAGGATCTCGAAGTCCATCAGATACCCCAGATTACCGTGTACAATAAACGGGATATCGCCCATCAGGATTTCGTGCCAAACGCCAAGAACGAGACGGCATTCATAAGTGCGTTCAGTGAGGAAGACCGGAGGAACCTGCTCCTGAAGATTGAACAGACGATCATAAGCATGATGGAGCCATTCCATGTCCTGGTGCCATCTGATGAGGGGAAACTGCTGGCTCAGCTGAAAAATGAGACCATTCTCCGTGAACTCGCCTTTGACGAAGAAAAACAAGGCTATGTATGCAGAGGGTTCTCTTTAACTGATCATCAAATAACCGGTCAGCTAAAGCGATATACAATTTAAAATGAGTTATTAGATAGGAGAGCAACATGTATACACAATTGAAGAACGGGCATATGCTGCAGCCGCTAATCAGTGAAGTGGAACAGCAAATTGCCGGAGTGCACAAGGGAATTGAAGAACGAATCGACACCAATCAATTCAGGGTGCTGCAAAGCTTCCAGAAACATCGTGTAAGTGATTCGCATTTTATTCCGACAACTGGATACGGCTATGACGATGCTGGACGAGAAACACTCGAAAAGATTTATGCAGAGGTGTTCGGTGCTGAAGCGGGACTTGTTCGCCCCCAAATCATTTCAGGAACACACGCGATCTCAATTGCGCTGTTTGGGATCCTTCGTCCTGGAGACGAGCTTTTATACATCACTGGAAAGCCTTATGACACACTTGAAGAAATTGTCGGCATTCGTGGAACAGGAAATGGTTCCTTGAAAGAATTCGGCATCTCCTATAATACTGTCAACCTTACAGAAAAAGGCGAGATCGATTGGAACGCGGTAAAAAAAGCAATCAAGCCCGAAACGAAAATGATTGGTATCCAGCGCTCGAAAGGCTATGCGACTCGTCCATCGTTCACAGTTGAACAAATCGGCGAAATGATCAGGTTTGTGAAAGAAATAAAATCAGACGTCATCGTATTTGTTGACAATTGTTATGGTGAGTTTGTGGAAGAACTGGAGCCATGCCATGTCGGTGCTGATTTGATGGCAGGTTCGTTGATCAAGAATCCTGGTGGTGGAATTGCAAAGACTGGCGGTTACATTGTGGGCAAAACACAATATGTAGAGTCCTGTTCCTACCGGATGACTTCCCCAGGAATTGGTGCTGAAGCGGGGGCTTCCCTGTATTCTTTACAGGAAATGTACCAGGGCTTTTTCATGGCACCGCATATTGTCGCCCAGGCATTGAAGGGAGCTGTTTTCACGGCTGCGATGCTTGATCGCTTAGGAATGAATTCATCTCCCAAATGGGATGCGGAGCGTACTGATTTAATTCAAGCTGTCCAATTTGATGACCGAGACAAAATGGTTGCCTTTTGCCAGGCCATTCAGTATGCATCCCCAATCAATTCTCATGTAACTGCACATCCAGCCTACATGCCGGGTTATGAAGACGATGTCATCATGGCTGCTGGTACATTCATCCAGGGTGCAAGCATTGAATTGACTGCGGATGGACCAATCAGGCCGCCATATGTAGCATATGTACAGGGGGGATTGACCTATTCACATGTGAAGATGGCAGTTCTGATCGCGATTGATTCTTTGATTGAAAAAGGTTTAATCTTATTAAAATAGGTAAATATACAACAGGGCGCTTGCTAAATTGGTCCTGTTGTTTTTTTATGATTTTTCATGTTAGATAATCTAACATATGTTTGACAAGATACCTTACATTGAATATAATGAGATTATCTTAAGAGGAAGGAGGAGAAATCATAATGGGCGGAAGTGAAATTCGCCGGAATATGCCGCTTTTCAGCATCGGGATTGTCATGCAGCTGACAGATTTGACTGCCAGGCAAATCCGTTACTATGAAGAGCATGAATTGATTTCTCCGGCTAGAACCGAAGGAAACAAACGCCTCTTTTCCTTGAATGATATAGACAAACTCTTAGAAATCAAAGATTTGATTGACCAGGGTGTCAACATGGCAGGCATCAAGAAAATATTTAATGTAAAACAAGAAGCGCACTTGAGTGCTGCTGAGAAGAAACAAGCCGAAAAAACGAGACGGGATCTTTCCGATGCAGACTTAAGAAAATTGCTTCGCAAAGAACTGCTCCAGGCAGGCCGCTTCAACCGATCAACAGATCGAGGCGACATGTCGAGATTCTTTCACTAATGTACTATTGATAAAGTTTAAATTTTAGGAGGAAATTTAGGATGGCTAAGAAGTATACGAGAGAAGATATTATTCGTTTATCAAAAGAAGAAAATGTAAAATTCATTCGTTTGCAGTTCACTGACATTTTGGGAACAATCAAGAACGTTGAAATTCCGATCAGCCAGCTTGAAAAAGCACTTGATAATAAAATGATGTTCGACGGATCTTCAATTGAAGGCTTCGTTCGAATCGAAGAGTCTGATATGTACCTGATCCCTGATCTGGACACATGGGTTATTTTCCCTTGGACAGCAGAAAAGGGGAAAGTTGCCCGTTTGATCTGTGATATCAAAAATGCTGATGGCACACCATTCGCTGGCGACCCTCGCGGAAACCTGAAGCGTATCCTGAAGGAAATGGAAGAGCTTGGCTTCACGAACTTCAACCTTGGACCAGAACCGGAATTCTTCCTGTTCAAGCTTGATGCAAATGGCGAGCCAACACTTGAATTGAACGATAATGGAGGATACTTTGACCTGGCACCGACTGACCTTGGTGAAAACTGCCGCCGTGATATCGTGCTAGAGCTAGAGGAAATGGGCTTTGAAATCGAAGCATCACACCATGAGGTAGCTCCTGGACAGCATGAAATCGACTTCAAATATGCAGATGCACTAACTGCTTGTGACCAGATCCAAACATTCAAGCTTGTTGTAAAAACAATCGCACGTAAACATGGATTGCATGCGACATTCATGCCAAAACCATTGTTCGGTGTGAACGGATCAGGAATGCACTGCAATATGTCATTGTTCAGCAACGGCGAAAATTCATTCTATGATCCATCCGATGAAAGACTTGAACTAAGTGAAACAGCTTACCAGTTCATCGCAGGTACATTGAAGCACGCTGCTGGTTTTACAGCCGTAACAAACCCGACAGTCAACTCATATAAGCGCCTGGTTCCTGGCTATGAAGCACCTTGCTATGTAGCATGGTCCGCAAAGAACCGCTCACCACTGATCCGTATCCCTGCATCACGCGGATTGAGCACACGTGTCGAGGTTCGCAGTGTTGACCCGGCTGCTAACCCATACCTTGCTATGGCAGTATTGCTGGCTGCAGGACTTGACGGCATCAAGAAGAAGATGGCTCCTCCAGCATCAGTCGACCGCAACATCTACGTGATGAACAAAGAAGAGCGTGTAGAAGAAGGAATCGACGATCTGCCGGCAACACTTGCAGCTGCCCTTGACCAGCTGAAGAAAGATGAAGTAATCAGCGCAGCACTGGGCGACCATATCCTTGAACACTTCATTGAAGCAAAAGAGATTGAATGGGATATGTTCCGCACACAGGTTCACCCTTGGGAACGCGAACAGTATATGAGCATGTATTAATAGGATCTATATGGTCTCTTGATATTGATATCAAGAGACCTTTTTTATTTTATGGTTGTTTGAAAAGCGGAAATCAGATTCATTTAAAAGTGTAAGGTAACAAAATAATGTGGCATCTCCTAAGTTATTTTGTAAACACTCCCCTTTGATCTGTGAATTCTAGTCATTTAATTATTGAACACTACGTTGTTATCAAAAAATACTAAGTTTTTATCCATGAACATTACGTTGGTATCAATGAATACTGTGTTTTTATCGACGAACATTAATTTTTTTATCTATAAACACTACGTTTTTCCGCTCAATCACTACGAAAAGCTCTTTAATCACAACGAAATCCCCGCAAATCACTACTTTTTCCATCGGTTGGATAAAACTCACAATCAAAAATTAAAATTTTCAGAAAAATAATTGACTTTTTCCTATTTACACGTTATCTTTGTTTTAAAATATATAACACATTTATTGTGTTACGGTAATATAACGTTATATAAATAAAATTTTATGTAATGCAGGGGGCGGAATCTTGATTTTACATGAAATCGAAACGAAGAGCCGAGAGTTTATTGAGGAAATTCAGTTGCAAAGGCTTAAGTCAGTAGTGGAAAAAGTAGCTCAGAGAGTACCGTTCTACCAGAGGAAATTCGAAAAAGCTAATTTTTCTCCTGAAATGCTGAACAGTCTGAAAGATTTGGAAGCGCTTCCTTTTACCGAGAAACAGGATTTGCGTGACCACTATCCATTTGGATTGTTTGCTGTTTCCCAGAGTGAACTTGTGAGGGTGCATGCTTCATCTGGTACAAGCGGAAAGCCGACAGTTGTAGGCTATACCCAGAATGATCTTGATATGTGGGGAGAAATTGTCGCGAGGGCAATCGCTCTGGCTGGCGGTGAACCAGGGAAGTTCCTCCATAATGCCTATGGATACGGCCTATTTACCGGCGGGCTCGGGCTTCATTACGGAAGTGAAAAGCTGGGAATGGTGACAGTTCCGGTATCTGGTGGGAATACCCAGAGACAAATCATGCTGATTGAAGACTTTAAACCGGAAGTCATATGCGGAACTCCTTCATACATTCTGAACATCGCTGAGACGATGGAGGAAATGGGCAAGGACCCTCGTAACACATCACTGAAATATGGAATATTCGGTGCGGAACCCTGGTCAGAAGAAATGAGAAAAACGCTAGAAGAAAAGCTGGGAATCAAAGCATGTGATATTTACGGGCTTAGTGAAGTGATTGGGCCTGGTGTCGCGAATGAGTGTCATGAAGCACAGGCAGGGCTCCATGTCGCAGAAGATCATTTTTACGTAGAAGTCATCGACCCCCAAACATTAAAACCAGTACCTGATGGGGAAGAAGGAGAACTGGTCTTCACAAGCCTGACGAAGGAAGCATTTCCGGTGATCCGTTACCGGACAGGAGATATCGCGTCGCTGACGAGGGAGAAATGCAGCTGTGGCAGGACAACGGTGAGAATGTCGCGAGTAAAGGGCAGGATCGACGACATGCTGATCATCAATGGTGTCAATGTCTTCCCTTCACAAATCGAACATTGCATGTTGACAGTCCCGGAACTGGCTCCTCATTACCAGATTCAAATTTTACAGAAGCGGACATTAAAGGTTCTGGAACTGCATGTTGAGATGAATGAGGAATACTTTACCCTGATTGGTGAGGATCCGATTTCCGATATGGTTTATCAGCTCGAGCAAAGGATTCAATCGCTGCTTAAAAGCCAGTGCCTGATTTCGATGGAGGTGCGTGTCCACCGTCCAAAAACTATCCCTCGTTCTGAAGGGAAAGCAGTACGGATCATCGATAAAACAAAAGAAGCAATTGGAACGGAATCATAAGGAGGCAAAACAGCATGGAAAATACAATTTCCTTCGACCAGTTGACGGATGAGGAAAAATATCAGCATTTTATGAAGCGGATCGAAGCTGGAGAAAAAATCGAGGCGGATGACTGGATGCCGGAAGACTACCGGATGACGCTGATTAAGCTGATTTCAATGCATGGCATCAGTGAAATTATGGGGGCACTTCCTGAAAAGGAATGGGTACCTAAAGCTCCTTCATTAAAAAGAAAGCTTGGAATCATGGCAAAGGTCCAGGATGAAATGGGCCACGGGCAGCTGCTATTAAGAGTGGCAGAGGATTTGATGAAGCCTCTAGGAAAATCAAGGGAAAACATCATCGAAGATTTGCTGTCCGGTGACCTCAAGTTTCACAACGTGTTTCATATGGAAGCGAAGACCTGGGGGGACGCCGGATTGATCGGATGGCTTGTGGACGGAGCGGCAATCATCACCCAGACGAATATGCTTGATGCTTCTTATGGTCCATATGCAAGAGCATTGAAACGCATATGTGCAGAGGAAGTTTTCCACGCCCAGCATGGAGAGGCGATCATCATGGCGCTCGCTGAAGGAACAGATGAGCAAAAAGCGATGATCCAGGATTCGATTGACCGATGGTGGGAAGCGCTGTTAATGTTCTTTGGACCCGGGGATGCATCGACAACAGGAGCTTCAAAACAGGATACGACGATTAAATACAGGATCAGAACCAAAACAAATGAAGACCTGCGCCAGGATTTTTTCACAAAGTATATCCCGAGGGTCCTTTCGCTTGGCCTGAAGCTTCCAGATGAAACCATGCATTTTGACCAGGAGTCGGGCATGTGGCAATACAAGCAGCCGGATTGGAGCAAGTTCAAGCAAATCATCAAGAACAATGGGCCAAAATCTAAGGAGCGTCTTAGATTAAGGGAGATTTCCTACAGCAACAATAAATGGGTAATCGATGCGTTAAGCGCTCAAGCATAAAACAGATGGGGCAGATCCAACTGCCCTCTGACTTCAAGGGAAAGGGGATGAATTCATGTCTGGGAAAGGATTTTACCAGGAGTTTGAGGTATTCAGCAAGCGGACGGATACATCGCCGATGCAATATCAATTCTCATTGCTCGCTCCGAACCATGAGCTGGCGCTCGTGATGGCACAGGAAAACTTTATGCGCCGCGAACCAGTTGCCGATATTTGGGTGGTTAAACGGGATGATGTAAGGAAGATGTCGCTCGAAGAACGGCAAACATTGCAAAGGCTTGATAATAAGGACTACCGCAATACGAAAGGTTATGGCTATTTGAAAAAGAAATGGCGCCATTATGAGCAGGAGATGCTTGATGAAAAAGAAATTCTGTCGTGGGGAGGGAAACAGGGGACATGAAATATGCACTTGAAGATGCACTGAAAAATAAAGCTTACTGCGATGCTGTTCATAAACTCCTGTTCCAGCTGGCCGATGACGATTTCATCATTGCCTATCGTGGCTCGGAGTGGCTTGGCCTTGCCCCACACATTGAGGAAGATGTCGCATTTTCATCCATCAGCCAGGATACTATGGGACACGCAGCGATTTTCTACCAGCTTCTGAGTGATCTTGGAGCGGGTGATCCTGACAGACTTGCCCATGCGAGACCGTCAGCTGAACGAAAGAATGCGGTCCTGCTGGAAAAGGTGAATGGTCCTGGAACCTATTTGACAGAGCCACACTATGACTGGGCATTCGCGGTCGTCAGGAACTTTTTTTACGCCCAGGCCAAGAAAGTGAAAATCGAATCATTGAAGAACTCTTCGTACCAGCCGCTTGGCGAGGCCGCTGTCAAGATCAATATGGAGCTATACTACCATTTATTGCACTGGAAGACCTGGTTTTCACAGCTTGTCAGTGCTGGAGGAGAAGCGAGGTCAAGGATGGAAGCTGCCATGGAAGCAGTGTTTGAAGAACTTGATGGCCTGTTTTCCTTAGGGGCAAAAGGTGAAGGGTTTGCGAAACATAGCTTGATAGATTCTGAGGCAGCACTGAAGGCCAGATGGGTACAACTGATGTCGCCATTGTTTGAGTCGCTTGACCTGAAGATGCCGAAGAGTTTCGGGATGAAGGGCGGAAATGGGCGAAATGGCGAACATACAGCAGATTTGCAGACAGCTCTTGATACATTGGGTGAGGTTTATAACTTTGATCCGGCAGCAAGCTGGTGATGATGGATGCTGAGGGATAAGGTTTATGAGGCACTGCAAACTGTTAAGGATCCTGAAATCGATAGTGTTTCGATTATCGAGCTTGGCATGGTGGAAGAACTCAATGTCCTGCCGGAGACAGTCCAGATCAAGCTTCTGCCGACATTCATGGGATGCCCGGCGCTTGATATCATCAAAAACAATGTTGTCAATGCCGTTTCGGCGATCGACGGAGTCGAAAAGGTAAAGGTGGAATTCATTTTCCATCCGCCATGGACCTCTGATCGCGTCAGCGAAATTGGCAGGGAAAAGCTCAAGGAATTCGGCATCGCCCCGCCGCCGAGGCATTTGGCGGAAACAGGCGAGTGGCAGGCAGATTGCCCATATTGCGGCTCGACATATACAACAATGGAAAATCTCTTTGGTCCGACAGCATGCCGCAGTATACTCTACTGCAAGTCTTGCAAAAATCCATTCGAAGCAATGAAACCGGTATCAACATTGATGTGACCTAAAATGTCAGATCAATTGATTAATAGCTCCAAGAATCTGCGCATATATTCACTTTGGTGTAAAAACTATTTTTTTTCAAAAAGGGAGAGATAATCAATGGTAAAACTAATCGCGATTTATAAGCATCCACAGGACAAAGAGGCATTTGATAAGCATTATTTTGAAACACATGCTCCGCTGACAGCTAAAATTCCGGGACTTCGCAAAATGGATGTTACCCGTATCGTCGGCAGCCCAATGGGTGGGGAAGGCAAATATTATTTAATGTGCGAAATGTACTATGACGATCATGAAGCGCTGAAGGCTGGAATGAAATCAGCAGAAGGAAAGGCGTCCGGAAAGGATGTCATGAGCTTTGCAGGTGATCTGGTCACGATGATGATCGGTGAAGAAGTGAATGAATAAAAACTATGAGCTGATTGAAACATCTGTCAAAGGGGAAGTTGGCCTGATTGAGCTTAACCGCCCAAAAGTTCTCAATGCCCTGAACAGGCAAATGGTTTCAGAGGTTCTGTCCGCGATGGAAGATTACGATAATGAACCAAAAGTTAAAGTCATCGTCCTCGCAGGAAAAGGAAGGGCGTTTGCAGCTGGTGCGGATATCGAAGAAATGGTGGATGCCGATGCCATCAGCATGGAAACATTAAACCAGTTCACCGACTGGGATCGATTAGCCTGGATTAAGAAGCCGGTCATCGGTGCTGTCCACGGATTCGCGCTTGGCGGTGCGTTTGAACTGGCACTCTGCTGCGATATGCTGTTTGCTGCTGAGAATGCAGAGTTCGGATTCCCTGAAGTCAACCTGGGTGTCATGCCTGGTGCCGGGGGAACACAGCGCCTGACCAAGCTAGTCGGCAAAACGAAAGCAATGGAATGGATTCTCAGCGGCAAGCGGATAACTGCAAAAGAAGCTCTTCATTTCGGAATCATCAATTCGACCTTTGCAGAGGAAGTATTGATGGAGGAAACGCTGAAATTTGCGGATACAATCGCAAATCAGGCACCAATCGCCGTCAGGCTGATCAAGGAATCAGTACTGAAGGCAGTGGACTATTCTCTGTACGAAGGCATGCAATATGAGCGCAAGAATTTCTATATGCTTTTTGCCACTGAAGACCAGAAGGAAGGCATGAAGGCTTTCAAGGAAAAGCGGAAGCCGGAATTCAAGGGAAGATAAGGGGGTACATAGCTGTGTTCGAAACCGTTTTGTATGAAGTGCGGAACAAGGTAGCCTACATCACCCTGAACCGTCCTGATAAATTGAATGCCTTCACAGAGCAGCTGAACAGGGAGATCCAGTCGGCAATCAGGACTGCATCAAGGGACAAAGAAGTCCGTGCCCTGGTCATCACTGGTGCAGGCAGGGCATTCTGTTCGGGGGAGGATTTGGCTGGCGTGTCTGATGACATGGATCACGGGGAAGTGCTTCGAAAAAGATATAACCCAATGCTTCTTGAATTGGACCGCTGTGAAAAACCGGTGATTGCCGCTGTCAATGGTGTAGCGGCCGGTGCCGGCATGAGCCTTGCACTTGCCTGCGATTTCCGGATCGCTTCGGAAAAAGCCAGTTTTGTAGAAGCATTTATCCATGTTGGCCTCGTGCCTGATGCAGGAAACCTTTATTACCTGCCTCGTCTGATCGGTCATGCAAAAGCAATGGAACTGGCTGTTTTTGGTGAGAAGGTTCCTGCTGAAAAGGCAAAGGATCTAGGACTGATAACAGAAGTCTACTCATTGGATAACTGGAATGAAAATGTCGCGGCATTCGCAGAAAGGCTTGCCGGTATGCCAACGAAGGCAATCGGCCTGATCAAAAGAAATCTGAAAGCCAGCTGGCATTCAAGCTTTGAAGAGTATCTTGAACGAGATGCCCAGAGCCAGCGGATTGCCGGACAGACAGCTGACCATAAGGAAGGCGTCCAGGCGTTCATGGAAAAAAGAAAACCTGTTTTCAAAGGTGAATAAACGATCAATCCACTAAAAGGAGATGTTACGCGTGACGACAGTAAAAGAACAAAAATTCGAACCAATGGCGGTAAAACGAGAGACATATCAGCTGATTATCAATGGAGGTCGCCAGGACAGCGCGAATGGCGAAACATATAAGGTATATAATCCTGCTACTGGCGAAGAAATCGCCACCGTTGCCAAAGCTTCTAAAGAGGATGCGGAGCTTGCTGTCCAGGCAGCACGAAACGCATTCGATTTCGGGAAATGGCGCCATTTCCCTGTCAACAAACGTTCACGGACTCTTAATAAAATCGCATCCATTATGCGCTCCCGTTTTAATGAATTAGTAGAATTGGAGATTCTTGATACTGGTAAATCTCTTGCTGCCGCACAGGGACAGGTGATGCAGGCTATTGAAGATTTCGAGTTTTACGCAGGTGCGATCGTCAGCCACCGCGGTGCTGTCAACAGCATGCCTGGTGCATTCCAGAATATCACTGAAAAAGAGCCGGTTGGTGTATGTGCCCAGATCATTCCTTGGAATTATCCTTTGATGATGGCGGCATGGAAGGTTGCTCCGGCTATTGCTGTCGGCTGCTCCGTGATCATTAAACCAGCTTCCCTGACACCTTTGACCGCCATCGTCCTTGGTGAAATCTGCATCGAAGCTGGTGTTCCGGAAGGAGTAGTGAACGTCATCCCAGGTTCCGGCTCTGTCGTCGGAAACTATCTCGTCGAACACGATAAAGTCGACAAAGTTGCATTCACGGGCTCAACGCCTATCGGCAAGGATATCATGGCAAGAGCTTCCCAGACTCTTAAGCGCGTAACACTTGAGCTAGGCGGAAAATCACCAAGCATTGTTTTTAACGATGCTGACATTGATGCTGCAGTAGATGGATCCCTGTTTGGAATCTTCTATAATACTGGCCAATCATGTGAAGCCCGTTCACGCTTATACGTCCATGAAGATGTATACGATGAATTCATCGAGAAATTCGTGGCAAAAACAAAGCAGCTAAAGCTTGGTAATCCTTTCGATAAAGAAACACATGTCGGAGCTGTCATCAGTGAAGACCAGTTGAATGTAATCGATGGATATGTGAAATCAGCTATTGAAGACGGTGCTGAAGTTTTGACTGGAGGAAAGGCTGCCAATCTGGAAGGCTTTGAAAATGGCTATTGGTATGAGCCTACCATCATTGCTGAAACAAACCACAGCATGAAAGCTGTTAAAGAAGAAATCTTCGGACCAGTTGTAGTCGTCATGAAGTTCAAGGACGAAAAAGAAGCAGTCAAACTGGCCAACGACAGTGAATATGGCCTTGGTTCTGCAATCTGGACAAAGGATTACGGCAGAGCGACCAGGATTTCCAAGCAGATCCAGGCAGGAATCGTGATGGTCAACTGCCCATTCTCAGCATTCCCAGGCACGCCATTCGGAGGCTACAAGCAATCTGGTTTCGGCCGCGAACTTTGCATTGAAACACTTGATTTATATACAGAAACAAAGAGTATCGTCTCTTACTACGGCAGCCGCCCGCTAAACCCGTTTAACGTATAAAAAATGAGGCGAGCACTCCTCGATTCGGGTGCTCGCCTTTCAGTTTTTTATAAAGGCTCTTTTTTCAAACTTTGTTGCTATTGCTTGCAAAATAAGGTTGAAATGACCAAACTTTCTTCAGAAATTAAAGCTGATTATGAGAAAAGAGCTTGCAGACTTGGTACCGACATATAAATTAGCAATGGTCGCGTTAAAATAGGCTTTAGGATTTTAACAACTTTCTAACGAAAACAGCCTTTATTAAGGAGGATATATAATGAGAAAACTCGTCATAATCGGTTCAGGTGTAATGGGCCGAGGCATAGCCTACGTCAGCTGCCTGGGCGGATTTGAAACAGTATTGATCGATGTTGATGAAAAACAACTGTACAAGGCTGAACAGGAAATCAACAGCATCTTTGAAAAGGGGATTTCCCGCGGTAAAATCAGCTCAGACGATGCAGAATCTGCAAAATCCAGATTATCTTATTCCAACTTTCTCGCTGAGAACGTGAAGGATGCAGATCTAATAATCGAAGCTGTCCCGGAAAAAATCGATATCAAAAAGACGATTTTTGAAGTAATTGACCAGCATGCACCGTCAGACTGCCTGTTTGCATCCAACACATCGACAATGAGCCCTACGGAAATCGCCTCTTTTACGAAGCGTCCTGAGAAGGTCATTGCGATGCATTTCTTTAACCCGGTCCATAAAATGCCACTAGTTGAAATCATCCGCGGTCTGGAAACGAGCGATGAGACAGCAGAGGCAATCCAGCAGGCCGCCATCCAAATGGGCAAGGAAACGGTTATTGTCAATGAATTCCCCGGTTTCGTGACTAGCCGAATCAGCGCGCTCGTCGGGAACGAAGCATTTTATATGCTGCAGGAAGGATTGGGCACGCCAGAGGATATCGATAAGGCGATCAAGCTAGGACTGAATTATCCAATGGGACCATTTGAATTGGGCGATCTTGTAGGTCTGGATACACGCCTGAATAATTTAAAATACCTTCATGAGAAACTCGGTGAAAAATACCGTCCAGCACCACTGCTTGAGCAATATGTCAAAGCAGGCCGTCTAGGCAGGAAGACTGGGCGCGGTGTATATGACTACCGAGAATCAGTGACGGCAAAATAGAGGAGGATCAGGATGAGAGAAGTTGTGATTGTAGATGCAGTCAGGACTCCGATTGGAAGATACAACGGCAGTCTCCGTCATATCCGCCCTGATGATTTAGGTGCGATTGTCATCAAGGCATTGGTTGAGCGTAATCCAGCCGTGCCTGCCGCTGGAATCGAAGAAGTTGTATTGGGCAATGCCAACCAGGCTGGTGAGGATAACCGGAATATCGCGAGGATGTCAGGTCTGTTGGCCGGTCTGCCGGTGGAGGTTGCCGGGACAACGATCAACCGTTTATGCGGTTCAGGACTGGATGCGGTCAACTATGCAGCAAGGGCGATCCTGGCCGGAGAAGGCGATATCTTCATTGCCGGGGGAACGGAAAGCATGACCAGGGCCCCGCTTGTGATGGCAAAGCCTGAAAAAGAGTTTCCGCGCGGCAATATGGAGATGTTTGATACAACGATTGGCTGGCGTTTCATCAACAGCAAGCTAAAGGAGATGTACGGAACTGACAGCATGCCGGAGACTGCAGAAAATGTTGCTAAAAAATATAGCATCTCACGTGAAGCCCAGGACGAATTTGCAGCAGAAAGCCAGCTTCGCGCCCAAAAAGCGATGGAGGCAGGGAAGTTTGAAAATGAAATTGTTCCTGTTGTGTATGAAGATAAAAAAGGCAATAAAACGGTAATTGACACAGACGAACATCCGAGACCAGGCACGACAATCGAGAAACTGTCCAAGCTGAAGCCATTGTTCAAGGATGGTACTGTTACAGCGGGGAATGCATCTGGAGTGAATGATGGCGCGTCTGCACTGCTGCTAATGAGCCGTGAGAAGGCGGAAGAGCTGGGGCTGAAGCCGCTGGCCAAATATGTTGTGTCCGCAACTGCAGGCCTTGAGCCTTCGATCATGGGAATGGGGCCGGTCTATGCTGTCCAGAAAGCATTAAAGCGTGCGAAATTGTCTGTTGACGAAATGGATCTGATCGAACTGAACGAAGCATTCGCTGCCCAATCCCTCGGCTGCATCCAAGAGCTGGGGTTGGACCAGTCTAAGGTCAATGTCAACGGCGGAGCAATTGCGTTTGGCCATCCGCTTGGGGCAAGCGGTGCCCGAATTTTAACGACCCTTTTATATGAAATGAAAAAACGGGATTCCAAGTACGGACTTGCGACGATGTGTGTTGGCGTTGGCCAGGGAATCGCGACAATTATCGAGAATATAGGAGAGAAATAAATGAACAACATCAAATTCCAGAAAGAAAAGCACATCGCATATGTCACGATCGACCGCCCGGATTCATTGAATTGCTTCAATTATGAAACGTTGGTGGAGCTTGGGGACCTGATTGACAGACTCCATACGGATTCGGATGTAAGAGTGGTCATTTTTACAGGCGCTGGAGAGAAAGCATTCAGTGCCGGGGCGGATTTAAAGGAAAGAAAGCATCTGACCGAGGAAGAAGTGCGCCGCAATGTGAAAAAAATCCGTGATGTCTTCAGCGCTGTTGCAGAGCTGCCCCAGCCAACGATTGCCGCTGTTAACGGATTTGCATTTGGCGGAGGATTCGAATTGATGCTCGCCTGTGATTTTAAAATTGCCGCAGATAGCGCCTTAATGGGAATGACAGAGGTGAGCTGGGGGATCATTCCAGGTGCAGGCGGTACACAGCGTCTGTCAAGGCTGATTGGAGAGATGAAGGCGAAGGAATTGATTTTAACAGCAAGGAAAATCTCAGCTGAGACCGCTTATGAGCTGGGAATTCTCACTGCCGTTACCTCTAAAGAGGAAGTCATGATTGCCTGCAAGGAATTAGCCGAGGAAATTCTGCAGAACGCACCAATTGCGGTAAGGCAAGCGAAGTATGCGATCCAGCATGGAAGCAGTACTGACCTGCAGACGGGTCTCGCCATCGAATCGAAGGCGTATGAGGTAACAATACCGACAAAAGACCGTGTAGAAGCATTGAACGCATTCAGTGAAAAACGAAAGCCAGTTTTCACTGCGCAATAACCCATAGGGAGAAATCCCTGTGGTTTTTTCACATTTAAGCGCATTATTTTTGCAAAATAGTGATTATACTGTAAAATGTTTTATAACGGTTTTATAACGACTATTAAAAATGAATGAGGATGACAGAAAATTTGAATACACGATCAATGATTTTCACCCTGTATGGAGACTATATTTCCCACTATGGCAGCAAGATTTGGATCGGCAGTTTGATAAGGTTGCTAAATGAATTTGGACACAATGACCAGTCGGTGAGGGCTGCAATTTCCCGCATGAATAAGCAGGGGTGGGTGCAGGCTGAGAAAATCGGGAACAAAAGTTATTACTCGCTGACACCGCGCGGCCAGAAAAGAATCGATGAAGCAGGTAAGCGTATTTTCAAATTGAAGCCAGAAGAATGGGACGGCAAATGGAGAATCCTTATGTATACGATTCCCGAGGAAATCCGCAACGTCCGGGACGAGCTGCGCAAGGAACTGATCTGGAGCGGCTTTGGTTCGATGTCGAACAGCTTCTGGATCTCGGCCAACAATCTTGAAAGACAGGTCAAGGACTTAATTGAGAAATACGAAATAGAACAATATGTTGATTTCTTCGTTGCCGAGTATAAAGGCCCCCATGAAAACCAGCGACTGGTGGAAAAGAGCTGGGACCTTGTTGAAATAAACGCAAAGTACCAGGAATTTATCAGTGAATACAGCCAAAAATACATCATCGATAAAAACAAGATTCAAAAAGGCAGCATGACCGACGCTGAATGCTTCGTTGAACGGACCAAGCTGGTCCATGAATACAGGAAATTCCTCTTCTTTGACCCAGGACTCCCTGAAGAACTTCTGCCGGAAAAATGGCTCGGCAGCCATGCAGCAGCTTTATTCAGTGAATACTATAAAGAACTCGCAGAACCAGCATCCCGCTTCTTTGAATCTGTTTTTAAAGATGGCAATGAAATCAAGCATAAAGACGTTGACTACAATGTCATGGACCACCCGTATATCTTAGAGTAGCATCAAGCCATCCTCGATCCGTCCTGGATGGCTTTCTTTTAGTCTCCGAGTTCGGACAGGTTTAGGGCAAGAAGGAGAAAAGCTGTCCGAAGTAGCTTCATGTTCGGTCAGGTTTAATGGAAGAAGGAGAAAAGCTGTCCGAAGTAGCTTCATGTTCGGACAGGTTTCAGGAGAAAAAGCGAAAAGCTGTCCGAAGTAGCACGGAGTTCGTACAGGTTTAGGGGTAGAAAGAGAAAAGCTGTCCGAAGTTGCCCGTGGTTCGGACAGGTTTAGTGGAAGAAGGAGAAAAGCTGTCCGAAGTAGTCGCGTGTTCGGTCAGGTTTAATGGAAGAAGGAGAAAAGCTGTCCGAAGTAGCTACAGGTTCGGACAGGTTTAGTGGATGAAGGAGAAAAGCTGTCCGAAGTAGCTACAGGTTCGGACAGGTTTAGTGGATGAAGGAGAAAAGCTGTCCGAAGTAGTTTCAGGTTCGGACAGGTTTAGTGGATGAAGGAGAAAAGCTGTCCGAAGTAGCTTCGAGTTCGGACAGGTTTAAAGGAAGAAGGAGAAAAGCTGTCCGAAGTAGTTTCAAGTTCGGACAGGTTTAGTGGATGAAGGAGAAAAGCTGTCCGAAGTATACCTGAGTTCGGACAGGTTTAGGGGAAGAAGGAGAAAAGCTGTCCGAAGTAGCTACAGGTTCGGACAGGGTTAGGGGAAGAAGGAGAAAAGCTGTCCGAAGTAGCTACAGGTTCGGACAGGTTTAGGGGAAGAAGGAGAAAAGCTGTCCGAAGTAGCGCCGAGTTAGGACAGGTTTAGGGGAAGAAGGAGAAAAGCTGTCCGAAGCAGCTACAGGTTCGGACAGGTTTCAGGAGAAAAAGCGAAAAGCTGTCCGAAGTAGCCCGGAGTTCGGACAGCTTTAGGGGTAGAAAGAGAAAAGCTGTCCGAAGTAGCCCGTGGTTCGGACAGGTTTAGAGGAAGACGAAGAAAAGCTGTCCAAAGTAGCTTCAGGTTCGGACAGGTTTAAGGGAAGAAGGAGAAAAGCTGTCCGAAGTAGCGCGGAGTTCGGACAGGTTTCAGGAGGAAAAGCAAAAAGCTGTCCGAAGTAGCTTCAGGTTCGTACAAAGCTTCAACAAACCCAGCAGGAGAATGCCCGAAGCAACTATCGATTTCCACTAGAAGAAAACGTAACTGGTTTTCTACAAATAGAATCTAGGAGAATGAACATGAAAATAAGAGACAGAGGCTTTGTAATTGGCAGGATGTCCCCTGCAGCCAACAATTGTATAACCGATGTTCCTGGAGTAATGGTGGGCCATGTGACACTGGATGAACAACTGGATGACATAGGTGAGGAGTATGCCTGCACCGGTGTGACGGCGATCTTGCCGCACGGCGGAAATTTGTTCAGAGAGAAAGTTACGGCTGCCAGCTTTGTCCTTAACGGTTTTGGCAAAACGACGGGGCTTGTCCAGCTAAATGAACTTGGAACAATCGAGTCGCCCATAATGCTGACGAATACGTTTGCGGTACCGGCAGTCACTCAGGGTACTCTGGAATACATGCTTGCTGAAAATGAAGAGATTGGCGAGACGACCGGTACGATTAATATTGTGGTGGGTGAATGTAATGACAGCTATTTAAACTCGATCCGCCTTTTCCCGGTACAATCTCACCATGCAATACAAGCAATAAAGAAGGCTTCAACGACTCCTGCCGCAGAGGGTGCCGTTGGAGCAGGGAAAGGGATGGTTTGCTTCGGTCATAAAGGCGGAATAGGAACGGCTTCAAGGGTGACTGATCATACCGGTGCTTATACGGTTGGCTGCCTGGTGCTCAGTAATTTTGGCAAAAAAGAAGAGTTCATGGCAGTAAAGTATGGTATTGAGGAAATAAAAACAGGATTATCCGAAACGGCAGATGGCTCCATCATCATCATCCTGGCAACCAATGCCCCGTTAAGTGACCGCCAGCTGCTGCGGCTGGCAAAAAGATGCGGAATTGGTCTTGGCCGGACCGGGAGTCATTTTAGCCATGGAAGCGGGGATATTGTGATTGCTTTTTCAACTGCCAATAACACAACGCATCATTCAGAAGAATTTCTTTGCACAAGCAGCCAGATAAGGGATGCTCATCCGTTGATGAACGAGCTTTTCACGGCTGCAGCTGAAGCAACCGAGGAAGCCATCCTGAACTCACTCTCGCAGGCTGAATCCACCAAAGGGAGAAAAGGGAGAGTAATTGAGGCGTATCCTTTTTTGTAGGAAATTTATAAAGAAATATGATAAGTTTAAAAAAACAAAACTTGGAAGGAGAGATACATATGCAAGACAAAGAGGCTTTGAAGCAGGAGATTCTCGACGCTTTCAATTTCAGGCATGCCACAAAGCAATTTGATCCAGCCAAAAAGATTCCAGAGGAAGACTTCCGGTTTATCCTCGAGACTGGACAATTATCCCCAAGTTCTTTTGGATTTGAGCCATGGCGATTTCTTGTTGTCCAGAGTGAAGAGTTGCGCGAGAAAGTTAAAAATACCGCTTGGGGAGCGTTTGGCAAGCTTCCGGAGGCAAGCCATTTTGTGATTATCCTTGCGAGGACGAAAGTTGATACAAAATATGACTCAGAATACCTGCAGGATCATTTCAGAAATAAGAAAAAGATGCCTGAGGAATTCATGGCCAATTACCTGAAGCGAATTGAGGAATTCCAAAAGTCTGATTTTAAATTGCTTGATGGTGATCGTCCGATTTTTGATTGGGCATGCAGGCAAACTTATATTGCCCTGGCCAATATGATGACAGCAGCGGCGCAAATTGGCATTGATTCCTGTCCAATTGAAGGTTTTAATTTTGAAAAAATGAACAAGCTGCTGGAACAAGAAGGGTTGCTTGAAGATGGTCACTTTGGCATTTCGGTTATGTGTGCGTTTGGTTATCGTGTGAATGAGCCAAAGCCGAAAACGAGAAGACCACTGGATGATATCGTTAAGTGGGTTTAATATGAAAACGAAAGCCTGGCCAATGCCAGGCTTTTTCCAATTACTTTGATTCTTTAAGTGTTTCACGGTACTCCTTGCCCTTTTGAACATATGTATCGATGGAAAGCTGAATCAGTTCCAAATCTTTTTCGCCGATTTCCCGAACTACTTTACCAGGTGCACCCACTACCAGAGAGCGTGGCGGAATCTTCTTCCCGGCAGGGATCAAGGTGTTGGCCCCGATGATGCATTCCTCTCCGATTTCCGCTCCATCAAGGATCGTGGATCCCATTCCGATAATACATCTTTTCCTGATGGTACAGCCATGAAGGATTGCATTATGGCCAACAGTCACCTCGTCTTCTATGACAAGTGGCGAGCCTTCATACAGATGGCAGGTTACATTGTCCTGGATACTGCAGCTTTCGCCTATTGTAATCGTATCTTCATCTCCCCGCAAAACTGCATTGAACCAGACGCTCGAATTTTTTCCAATCTTGACGTCTCCGATAATATAGCTTCCCGGTGCCTGGAATACCGTTTCATGAACTGCCGGCTTTTTCTCTAAATAAGATAAAATCACGATAGCCACTCCTTTTCTTAATTGTCTTAATTTTAAAATTAGTATAACATTAATAATACGAAGGGGGAATTTTTGTGAATGGAATCACTTCTGTTCTGGGCATAAAATATCCAATCATCCAGGGTGGGATGGGGAACATCAGCAATGCAATTTTGACAGCGGCCGTTTCAGAGGCTGGAGGATTAGGAACCATTGGAGCCGGTACAATGACTGCTGAAGAAGTGGAACATATTATTATGGAAACCAATAAAAGGACCAAAAAGCCTTTTGCGGTGAATATTGCTTTAAGTGTTTCACCCAATGTGGTGGATATCCTCAAGCTGGCAGTCAAACAAGGGGTGAAGGTCGTCACTTTATCAGCAGGCAATCCTGCGCCTTTCATTCCCAAGCTGAAAGAAGCTGGGATCAAAGTCATAACCGTTGTTGCATCCGTTAAACAGGCGAAAAAAGCAGAAGCTGCAGGAGCAGATGTTTTAGTGGCAGAAGGATTTGAGGCAGCTGGGATCAACTCGAATCTCGAAACTACAACTTTGGCGCTCATTCCGCAGATTGTCGCCCAGGTAAACATTCCTGTTGTAGCAGCTGGCGGTATTGGGGACGGAAAAGGGCTGGCGGCCATGCTGGCACTGGGAGCAAGCGGTGTCCAAATGGGGACCCGTTTTATCGCTACTGAGGAAGCTCCATTTCATGAAGTTTATAAACAAAAGCTATTGCAGGCAAACGATCATGAAACAGTTATCGTTGGCAGGTCTGTTGGAAAAATAAGAAGACTGCTGAATACCTCTTATGCAGGAAAATTGCTGGAAGCGGAAAAACAGGGAATCACACCCGATGAGTTTGCAGAACTGACGACAGAGGACATACATAAAAAAGGCGCACTGGAAGGAAACGAAGAAACCGGGTTCATGAATGGCGGCCAGGTTTCAGGGTTGATTACTGACATTCCAACCGTACAGGAATTGCTTGAGCGGATGGTAATGGAAGCAAAAGAACGATTGAAGATTGCAGAGGCAAATTTATAATTTTACGAGGCATGCTTCTTAAAAGGGGCATGCTTTTTAATTTTGAACAAAAAATTTAAATTAATCAGAAAAAAATAATAAATACGCCTTTACTTTTATGCATAAAAGCGGTAAAGTAACCGAAAGAACTTTATTATACTTGGAGAATATTTATCTCCTAAGCAAGGGGATGGAAAAAAAAGCAAACCGAAATCTCAACATACTAAATTTTCGGAATATTATTGACACTATAATGGGCTGGTGTTAATATAACGTTATATTTACGGTGTCTATAGTAAATATCATACTTTTTGGAATCGCTTTCAAAAAGTTCCAAGTCAAATTAAAAATGGTGCGTTCCGGCTGTCTAAAAGTATTAAACATACATAAATCAAAGCCGGTTTATAAAAAAATCAAGGGGGATTAACATGAAAAAATCAGTAAAAGCTATTTCTCTTGTACTAGCCAGTGCTTTGCTATTGGCTGGCTGTGGAGGAAAAGAATCATCAAATGGTTCAGCAGAAAAAGATCAATACAAAATCGGTTTGACCCAATTCGCGGAGCATCCATCACTAGATGCGGCGACAGAAGGCTTTAAAAAGGCCCTCGAGGAAAAAGGCTTTAAGGAAGGTGAAAATGTAACATATGACTTCCAGAACGCACAAGCTGACATGAACAATACAGCAACGATTGCCAACAACTTTGTCGGCGACAAGGTCGATCTGATCTTTGCCAATGCAACCCCGAGCGCTGTAGCAGCACTTAATGCAACAAAGGATATACCAATCATTTTCACATCTGTGACAGACCCTGTGGGAGCGGGACTTGTGGAAGCATTCGACAAGCCTGGCGACAATATCACTGGTACGACTGATAATCATCCAGATGCGACGAAAAAAACCATCGACTTCATGACAAATGAAATCGGAGCCAAGAAAATCGGGGTGATCTACAATGCTGGTGAACAGAACTCCGAAGTTCAGCTGAAGGAAGTGAAGAAGCTTGCAGAAGCAAATGGAGCGAAAGTAGTGGAAGCTTCCATTTCAACATCTGCCGAAGTCAAGCAGGCAGCTGAGTCTCTCGTAGGCCGTGTTGATGCGATCTACGTGCCAACGGACAATACTGTCGTATCTGCACTTGAATCAGTAATCTCTGTAGCAAACGGAAAGAAGATCCCATTGTTTGTTGGGGAACTTGATTCAATGAAACGCGGTGCAGTAGCAGCCAGCGGTTTCAACTACTATGACATCGGCTACCAATCAGGTCTAATGGCAGCAAAAATTTTATCAGGCGACAAGAAAGCATCTGAAATCCCTGTAGAACTTCCAGAATCTCTGACACTGACAATCAATAAAAAAGCTGCAGAAGCACAAGGTGTTGAGGTCAAGGAAGAATGGGGAGACAACGCTGAATTTTACGAAGAATAAGAGAAAGGATGATTCAACTTGTTTACTTCGATATTTGGAGCATTTGAGTCAGGCATTATTTATGCGATCATGGCTCTGGGCGTATACTTATCCTTTCGGGTTTTGGATTTTCCGGATTTGACGGTCGACGGCAGCTTCGTAACTGGAGCTGCGGTTGCCGCGATCATGATCGTGAATGGAGCAAATCCATTTGCCGCGACAATGGTGGCACTTGTTGCGGGATTCATTGCAGGGTGCCTGACCGGTGTGATTCATACTGTCGGTAAAGTGAATGCTTTATTATCAGGGATCCTGATGATGATTGCCTTATATTCTATCAATCTAAGAATTATGGGCAAGTCGAATGTGCCGCTGTTGAACACCGATACTGCAATGACCTCTGTGAGGGACTTTTTTGAGAAAACAGGAATCGATGGCTTCTTTAATAGCATGCTGACAGCTGTAGGACTGGGAGATAGCCTCCCTCGTACATGGGGAATCCTGCTGTTCATGATTTTTGTGACCTTTGCGATCAAGTTCCTGACAGACGCATTCCTTAAAACCGAAATCGGACTTGCAATAAGGGCAACAGGTGACAATAAAAGAATGATCCGCAGTTTTTCTTCAAATACCAATCTGATGATCATCCTCGGCCTGGGACTTTCAAATGCGATGGTAGCATTTTCAGGTGCACTTATTGCCCAGCAGGGTGGATTCGCGGACGTAGGAATGGGAATTGGGATGATCATCATCGGACTTGCTTCCGTCATTATTGGTGAAGCGCTGTTCGGAACAAAATCAATTGCCAGGACAACATTCGCGGTTATTGGCGGTTCGATTATATACCGTATTGTGGTTACACTGGCCCTAAGGGTAGAGTTCCTTGAACCAGGTGACATGAAACTGATTACAGCAGTGATTGTCATCCTTGCTCTGACTGCTCCGAAGATGATTGAAAGCTACAAAGAGAAAAATAGGAAGGTCAAAAGACAGCTTGAGAACATGAAGATGGTAGCTGTTCCTTCTGAAGGAAAGGGTGAGGCTGGTGCTGCACTTAAATCAGATTCATAGAGTATTCAACGAAGGCACTCCAGATGAGAAGATAGCCCTGGATAATATCAATCTCACATTGAAAAAAGGTGATTTCGTTACCGTCATCGGCAGTAACGGTGCCGGGAAGTCTACCTTGATGAACATCATTTCGGGGGTGATGATTCCTGACCATGGAAAAGTGGAATTGGATGGGAAGGATGTTACCTATATGTCTGAGTACAACCGGTCCAAAATGATCGGGCGTGTCTTCCAGGATCCAATGGCCGGTACGGCTCCTAGCATGACAATCGAGGAAAACCTGGCGATTGCGTACTCAAGGAACAAGCGACGTACTCTTGGCCGTGGGGTGACAAAAAAACGCCGGGAGCTATTTAAGGAAGTATTGGAGTCCTTGCACTTAGGCCTTGAAAACCGCTTGAATGCCAAAGTCGGATTGCTGTCAGGCGGGGAGCGCCAGGCGTTATCCCTGCTGATGGCTACATTCACTGAGCCATCCATCCTCTTATTGGATGAACACACTGCAGCACTTGATCCTTCACGTGCTGAGCTTATCACAAATCTGACAAAAGAAATCGTTGATAAGTACCACCTGACAACGCTGATGGTAACCCATAATATGCAGCAGGCACTCGACCTCGGCAACAGGCTGATCATGATGGATAAAGGACAAATCATCCTCGAAGTCAATGAAGAACAAAAAGCCAAGCTGACAATTGAAGACCTGCTGAATGAATTCCAGCGAATCCGCGGAACGAAGATGGCAAGTGACAGGGCGCTGCTCAGCTAAAAAATCAACCAGCTACGGAAATAGCTGGTTGATTTTTTTTATGGTTAAAAAGAAGAATAGATCATTATATCAGAATTATTTTTAAGAAAATACCAAAATTTCTTACAATTTATTGACCATTTATTTAACGGAATGTTATGATAACGTTAAATAAACGTTATACATATTTGCAACTTGGAAAGGTGGGATATGATGCGAGATGGCTTAAAAGCAGGGCACACGGCCTCCATCGAAGTCATTGTTACACCAGATATGTTTGCCCGCTTTGAAGGAAAGCTCGTCCATCCAGTATACTCCACGGTATCGATGGTGTATCACATGGAGTGGGCTTCGAGACAAATTATACTTCCCTTTTTAGAAGATGATGAAGAGGGAATGGGTGGTGCAGTGACCGTCAAGCATATTGCTCCTTGTATTGAAGGAGCTAAAGTGGTCATTACAGCGACCGTCACAGATCTGCAGGATAATTCCATCCTTACCAATGTCCGGGCAGAAACCAATGGGCGTTTGGTTGGTGTTGGAGAAGTTAAACAAGTAGTCCTTCCCAAGGCAAGGATAACTGAATTATTGACAGGCAGCTAAAAAATTTTGAACAAAAATGAAAGCGTTAACATGGTTTAACGGAATAAAGGGGGAAAGAAAAAATGGATATGTTTGAACAAATTCGTGAACACGAGCAGGTCGTGTTTTGTAATGATGAAGCAACGGGGTTAAAGGCGATTATCGCGATTCATAGTACACGGTTGGGACCAGCATTGGGAGGCTGCCGCATGTACCCTTATAAGTCAGTCGATGATGCACTTGAAGATGTACTCCGGCTTTCAAAAGGGATGACGTATAAATGCGCAGCTGCCGATGTAGATTTCGGAGGGGGAAAAGCAGTCATTATCGGTGATCCGACGAAGGATAAGAGCCCAGAATTGTTCAGGGCATTTGGCCAGTTTGTCGAATCCATCCAGGGCCGTTTTTATACAGGAACAGACATGGGGACCGACCCGGAGGATTTTGTTCACGCATTGAAGGAAACGAATTGTATCGTTGGCGTTGATGAAGTATATGGCGGCAGCGGTGATTCTTCTGTGCCGACTGCGCAGGGAGTCATCTTTGGATTGCAGGCAACCAGCAAAGCTCTGTGGGACACGGATGATCTCTCTGGCAAATCCTATGCCATCCAGGGTCTCGGCAAGGTTGGCTACAAGGTAGCAGAATATCTGCTGGAAAATGGTGCAGACCTGTATGTAACAGATATTAATCAAAAAGCGATCGACCAGATAGTCCAGAAAGCGAAGGAAATGGGAGCAGGGATCAAGGTTGTGGGCAGTGATGAAATTTATTCACAGCCTGCCGATATCTTCATTCCATGTGCTATGGGGGGAATCATCAATGATGACACTATCCCTCAGCTGCAGGTAAAAGCGGTGGTCGGCTCTGCCAATAATCAGCTCAAGGAAGAACGCCATGGCCATGCCCTCCAGGAAAAAGGAATTCTGTATGCACCTGATTATATTGTCAATGCCGGCGGTTTGATCCAGGTGGCGGATGAGCTTTATTCACCGAACAAAGAGCGCGTCCTTAAAAAGACAAAAGCAATCTATAATTCTCTTTTGAATGTATATAGCCATGCAGAACGAGAAGGAATCACCACAATGGAAGCAGCAAATAAATTCTGTGAAAACCGGATAGAAGCTAGGACCAGAAGGAACAGCTTCTTCTCTCATATGAAACGTCCTAAATGGGCTGTGAGAATGTAATAGAATCTTAGAAATTAAGTTTGTTCGCTATAAAAAATTCAGTGCGATTTTTAAAAAAAGGGTGAGCACATGGATAAGGATTTTCCAACTTTACAAGTAATGGACCAAAACGGAAACATTGTGTCCGAGGAATATAAATATTTGGTGACCGAAGATCGAGTGAAACAGTTCTATGCGGAAATGGTAAGAATCCGGACACTGGACAGGAAATCAGTAAGCCTGCAGCGCCAGGGAAGGATCGGGACATACGCTCCATTCGAAGGCCAGGAGGCTTCCCAGGTAGGAACGGCTCTTGCGCTTGAAACCGATGATTGGATGTTCCCGACTTATCGCGATCATGGTGCGGCGATGGTGTTCGGCCATTCACTGCGGAGTATCCTGCTGTTTTGGAATGGGCGTAACGAAGGCTGTGTCCCGCCGAATGGGAAAAAGATATTTCCGCCGGCCATCCCGATTGCGACACAAATTCCTCATGCTGCAGGAGCAGCATTCGCTGAAAAGCAAAAAGGCACAAAGAATGCTGCCATCTGTTATTTCGGGGATGGAGCAACGTCCGAAGGTGATTTTCATGAAGGGCTGAATTTTGCCAGCGTATTTAAATCCCCGGTCGTTTATTTCTGCCAGAACAACCAGTATGCGATTTCAGTGCCAATCAGCAAGCAGATGAATTCGGCAACGATTGCGCAAAAAGCACTTGCCTATGATATGCCTGGTGTGAGGGTGGATGGCAACGATGTTTTTGCCGTTTTTTCTGAAACTGAAAAGGCACTTGAACGGGCACGCAATGGCGAAGGGCCAACATTGATTGAAGCGATGACATGGAGATATGGATCCCATACAACTGCAGATGATGCCTCTAAATACCGTGACCAGAATGAAAGTGCAATGAAGCGGATGGAAACAGATCCGCTGCTCAGGCTGGAACGCTGGCTGAAGAATGAAGGTCTTTTTGATGAAGCATGGGCCAAACAAGTTGAAGAGCAGGCTGCAGCGGAAATTGATGCCGCAGTGAAGGAAATGGAGAGCTTCCCTGCTGCAGATCCGTCAGTGATCTTTGATTTTGTTTTTGAAAAACCAACCTGGACGATCGAGAAACAAAAGCGGAAGTATCTTGAACTGATCGGGGGTGAGGCTTAATGGAAACAGCAGTGCAGACCAAGACCTTGACGCTGGTCCAGGCGATCACCGATGGACTGGATACGATGCTGGCAGAAAAGAATGAGGTCATTCTCCTCGGTGAGGACATTGGGAAAAACGGAGGAGTATTCCGTGCGACTGATGGTCTTCAGGAGAAATATGGCGAGGAACGTGTGATTGATACACCATTAAGTGAAGCAGGTTTTGTCGGTGCGGCCATTGGAATGGCGGTGAATGGTTTCAGGCCGGTAGTGGAAATCCAGTTCTTGGGATTCATCTATCCAGCATACGAACAAATTATGACACATGCTTCGAGATTAAGAATGCGGACGATGGGCCATTATACAGTGCCTATGGTCATTCGTGCTCCTTATGGAGCAGGTGTCCGTGCTCCGGAAATTCATTGCGACAGCACGGAATCTATTTTTACCCACATGCCGGGCATAAAAGTTGTATGTCCATCAAATCCATATGACGCAAAAGGGTTGATGATTGCCGCGATTGAAGATCCCGATCCTGTTCTCTTTTTAGAGCCGATGCGAAGCTACCGGTCGTCCCGCGATGAAGTTCCTGAAGGGAAATATACTGTTGAAATTGGCAAAGGCAAGAAGTTGACTGAAGGCGACGACGTGACGGTCATTTCCTGGGGTGCGATGGTTCCAGTAGCCATGAAGGCTGTTGAAGAAATGAAGAATAAGGGAGTTCAATGCGAGCTTCTAGATCTCAGGACATTATATCCAATTGATAAGGACCTTGTCATAGAATCCGTGCAGAAAACCGGACGCACCGTCATTATCCATGAAGCACATGAAACAGGCGGCACGGGAAGTGATCTGATTTCATTGATCAATGATGAAGCGTTTCTTTACCAAAAGGCGCCGGCTGAAAGAGTAACAGGATTTGATACCCCAGTTCCATACTTTGGATTTGAAAACCACTATCTGCCGACCCCGAAAAGAGTCGCAGCAGCAATCGAGAAAGTGATGAAGTTTTAGGAGGCTTGCCGATGGTTGAAGTAAAACTCCACGACATTGGGGAAGGGATGACCGAAGCGGACATCAATTGTTACCTGGTGAAGCCTGGCGACTTAGTCAAGGCCGATGATCCATTGGTTGAAGTCCAGACCGACAAGATGACCGCTGAGATTCCGGCCCCCTGTTCCGGTGTTGTAAAAGAATTATTGTTGAAACAAGGGCAAACGGTAAAAGTAGGATCGTCACTGTTGATTATTGAAGACCAATCCGGATTGGGAGCAAATGTTGGGCTGCAAGAAGTCAGGGAAGCTGGGGATGAGGAAACAAAGCCTGCAGAAGCAGTAGAAGTTCTTGGCAGACCTGCAGAGCCTGCTGTACCCGTTGGTGTCAGTGTTCGTCTTGGAAGGATTCTTGCTTCTCCATATACAAGGAAAATCGCCCGGGAAAATGGTGTGAATATTATGGAGGTCATAGGTACTGGACCGGCTGGGCGGATCACAGACCAGGATGTATTGGCTTTTGCCAGTTTACGAGACAGCAAGCCTGTGAATGGTTCGGAAGCTGGTTCCGAACTGCAGGTTGCGAAGGTTTCACAATCGGGTTCCGAACAGGTGGCTCCGAGTGTTTCGGAATCAGGTTCCGAAAGACGGGCTGTGAAGTTTTCGGAAGGTAGTTCTGAAGAAACCGGCAGACTCCATTCTGAACACCTGGCTGCGACTGAAAAAGCATATACCGAAGATGTACAGAATGATACTGCGGAAACTTCCGGAGATATACTGCCCTTCCGGGGACGCAGAAAGCAGATTGCGAAAAAGATGGTTCAGTCTCTGTATACCATTCCGCATTGCACCCATTTCGAGGAAGTGGATGTCAGTGAATTGATTACATTAAGGGAAGAGATCAAGGCATCAGGAAATTCCATCTCAGCGACTGCCTTCTTTATAAAAGCCCTTTCGATCGGGCTGAAAGAATTCCCGGTGTTCAATGCAAAGCTGGATGAAGAAAATGAAAGCATCCAGCTGCTTCGTGAACATCATATCGGGATTGCCGTGGACACTCCAGAAGGACTGATTGTCCCGGTCATCAGGAATGTCGAGAAGAAGAACCTGAAACAAATTCATGAAGAGATGAAGCAGCTGACAAAGCTTGCCCTGGATGACAAGCTCAAGGTCAAAGATATCTCAGGCGGTACATTCACGGTGAGCAATGTTGGACCGCTCGGCGGCAGCATCGGCGCAACCCCAATCATCCAGCACCCGCAGACAGCGCTTGTTTCTTTCCATAAAACAAAGAAACGTCCCGTCGTGACGGAACAAGATGAAATTGCGATCCGATCGATCATGAATCTGTCGATGGCTTTTGACCACCGGGTAGCCGATGGTGCAACAGCAGTAGCATTTACAAACCGCTTCGCCCAGTTAATCGAGAATCCGAAGATGATGCTTCTTGAATTGAAGTAATCCAATCAGAATTCTTCACCACATAAAAGCATTATAGCTTTACATCGCGCTCTTGAGAGAGCAGATAGAATTACTATAAAATTATTTTAAATATTTTAAATATTTTTAACAGGAGGTTTTATGATGCAAGAGAAGGTAATGGTATCTGGCCAGACAACAGAAGATTTTTTTCCGGTACAGGATGTAGATTATTTGGAACTATATGTAGGCAATGCCAAGCAGGCCTCACATTTTTTCCAGACAGCTTTTGGCTTTAAAGTAGTCGCTTATTCAGGACTTGAAACAGGTAACCGGGAAACGACGTCCTATGTGCTGCAACAGCGCAAAATCCGTCTTGTGGTAACTGGAACTTATAATGACTCATCCCGTGTAGCACAGTTTGTGAAAACGCACGGAGATGGCGTGAAGGATATCGCACTGGCAGTGGATGATGTCGAGAAGGCCTACGAGGGAGCGGTCAGCCGCGGAGCAATCGAAATCCAGCCGCCGCATGAGGTCTCGGATGAAAATGGTGTCTTGAAAAAGGCGGTCATCGGTACATACGGTGATACCATCCATACACTGGTTGAGCGGAAGAATTATAAAGGTCTTTTCATGCCAGGATTTGTTGAGCATACAACAACAGTTCCGGTCAATGACGCAGGTTTCATCGGCATCGACCATGTTGTCGGCAATGTTGAGAGAATGGAAGAATGGGTGAATTATTACGCGAACGTCATGGGCTTCAAGGAAATGAAGCACTTCACAGATAAGGACATTGTGACTGAGTATTCAGCGCTAATGTCCAAGGTTATGCATAATGGAGGCCGGATTAAATTCCCGATTAATGAGCCGGCTGAAGGAAAGCGCAAATCACAGATCCAGGAATACCTTGAATTTTACAATGGTCCTGGCGTCCAGCACCTTGCGATTTTAACAGAAGACATTGTCAGCACGGTATCACAATTGCGTGAAAACGGCGTTGAGTTCCTAAACACTCCTGATTCTTACTATGAAATGCTGTCAGAGCGTGTTGGTGAAATTGACGAAGAAATCGAGAAGCTGAAAGAGCTTAGTATTTTAGTAGACCGTGATGATGAGGGCTATCTGCTGCAAATCTTCACGAAGCCAATCGTCGACCGCCCGACTCTTTTCATCGAAATCATCCAGCGTAAAGGCGCGAGAGGGTTTGGAGAAGGCAACTTCAAGGCACTATTCGAATCGATTGAACGTGAACAGGAACGACGCGGCAACCTATAAAGACCGGGATAAAAGGGGGCGGATTGCTCCCTTTTGTCATAAACGGCGAATTGAAAAATGGGGGATGAACATGAAGGTAAATGCTAGAGCAGAACTTGAAGGGATCACACCATATGCCCTCGGCCAGACAATTGAGGAAATCAAAGAACAATACAAGCTTACAACAGTAAGGAAACTATCTGATAACGAAAATGTTTATGGGACTTCACCAAAGGTGCGAGAAGCGATCCTGCAGGCATCTGGGAATCTGGCATTTTATCCAGACGGAATGACTTCAGGCATCACCGAAAAGCTGTCAGCACATTATGGATTGGAACCGGAGCACTTTCTGGTTTCTAATGGATCAGAGGAAATCATCCGGCTGCTGACACGAGCCTATATCGATAAAAATGATGAAGCGGTTATGGCAGAAGTAACGTTTCCACGCTATAAAACGAATGTCCTTATAGAAGGCGGAAAAGCGGTCACTGTTCCGATGATTGAAGGACGGCATGACCTGAATGCAATGCTTGAAGCCATCACTGAAAAAACGAAGCTGGTATTTGTCTGCAATCCAAACAATCCGACAGGTACGATTGTTGCGAAACAGGAGCTGCTTTCTTTTATCGGCAATGTGCCATCAAAAGTACTGGTCGTAATGGATGAAGCATACTTTGAATACACCGATTCCGAGGACTTTCTGGATTCGATGCCTCTGCTTGATCAGTATGAAAATCTCGCCATCTTAAGGACTTTTTCGAAAATCTATGGTCTTGCTAGCCTGAGGATAGGCTATGGAATCATGCATCCGGAAATCGCAAAAGAGCTTCATAAAGTCAGGGATGTATTCAATGTGAACCAGCTGGCGCAGGCTGCGGCCATGGCAGCAATTGGGGATACGGACTTCGTAAAGGATTGCGCAGCAAAAAATAGTGCAGAACGGGAATTCCTCCGTAAAAAGTTCAGGGAGTTGGAGATTCAGAGTTTCCCTTCACAATCCAATTTCCTTTTTGCTTACACGAACACTCCCGTCATCCAGACACTGACAGAGAACGGTGTCCTTGTCCGCCAGATGCAGCTTCCTGGCTATAAGGAAGCGTTCAGGATCACACTTGGCACCCGTGAGGATCATGAATTCATCCTGCACGTCGTCAGCCAGCATTTTCACGAAAGGGCGGTGTAGGAGTTGGAAATCAAAACAGACAGTCTCGAATGGAAAGACGCATATAAACTTTTGCAGGGTTCGGTGCTGCCTCGCCCAATCGCATTCGTCTCAAGCCAGGATGAAAACGGAACTACCAATCTGGCGCCTTTCAGTTTTTTCACCGTCATCAGCGCCAATCCGATGATGGTCTGCTTTTCTCCGATGAGGCGAGGGACGGATGGAGCGAAGAAGGATACATTGAACAATATTGAAGCAACGAAACAGTTTGTCATCAATATTGTCAGTGAGGATTTCATCCAACAAATGAATGATTGCGCAACTGAATTCCCATCTGATGTTGATGAGTTTGAGGCCTCTGGTCTGACAAAGACAGAAAGTGCCGTTGTTAAACCCCCGAGGGTCCGGGAGTCCAGGGTACACCTTGAGTGTGAACTTAATCAGGTCCTCCATTTCGGGCAGGACGAAGCTGGTGCCGGCAGCCTTGTAATCGGAAAAGTCGTTCATGTACATGTCGACGATGATTTATATGAAAATGGCAGGATCAATTCAGAAAAGCTGAACCCGGTCGGCAGGCTGGCTGGCGCAACGTACACGCTGCCGCTTGCCAGGACCTTTGAGCTGCAAAGGAAATAGGTGATGACATGAAATTCATAACGTTTTTGAAAAAAGATGGTTCCATCCGTGCCGGCTGGATTAATTCACGCAATGAAGCCGTCGATATGCATGAAGCAACCAATGGGCATTTGCCGGACAATATGCTGTCATTCCTTGATAATCATGAAGAACATTTGGAATATATCAAACAGGATCAAGCACTATTGGACAGCGAAACGGGAACATATCTGCTGAAAGAAGTCAGGTTGAAAGCGCCGCTGCATAACCCGAAGAGCGTCCGTGATTTCTACGCCTTTGAACAGCATGTAAAAACTGCCCGGGAGAACCGAGGATTTGAGATGATTCCGGAATGGTATGAGATCCCCGTGTTTTATTTTACCAACCATCTCGCAATCAAGGATCCTGAAGAAGAAATCAGGCGGCCGCGCACATGCGAGTGGCTGGATTACGAGCTTGAAATCGCCTGTGTCATCGGAAAAGAAGGCAGCAACATAAAAGCCGAAGATGCCGAACAGCATATTTTTGGTTTTATGGTCATGAATGACTGGAGTGCGCGAGACCTTCAGAGGAAGGAAATGAAGGTCGGACTTGGTCCGGCAAAAGGAAAGGATTTTGCCACATCCTTCGGTCCATATCTAGTTACAAAGGATGAGCTGGAATCACGTAAAGCCGGCAAAGGATATGACCTGCAAATGAAAGCAAGAGTGAATGGCAGAGAGCTCTCTTCTGGCAATATGAAGGATCTTTATTATTCCTTTGGAGAGATGATTGAACGTGCTTCGGCGGGGACGACGCTGTACCCGGGTGAAGTGATTGGCTCAGGCACTGTCGGAACAGGCTGCATACTCGAGCTTGGCAGTGACGTGCACCGCTGGCTGGAGCCTGGCGATGAAGTCGAACTTGAGATTGAGGGACTGGGTGCCCTTAAAAATAAAATTATTGAAGACTAGAAAGAAGGTGGATTCATGTACTACCGTCAGATGGGAGAAATCCCGAAGAAACGCCATACCATTTTTAAAAAAGAGGATGGTTCGCTATTCCGTGAGCAGGTAATGGGAACGAAGGGCTTTTCCGGTACTCAGTCGATCCTTTATCACCACCATATGCCTACTGAAGTAGTAAAAAGCGAATTGATTGGCAGTTATTTGCCTGAATATGAGGAGCAGGGATCGCTGAACCACAGGCATTTTCTGACTGACCAGATTAAGGCAACAGGTGACGCCCTAAGCGGAAGAGAATATATACTTGGCAATGACGATCTGCTCATTGGTTTTGCCAATATTGATGAACCAATGAAACAATTTTACCGAAATGGCGATGGAGATGAAATGTTCTTTTTCCACCATGGATCAGGTAAGATTGAAACGATGTTTGGGACTTTGAATTATCAGCCGGGAGATTATGTAGTGATTCCGATTGGCACGATTTACAGGGTGGTGCCTGACGGTTCAGAAATGACGAAAGCGCTGATTGTGGAATCGTTCAGCCAGATTACCACACCGCGCCGCTATCGCAACGAATATGGCCAGCTGCTTGAGCACAGCCCATTCTGCGAGCGTGATATCCGCGGACCAGAGACTTTGGAAACGGTCTCTGAAAAAGGAGAACACGAGGTTATTACAAAGACGCGCGGGCATCTTCACCGCCATGTGCTGAACCATCATCCGCTTGATGTCGTCGGCTGGGATGGATATCTGTACCCGTGGGCCTTCAATATCGAGGACTTCGAGCCGATCACAGGCCGGATCCACCAGCCGCCTCCGGTCCATCAGACATTCGAAGGATATAACTATGTAGTTTGTTCGTTTGTGCCGAGGCTTTATGATTACCATCCTGAAGCGATTCCGGCGCCTTACTACCATAGCAACGTCAACAGCGATGAGTTGCTGTACTACGTGGAAGGAAACTTCATGAGCCGGAAAGGCATCAAGGAAGGTTCGATTACTTTACACCCAAGCGGAATCCCGCATGGACCGCATCCGGGTAAGACGGAAGCAAGCATCGGCAAGAAAGAGACACTTGAGCTTGCCGTCATGATTGATACCTTCCGTCCGCTGAAGACCGTTAAAAAAGCTAAAGAGATTGAGGACGATCAGTATATGTATACATGGATCGAAAAATAAGAATGAGGACCAATTCGTGTAAAAGCGAGTTGGTCTTTTTATATAAAAAATGGGAAAAATCAATGTTTTTTTCCAGTTTGCGAATAAAGAGATCGATTTTGCGAATAAATTCATTTTTTTGCGAAAATACATATATTTTTTCCGAAAAAGCTAATGAACAGATGAATATCAACAATAAAATTTTGAACTCAGCCATTAAAAGTTATATTTTCGCCAACAAGCATATTCACCTTCTGTAAAAGGGTAAAGAAACTTCAAGACGAAATAATCGGAAAAACAATGGGCAATACTATCAAAATCGATTACGTTTAGGAGGATATAATGTGACTTTATCTATCTTTGCCCTGGGCGGCATCAATGAAATCGGCAAGAATATGTATGTTGTCCAATATGAGGACGATATTTTTGTGATTGATTGCGGAGGCAAGTTTCCTGATGAGAGTTTGCTCGGAATAGATTTGATCATCCCTGAAATGACTTATTTGGAGGAAAATCGGGAAAAAATCCGCGGGTTGATTGTGACTCATGGACATGAGGATCATATTGGCGGTGTTCCTTATTTTTTCAAAAAGCTTAAGGCGCCTGTATATGCGACAGATTTCACGCTTGGATTAATCGAGTTGAAACTGAGTGACCACAAGCAATTAAGAGGTACGGAACTGAAGAAAATCAATTCAGATTCAGAACTGGATTTCGGCAAGGTCAAGGTTTCCTTTTTCAAAGTGAGCCACAGCATACCGGATTGCCTCGGGATTGTTTTCCACACTCCTGAAGGGAATGTCGTCCATACAGGAGACTTCAAATTCGACCTTACCCCTGCGAATGATGAACAATCGGAAATCCATAAAATGGCGAGGATCGGGACAGATGGTGTTTTGGCCTTGCTTTCTGAGAGCACAAATGCAGAACGGACAGGATTGACACCATCTGAACGGATGGTTGCCGGCCATTTGGAAGAGGCGTTCATGAAGGCGGAAGGCAAAATTTTTGTTTCTACTTTCGCCTCGAATGTGAACAGGGTACAGCAGGTTGTCGAAGCAGCAATCAAAACAGACAGGAAGCTTGTCTTGCTTGGCAGGAGCATGGTGAATGTTGTGGATGTTGCGATAGAACGAGGATACTTGAATGTCCCGGAAGGAATGCTGATACAGCCGCAAGCTGTCGACCAGTTGGACCCGGGCAAGGTGGCCATTCTTTGTACAGGCAGCCAGGGGGAACCGATGGCGGCACTATCCCGGCTCTCCACAGGAAATTACCGTGATGTCAACATATACCCAGGAGATACGGTCATCATGGCGGCATCCCCGATTCCAGGGAATGAAAAAGATGTATCGAAGATCATCGACAATTTATTCAGGCTCGGTGCGAAAGTCATTTACGGCTCAGGCAGTACAACGGGCATGCATGTTTCAGGGCATGGCTATCAGGAAGACCTCAAGCTGATGCTTACATTGATGAAACCGAAATATTTTATCCCGATTCATGGAGAATACCGGATGCTTCACCATCACCGTTTATTGGCAGAATCGGTGGGAGTGGAACAAGGGCATACGTTCATTATCAAAAATGGGGATATCGTTGACATTGAAAATGGTGAAGCACGCCAGACGCGGAATATTCCGGCTGGTGATACCTATGTGGATGGTGTCAGTGTCGGGGATGTTGGCGAAATCGTGCTCAGGGACCGCAAGCAGCTTTCCGAGGATGGCATGCTGGTGATTGTCCTGACTTTGAGCAAGGCCGAACGGAAAATAATCTCGGGGCCTGATACCATTTCGCGAGGCTTTGTGTTTGTGAAAAACTCGGAGGACCTGATGCGTGATGTGAATAATCTCGTTACGAAGACTGTAACTGAACTGCAGGAGGATAATGTTCACCGCTGGAATGTCATCAAGCAGGGAATCAAAAAAGCGGTTGGCCAGCATATTTTCCAGCAGACAAGAAGGAAGCCGATGATCCTGCCGATTATCATTGAAATCTAACCAGGTACTGATCAAGTATCTGGTTTTTTGGTTGACATAACACTATATGGTGTTATAAATTATAAAGTGACACAAAAAGGTGTTATAAAAACATTGGAGGTCAAACCATGACTATACAACCTGAAATACGCAAAACAATCTTATTGAATGCACCAATTGAAAAAGTGTGGAAAGCAGTTGCCACTTCGGAAGGAATAGCCGCATGGTGGATGCCGAATACGTTCGAAGCAGAACTTGGCAGGGAGTTCATTCTGCACGCTGGGCCTTTTGGTGATTCGCCATGCAAGGTGACAGAATTGGATCCGCCAAATCGACTTGGTTTTGACTGGGGAAAGGATTGGCATCTTGTATTTGAGTTAAGCGATCTTGATGGCAAGACTGAATTTACATTAATCCACTCCGGCTGGGATCCTGAAAAGGTTACTGAATTCGGCCAGCCACACACAATTGTCCAGGGTATCATGGATAATGGCTGGGATAAGATCGTCAAAGAAGCACTTCCTTCCTATATCGAGGGTTAACATGCCAGCTTCTCAAGCGAGACATGATGTGTTCCAGGCTGTCGCGGATCCGACTCGCCGAAAAATTTTAAAGCTTCTTGCCGATAAGGAGATGCCGATCGCCTCCATAACTGAAAGATTCCCGATAACCAGGACTGCCGTCAATAAGCATTTATTTGTGTTATCAGAAGCGGGGCTCGTCACCAGCAGGAAAATTGGACGGGAAACACGTTACCTATTGCAGCCGGAACCGCTCCGTGAATTACAGGAATGGCTATCCTTTTTCGAAATCTATTGGGATAACAAATTATCGGCACTGAAAAACTTTGTGGAATCTGATGAAGAATAGGAGGCAATCACATGGAAAAAGCAACCCCGTTTTTGATGTTCGAGGGTAATGCAGAGGAGGCAATGAAGTATTATACTTCGCTTATCGAAGATTCCAAAATCACCTCCATATCAAGGTATGGACCAGATGGGCCCGGACAGGAAGGGAGCGTCATTCTGGCGACCTTTACCTTAAAAGGGCAGGAATTCATGTGCATCGACAGCAATATACATCATGAATTCACGTTTACTCCATCTTTTTCAATCTACCTTACCTGCAGTTCTGAAGATGAAATTGACCATTTGTTTGAAAAACTGTCTGAAGCAGGTTCAGTATTAATGCCCTTAGGGGATTATTCCTTCAGTAAAAAATTCGCCTGGACAGTTGACAGGTTTGGCGTCTCCTGGCAATTGAATCTGCCTAATTAAACCTTGTGAGCATGGAGAATCCTCCATGCTTTTTATATTCCTGCTTAACAAATGCCGTGATAAAGTCTACACTAATAATTATTGATAAACGCATCTGCCAGGAGGGAAGCAGGCATGGAAATCAAACTGCATCAAAAACTCATCAAAGATTTATGTGGAACTGTTTCCTTCAAACGCGGGGATGCGTTTTACCGTGCGGATAAAGTGAAGTTTACTGATTATAGTGCCAATCGTGCAGAAGCAATTGTATCAGGTGCAGATGACTTCCATGTCACTGTCATGAATACCGGGGATGGACATTTCCAGACTGAGTGCACATGCCCGAAGCTTGCATCTGTCACACAAGAGTGCCAGCATGTGGCATCTGTCCTGATTGCGATTCTCGATCAACAGAAGCGGGGAAGTACTACCAGGATAATTCCAACGAAAAACGAACTTGCTGATGGAATGCTGGCCATTTTCACTGAAGAGCCCAGGAGGAAAAGCGGCCATCAGCTGCATTTTGAGACGAGGAAAATCTTGAATACTCAGTTTGTAATCAAGCCACTGGCAGGAAGCAACCAGGAGAATTTGTTAGGTGTCTCCATCAGCCTGGGGCCAGTCCAAGTCGATGATCTGGCAAGCTTTTTATTGAGTATAGCGCAACGCGAGCCAGCAGTGATTTCTCCTCTGTTCCAATACGATCCACAGCTCCATTGCTTTCAAAATGAAACGGATTCTGTCATTATGCTGCTGACTCAAATTGTCCAGGATGCGGATTTGGCTATTAATAAAGGAGACGATGCTTCGATAGTGATCATACCGCCATCATTTTGGCAGCAAATACTGCAGCTGCTTAGGAAGGTGCCAGATGCAAAACTGGAAAGTGGCGGCGAGATTACAGAATTCACTGTTAGCAACGAAAAGCTTCCGCTGGAATTCAATTTTGAAAAAAATACAGCGAATGACTATTCCTTGAAAATTGTCGGCATCCATGCTTTGACTGTTTTCGATAAATATAACGTGGTTTTGTCCAACAGCCAATTAGTGGAACTAAGCCCGGAGGATTTCAGCCGATTGTTTGAACTGAAAAATATGCTGGCGAAATCAAAGACAGACAGCATTCCAATTTTACAGGATCAAATGGGATTCTTCGTGGAAAAAGTCGTTCCCGGCCTGCGCCGTATTGGCGAGGTGCAAATCGATGGCGACATGGCGAAGCAATTCCTGACAGACCCCTTGGCGGCGAAGCTTTACCTTGACAGGGTCAATAACCGATTGCTGGCAGGACTGGAGTTCCAATATGGCAATATTGTATTCAACCCGCTCGAGGACAGGGAACCCCGGGTGAATTCGCTGTTGATCCGTGATGTTGAAAAAGAAGATGTGATCATTGATATACTGGACGAAAGTTCTTTCGCCAAAACGGATGGCGGTTATTTTTTGCATAATGAAGAACTCGAATATGAATTCCTGTATCATGTGCTGCCGAAACTCCAGAAATTTGTTCAGGTCTATGCAACGACTGCGGTCAGGAACAGGATATTCAGGGAGCCGGCCAGACCGCAAATCCGTGTGAAGGTAAAAAAAGAACGGACAAACTGGCTTGAGTTCAAGTTTGAAATGGATGGAATAGCCGAAAAGCAAATTCGGGAAATCCTTGAAGCACTGGAAGAGAAGCAGAAATACTTCCGTTTGCGCAATGGGATGCTAATGTCGCTTGAAACACGAGAATGGGAAGAAATCCAGCGTTTCTTAAAAGCAGGGCCGATCCAGGCAGAGGACCTGGAAAAAGGGTTGAACATGCCGATCATACGGGGAATGCAGATGCTGGATTCATTCGATGATCAATCTGTCATTCTTGCAGAAGAATCCTTCAGGCAATTTTTGGAGGAAATCACCCTTCCGTCAGAAGCTAAATACGTGATTCCTGAAAAACTAGAGCCAGTTTTGCGCGAATACCAAAAGCAGGGCTACCAGTGGCTTAAGACAATCGCAAGTTATGGCTTTGGAGGCATCCTAGCTGATGACATGGGGCTGGGGAAAACGCTTCAAAGCATCACTTATATAGCTTCAGAACTCCCAGATGCAAGGGATAGGAACCAGCCAATTCTGATTGTTTGTCCTTCATCACTGGTCTATAACTGGCTGAGTGAATTTTTGAAATTCACACCAGAAATAGATGCTGTAATCATTGACGGAAATAAAAACGAACGGGCCAGACTATTAACAGCTGTTTCGGAAATGGATGTCGTCATCACTTCTTACATGCTGTTAAGGCAAGACATCCACTTATATGAAAAAATAAAATTCCATACTGTCTTTTTCGATGAAGCACAAGCCTTCAAGAATCCGTTGACGCAAACGGCAAAGGCGGTTATGAATATCCAGGCAGAGCACCGATTTGCCTTGACTGGAACGCCGATTGAAAACTCAACAGAAGAACTGTGGTCCATTTTCAGGGTAGTATTCCCGGAGCTGTTCCAGGGATTAAAGGAATACAGCCATCTGACAAGCAAAACAATCGCACGAAGAATCCGGCCATTCTTGCTGCGGAGAGTAAAAGAGGAGGTACTTGGAGAGCTGCCTGAAAAAATAGAATCCATTGATAGAGTGGAATTGCTTCCTGAACAAAAGAAGCTTTATGCAGCATATTTGGCCAAGCTTCGTCATCAAACCTTAAAGCAGCTTGATAAGAACACAATCAGAAAAAATCGGATTAAAATCCTCGCCGGACTTACCAGACTCAGGCAAATTTGCTGCCACCCGGGCCTGTTTGTCGATGGATACAAGGGAAGTTCTGCAAAGTTTGAACAATTGAAGAAAATAATCGAGGAATCCAGATATGCTGGCAGGAGGGTATTGATCTTCTCACAGTTCACTAAAATGCTTGGCATGATTGCGAGGGAGTTAGCATATCAGGGCATTCCCTACTTTTACCTGGATGGACAGACGCCATCCGAAGACCGGGTACAAACTTGCGAAAAGTTCAATGCCGGAGAGCGGGATTTTTTCCTGATTTCATTGAAAGCAGGAGGGACGGGCTTGAATCTGACTGGAGCCGATACAGTCATCCTTTATGATTTATGGTGGAATCCAGCGGTTGAAGAGCAGGCTGCTGACCGGGCACACCGTATGGGCCAGAAAAATAAAGTTCAGGTCATTAAATTAATCTCAAAAGGAACGATTGAAGAGAAAATGAATGAGCTGCAGGAGAAAAAGCGAAATATGATCGAAGAAATCATTGAAGAAAAATCCTCAGTGACCCTGACAGAGGATGATATCCGCGAAATCCTTATGATATGACTTCTTAGAGAGTTATAGCTTTAACAAAGTTCTAGTTAGGCCGATAATAATCTGTGAGCCAAGCTTTTGCATGATATAGATAGAGGAGAGATTATATTGGCCAATAAAGGATTGAACGTAGGCAAGCAAGCACCGGATTTTACGCTGCAGGGGACAAATAATACAAAATATAGTTTATCTGATTTTTCCGGCCAGCCTGTCATTCTTGTCTTTTTAAGAGGCACATGGTGACCGAACTGCCGGAATCAGCTGGTCCAGCTGAATGAACATTATGATTTCCTAAAAGAAAAAGGGCTTCAAGTATTGGGTATTGCAGGCCAGAATTTAAAAGGAATCCAATCGTATGTAGACAAAGAAGGAATAAAAATTCCGATTTTGTCTGATGAATCCAGGCAAGTCATTAAGAGATATGAAGTATTTGTCCCTATTAAATGGGATAGTTTCAGGATTGCAATTCCAAGCACCTATATTTTGGATGAAGATCATGTCATCCGTTACAGCTATATCGGGGATTCGCAATTCGATCGCCCGGCGCTCGAAGAGATTTTCAGCAAAGTGGATGAATTCCGTCTTCCTGGCGAAGCCGGGGAGGAACCGGAGGGTACCGGGAACGCTGCTGTTTTTGTTGGAGCAATGAGGGAGACCTTCCAGGATATTGTATTATCTACCCATACAATTCAAACCAGTGTCAAACACAATCTATCGTCCATTCATGAACTGGAAAATCAGCTAACTCAGAATAAAGAGGCGTTATCACAATTCTTTTCTGTATTTGAGCAAATGGAAACACAGATCAATCGATACAGTGAGGCAATTGATAAGGTAGTTGATGGCTCTGTTGCTGTCATAGAGGATAATAGACAGGCCTCTGACCATATGAAACAAACATCTGAATTGCTGAAGGAATTAGTGGGTTTGACACAAACGATTGGAAGCATCAGCTCGACTATTTCTTCAATTTCTGCCCAAACAAAAATCCTTGCCTTGAATGCTTCCATTGAAGCGGCAAGAGCGGGGGAGCATGGGAAAGGTTTTTCAGTGGTGGCAAAAGAAGTTGGCAAACTGGCAGCTGCTTCTTCAGATGCGTCACAAAACATTTCCACACAACTGGAAGAAATCGAAAATAAAATCAGTTCAAGTTTCTCTTCATTTAATGATTTTGACGGGCTGATGCAGCAAATTGACGCAAAGGTAAAATCACAAAACAAAGAGTTGGAAACGATCTCGTCTGGCATACTGTCCATTAAGGACGAGAGTACCTCCCTGGCGGACCGTCTGCGAAACATCACTGACCGTGAAGAAGCCCAACAGCGGAAAATTGGCTCAGTTAAACAACAGGAATTGAATATCTCCTCAGAGATCGATGGCATCAACAGCGATATTGAGGAAAATAATAAGCTTCTGCTTGAGTTAGATCAGAGAGTGCATTAATCATAAAAAGCTAGCCCCTTTGTCAAAAACAAAGGGGCTTTTAGTGTCTTTATTTTGGTTCGCTATCTAGATAAGACCTAAGAGTCTGCTGTAATGTTCCCCTGGTATCTGCTTTTTGATCCAGGTTGATTCCAGTATGGATCATTTTCCTTACAAGCTCAGGGCGCATCCCGGTTATGACAGCCTTAGAGCCCATCATGGCAACACCATTCAAGACTTTTTGGAAATGGTCGATGACGTTCATTTCCATATCCGCAATTCCGGATAGGTCCATGATCAAGGTCTGGACTTTTAGCCTGGATATATCCATCAGGACCTTTTCTTCAATAATCTGCATTCTGTAATCATCAATCATCCCGATTAGCGGAAGTACGGCAACAGTAGCGCTGACAGGGATAATAGGAACGGAGAGATGTTCAACCAATTTTCGCTGTGAATTGAGCAGTTCATCCTTGTACTTTGTATAAGTTAAGAAGAAGGTATTCAAGAATTGGTCTACCTGGTCATTGATCTTTTTCTCCAGCTGGAAAAAATCCTCGCGATCGGTATCATTATTATGCAATTGGTCATACTGGTTCAGAAATTGCCATAACGTCCGGCGGATGGCCTGAATCCATTCTAGTTTGAAGGCAACAGTCAAAGAATGTTCTGCCCAGGCGATCCCTTCTTGTTCAGCAAAAGCGATCAGTTCATCTTCTTGCTCCTCAACTATGTAGACAATCAACTTTTCAGCGTTCTTTAACAGGTCAATATTTCCCTTTTGAAGGATTTCGTGAATTTTAGTAGCAACATTCACTGCTTCTGATAATAATTGTTTTTCAAACTGGTCTCTATTTGTTTTAATGAAATCGGTTATATCTTTTTCGTTAAAAGTTGATTCCATTTCTTTGTACACTCCTCAATATATACTTTACTGTAATTAACAACACAGATATAGGGAAAACTACTCCTTTTTAAAACTGTATCAAAATGGGGTGGCGAATTCAAATAATTAAAAGCTTGTTCTCTATAATTAAAGGATAAATCAAATTATAAAAGAAGTATAATAAATAGTATTTTTTAGAGGGGGAAATCAATGGGCTGGTTGGTTATTGTCATTATTGGATATTTACCGATAATTTACCGAATCCATCGACGGCTAGATTTTTTGGAAAAAGAAGTTGAACGGTTGAGTAAAGACAACGAGAGCCGGAGAAGTGAATAGCGATTGGTTGCATCCAGATAACTTTGTTAATCATAAAGTTATTATGTAAAGTGGTTTCGAAAGGGAGAAATTAGCAGATGAAACAGGAAAAAGAAATGTTGAGCCTGCTGGTTGATTGGGCACAGCGAAATGATCATATACGCACAGTTCTTATGACAAGTTCCCGAGCCAACCCGCACGCTTTCACAGACTTATTTACCGACTATGATTTCGAAATATTTGTGGATGATTTAGATGGTTTTATGAGTGACGATGGCTGGCTCGATCAATTTGGTACGCTCATCAAGAAAGTGGTTTTGCAGGACGGGAATTGGCGTACGCGTCTAGTCCTTTACGAGGATGGCACAAAAATCGATTTTCAGATATCAACCAATGATTTCATAAAGAGCCTCACAAAGCTTAAAGAGCTGCCGGCAAAATATGATAATGGCTATAAAGTTCTATTGGACAAGGATGATTACACTAAAAGAATGCCCGCTCCTTCCTATAAGGCTTTTATCACAAAGAGGCCCTCGGAAGAAATCTATGCTGAGATCATCCACAGTTTTTGGGGAGATACGGCATACGTAGCCAACAGTCTCTGGCGTGATGAACTGTATTTTGCAAAATTCATGCTCGACAATGTGATCCGATTCGATTACCTTCAGCCAGCAATTGAATGGTATCTTGGGGTCAAATATGATTGGTCAATAAATCCCAACAAGTTCGGGCGCTGGTTCAAACGTTACCTGGATCCCGATACATGGTCAGAATTGGAGGGGACTTATGCAGGAGCCGGGATTGAAGAAAACTGGGCAGCCCTTTTCAGGACTGCAGACCTGTTCAGCCGTCTGGCCCAGGAAGTCGGGGAGAGTTTGGGGTATCAGTATCCAAGGGAGAATGAGCAGAAAATGAGGGAGTACTTGTTGAAAGTCAGGAAACTGCCAGCAGAAGCGGATAGTTTCGAATAATGAAGTGTAAAGGCTGCCATGAAGATTCATGACAGCCTTTCTATTATTCTTAAATGTTCGTTAGTATGATTTGATTATTGCGAAAAAAGTCCTTGATAAAAAACTCCCCCAAAAAGGTTGAGAATTTTTCAACTAATGGTAAAATTAGCTAAAATATCAACATGATTATCATCGGATAAGTTTTATATTTTTATAGATACAAAGGAGTATTTTAGGATGTTAATTTTAAAGCCAATAATAAAGGGCAACTGGGAGGAGCCAATCCAGTTAAAAGTTAAAGAAGAGCAAAAGCCATTTAAGGCTTCAAAGCTGTTTTCAATTGCTGAAGTCAAGTTCCTTGACCAGTTTTAAGCTTACGGGATTTATGATGGTGAGCAGATGGTAGGCTTTGCGATGTACGGCATTGACCCGGATGACAATAACTATTGGATATATCGGCTGATGATCGATAAGGCACATCAGGAAAAAGGGCTGGGAACGGAAGCTGTTATATTGATCGTTGACGAGATTAAAAAGAAAAACACTGCTGGAATTCCGCTCATAATGATTGGCTACAACCAGGAAAACGCAGGTGCAAAAGCAACCTATATGAAAGCGGGCTTTGTTGAGACAGAAGTCGCTCCTTGGGGAGAACAGCTGGCAGCCTATAGACTGAAGAAAGATGTTCAATGACAGTCAAAAATGTAAGAGACTAAGACAAAAGTGTCCATCAACTGGGCTATGACGGACAAAAAGGAGAGAAACGAAGTCAAAAGTATCCGTCAACGGGGCTATGACGGACAAAAATGAGAGAAACTGAGACAAAAGTGTCCATCACCGAGGCTATGACGGACAAAAAGGAGAGAAACGAAGTCAAAAGTGTCCATCAACAGGGCTATGACGGACAAAAAGGAGAGAAACGAAGTCAAAAGTGTCCATCAACAGGGCTATGACAGTCAAAAATGAGAGAAACGAAGTTAAAAGTGTCCGTAATAATCAATAAGACCTTAAATTGAAACAAATGGGGAGTGGTTTTTTGAATCTGGAGGAGTTAGTGATTGCTTTAAATAGGGAGTTCGATGTGGAGTCATTTGGCCAGGATCCGGGCTTTAGCAGGTTCATCCCGGCTGTCTATGAATCTATGGGATTTGAGTGGCAGGAAGTCTTTGAAAAGAGATATACTGAGCTTTTTAACGGGCTAATGATTAAAGGGGCGCCTGAAGTAAGCAAGGTATTCCTTGCTGTGTTTCCAACCGATGAGGTGCTTGAATATTTTATCCGTACCAGCACAGAAGGAGACCTGCTTTTCATGCACCACTCGCTCCTGATGGAGTGTGGTGATCCCAATGGGGAATGGGGACGCGGGTTTGTACCAATAAAAGAAGAATTCTTGAATAGAATGATAGATAAAAAGCTATCCGTATATACAGTTCATGAACCATTGGATTTTCACCGAGAATTGGGGACTAGTGTAGCGATACAGCAATCCATTGGCGGGAGGAGAATCGATGGGTTTTTACCAGGGAATAATGGGGAGGATCTGGTGTTTATTTGTGAAATAAACGAAATCAGTACCGATGGTCTTGTTACTAAACTAGAGCAGATTTTTGAGATCCCATATGTCGATCTAGAAGGCAAGAAACATGATCGAATTACAAAAGTAGCGATTGTTGCGGGATGCGGTGACAAGGTCGACTGGATGAAGGAAGCCGAAAAAAGGGGAGCTCAGGCATATATCACAGGTGAAATCCATTGCCATATTGATAATGATTACGGGAAAAGGAAATATCAGCAGATGATGGATTATGTCAGTGAATCCAACATGTCGTTGATTGGCGTCTCTCACTCAGCTTCTGAATACTTGGTAAAGAAAACGTTGATTAGAGACTGGTTTCACGAAAAACTCAAAATGGAGACTATCATGGTTCCTCAGGGAAAATGGTGGCTTTAAAAAGGAGTAGAAAATAAGATGAAATACTGGCTTGCGTCAATCGTTTTAATTGTTGTTTCTGTATTGTTTTTAAAACAAGGGATGGAATTATGGAATCTAGGGACTGATGTTGATGGAGCTGGAATCGGTATTCATTTCTTAGGTTTCGAAATCAATGACAGCGTTCCGGAAGCTAGTATTCCTTCTTATGCCATAGGCTTTTTTATAGCAGCTGGGTTATCTATTGGGCTGATGTTAGTTATATTCGGTAGAAAAAATGGGCGGGTTAAAACTAGGGGGATATTTGCTAATGGAAGAAAAAGTTCATCTGATTAAGCCAACAGAAGATTTGGAAAGTGAGTATCTTGAGTTTTATCATGAGTGGGAAGAAAGCGGAGAAGATATGATTCCCTGGGTAATTGCAAGGGACCCATCGGATTTTCCTGGCATGGTCCAATTCTTGTCGGATAATGAAAAAGGGGTCAACATTCCGAAAGGCTGGGTTAAAGACTCTACATACTGGCTGGTAAACGATAACAAAAAAGTATTGGGTGTAGTCAACATCAGGCATGGCCTTACTGAGAAACTATTCAACATTGGCGGCCATATAGGCTATGGAATCCGCCCTAGTGAAAGGCGTAAAGGGTACGCGACAAATATCCTTGCTTATTCACTGGAAAAAACGAAGGAATTGGGAATCGGGAAGGTTCTTGTCGTTTGTGATGCTGTCAATATTGCATCCGCAAGAACCATAATCAATAATGGCGGAGTAGAGGATGTCAGCTTTACAGAGGAAGATGGCAACGTAGTAAGAAGGTTTTGGATAGAATAAAAGGATCGAAATGTAAAAGTTGAGAAGCATTGCTAATTGGCAATAAGTCTTTAAGGATAGTGATTACATGCAAGTAGATGGATTTGAAATAGAAGTAAATGCTCCGTATTCCTTAAACTATATGGTTTTTCTTCAGAATGTCTATTTGAATCAGAATAGGTATCAGGAGGGTCGACTGGTTTTTCCTTTTGTTGATTCGAGCAAATGGGGATTACTGGGTAATGTTCAATTTGTTGATGCCTTTAAGGAAGTATGGGAAACTTTGCTTCAAAAAAACCTAAATAAGAGGTTCGACCATAATGGCATTCTAACTGATGAGAAGGCTCTGTTTCAAAGGTTATTTCAAGAGTCGGCTGCGGGAGTGTTTGGGTTTGAGGAAAGCTCAAAGGCTTTCCTGGTATGGTGGAGAAGTTTTGCTGGCAAAATAGCGGTTGAACGTGTCTTTGATGGGGATTCCATGACCAAGTTATACAAGGAGCTGGCAGGCTCAGTAAAAACAACTCGTGAAAATAACCGGTTAAATATCGCTTTGTTATATGACCGTCTGGTTTTGTGTGGTTCTTTTCAGCGATCCTGGTACCTAACTTTGCCAATTGAAGATGTATTTTTAATAAATCGCAGGCCAGAATTACTTGAACTTATGCGAAATTCCTGTAACTAGCTGGGCTCAGGTTTGTTTCCGAATTTACTGAATGAAAAGATTCTTGTCATAACACTGATTAATGAACCAAGAAACACACTTCCAATAATATCAGATGGGTAATGGTGTCCTACCCAGATTCTAGATAAACCTGTAAGAGCCGACAGCCACATCATGATTGTCCCCAGGGTCCGGTGGAACATAAGGACAGTGGTAGAAGCGGTGAAAGCGAGCATTGTATGCTTGCTGGGAAAGGAAGAATCCATTTTTGAAGGAATAAGAATTCCAACGCGCCTGTTCATGAATGGGCGTGGCTTAAAGTAAAATAAGTGGATGAAGAATTGGGCAGCCAAGCTAACAGCCACTGAAAGGCTCGTTTCAATTGCAATTTTTTTGTTGAATCTGTTCTTGAAGAGCATCACTACAATGATAAAAAGATAAACATAACGTACACGATTTGAAATAAGGATCATTAATTTATCCGCTGTTGAATAACGGCCGGAAAGTCTGTTGATCAGCTGGAAAAGTTTAAGGTCCATCATGTTTCTCCTCAATGTTTTAATTTTACTTTTCCCTCGCTGATGGCAAAAATGTATGGAAAAAGGAGACTATATAAAATGCAAGCAATGGTAGTCAAAAAAGAATCATTTAAAGCTGTGGGAGTTAAATGGATCGGAACTTTTGAACAGGCAGCCAGAGGAGAAATTAAGACTTTTCATCACGAATTCCTTGAAAGAAAGAATCAGATTAAAAATGCTATCGAGCCTGAAAACATTATTGGGCTATCTTACCACAACACAGAACATGGCTTTACATACTATCTTGCCCTTGAAGTGAAAGATGCTCAGTCTATACCTGAAGAAATGGAGCTCATTACGGTTCCGGCGTATACATTTGCCAGCTTAGATTATAAAGGATTAGCAGTGCATGAAGCATATACAACTTTGTATACCTGGGTAAAAGAAAAAGGTTATACCTTAATACAAAATGATTTGGAGCATCTGGAAGAGTATCCAGGAAGCTTTGATCCTTTAACAGATGTACCTGAACTGAAGATTCATATTCCAATTATGATTTAACATGGTATTTAACAGGAAATTTTATTAGAAGAGAAATGTTTGGGGATAAAAGGGGTGGTTTAATATTTCCCAAGTTCATTTTTATCAAAAAAAAACAAGCACTCAGGAAGCTGCTTGACCAGTGGCGTTAGCAAACTTCTTTCTCTCAGGCCGAGGTATTGGTTTTTTCATTGCCAATATCCTCCCCGCCATTGTTACCGCTGCTTATTCGGAATAATTCCAGTCCTCTTAGTAAGGCATCCCCCCCGAAACCAGCCATTATGGACATTAAAAATACCCGGAGCATTGAGTCAGCCTCGGATGAGACTACCAACAGTGCTGCTGCTAAGGAACCTGTAAGGATTTCTTCAAGAAAACCGAGGTAGATAAATTTCTTTGTTTTTCTTGGCATGATGATTTTGCCGCGTTTTCTTACATGTGCCGTCAGTCCAACAAATCCACCAATGACCATTGCGAAAATCATGTTTTCTAACAAATTGATCACTCTCCTAAAGTCCAGATTTTTGTTGGTCGACCTTAGGTAACTCTGGATGTATTACTATTATACAAGTATTAATGGTGGAAAAGCATGCGTAAATTTATCGAATTTTCAGTATATTTATATGGTAAATAATATGTGTAACTTTTTGGAAGATAATGTTTTATTGTCCATTTTGGAAAAGTTACAGGCCTAAAGTCATAAAGAACGCATTTGATACGGGCGTCTGAAGCATTAAGAATGATTTGTTAAAGAGGAGGACAAAAATGTTTATTTTGAATGTGGAAGGTGCGATCCAGAGAGGGAAAATGGCTCATTATTGAGAGGAGTACAAAGGAAGAACACGCTGGAGGGCAATTATCACTTGTTGGCGGCAAAGTAGAAAATGAAGGATTTTCTAAAGACTTGCTTGAGCGGACCTTGAAAAGGGAGCTATTTGAGGAAGTCGGAATCGAAATTAATTGCAATTTGAAATATCTGCGAAGCAGCTCGTTTGTACTGCCTGACGGGAGAGAAGTACTCGACCTGGTGTTCCATTGTGTCATTGAAACAGGAGAACCGTTTGCAAAAAGTCCGGATGAGGTGGAGGCGGTATATTGGATGTCTGCAGAAGAAATTTATGCAAATTCAAAAGCACCAATCTGGTTAAAGGAAAGCATAGAGGAAGCCGAGCGTTATGTTCAATCTTCGACAATGAAGGCCACCAATTAAGGTGGTTGTTTTTTTGCCTAAAAAAGGAAATGTAAGGTCGGATATCGAATATGTTAAGGAATTTCTTCAGTGAATTGAGAGGTAGGCAAATTTGAATATCTTAGAAAAGTTAGTCAGTGAATTCATGTCGATGAGTAATCATAAGCATAGATTGATCATTGGCATTGACGGGCTCAGCCGGTCAGGGAAAACGACCATTGTAAAGAAGTTGGCTGCATTGCTCGAAGAATACGAAATGAAAAGCCAGATCATCCATTTGGATGACCATATTGTCGATCGGACGAAAAGATATGGAACCGGTGAAGCGGAGTGGAAGGAGTATTATTACTTGCAGTGGGAAGTTGAGAAACTGGAGGAAATATTATTTGAAAAACTCCAACAAGAAAATGAACTGGTGCTTCCATTCTATGATGAGCAACTGGATCAGCAAGTATATAAAAAGCTGGACTTAACAGGCAAGAAGGTTGTTTTGGTCGAAGGGATATTCCTGCAGCGGGAAGAATGGAAAGCGTATCTGGACTATGCCATTTTTATCGATTGCCCACGTGAAATAAGATTTCGGAGGGAAAATGCCCGAACTCGGAAGAATATCGAAAAGTTCGAGAATAGATATTGGAAAGCGGAGGATTATTATCTGGAAAAGCTCAATCCGAGGGTGAAAGCCGATAAAGTCCTAACATGTCATCAATTGGTGGACGCTCCATTTTGTATAGAAGGTGATAGTGAATGAATTGGAAAAAAATATTTAGCATTGGCGGAGGTTCAAACCAAGACAGTAATATAGCTGACCTGGGGATTCCTGATGAGGTGCTTTCCATCATAAGTAAATTCACCACTGGCAAGTTGAAGCCGTTCTATAAAACAGATCTGTATACAGATAAGAGGGGAGAAATCATAGGAGTCTGTATGGAGGTAAAACAGGATCAAGCGGAAAATCTTGTTTTAAAAATGAGAAAGGAAATGGAGGTATTAGGATTCCTCCCTTTTATATGTGATACCGAACATAATAAGGTGTGTATCAGCCAAGTTTCAGACCAGTTTGACATCATTAAAATTCAGCAAACCAATGGAGATAACTATGATATTAGCAACGAAATGGTTGTTTCCAAACTGAAGGAGTGGCATCTCAGGTATCCATTCACCATCATAGGGGCGGATTTTGACTGGGTGGAAGCCACGTTCCAGGTAATTCCTGATGGTAAAAATTTGAGGTCTTTCGCCACCGAAATGTATAAATTCTGTCCAGACATCGTTGAGCAAGGGTCAGGTTCAATCAATGGATTAATGGAAGAATTGAAAGAGTCGAAGAAATTATTCTTATGGTGGGACTGATCATCATTCGGGGGGATCGATATGGATTCAAAGATTTTCGAGAAGTTTAAACATTTTGCTGTTCATGAATGCTGGGGATCAAGTCCATTATATGAATGTCTTTCTTTAAAAATAGCTGAGGATCGGGAAATGCTTGAACTTGCAAGTAAAGTGAGGATTGGCCAGCCGGTGCCAAATTTGCTTTTGGGGGCAGTACATTATTTGCTGATGCAAGGGTATGAGCATCCACTTGCTGAATTTTACCCAAGCCTGACTGACAATCCACGGGAGAGTGATGAAGCTTTTGCTGCTTTCGTGGATTTTTGCCGGGAATATAGAGAAGAGATCACTGAGATAATTGAAAGCAAAATCGTTCAGACAAATGAGGTAAGGCGCTGTTCTTATCTATACCCGGTTTTCAGCCATATTTACCGAATGGTCCAAAAACCATTGGCCTTGATTGAAATCGGGACTAGTGCGGGCTTGCAGCTTTTCCTGGATCAATATAGCTATTCATATGGTACAGGCCAAATATATGGGAAAACTGATTCGCCTGTTCACTTAACATCAAAGATCGAAGGACAAAATAATCTATTTAGTGAAATGGACATCCCTAAGGTGAAGACGAGGATTGGAATCGACCTGCATATTAATGATGTGAAGAATATGGAGGATTATCTTTGGCTTAATGCTCTCATTTGGCCGGAACATCATGAAAGGCGGGAACTGTTTGAAAAAGCAGCGAACTTTGTGGCTAACCAGTCTTTGAGATTAATAGAAGGGGATGGAGCAGAAATGCTCAGCTCCCTTGCTGGTGAAATCCCTGATGAGCAGGTAATCAGCGTTTTTCATACCCATGTTGCCAACCAAATGCCCGGCACAACCAAGAAAAAGCTTTTGGACCAAGTAAAAGAGATTGGTGAAAGAAGGGACATCTTTCATATTTACAATAATATCTACGACTCAAGGCTCCACCTGGATTACTATCTGGATGGAAAAGAAAGCCTGAACACAATCGGGGAAACCGAGGGTCATGGCCGCTGGTTCAGCTTGAATCTTTAGCTTCAAATTTACCAGATAGGGTGTCATTAATGGAGAAGGGTCCTTTTTTATTGAGTATTTTTTATGGGTGGAATTATGTTTTTTTCATTATACCTACTTATTTTCATTAGAACAGTGAAAGGACTGGAAGAAGAAATTATCTAAAGGATGAGGAAGAGCTCGAATAATCAGATTTTTTTGAAACCTTCCTTCCCTTTTACCCGTATATTATTTATATTGGTAAAAGGAGGAAATAGTTATGGCTAAATTATCCCTCAAATCCGAGAATACCTCGAATATAATTCTTGTTTCGGCCATCATTCTGATCATCAGCAGTTTATTCATTCCTCTCGTTTTCGTTTATTTTATACAGGATTATCTGTACCTGACTAAAGATAAATGGTTTTATGCGACACCGCCCTCAGCTTACATTCTGTTCATGATCGGCATGCTTTGGCTTGCTGTTACCCTGCTCATATATTTGTTTGTTCAATGGAAATTTGAACGGAAAGGGATCAAGTGGCTCATTATTGTTCTCATGTTCGGAAGCGTACCATTCTTTATGTTTGGTATTTCGAATTATTACTATCTTAATGACGAGGGATTGCATTTTAATGAGGCAAAAAGTTTCAATGATATACATTCGTATGGCTGGAAGGATATTAAGCAAGCTGAGGAGATATTCGTCAAAACCAAAGGAGTAACTGTATCCGATCATTATATGTTTACCACCAACGATGGGAAAGTGATTGAATTGCCAAATAACAGCAAGGTATCTTATAACAAGCATAGAATTATGGAAAAGCTGCAAGAATTTAATATTCCGTTGACTAATAATATGGGAGATTTATATGAATGAGACTTTGCTAAAAAGAAGGTACGGTGACCGCGCCGATTGGATAAGGGTTAGCCAGAAGGAGTTCAAACAGGGATTTTTTGAAGAGGATGGCTTCCGAGGGTATGTAACTTCATTGAAAGTAAATAAAGTCACTGAACCATTATTTTTTCAATACGAAGATAAAAAGGTTTGTATAGTAAACGATGGATTTACCTGGCTGCAGCATTTTCCAGAAGGAAAACGCCATTCCGTCACAACCATGTTCAATTCCCAAGGGGAGGTTGTTCAGTGGTATATCGACATTTGCCTTAGAAATGGGGTTGAAAACAACCGTCCCTATTGGGATGACTTGTTTCTGGATATTATCATAATGCCAACCGGAGAAATCTACTATAAAGATCATGATGAACTAGAGGAAGCACTTTTAACAGGAGTGATTAATGAGGAATTATATAACATCGCAATAACCGAGGCCAAGCAAATTAAGAAACTGATTGAATCAAATGAATTTGAATTGTTTCAACTGACCAAGAACCATAAAGAGTATTTCGACCGGAAGGATTGAGATTTACTCAAGAAAAATATAAAGGACGATAATCTCCATTATGTTCGTAAAAACATATAGTTACAGCATTAAGCCAGAAAGGGAAAAGGACTACCTTGAGATTCAAGTTAAAGCAGAGCAAATTTATTCGCGTTTCACAAATAAACAAACTCTTTACTTACAAAGCAAGGCAGACAGTTCAAAGTGGATTGAGATGCATATCTATCAGGACGAAAAAAGCTATACTGACAGTATTCATGCCGTTGATCAACAGCCTGGAATCAATGATTTTTACAAACGGTTCCTTGAAGTCATTACCTCAGTGGAAGAGTTAAAAGAAGATGATTATAACATCATAAATCTCAATGTTAAATCATCAAGTTTTGATTTAGGGGGTTAATTAAACAGCATTAAGTAATGATGTATTATCATAATAAAGGAGTGATATATAATGTGCGGGATTAGAAACTAAGCATTTTGAAAGGGATATGAATTTATCGAGAGACCGTCATGAAATTTTACTAAAAGCAGTTGCAGACTTTACTGACGATGAAAAAGTAAGGGCAATTTATCTTGGCGGGTCATTGGCAAAAGGAAATTATGATAACTATTCAGATATAGATTTACATATTATTGTTGAGGATATCAGTCTGGAAGATTTTATTCGCAATAAAAGGCAGCGCTCTTTGAATTGGGGAAATGTTTTATTTTTTGAAGACAGTCACCCGGATTCACCAGTTGTGGTCGCACATTTTGATTCCTTTGTTAAAGCGGACACTTGGTATAAAACTAAAGGACAAGTGAAGCCTTCAATTTGGCTGAAAGGCTTGGAGGTTTTGTATGATCCTGGTGATATATTAACAGATATTTTCGAAGAATCTTCAAGGATTGAAATTGTGTTAGATTCAGAAGCTGTTGAGTTTTGGAAAGGTAAGATATTGGCTTTTTACCATGAAACATACCGCGCTGTAATGCGAAAAGATTGGTACTATGCATTGGCAAACCTGGACCGGGTAAGATGGTTGATTGCTGGCGGCTGGTATATGGAAGCCGGCAATCATCTGGATTCTTCATATGGTGTTTGGTCTAAGGTTGAAGGAGAAAGAAGTTTATTGAATGAGCGGCAATTATCCTTGCTGGCCAAATGGCATTGTAAAAGAGAAAAGGAACAAATTTTGGGGGCATTAACATTAATGTTTCCAGAAGTAATGAGATTATATAGAGTTCTACATAAGAAGGCAGGACTGGAAACGGATGAAGAAGAGTTCAGGAGAATCATTGAAATGGTGTTATGATACTGGCTTCACTATTTTGAATGATATTCCAATTATAAGTGCTAAGAATCATGGATGCTAATCCAACATTGTAGTATCTATTAGAATAGTGCAATCGAGGGGATTAAATGAAAAAGCTTGCTATTTTAACAATGATCCTAATAATATTCATGACTGGCTGCAGTTCAGATTTCCAACCGCAATTGACCAGGGTTGATGTGCAAAAACTAACAAAGGATGGCAATAAAGACGGTGAGGAGAGAATAATTGCTTCTAAAGATGAGCTCCAAACTCTAGAGCAAGCGTTCCAAAAAATCAAATGGTCCCCAAAGACGAAGCCGGAAATGACAAGGAAAGAAGATGTACTGGCGGTTTTCTTCATCCAGGAAGAGAAGAATATGCCTGAAAGCTTGTATGAATACCGAGTCTGGTTTGAGGGAGAAACTGCCACCATTATCAGCAGCAAGGAAAATGAAGGGTATGGAAGGTTAACAGATAAAACGGAAGTTCATGACTTAAAATCAGCATTGCTGCCAGGTGAATAGGTCGTTGCTTTCAGGGTCAAAAAAAGAAAAAGTGCCAGTACGGGCACTTTTTTCAGCTTACTGCACTAAAAGCAGGGGGATATTCTATTTTTCCTTCTAAACCATTCAATAAGCCCTGCTCAAGCTCAATTGCCATGAACACTTCATTTGGTAGTGGAAAGGGAGGGTTGACACCGAAATTCTTCGAGGGCTGAAACCCGAATTTAGGGTAAAAGTTCGGATGGCCAAGTACAAATACATGTTGATATCCTAAAGACTTGCATTTATTTAAACCTTCCTTGACAAGTGCTGAACCGATTCCGCTATTTTGATATTCGGGCTTCACAGCCATTGGAGCGAGACCGATTGTTGCGATCACTCCTTTTTTTGCAAGAAGACTGATGATGCTGAAAAGAATGTGTCCGATGATTTCTCCTTTCTCGTCAACAGCTACCAGGCTTAAGTCAGGAATGAAATTTTCAGAATCCCGGATTAGTTAAACAAACGTGCTTCATTTTCACCATTGACAAAAGCCGCTTGATTTAAAACCCTGATACCATGAATATCTTTAATATCTTCAGAACGAATAAAATAATCATCGCTCTTCATATTTCTTATACTCCCTCCATACCAAATTAGAAGTTTTGGATTCAGAATCAGAAAATTCCCTGTAATAACGCTTTTCATTTTCACCCGAAATTGAGTCGATATCATTTAACAACATAACTAGAAACTCTCTATCTTTGTTGATTTGCTCTTCAATTTGTGTGTAATCTCTCCCATTTTTAATATTGAACGCTAAGTGCTTATAATGGTCTGCAAGTTGATCCAAGACTTCTCCTAAATTTGAAATCTTTCCATTCATCATATAATATTGTCGGCTCAGAATAGACAGTTCCCCTAGATGACTGGCAAAAGTGAATTCGCCATCCTCTTCTTTCAAGATCTTTATCCATAGGGTCGGATCAGCATCGTTCTCCAGTAGAAATATAGAGTCTCTTACTGTCTGCTGGAATTCAGATCCTGCTTGAATTTCTAGGTCAGTGATTTTTATATACTGATAAAGATTGAGTAAAATCAATGCTGCGAGAACGAATATAATAAGGTGTTTTAAATTTTTCGCCTTCATAAACTTACTCCTTTGGTTAAAGTCTGAATTAATAATAACAGAAAATTCCAAAAGAGTAATCAGAATTTTTACCAGAATGAATTCTTTCACTTCCAGCACTTTTTTCTGTTATGATTAAAGCTGGCTTTTTGCCAGAATCAATTTTCAAGGAGAACCTGAATGACAAAAAATCTTCCATTTACCATCACTAAAAATGACACATTCTTTGATTTATTAGGGGATTACATTGGTGATGTTTTTTATGATATTTTGCCTGAAAAGGGCTATGAGTTGCGAGACGAACAGATTTATATGGCTTTCCAGGTGGAACAGGCCTTTAAGAACAAAGGGATTGTGTTTGCGGAAGCTGGTGTAGGGACAGGCAAGACCTTCGTTTACCTGATTTACGCTATCCTCTACGCCCGTTATATGGGAAAGCCTGCGATTGTATCCTGCTCAGATGAAACACTGATTGAACAGCTTGTAAAAGAGGGCGGAGACATCGAAAAACTCGAGCAGGCATTGGGACTCAAAGTGGACGTCCGGCTGGCAAAAGCGAGGGAGCAATATGTATGTGTAAAGAAGCTTGATGAGCTTTCGAACACGTCTGACGACATGGAAATTCTTGATGTCCATGATCAGCTGCCTGATTTTATTTTTGATGAAGGCATTTCCATGAATTCATTCAGCCGGTACGGTGACCGAAAGGAATATCCTTGGGTGACCAATGAAAAATGGTCCCAGATGGCGTGGGATCCACTTCAGCAATGCTCGACATGCAGCTGGCGCCATCGCTGCGGGCAAACATTGAATCGTGATTACTACCGGCATGCCGGAGACTTGATTATTTGTTCTCATGATTTTTACATGGAGCATGTGTGGACAAAAGAATCACGGAAAAGAGAGGGCCAGATGCCATTGCTGCCTGAAGCGAGCACCGTCATATTTGATGAAGGTCATTTGCTTGAATTCGCAGCGCAAAAAGGGTTGACATACAGATTTAATTCGCAAACTCTGACGACTGTGTTAACAGGCTATATGCATCAGGATGTCCGGGAGGAATCTCTTTATTTAATCGAGGATATCATAGAGCTGCATGACTCTTGGTTCGACTTGCTGGTGGAGAACTCAACTGCAGTTGAGGGTTCGAATCGAAAAGAAGTTGCAAAGCATCCTGCAATCAGGAAGACAGCTGAAACTTTGGAAAAGAAGGTCAGCGAATTAATGGACCAGCTGGTATTTGACGCAGAAATGTTCCTGATTGACGAATACCACTTAAAAATCATGGAAGAATATCTCGAGTTTTTTGCGTATGGTCTATCGATCTTCCTGAAGAACGACGAAGGGATTTTCTGGCTTGAAGAGAATGAAGTTCAGTCTTCACTAGTCATCATGCCTCGCCTGGTAGAGGACATTCTGAAAAAAGAAGTTTTTGCACAAAATATTCCGTTTGTATTTTCATCAGCAACTTTATCCCAGGCAGGGGACTTCAACTATATAGCGAAGAGTCTTGGTATTGAAAAATATACTTCCTTCACGGTTGAATCACCGTTTGATTATCAAGAGCAAATGGAAATTAAAGTCCATGTCCAGGATGCTGAAAATCAAAAATGGGAGAAAATAGGTGCTGATCTGCGGGCTTCAAGCGGAAGCTCCCTGGTTTTGTTTTCTTCCATGCAGGAAATGGAAAGGTTCAGAGTATGGTCCAATCAACAGGAGTGGGATTTTGACATCCTGTTTGAAGGCGACCGTGAGATTAGTGAAACCGTAAAAGACTTCCAGAATGTCAAAAGCACTGTACTTTGCTCATACAGTTTATGGGAAGGACTTGATGTCCCCGGTGAATCATTGACCCAGGTCATTATTGCTTCATTGCCATTCCCGCCTCATGATCCGGTCTTCCAGGCAAAAAGGAAGCATGCGGCCAACCCTTCTGCAGAAGTAGACGTACCATATATGCTGCTTCGGTTACGACAGGGAATAGGCCGGTTGATCAGGAGCAGCCAGGACGAAGGTATCGTCCATTTATGGCTTACTGGTAAGCAAAAAGCAGAATTTATGGAAGAAATAACAGCAGTGCTTCCTGTTAGTGACATTCATTAGTATAGAAAAAATCCCGAAAGGCCCAAGCCTTGCGGGATTTTTTTGCTGAAATTAGTCTACGCATCCGCACTTTCTATCATCGCGGTCACGATCATTCTCATCCTGAGCACCAGCAACCAGGTCGTTGATGATGCAACGACGGACAGCAAGGCAAAGATCTTCAAAATCAATTGTCGCCCTTACCTGGCTGTTGTTGCGGTTAGGGTAAAAGACTCCTGCTGCAAAGTTATTATTTTGATTGGATCTCATTCGAGATTAAACGTCTTCCATAGCTAAAATACACGATATTTTATTCGGAAAGGGACAAGTTGTCAGGGTTTGTACCTACTTTGGAAAGAAATATGCTTTTTCATAGAACATTTAAAGAATGAAAGTTTAATAGAACGAAAAAAAAGCAAGCGGAGTCCGCTTGCTTTTTAGTGCATATGACGGTATACACCAATGACTTTACCAAGAATCGATACATTCCGAAGGATAATCGGTTCCATTGATGAATTTTCCGGCTGGAGCCTGAAATAGTCCTTCTCCTTGAAGAAACGTTTAACAGTTGCTTCGTCATCCTCAGTCATTGCTACTACAATGTCTCCATTATTGGCTGTCTTTTGCTGCTTGACGATTACATAATCCCCATCCAGGATACCAGCCTCTATCATACTGTCACCCATGATTTCGAGCATGAAAACCTGCTCATCATGAGGAACAAGGCGGTCTGGAAGCGGGAAGTATTCTTCAACATTCTCAATAGCCGTGATTGGCATACCGGCTGTTACTTTACCGACAACAGGCACGTTGACAACATTATATTTAGGGATACGGTTTTCCTCTTCGATTTCCAGTATTTCAATTGCACGCGGTTTTGTTGGATCGCGTCTGATCAGCCCTTTGCTTTCGAGCCTTGCAAGGTGGCCGTGTACCGTAGAACTTGATGCTAGTCCAACTGCTTCGCCGATTTCACGTACGGATGGCGGATATCCTTTTTTCTTGACTTCACCTTTTATGAATTCAAAAATATCTTGTTGCCGCTTTGATAACTTTGTCATATTCACGCACCTCGTATATTTTCTTGTCCTAATTATACCATGTCTATTTGATAGATACAAACATAAGTTCGAATTTTGAGTTGACACAAAACAAATGTTCGTATTATAATAAAAAGCAAATAGGCGAACATATATTCGTTAGGAGTGTCGATTATGAAAAGACTATGGGAAAACTATTCTTACGCTTTAATCCTTCTTGCTGTCAGCCTGATTTTTTCGCTGGTGGCAAAAGCAAATTTACATAATGAGGATGCATACATAACTGTTACTATAGAAGAAGGGCAGTCACTATGGGAGATTGCAGAGACTTACGCCAGTGAACATCGCTTATCGAAAAATGAATTCGTGAGCTGGGTAGAAAAGGAAAATGGGATTGTTGGAGAAAGGGTTTTTCCGGGAGATGAACTTGTCATCCCGGTGACGGCTGAATATCTGGAGCCAACACAGATTGCCGGGGCTGAAAGATAATTTGTACATAGAATTAGGTGACAGCATGAAAGCGATTATTTATTGCCGGGTAAGTACCACGAAAGAAACGCAGGAAACTTCGCTTGCAAGGCAGGAGGAAGAATTGCTCCGCCTTGCAGAACATTATGGATTTGAAGTGATGAACATCATCAAGGAACAAGCCAGCGGGTATGACCTTGAAAGGGACGGGATCCTTGAACTGCTGGAGCTGATAAAGGACAAGTCAGTCGGTGCCGTATTGATTCAGGATGAGACTAGACTTGGCAGGGGTAATGCAAAGGTTGCTATTCTCCATTGCATATTAAAGGAGAACGTTAAGTTATACAGCATCTCTCACAGCGGGGAACTTCAGCTTTCTGAATCGGATTCCATGGTGCTCCAGATTGTCAGTATGGTAGAAGAATATCAGAGGAAGATCCATAATATAAAGATTAAACGCGGAATGAAACGCGCGGTTGAACATGGATACAAGCCTCAGCGCAATCTCAAAAATCAGGGCGAGCATTCCGGCAGGGAACGTAAAGATATGCCGATAGCAGAGATTGTCAGGCTGCGGAATAATGGCCTTACTTTTGCTGAAATTGCCGCTACTCTGAAAGGATTTGGCTACAATGTATCCAAGGCTACAGTGAATCGACGATATCTTGAATATATAGAATCAAATGAGGAATGAGGCTCCTTTCTTGTAAAACTAGAAAAAATTTAGTAAGATGTCATTTGACGTAATTTTTTACACAAAGGAGCTTTACAATGCTATCAAGTGATAAAATTGCTAGAATCAATGAACTGGCAAGGAAAGCAAAAACATCAACGCTGACTGAAGAGGAAGCAAAGGAACAGACAAAGCTTCGCGCCGAGTATCTCCAGTCATTCCGTTCTTCAATGCTCAATACACTAAAGGGAGTTACCATTGTTGATCCAGAAGGCAATGATGTTACACCTGAAAAACTAAAAGAAGAAAAAATGAAGAATAAACTTCATTAATATATTCAATTTGGAATACATGAGAGAATGTATTCCATTTTTATTTAGGCAGCATGACAGATGAAAAAACTGAATGTTATATACGACTACTGAAGTGAAAAATCAGCAATCGAACAATTTTAAAGGCCTCTTAGCTTCTATGTCAAAATCTTATTCCGTCTTCATCTGAACCGTTTGCTTACATAAGTACAGCGAGTATGCGTCAAAATAAATAACAATACGGCCTTTTCTGTCTCCTTCAGGCATAATTTGTTGTATAATAATTTCTCTCGCTATAATATTAATGATGTAGCCAGTACCTATAGAAAGGATGTATTAAATGTTTAAAGAAATTGATATGCTTTCAATTGATTCCATTCGTACTTTATCAATTGATGCGATTGAAAAAGCAAATTCCGGCCATCCAGGCATGCCGATGGGGGCAGCACCGATGGCTTACACATTATGGACTCGTTATATGAATATCAACCCTAAGAATCCAGAATGGTTCAACCGCGATCGGTTTGTCTTGTCTGCCGGACACGGATCTATGCTGCTATACAGCTTACTGCACCTTGCAGGTTATGATCTATCAATGGAAGATATTAAGCAATTCCGTCAATGGGGAAGCAAGACACCAGGACATCCTGAGTTTGGACACACTGCCGGTGTAGATGCAACAACCGGACCGCTTGGCCAGGGAATTGCCATGGCGGTTGGTATGGCGATGGCTGAACGTCACCTGGCTGCTGTTTATAATAAGGATAACTACAATATCGTTGATCACTATACATATAGCATCTGCGGTGATGGCGATTTAATGGAAGGCGTTTCTGCTGAGGCAGCTTCACTTGCAGCTCACCTTAAATTGGGCAAAATGATTGTTCTATACGATTCAAACGATATATCACTGGATGGCGATCTTAATAAGTCATTCTCTGAAAGTGTTGAGGGGCGTTTTAAAGCATACGGATGGCAATATATCCGCGTTGAAGATGGCAACAACCTTGAAGAAATCGCTAGAGCGATCGAGGAAGCAAAAACAGATGCAGATCGTCCGACCATGATTGAAGTTAAGACTATCATCGGATATGGTTCACCGAACCTCTCCGGTAAATCAGATGTTCATGGAGCTCCGCTTGGCGCAGATGAATTGAAGCTGACTAAGGAAGCTTACAAGTGGACATTTGAAGAAGACTTCCATGTACCAAGTGAAGTCTATGATCACTTTAAACAGCAAATTGCTGATAAAGGTGAACAAACTGAACAAGCATGGAATGAACAATTCTCTCAATATAAGAGTGAGTATCCTGAACTAGGTGCCCAGCTTGAAAAAGCTATAAAGGGTGAGTTAGTAGATGGATGGGATAAGGACATTCCAGTATACGAAGAAGGCAAGAGCCTTGCGAGCCGAGCATCTTCTGGTGAAGCACTTAACGGCATTGCGAAAAACCTTCCTTACTTGATTGGCGGATCAGCTGACCTTGCTGGTTCAAACAAAACAATGATTAAGGGAACAGGCGATTTCTTCCCAGGTTCATTCGAAGGCCGCAATATCTGGTTCGGGGTGCGTGAATTCGCCATGGGAGCAGCTATGAACGGTATGGCACTTCACGGAGGCCTTAAGGTGTTTGGCGGAACATTCTTCGTATTCTCTGATTACCTGAAACCAGCAATCAGACTTGCTGCGTTAATGGGATTGCCTGTAACCTTTGTGTTCACACATGACAGCATCGCGGTTGGGGAAGATGGTCCAACCCACGAACCTGTAGAACAGCTTGCCGGACTTCGCGCAATGCCAAACCTGTCAGTGATTCGTCCTGCGGATGGCAACGAAACAGCAGCTGCATGGAAGCTGGCAGTTGAATCAACTAAGAATCCTACAGCTCTGGTGCTGACTCGCCAAAACCTGCCGACAATCAAGAATACGGACAAGAATGCGTACGAAGGCGTTTCAAAAGGTGCTTATGTCATCTCTCCAGCTGGAAAAGAAACAGCAGATGCATTGATCCTTGCAGCAGGTTCAGAAGTAGGACTTGCAGTTAAGGCACAAGAGGCTTTAGCTTCTGAAGGCATCGACGTTGCGGTTGTCAGCATGCCTGCATGGGATCGCTTCGAGCAGCAATCAAAGGAATACAAAGAAAGTGTCATTCCAAAGTCTGTCAAGAAGCGTCTAGGAATCGAAATGGGCTCATCACTTGGCTGGCACCGTTATGTTGGGGACGAGGGAGAAGTACTTGCGATCGATACATTTGGTGCATCAGCGCCTGGTGAAAAGATCATGGAAGAGTATGGATTCTCTGTCAACAATGTAGTCGCTCGCGTAAAAGCATTGATCGAGCAAGACTAAAATTATCATTATAAAAGAGCACGTAACCATTAATGGTTACGTGCTCTTTTAATTAAAAGAACCTCCGCTTTTTTTTGTATTTTAGCATAGCTATATCCCTTGGGAAAATAACCTTTTTTTATATAGAATTGAAAAAAGAGACAGTAAATGATAAAATGTTAACGAACTGATGTTCTTAAAAATGGAAGGAGTGCTGTTATGGTAACAGGAATTGTCCCCTACATAGTAACAAACGGGAATGGCCAGGAAGCAGTGAAATTTTATCAGGAAGCATTGGGAGCAGAAGTGATCAGTCTGCAAACATTCGGTGATATGCCTGCAAACCCTGATCATCCTCTTCCTGAAGAAGCGAAGAACCGGGTGTTGAATGCCCAGTTGAAAATTGGCGGTGCTGGCCTCATGCTATCAGATACATTCCCTGGCCACCCATACCAGCTTGGTTCCCAGGTAACAATCGCGCTTCTGGTGGATGATGCTGCTGAAGCAAAAGAAATCTTTAATAAATTGCAGGTGGATGGAAAGGTAACAATGCCCCTTCAGGAAACCTTCTGGAGTCCCGCTTACGGCCAGGTGACCGATAAGTTTGGCATCGAGTGGCAAGTATCAACAGAAAGTAAATAATCCCCAGCTGGACTGCATATGCAGTCTGGCTTATTTTATTTACATAAAGAGATTGAATGGTTACGCAAAGTGGAATCACTATATATATCAACTTTGGTAAATTAGGAGGGGGAATTGTTTATGTCGAGTGGGTTTAAAGGAAAGACTGTAATTATAACGGGCGGTGCTAATGGAATCGGCAAAGGGATTGCAAGAGCATTTGCGCAAGAACATGCAAATGTATGTATCGCAGACATAGATGAATCCAGGGGAAAAGAATTAATATCCGATCTTAAAGAAATCGGCGGAAAAGCAAGATTTTATCAAACAGATGTCAGAAAAGAAAAGGACATTGTCAATCTTGTGGACAGTGTGTTGAGTGACTTCGGGCAGATAGATGTATTGATAAATAATGCCGGAGTGTCGCGGTTCAAGCCGTTGTTCGAGCTTACTACTGAAGAATGGGAGGATGTTGTATTTACCAATCTCAGGAGTGTGTTTATCGGCTCACGTGAAGCGGCCAGAAGGATGAATGAAGGTGCACGAATCATAAATATCGCATCAACGAGGGCAACTATGTCTGAACCAAATTCAGAAGCATATGCTTCCTCTAAAGGCGGAATCGTTGCCTTGACACATGCACTTGCCGCTTCGCTTCAAGAGAAAGGGATTACAGTCAACTCAATAAGCCCCGGGTGGATCCAGACAGTAGATTATGAAGATTTGCGTGAGAAGGACCATCTTCAGCATTGGTCCAATCGTGTCGGGAAACCGGAAGATATTGCAAGAGCGTGCTTATATTTGGCTGACAAGGATAATGATTTTATAAATGGGCAGGACCTCGTCATTGATGGAGGAATGACTCGTAAAATGATTTATGAAGAATAAGGATTCAGGGAGCTGCTAAAAATGATGGCTGCTCCCTTTTAACTTCAGATGATTTCTAATAAAATAGAAATAGAAAATCATTTGGGAGAGAACGAATGAAGTACACCAAAAAGAAACCTAAAAAGAAAAATCAAGTCCAAAGGAACTTCAATCTGGCAATTTTATTGTTTCTTGCCTTTATAGGTTTCTTCCTATTTGATAGGTTCCTTGATTTAGATATTTATAACCTAAAGAAGATGAATGTCGGGGTGACCAGTTCTATTGGTGAGGTTGCTAAATATACTCCGTTGATTGCGGAGGAATTGCAAAAGGTCGGCCTCGAGGAACATACTGTTACTGTTGCCGCACTAATGATGCAGGAAAGCAAAGGAAAGGGTGGTGATCCCATGCAAGCTTCTGAATCCATGGGATTAGCGCCAAATTCGATCCAGGATCCCCATCAAAGCATACAGCAGGGTGTTAAGTATTTTCACCGGGTTATGGATTATGGCAAAAAGATGCAAGTCGATTTTCCAACGGTTATCCAGGCATATAATATGGGAATCGGCTACATCGATTTTGTTGCTCAAAATGGCAACAAGCACAGCGAGGAACTCGCAAAGAAGTTTTCGATGATCCAGGTTGAGAAAAATCCGCAAACCTATAATTGTGGGGGAGACAAGAATAATTTCCGCTATCCATATTGCTATGGAGATTTCACCTATAGCACAAAAGTTGCCAGGCATATGGAAACCATTTCGGTCAACAGTCCTGGGAGTTTAAATGAAGATTCAACTAAACGAGCATTTTAATTTTTCTGGTTGACTGTTCCAATTGACTGTTCCAATATTGAAAAGACCGGAATGTTTGCTTTTCGTTCATACGAATGAAAGTAGAGAAACTCCCTTTGTGACAGCTTTCATCTCCGGTTATCATCTTGACTATCAACAGGTACATGAACTTCCAATGTTTATTCGCATAACTTAATCACCTTTGTAAGATTATTGCAAATAGCAAAAGTACCAGATGGATTTGAAACAAAATATAGATTTATATTCAGATTTATCGAGACACATTTAAAAACTTAACACCCATCTAATGGGTGTTTTTTTACTAAAGTTTGAAGGGAAAAGAAACAAAAAGGTAAATATATTAGTAATAAATACCCATAATATGATACAGGAGGTGTATCGTATGTTTGAGTATGGGAAGGATATTCCGTTGGAGGGTGCTTTAGTAGATCAGGCTGCCCAGCAGGAAAAGGCAGTAGAACAGCAAATTAGCGAAGGAACCATTTTCAGCTTTGACCACCGTAAGGACATTCCATTGGACGGAGTTAAATAATTCAGTAAAAAAAGCCTGAAAACAGGCTTTTTTGTTTGTCTAAAATTGTTTTGCCAGTTCGTTTGCACGCTGGATGGCTTGTTGCTTGATTTCCTCTGCTTTCTCAGGCATAGCTGCCATTCCTTCAATCGCAAGTGTTTCTGCATCTTCTATACCCATGAATGCCAGGACGGTACGCAGGTAACGGTCACCAAACTCCATTTCTTTAGCAGGGCCCTCAGAATAGACTCCGCCGCGCGCCTGGATATGGAGAGCTTTCTTTCCGCCAAGCAGGCCAACCGGTCCCTCTGCTGTATATTTAAAAGTTTTTCCGGCAATCGCAATATTATCAATGTAAGCCTTCATTTTCGGAGGGAAGCTGAAGTTCCAGAATGGAGTTACAAAGATATATTTGTCTCCTGCAACGAATTGGTCAGTAAGAGTATTGATTGCACTAACTTTTTGTTTCTCATCGTCACTGAGCTGTTCGAAAGCAGAACCTTTCTGTAACTTGCCCCAGCCGCTGAAAACATCTGTATCGATAAACGGTACGTCCATTTTATAAAGATCGAGTCTAACGACTTCATCTGCAGGATTGTTCTCGCGGTAAGCCTTGATGAATTCCTCACCAACCGTTAAACTGAATGATTCTTCTACGGGTTTTGGATTCGCAGTAATATAAAGTACAGTAGCCATGTATAGTCATCCTTTCTATTTCAAAGTAACATTGATATATTCCCCTAAGTAGGAATGACTATTCCTCTTTTTCGATAAAAGATACCCTTATGCAAGGGTTCTTGTGCCAATAAGGGTACCATTCAAGCCAAAAGGTATCCTTATGCAGATGATCTCGCTCTCATAAGGGTACCTTTCGTACCAAAAGATACCCTTTTGCTAGGGTTCTCGCTCCTATAAGGGTACCATTTAAGGCAAAAGATACTCTTATGCAAGAGTTCTTGCGCCAATAAGGGTATCATTCACTCCAAAATTGGCATTGCTGCTAAAGTAGTGACAATGGATGATGTTAAATTTATAATAAAATGTAAGAAAGTTTTGAATTCGACAAGATTAGTGGATATTTTCGGCATATTTAGACAAACGCAGACCGATGGTTTTTCTATAATAAAGACAAAAGCTTGTCTGCAGAGGAGGGGATCAGGTGAGATCCTACCAGCTATATCTAATAGAAGATGAATTTGCCTCCCATTATTTCGGAAGAGAACGGATGTTTTATCAATTGTTTCTAGAATATAGTCAAGCAAAAGGTTATTTGAAATCCATCATATCAAAACAAGTAGACTTCGTGACCAAGTCCATTCCTGCCCTTCGAATCCATCAGCTTCTGCATCAGCAGCTTTCCAAAACACAAGGGTTTTATGTCGAGAACGGAACATATGTATATGAAAACAAAACAAACAATAGTTTAGCCATACTTAGGGTCCATGAAAGGTGGCTCGAGTTGGATTCCGATGGTCAAGTGGACACTGAAACAGTCTTCTTTGAAATCCTCCGCAAATGTGAATCATCCTTCCTTGCGATCGACCTTGAATCAAACAAATATGGATGGCTGAAGCCGATCAAAGAGCGGAAATACGTGTAATATTTTCACCTGTACATTTTAGAGATAGCTTTTTTATAGAAAATGACGAAAAAGTTCATTAAAGAGTGTTTTTGATAGAGAAAAAAATACACAGATATTGTATAATAGCTGTTGGTTTAGTACACTGTATGTTAGACAACATGAAGGAGGAAGTTTTATGTGGACAATAATTCTAGTTGGTATACTGGCATTAGTTGTCGGTGTAGCGCTAGGATTTTTCATTGCTCGTAAATACATGGAGAGCTACTTAAAGAAAAATCCGCCAATCAACGAACAAATGCTTAAAATGATGATGATGCAAATGGGTATGAAACCATCCCAGAAGAAAATCAATCAAATGATGTCAGCAATGAACAAGCAGACAGGTAAATAATAAAGAAGGACAAGCACTCATCATATGCATGGGTGCTTTTCTTATTAGTGGAGTTTTATTAGACATTTATAAGTGGGTAAGGAGCTGAAATGTCTAAGAAACCGAATTTAATGGACATTTTGAAGTGGGTAAGGAGCTGAAATGTCTAAGAAACCGAATTTAATGGACATTTTGGAGTAGCTTAGGAACTGAAATGTCTAAGAAACTGGATTTAATGGACATTTCGGAGTGGATTAGGAGTGGAAATGTCTAAGAAACCGGATTTAATGGACAATTTGAAGTGGCACAGAAGGTGAAATGTCTAAGAAACTCTCTTAATGGCCTTTTAAAAGGATAGAGGGGATCTTGAATTGGCTGATTCAACTAATCAATAAAAATAACGCCCAAAATCGGCGTTATTTTTGTTTGTCTCCGGCCTTCTTTTTTGCTCCTTGCTGAAAAATCGAATCAAAAAACTCATCTGCCGTTTCTAATGTTCCGCCATGTAATTGTCCGTCTGTGCCTCGCTTGTTTTTATCAGCATTAATAGGATTATGGATTCTGACCATATATAAAGCACCTCCTTTAATTAGATTTTGTCATTGCAGATGAATTTAACCGGCAAAAGTAAATGTGAAACTATGGCAGGACATCTTGTGGCTGATAAAGAATATAGTTCCCTGACAAACATAAAAAAGGGGAAAAAGTATGTATCAGTATTTTAACGGATTGGTGATCCGCGAAGGTACAAATGGGGTTCCTGCAGGTCAGGTAGAGAAGTTATTCCAAGACGCTGGATGGTCAAGGAATACTCCTGAATGGCAAAAGGAGAAGTTTACATTGATATTTAGAAATTCTACCTGGGCTTTCACGGTATGGGACCATAATGAAATGGTTGGTATGGTCAGAGTCATTTCAGATCAAATTATGGCTGCAAATATTATGGAGCTGGCTGTACTATCGGAGTACAGAGGAAAGGGTATCGGAAAGAAGCTAGTGCAGTTATGTCTTCAAAAATTGCCTCACGGAGACTGGTTTGCCCATACTTCAGCGAACAACTTCACTTTTTATGAAAAATGCGGTTTCGAGGTGAAGGATCTTAGTCAGAACGGGACTTGCGCCTATTATGGATATATTCAGGCGAGAAAAGACGGGCATAGATAGGAGAAACGAACGGTTATGAACCAAAAAGAATTTGAGGCTGTAATACGGCAGCCTGCTAAGATTAGATACGAGTACTTTATCAAAAAAGCCGCAGATTATGAAGAGGTTTGGGGCCTATACCATGATGGATGGGCAACCGCTAAGGATGATATGGAAAGGATATTGCTGCCATTATTCCCTAATGAAAAATTCGCTGAAGCCTTTGTAAAGGACGAATGGGAAGCTTGCACCACAAAAAGGATTGAGCTGGAGGATTTGCTTGAAAAATGGATACCAGGGATGAAGGCTGATGGAATCAAGCCCTCGAATTTTCCTGCGGACATAGACTCTGCAGTGGTGGATGTCGACGTATTACAACAGTCTTTGTTGGCTGAGCTTGAAAATTATTGATCCATTTGCACTCCGAAACATACCCTTTGTGGTATAATCGGTTTATCTATGAAGAGAAAGAGAGAGCTGAAAAAATGTCAAAACAATATGATGAAGCAGCGGCGGCAGAGAGTCAGCCGGAGTGGCTGCAAGCTTACGTGGAATCTCCCGAAAAGCAGAAAGCTTTATATAAGAGGACTTTAATCATCGTTGTCCTTTCACAGATTTTTGGGGGTGCAGGTCTCGCTGCTGGAATCACGGTAGGAGCGTTGCTGGCAAAGGATATGCTTGGCACTGATACTGTGGCCGGGCTTCCGACCGCTCTTTTTACCTTAGGATCGGCTGGGGCAGCCCTCGTAGTCGGAAGGCTTTCCCAGCGGTATGGACGGCGCGCCGGCCTGGCTTCCGGATTTTTGACGGGTGGAATCGGTGCAATTGGAGTCATTATTGCTGCTGTTACCAATAATATATATCTGCTGTTTGCAGCTCTGTTGGTTTATGGTGCAGGTAGTGCGACCAATTTGCAGGCTCGTTATGCAGGTACCGATTTAGCCAGTGCTAAACAGCGTGCGACAGCTGTCAGTATTGCAATGGTCTCAACAACGTTTGGTGCTGTGGCCGGTCCGAACCTTGTAGATGTTATGGGGAACTTCGCACTATCGGTAGGAGTTCCGGCTTTATCCGGACCTTTTATTTTGGCTGCTGCAGCTTATATTGTTGCAGGTCTGATCCTGTTATTTTTCCTTCGTCCTGACCCGTTTGTCGTTGCAAGGGCAATAGCGTTGGCAGAACGGAATGCAAGAGTCGCCAGACGGGAGTTTATCGAGGAAGAAGAAGCAACGGATAAACGGGGTATTGCCGTGGCTGCTCTGATCATGGTGTTGACCCAAATGGTGATGGTTGCGATCATGACCATGACACCAGTTCATATGGGGAGTCATGGCCATGGTTTGAGTGCAGTGGGGATGGTCATCGGTTTCCATATTGGAGCCATGTATCTTCCATCTTTACTGACAGGTGTGCTTGTGGATAAAATCGGACGCGCGGCAATGGCGGTTGCTTCAGGAGTTACATTGCTCGCTTCAGGCGTTATGGCTGCAGTTGCCCCGGGTGAGTCCATGCTCTGGATTACTTTGGCTCTCATCTTACTTGGGCTGGGCTGGAACTTCGGTTTGATCAGCGGTACAGCATTGCTAGTCGATGCAACAAATCCAACAAACCGGGCAAAAATGCAAGGAACGATTGATGTTATGGTCGCGTTGTCAGGAGCGTCTGGCGGGATGCTATCGGGCATGGTCGTGGCTAATTCGAGCTTTGCGTTCTTATCTCTGGCAGGCGGGGTACTATCGCTTGTGTTGATACCATTTGTGATTTGGTCGAATAAAAAATGAGGAGTCTGGATTTCCAGGCTCTTTTTTCAGCTTTTTAAAGGACTTAATGAGATGAATGTTGAACATAACTGGTAAAAATTCTTGAAAGTGTGATTTGATGAAAAAATTAGTACTGCTGAGTGAGGTCAGTAATAATAATCCAGCTCTGGTGAGCAGAATCGGGGAATTAATGTCTCAAAGTCCTTTTAAGGTTGCCTATGTCCCGTCGGGAACCGATAAGGAAAGAATGTATTTTGAAAAAGGGAAGCGGGAGCTGGAGAAGCTGGGTGTTTCGGACTTCTTATATTTCGATGTCGACCAGGAGTTCGATGAAAGTAAGCTGGAGGAATTCAAAGGTTGTGACGGGATTTTTTTGTCTGGCGGAAATACATTCTCCTTTTTGAAAAACCTTCAGGAACGGAATATGCTTAAACTGATAAGTAAGATGGCACTCGAGGGTAAGCTGTTAATCGGTGTCAGTGCAGGAAGCATGATCATGTCACATTCCATTAAAATAGCGGCATTTCTGGATGAAAATGAAGTGGAGTTAGATTGTTTGAATGGTTTGGGACTGGTAGGATTTGAATTCATGCCACATGGGGGCCGGCTGGAAGCTCGTCACGAAAAGCTATTGGATTATTCCGCCCTCAATGATGAAGGAATATACCTTTGTAACGATGGTGATGGTATCGTCATCGATAACGACAAAATAGAATTTTATGGAGAATTGCAGGAGATTCGGAACGGTCAGTTTTTATAAGCTAAAAAGGCATTGTAACTGCACAATGCCTTTTGTTTATACCAAATCCTTTATTTTTGACACTACATCCTTTGGGCTAAAGGGCTTTAAAATATAATCGCTGGCCCCTAATTCTTCCCCTCGTTTAAGGTCATTTGCTTCCCCTTTAGCAGAAAGCATGATCACGGGCGTGGCTTTGGTTTTTCTGATTTCTTCCAAGACTGTGAAACCATCTTTTCCAGGCATTAAAATGTCAAGAATGATGATATCAAAGGACCCTTGGATTGCTTTCTCCAGTGCTGTTACACCATTGTTTGCAACCTCAACCTCAAAAGACTCCCTCTCTAGGTACATCTTTAGCAGTTGGCAAATCCTCTGCTCATCCTCTGCAACCAATACTCTCTTCCCCATATTTTCCCCCTGAAAGTTCTTAATATGAATTAAGTATACACTATTGCCGGGTTGTTTTCTTGTTTGATGAGCGTAAAATGACGAGAAAAAATTGATTTCAAATTTTTTCTGTGCTAGTATGTGTCTTATAATATTTTAATTCATACTATACTTATAGGAATTATAATAATTAAAAGCGGGTGAGGTAAAATGGGGAGAGAATTTATCCCGTTGTTTGATGATTGGGCTGAATTTTATGACGAAACCGTATCAGGTCATGATGCTGAGTATAAAGAAGTATTCGAAGATTATGATAGAATATTATATGCAGTAGCATCTAAGTCAACAGGGACAGTACTGGAGTTTGGAGTCGGAACAGGAAACCTGACAGAAAAGCTGATTTCTCTGGGAAGAGTGGTCTACGGTGTAGAACCTTCCAAAGTGATGAGGGAGAAAACGAAAGCAAGATTTTTGGATATGGACTTGTATGATGGAGATTTTATCCATTTTCCGGAATTACCCCAAAAAGTTGATTCCGTCGTCAGCACCTATGCTTTTCATCATTTAACAGATGAAGAAAAGGATTCCGCAATCAAACTATATAGTGAATTATTAGAGGCTGAAGGAAAAATTGTGTTTGCTGATACCGCCTTTTTGGATGAAAAGGATCGCGAGGAAAGGCATCGCATCGTAAAAGAGCAGGGTTTCAATAATCTCCTTGAAGACCTTCAGCGTGAGTACTATACAACTCTTGAAGTACTGAAACATCTTTTTCAAAAAAACGGTTTTGAGGTTCGTTTTGAAAAGATGAATCCCTATGTTTGGCTGATGGAGGCTGTTAAGGTAAACAAAAATTAAAGACAGTATTGGAGAGTTGCAGCAATGAGAATTGGAATTATCGGTGCAATGGATGAAGAAGTGGATTTGCTTCGCAGTAAAATGGAAGACATCGAAGAGATTAATCTTGCCGGAAGTGAATTTTACAATGGCAAGATTGATAACCAGGAAGTTGTACTGCTAAAGTCGGGAATTGGGAAAGTAAATGCGGCAATGGGAACAGCCTTGTTGATTGAAAAGTTCCATCCTGATGTCATCATCAACACAGGGTCGGCCGGCGGTTTCCATAAGGAGCTGAATGTCGGTGATGTCGTCATCTCAACTGAGGTAAGACACCATGACGTAGATGTGACAATCTTTGGGTATGAATATGGCCAGGTACCAAGGATGCCGGCTTATTTTTCACCGGATGACAACCTGGTAAGTGTCGCTGAAAAGAGCGCTGAAAAAATCAATGACATTCAGGTTGTGAAGGGCTTGATTGCATCTGGTGATTCATTTATGAACGATCCTGAAAGGGTTGAGTTCATCAGAAGCAAGATGCCTGAGTTGTATGCTGCGGAAATGGAGGCAGCAGCAATCGCTCAGGTTGCCCATCAATTTCAAGTGCCATTTGTCATCATCAGGTCTTTATCAGACATTGCAGGGAAAGACTCGAATGTCTCATTCGATCAATTCCTTGAAACGGCCGCTAAAAATTCCGCAGAACTAATCTTACTAATGTTAGAGGAGTTGAAGAATAATGGTTAAGAAAATGAATGTGGAAAGTTTTAATCTTGATCACACAAAAGTTGCTGCCCCATATGTCAGGCTAGCTGGGACAACTCAGGGTGCGAATGGGGATGTCATTCATAAGTATGACATCCGCTTCTGCCAGCCGAACAAGGAACATATGGAAATGCCAGGTCTTCACTCGCTGGAACATTTAATGGCTGAAAATATCCGCAACCATCATGATACAGTTGTAGACATCAGTCCTATGGGTTGCCAGACTGGATTCTACCTTTCTGTGATCAATCATGATGATTACGACAATATCCTCAATGTACTGGAAAAAACACTGAATGATGTACTTGAGGCAGATGAGGTGCCAGCATGCAACGAAATCCAGTGCGGCTGGGCTGCAAGCCACAGCTTAGAGGGTGCTAAAGAAATTGCTGCGAAAATGCTGGAAAAGAAAGATGAATGGCGCCAGGTTTTTGCTGAATAGGGAGTGTTAAATACAATGACGGTTTACCGCAGTATCCATGAATTGGTTGGGCATACACCTATGATCGAACTTACCCAGTTCCATCTGCCTGCCGAAGTACGTCTTTTTGCAAAGCTGGAATATCTGAACCCGGGCGGCAGTATTAAAGACCGCCTGGGAATCGATTTACTCGACGAGGGATTCCGTACCGGGAAATTGGCATCCGGTGGCACATTGATTGAGCCGACTGCAGGAAATACCGGGATTGGGCTCGCATTAGCGGCGATCAACAAAGGCATTAATGTAATCTTTGTCGTCCCGGAAAAATTCAGCCTTGAAAAGCAGGCAATCATGAAGGCACTCGGTGCGAAAATCATCCATACGCCGACTTCGGAGGGAATGGAGGGAGCCATCCGAAAAGCAGACCAATTGCTTTCAGAAATCCCAAATTCCTATTCGCCGTCACAATTTTCCAATCCAGCCAACCCGGAAACCTACTATAAAACGTTAGGACCGGAAATTTGGGATGACCTGGAAGGGGAGATTGATATTTTCGTAGCTGGTGCTGGCACGGGAGGTACTTTCATGGGTACTGCAAGGTTTTTAAAAGAGAAGGACCCAAGAGTAAAGACGGTCATTGTTGAACCAGAAGGCTCGATTCTAAACGGGGGCGCAGCTGGCTCCCATAAAACAGAAGGCATAGGGATGGAATTTCTTCCGTCTTATATGGACACTTCTTATTTTGATGAGATTCATACTGTCTCAGATCAGGATGCATTTGATCGTGTGAAAGAACTTGCGGCTAATGAAGGAATACTTGCTGCGAGTTCATCTGGCGCATCTCTTCATGCAGCATTACTGGAAGCACGGAAAGCCCCTCCAGGCACAAAAATCGTAACGATCTTTCCTGATGGAAGCGAGCGTTATTTAAGCAAAAAAATATACGAGGGGGGAATATAAATGAAACGCAAAACAAAATTGATTCACGGTGGTATTCCAGGTGACAAAACAACTGGTGCTGTCTCCTTTCCGATATACCAGGTCAGTACTTACAAACAGGAAGATGTCGGAGTCCATAGCGGCTATGAATATTCAAGGACAGGGAATCCGACGAGGTTCGCCCTGGAAGAACTGATCAAGGACCTGGAAGACGGGAAGCGAGGATTTGCTTTTGGGTCAGGAATGGCTGCGATTACAGCCGTTATGATGCTATTTAATTCAGGAGACCATATTGTCCTGACAGATGACGTGTATGGCGGAACCTATCGTGTCATGAATAAAGTGCTTAACCGGATTGGCATAGAGTCAACATTTGTAGATACAACAGATCTCGATGCAATAAAGTCGGCGATCCAGCCAAACACAAAAGCCTTATATATCGAGACGCCAACAAATCCGCTTTTGAAGGTTACAGACATAAAGGCAAGTGCCGGATTGGCAAAAGAACATGGACTGTTGACAATAGTTGACAACACCTTTAGCACTCCATACTGGCAAACGCCGTTAAATACTGGTGCAGATATCGTCCTTCATTCGGCCACTAAATATCTTGGCGGCCATAGTGATGTGGTAGCTGGTCTGGTTGTCGTGAATGATGAACAGCTTGCTGAAGATCTTCATTTTGTCCAAAACTCGACCGGAGGGATATTAGGCCCTCAAGATTCCTGGCTATTAGTCAGGGGAATAAAGACCTTGGGCTTGCGAATGGAAGCGCATGAAACAAACACGAAGAAAATCGTCGAGTTCTTATCTGGTCATAAGAATGTAGGGAAAGTCTATTATCCAGGCCTCGAATCGCATCCACAACATGCAATCGCAAAAGAACAGGCAGGCGGGTTTGGCGGAATGGTCAGCTTTGATGTCGGAAGTGAAGAAAAAGCAGCAGAGGTACTTAGAAAAGTAAAATATTTCACGCTTGCTGAAAGTCTTGGAGCTGTCGAAAGCTTAATTTCTGTTCCGGCAAAAATGACCCACGCTTCTATTCCAGCAAAGAGAAGAGCAGAATTGGGAATTACCGACGGTCTGATCCGCATATCAGTCGGGATTGAAGATGTAGAGGACTTACTGGAGGATTTGAGTCAGGCGTTACAATAGAAGGAAGCTGGTCTGTTAGAATCTGAAAAAGGTGATTAATTAGCTTGATTGGTGACCTTGCAATCCAGTATAAGGAAGAAGAGGTCGCCAATGAAGTCGATTGGATACCTGAAACTCCAGTATTAGGGAAATGATGTGACCAATAGAGCTTATTGGGCCCTAAAAATCCAGTATTTGGATAATGCTGTAATCAAAAGAGCTTATTGGGAACTTGAAAAACCAGTATTTGGATAAAAGTGTAACCAATAGAGCATATTGGGACCCTGAAAATCCAGTATTTGGATAATGATGTAATCAATAGAGCTTATTGAGACCCTTGCAATCCATTATTTGGATAATGATATAACTAATAGAGCTTATTGGGGCTCTGAATATCCATATTCAGGAAAACGGTATAACCAATAGAGCTTATTGGGACCCTGAAAATCCAGTATTTGGAAAACGGTGTAACCAATAGAGCTTAATGGTCCCCAATAACTCTAGTATTAGGAAAAAGAAGTCACCAATAAAGCCGATTACGCCCGAAAAGTCCAATGTAGGGAAAATCATGTCACCTATATTTTTCACAATGAAAAGAGGCGCCAACAAGCTGGCACCTCTTTTCTACATTTCTATAAACCTATGAAGCTTTTTGTCCGGCAAATGTGGTTTGCTGAACTTTTTTGTTTTCTTTAAACACATTAAAAACTAGATTCATAGCAATCGCTGTCAGGCTTCCTGCAACGATTCCGTTGTCTGTCAAGATACGGATGCTGGACGGCATCTGTGAAAATAACTCTGGTACTGCTGTGACTCCGAGGCCCATTCCAACAGAACAGGCAATGATTAATAGGTTTTCCTGTGATGAGAACTCGACCTTGCTTAGCATTTTAATTCCATAGGCAACGACCATGCCAAACATCGCGACCATTGCTCCGCCAAGTACTGGAGTTGGGATGATTGTGGTCAATGCGCCGATTTTAGGCATCAATCCGAGGAGGACCAGGAAGAACCCTGCTGTGTAAATGACATTTTTTGACTTAACCCCGGACATTTGTAGAAGGCCGACATTTTGCGAATAAGTTGTATAGGGAAACGCGTTAAAGAAAGCACCAAGTATGATTGCGAGCCCTTCTGCACGATAACCATTCTCCAGATCTTTTTCCTCAAGCTTTTCATCACAGATATCTCCGAGTGCAAAGTAGACTCCTGTGGATTCCACTAAACTTACCACTGCAACCAGGATCATCGTCAGAATGGCTGATACCTCGAAAGTCGGTAGGCCGAAGTAAAACGGTGCTGGCATGTGGAACCAGGAAGCTTCCTTAACAGCTGATAAATCAACAAGTCCCATAAAATAAGCAACAATCGTTCCTGCCACAAGTCCGAGCAGAATGGCGATAGCACGGATAAAACCTTTGGAAAAACGGAATAGAAGGATAATGAAAAGCAATGTTCCAAAGGCAAGGCCGATATTCGACAGGGACCCAAAGTCAGGACTTCCCTGGCCGCCAGCCATATTATTCATTGCAACTGGAATCAGGGTGATTCCGATGATGGTCACAACAGAACCGGTAACCACGGGTGGGAAAAACCGGACTAGCTTCCCAAAGAACTTTGAAATAGCAACGACAAAAATACCTGAAATTAGTATCGAACCATAGATGGCAGAGATACCGTACTGTCCGCCAATGGCGATCATCGGTCCTACTGCTGTAAAAGTACAGCCCAGCATGACAGGGAGGCCGATTCCAAAAAACTTATTCCGCCAAACCTGCAGAAGCGTAGCGATACCACACATAAAGATATCAATTGAAACCAAATAAGTTAGTTGTTCTCCCGAAAGTCCGAGGGCGCCCCCGACAATCAACGGTACAATTACAGCACCTGCGTACATGGCCAATACATGCTGGATTCCTAATGAAGCAATTTTAAATGGATTCTGTCTCATCGTGTTAGTTCCGCCTTTCCTTCTTCTGTATTTTCAATTTCTACGATGCCGTTTTCAAGAGATTGAATGACTGCCAGTGATTCTACCCGGTAGCCTTTTTCCTGCAACAAACGTCCGCCATCCTGAAATCCTTTTTCAATCACGATTCCAATACCTGCAATCGAGGCTTTGGCTTTGTTCACTATTTCTGCCAGCCCCAATGCGGCTTGTCCATTTGCGAGAAAATCATCAATAATTAATACCTTATCTTGTTCAGAAAGAAATTTGCTGGACACTGCAATGTCATTGCTCTCTTTTTTGGTAAAGGAGTAAACAGAAGCTGTAATCAGGTCATTTACAAGAGTAAGAGATTTTCTTTTCCTTGCAAAAATCACTGGTACTTTTAAGTGAAGCCCTGCCATGACAGCTGGTGCTATACCAGATGATTCGATGGTTACAATTTTCGTAACCCCTGATCCAGCAAATCTTTTTGCAAATTCTGATCCAATTTCATTCATAAGCTGTGGGTCAATCTGGTGATTCAGGAAAGAGTCAACTTTAAGAATGGATGAAGAAAGGACACTACCATCGTTTTTGATTTTTTCAATAAGCTGTTCCATGTTAATCCTCCTCTTTTATCCGAGCCGATAAAAAAAGCCCAAAGTCCATGCATTCACGTCATAACTGAGTGAAGCAATGGTCTTTGGGCTTTTGAAAGCAACTTAAGACAAAAAGAGGTCAGAAATCCGCCTCTGCATTGCTCACTCATAGTCAGATCATTTACGGTAATCCGGTAGAAACTTGCAGGCCATATCCCCGCGATTATATGAGTGAATAAATTAATTTATAGTCATTATAACATCCTTTTTGTAATCTTCAACTATTAAAACCGTATTTTCTTAATCGAATAAATAGATAATGTTCGCTTTTTAGGATAAGAATACCAAAAAGCTGATTTTCACAAAAGAAAAAATCTTCCCCATTTTACAAATATTTGTTAAACTATTTAAGCATTTGAGGCGTATGGGGGATATACATATGAGCGTATTCAAGGATTTGTTGTGGTACTTTAAGTCAGAGAAAAAAGCTTATCTAACAGGGATTTTCCTTTTGCTGTTCGTAGCGATGCTCCAGCTGGTGCCTCCACGGGTAATCGGGATTATCGTAGATGAAATTACGAATGGGACTCTTACGGCTGGAAAGCTGGGTAAATGGATTGTCGTGCTGGCTGGTTCCGGTCTGGCGATGTATTCGCTCCGTTATTACTGGAGGATCATGATTTTCGGTTCTGCGGTAAAACTGTCCCGATTGTTGAGAAACCGTTTGTATGCGCATTTCACCAGCATGTCGCAATCCTTTTACCAAAAAAGAAGGACAGGGGACTTGATGGCACATGCAACAAACGACTTGTCGGCAATCCAGCAGACAGCAGGTGCCGGGGTTCTAACCTTCGTGGACTCGGTTTCGACAGGCGGGTTTGTCATTATTGCCATGGCAGCGACCATCAGCTGGAAGCTTACCTTGATCGCTTTGATTCCAATGCCGTTCATGGCCATGCTGACAAGCTGGTACGGAACTATGCTTCATAAAAGATTCCATAAGGCACAGGAAGCTTTTTCGGATTTAAATGACAAGACCCAGGAAAGCATTACTGGCATAAAAGTAATTAAAACGTTTGGCCAGGAAAGTGAAGATATCGAGGATTTTAGAAAGCAGTCAGAGGATGTTGTGAACAAGAACATCTCCGTTGCAAAAGTAGACGCTCTATTTGACCCAACGATCTCCATCATAGTCGGGATTTCCTTTTTCCTGTCCATTGCGTTTGGATCAAGATATGTCCTAAATGGAGAGTTGACGATCGGGCAGCTGGTTTCCTTCACATCCTATCTCGGATTGTTGGTTTGGCCGATGCTGGCATTCGGCTGGTTTTTTAATATTGTCGAGCGTGGTAGGGCGTCGTATGACCGTGTCTCTGCATTGCTTGATGAACAGATTGATATTCAGGACAAAGCCGAGGCACTGGACATAGTACCAGAGGGAGATATTCAATATAATATTGAAACATTTGTTTATCCAGGTGACACGGACCCGATTTTGAAAAAGGTCAAATTTGGGCTTGGAAAAGGACAGACGCTCGGAATTGTTGGAAAAACGGGAGCAGGCAAAACTACCCTACTGAAGCTGCTGATCAGGGAATTCGATCTTTTGGATGGAAGCATCTCCATTGGCGGCAGGAACATCGAGGATTATAAGATTGACAGGCTGAGGCAGGCAATCGGTTATGTCCCGCAGGATCACTTCCTTTTTTCAGCTACAGTCGAAGAAAACATCGCTTTTGCGAATCCATTTGCCGAGAAGGATGTCATCCATAATTCGGCCAGAGTGGCGAACATCCATGAGGACATTCTTGAATTTACTGATGGCTACCAGACAGTTGTCGGGGAGCGAGGCGTTTCTCTGTCAGGAGGCCAGAAGCAAAGGATCTCCATAGCGCGTGCTCTTGTCATGAATCCTGAAATCCTGGTACTCGATGATTCACTGTCAGCCGTGGATGCTAAGACCGAGGAACAAATTCTCTCAGCACTAAAAGAAAATCGGAAAGATAAAACCACGATTATCACTGCTCATCGTTTAAGTGCGATCCATCATGCGGACTTGATTATCGTCCTTGAAGATGGCCGAATAGCTGAACGTGGTAAGCATGACCAGTTAATGGAGGAAGATGGCTGGTACAAAGAGATGTATTTGAGACAGCAGCTTGAAGAACTTGTCGAGCAGGGAGGGTGACCATGGACAAAACGACTGTATTAAACACAAAAGAACAGCGGTCGGTGCTGTTCAGGCTTCTTGCTTATGCTAAGCCGCATATAAAAATGATTTCTGTCGCATTTGGATTCCTGCTGCTCGCGACAATTGGGGATGTACTTGGACCGATTTTAGTGAAGATTTTTATCGATGATTACTTGAGGGAAGGGTATTTGCCGTTCCAACCTTTATTACTGCTTGGTTCAGCGTATATCGGCATCCAGGTCCTCAATGTGCTTGTTTCCTATTTTCAGCTTTTGAAATTCCAGGAAATCGCGCTTAAAATCATTCAGCAGATGAGGATTGATGTCTTTACGAAGGTTCAGCAGTTGGGCTTGAAGTATTTTGATAAAACTCCTGCAGGCTCGCTTGTTTCCAGGGTCACGAATGATACTGAGGCGATCAAGGATATGTTTGTCAGTGTCATAGCGACCTTTATCCAGAGCGGGATCTTGTTGTTCGGTATTTTCGTCGCGATGTTCATCCTGAACGTTAAACTGGCTTTGTTTACGATGCTGATTTTACCGTTCATTGTGTTCATCATGAGCTTATACAGGAAATTGAGTTCGAAGTTTTACCAGGATATGCGTGAGCGGCTTAGCCAACTGAATGCAAAGCTCAGTGAATCACTCCAGGGGATGTCCATCATCCAGGTGTTTCGCCAGGAAGAAAGGTTGAAAAGGGAGTTTGGTGACATCAATGACAAGCATTTCGAGGCGGGGATGAAAAACATCAAGGCAGATGGGCTGCTATTGCGGCCGGCTGTTGACCTGGTGTATGTACTTGCCTTGATCATCGTGCTCAGCTTTTTCGGGATCACTTCCTTTGACAGCCCGATTGAAATTGGAGTGCTCTACGCATTCATCAATTATCTGGATCGTTTTTTTGAACCGGTGAACAATATGATGATGCGGCTATCCATGTATCAGCAGGCGATTGTTGCTGCTTCACGGGTGTTCAAGCTTCTCGATGAAGAGGAGCTGGCTCCGGCACAGACTGGAACGAAAGCGGATAAAATCACTGATGGCAAAATCGAATTCAAGGATGTCAGCTTTTCGTATGATGGCAAGCGGGATGTACTGAAAAATATCAATTTTTCCGTAAAACCTGGGGAGACGATTGCGTTTGTCGGCCACACCGGCAGCGGCAAAAGCTCGATCATCAACCTGCTGATGCGTTTCTATGAATTTGAGCGCGGTGAGATTTTGATCGATGGTCATTCCATCAAGAATTACCCGGTGAATGAGCTTCGGAATAAAATGGGACTTGTGCTGCAGGATCCGTTCTTGTTCTACGGCACGATCGGAGATAACATCAGATTGCATAATCAGGATTTGAGTGATGAGGATATCAAGCAAGCGGCTGAATTCGTCCAGGCTGACACTTTTATCAACAAGCTTGAAAATGGTTATTCACACAAGGTAACGGAGAGGGGATCGACTTTTTCTAGCGGACAAAGGCAGCTGATCGCTTTTGCAAGGACAATCGCTGCGAATCCAAAAGTCCTTGTTCTCGACGAAGCGACGGCAAACATTGATACCGAAACGGAAGAAGCTATCCAGACAGCATTGTCCAAAATGCGAAAGGGCAGGACAACGATTGCCATCGCACACAGACTTTCAACGATCCAGGATGCAGACGAGATCATTGTCCTCCATCACGGGGAAATCATAGAGCGAGGGACACATCAGGAATTGATATCCCAACAGGGACTTTACCATAAGATGTATCTGCTTCAGAATGGTTCAGTTGAGCGGTTAGAGGGTGTTGTGGGATAATAAAAATAAAACAGCTACAACGCTTGCTGCGTTTAGCTGTTTTTTAATGGGCTGCAATTTTTTTAATATAGACGCGATTATATTCGTTCAACAATTCATCGAGTTCTTGGCTGTAATGAATGGCAATCGTGGAACTCAAGCCGTTCTTCGATGCAATTTCAATCAGCTCTTCTCGCTTCTTTTCTATAAGGGTGATCAGTTGCTCTTTAGACAATGTGAAAATCCTCTCTGTTATGTGTTTCAACAGTATATTATGTAAAATCGTTATAAATATAGAAATTATTACAAGTGCTATATTAGTATATAGCATATACTGGCAAATTTCAAAAGAAACATTTGTAAAATATTTTCCTGTAAAAATAAGACACTAAAGTTAATTACCCAGTTTTTTTAAAGTTAAACATCATTTTTATAGAATTAATAAATTGTTCACAGTTGAACTATGATAATAGTGAAAATAATTTGTTAGAATGGGACTATCGAATATGGACTGGAGATGGAATGATGTCAGATGTTAATATTTTTATCGCTATGGGAGCCGGCTTCCTAAGCTTTATTTCTCCATGCTGTTTACCGCTCTACCCCGCTTTCTTATCCTATATTACAGGTATGTCGGTAGGGGAATTGAAAAGTGAAAACGCAATGCTGCAAAAAAGGAGTTTGCTCCACACCTTGTTTTTCCTGCTTGGCTTCTCGGTCATTTTCATTGCAATCGGCTTCGGGACCTCTTTTGTAGGGCAATTTTTCATCCAGTACCAGGACCTTATACGTCAGCTTGGGGCAATTTTCATTGTGGCCTTCGGATTGATGGTGATTGGATTCTTTAAACCTGAGTTCTTGATGAAAGATCGTAAATTTGAGTTTAAGAACCGGCCATCTGGTTATTTTGGATCATCTTTGATTGGAATGGCATTTGCTGCTGGCTGGACACCATGTACTGGCCCCATTCTTGCATCTGTCATCCTGCTTGCAAGCTCCAACCCAGGCTCAGGCATGCTTTATATGATCGCTTACACTCTCGGATTCGCGATTCCATTCTTCATTCTTTCTTTCTTTATCGGAAGAATGCAGTGGATCCGCAAGCATAATATAAAAATAGTGAAAATCGGCGGTTATATCATGATTCTGGTGGGAGTCATGCTATTCTTTGACTGGATGACAAAATTGATTTCAGTTCTTTCCATGTTATTTGGCGATTTCACAGGATTTTAAAGATGAGATAATCCTCCGTTTTTGTATATGAGAATTTTGTCGGTGTCTTTACATTGAAAATAATGACTATTTATAGTTATATAGTAATTAAGGGGAATTTTTACAGATAAAATATACTTGTTGTGATTGTCGGGGAGGATATAATGGCCAGAATTTTGATAGTTGACGACGCAAAATTTATGAGGATCACCTTAACCAATATTCTGAGGAAAGCAAATCACGAAATAGTAGGAGAAGCTGAAAACGGACGTGAGGCAGTCATTCTATATCGCGAGCTTAAGCCCGATCTAGTGACAATGGATATAACAATGCCTGAAATGAGCGGCCTGGATGCAGTAAAAGAAATCAAAAAGGATTTCAAGGATGCAAAAATCATCATGTGCTCAGCGATGGGCCAGCAGAAGATGGTGGTGGATGCAATCGAAGCGGGAGCTAAGGATTTTATTGTCAAGCCGTTTGATGATTCCCAAGTAGTCGACTCAGTATCAAGAGTTCTAAGATAAATAATAGCCATTTAAGTGTATCTTAAATGGCTATTTTTCATTATAATAATAGGGTAATCTAAAAATAAGGGATGAAATATAGATGAATTATGTTCTGGCATCTACAGTTGGCGCAGTTGGAATGGCAATCTTCGTGACAGTCATGAGGATGAAGGCAGCAAAAAAACCAGCATCAGCCAAGAAAATCATTTTGCCGCCAATTTTCATGAGTACCGGTGCCCTCATGTTTATCTTCCCGATGTTCCGGGTGCATTTTTTACAGATTCTTGAGGCACTTACAGTAGGAATGTTATTCTCGATCCTGCTGATTAAAACTTCGCAATTTGAAGTGCGCGGCCGGGAAATTTTTCTTAAAAGGTCCAAGGCTTTTGTTTTCATATTAATCGGTCTATTGATAGTCCGCGTAATAGCCAAGCTCGTTCTCAGCAGTACCATAGATGTTGGCGAACTGAGCGGCATGTTCTGGATCCTGGCATTCGGAATGATTGTACCATGGCGGATTGCTATGTATATGCAGTACAAAAAGCTGCATAATGAATTGCATGGATGACCGGCAATAATTTATTGAAATCCACTCGCATGTTGCGAGGGGATTTTTTTATTGCATATATTCATGAAAAAGTGGACAGCGGCGAACTTTTTATAATAAATGGATATTCATCTAAAATCTGGAATGTTATGATTATAGTAATTATTCATTGGGAGAGATTGTTGGTGAAAATGAAAAGTTTTCAGGCAGTTTTTATCGACCGGGATGGTACTCTGGGTGGAAGTGATTTCGTCATTTTTCCGGGAGAATTTACATTGTTTCCGGGTGTTGAAGAATCTATTAAGCAATTGAAAAAGCGCGGGATCTTAGTCTGTTCGTTCACGAACCAGCCGGGAGTGGCTGACGAAGAAGCTTCTGTTGAAAGCTTTGACAGTGAATTGAAGGCATTTGGTTTTGATAGGGTTTACCTTTGTCCTCATCGTCATGGTGAAGGCTGCGAATGCAGGAAACCTGGTATTGGTATGTTGAAAAGGGCAGCGGAAGAAAACGGGCTGGATTTAAGAAATTGTGTCGTCATCGGTGATCGATGGACAGATCTACTCGCTGCTGATGAAGCAGGTTGCATGAAAATCCTGGTGAAAACTGGCAGCGGCAACCAGGCTTTCGAAAATTACCGTAACAAGGAGTACAAAGGACGCTGGGCTGAGGTGCAGCCTGACTATATTGCAGAGGATCTAAACGATGCGATCAACTGGCTTACTGTGGAGGAGTGAGGAAATGACAATCATCATTACCATCATGTTATTTGCATTTATGTTTGATTTTACGAAGCTGAGACAACAAAATGAGAAAATGATCGAGCAGAATGACAAGATTATCTCTTTGCTTGAAGAGCAAGTGAATAGAGGCAAGGAGTGAAGGGAGCTAAAAGATGGTTATGGCTGATCATCCCTGCAATCATCTTTGGTCTTTATTTAAGCAGATGGGTCGGAATGGCGAAATCCTTTCAAGATGAATTCAATGAGCGAACAGGTGAAAATTCAAGCTTTTTCGTGATTGCCAAATCATTTGTCAACCAGAACTTTGACAGTGAATTGGAAAAAGAGTATAAAGCTGCAGGTATGAACAAGCAGTATAAACATGTTTCCATTTACTATCAGGAAGAGAACAAAGAACTGATTCCCTTGACAATCGAAACGCTGAAATTGGCTGAAGAGAAATCAGGGGAACTTTTTGACAGATATGAAAACGTTCCTATCGATATGATTTTTATGAAAAAAGAAGATATTGTACAGATTTCTAAAATTGATGATGTCTCAGGTTATTATTCTCAGTTTGAGAAGGTCCTTGTTGTAAATGCTGACACAGAATATGTTGAAGGGATTTTACAGGGGGATGAAACACCACTGTATTTTTTTCAAAAATCGATTTTGCACGAGTATGCACATTACGCCACTTTCATTAAAATAACTGGAGCGGAAACCTATGGTGGACTTTTTCCGACCTGGTTCCTGGAAGGGATAGCTGAGTATGTTGCAAACGACAAAACAGAAGTTGACATCGGTTTAATTCCATACGAAACACAGCCCCTTGAGGAAATCAGCTGGGACGATGATTTTCATGAAGTTCGTCATGCTGGCATCTCAGAACCCTATTTGCAAAGTTATTTTACTGTAAATTATCTGATCCAAGAATATGGGATAAATGTAGTGAATGAATTGATTTATAAAACAAAAGAAACAGAGGATTTCTATGAGGCGTTGGAACAGGTGACCTGGAAGCCGGTAGCTGTATTCGAAAAGGATGTATTTGACTATTATCAAAGATTGGATAGCGTCAGATGAGAACAGAGGAGGAAAGTCCATGTTAAGCAAACAGGGCTTTGATTTATGGGCGAATGGCTATGATAAGACCGTGCAGGTAAGCGAGGAAAGCGGAGTCTACCCATTCGCTGGGTATAGGGCTATTTTAAATGCCATTTTTAAAAAAGTGATGGGGAAAGAAAATGCGAGGGTTTTAGATATCGGTTTTGGTACAGGAGTTTTGACATCCAAGCTGTATGACCATGGACATCAGATCGATGGAATAGATTTTTCATCACGGATGATTGCACTCGCTCAACCCAAGATGCCGAAGGCCAACTTGATCGAATGGGATATTACAAACGGACTGCCTGAAGATATTAAGGCAAAGAAGTATGATTACATTGTCAGTACATATGCATTGCATCATTTAACCGACGAGGAAAAAAGACAGTTTATTAGAATATTATTGCCAATGCTTGAGGAGAAAGGAAAAATCTTGATTGGGGACATCGCTTTTGATACTAGACAAGAGCTAGAAACCTGCAGACATGACAGTATTGATTTCTGGGACGAAGATGAATTTTACTTTGTTTTTGATGAATTGCAATCTATGTTGAAAGAGGAATGCAAGTTGGAATTTCAGGCGATGTCCCACTGTGGCGGTGTCATTATAATTACTAGAACATAATAAAATGTACTTAGCACTGCCCGATTGGGTAGTGCTATTTATCGTGAGAGGGCAAGAACATGAGGAGTTTTCTTTATAGCGTTGAAGATGGACAAAAGGAGTGAGAATCAGAGGAAAAGTGTCCGTCACTGCCATGATGACGGACAGAAAGGGTGAGAACCAGAGGAAAAGTGTCCAATATAGCCTTTATGACTGACAAAAAGAGCGAGAACAAGAGGAAAAGTTTCTCTTATAGCAGAGATTAACGGACACAATTTAGAATTACTAGCAGTTAATTTCTATATTAAATATGGGAAAAAGAAGGAAATGCTAAGCCGCTGTCGAATCTTGTTTAACTAGTTAATTTTTACCTATTGGAGGTTGTCATGGGATATATCGAGGATTTGCGGAAGGTGATTGGCCACCAGCCGCTTATTTTAGTGGGAACAGCAGTGGCAGTGATCAACGAAAATGAAGAGTTTTTATTGCAGAAACGTCACGACGGACAATGGGGTGTTCCAGGAGGTTTTCTTGAATTAGGGGAGTCGACAGAGGATGCAGGCAGACGTGAAGTGTTCGAAGAAACTGGGCTCGAAATAGGGAGACTAGAACTGGTTGGAGTTTTCTCGGGTAAGGAGTACTACGTAAAGTTGCCAAACGGGGATGAGTTTTATTCGGTAACGGTTGCGTATATGACTAGGGATATTAAAGGTGGAGAATTGAAAGCAGATGGAGTGGAAACGGAAGAGACCCGCTTTTTTCATGTGAATGATTTGCCAGAGAAGCTGAATCCGATGATTAAGAATCTTATGAAGCAATATACACTAGCAGACTAGGGTCATGCAGTAAAAAGTAAAAAGAAAATTAGTCAGTTTATATACTGGTGAACTCTTTGCGGTTTTTACCTTTGCAAACATTTAGATCATATATATCCAGCTTTTTGAATGGTCGATTCCATACTTAGGAGCATTCTCTTCCATTTATGCCTTTGGATTGCTGGAGTTTATCTTGATGCAGGGAAGTTATTACTGGTATTTGAAGCTGCAACAGTTGAAACAGGACAATTTGTCCAGGCTGCCGGCTAAAAAGCTTAAATTATTTTCCTTATTTAAAAAGATGAATGCATTTTTCATATTTATAGGTTTGTTTATATTGGCCTATTTGATGATTCGCAATCAGTTGGAGCGGTATTGGTTTCTTTTTCTATATCTGTTTGCTGCCATTGAATATATTAATTACTATTGCATCCGCCTTTCCTATCAGACGTTAGAGGAACTGAAGGAATTGAAGCGGCAAAAAGGGTTTCGCAGATCCAGTCTGGCAAGAGAATTGGACAGCTTTTACAAAGGGGAGGAACAGTGATGGACGCTACATTTTACATGGAAAAGACGGTTTTTAATTATCGTGTCGCAGCTGTGATGATAGTTAACAACCATATACTCATACATAGGCAGGCAGACGATGAACACTGGGCATTGCCAGGTGGCAGGGTCACTGTAATGGAAGATTCACAAACCAGTATTGTAAGAGAAGTAAAGGAAGAATTGGGAATAGACGTCAAAGTGGATCGGCTGTTATGGTTTACCGAAAACTTCTTTGACTACAAACATAGAGATTTTCATGAAATTGGCTTGTATTATCATGTATCACCATTGGAAGGCAGCTTCGATTTTCAAGCAGATGCGTTCATTGGGGAAGAAGGAGAACGATTAGTTTACCAATGGGTGCCAATCAGCCAACTTGCAAAGATAAAGCTGTACCCCGAGTTTATCAGAACCTCTCTTCATGCAGTGCCTGAAACTCCTCAGCATTTGATTGTAAAGCAATATAGTATCAGGGCTGGAAAGTGAACGCGGTCCGGGGTTGTTGAAAAGGAATGGAGGTGGCAAAATGGAATTCTATAATTTTAAAAAGGACATTGGAGGGGCCATCACAAAATTTGATTCGGACTTTGTGATGTCAAGGATTGTAAGGACAGTGAACGCAACCCATATTGGGTTTATGTATCTAGATGAGAATGGGATCATCGGTTTTCATCAGGCAACCATGCCGCAGCTATTGCTGGTGGTAAGCGGCTCCGGCATTGTTCGCGGAGAATCGGAAGAATACTTTAAAGTAGAGCCTGGCACTGCAGTATTCTGGCAAAAAGGCGAGTGGCATGAAACAAAGACAGACAAGGGTTTAACTGCAGTGGTCATAGAAAGCGAAGAGTTGAATCCGGCCTCTTATATGGCAAAGGTGGAAAGCTGATTTCTGGCATGAATGTATAGAGAAGTTTTTACGGGAAAATGGACTGTGTCTTTTTATCTATTATAAAAATAAGCGGTAGGAAGGTTTGAAATAATTCAAACCTTCCAGCCGTTATATATTAGAACAAATATGTGAATGCGGATGGATTTAAACTACTATTTTCAAAGCTTCTAAAACTTTTGAAACATGCAGGTCATCTTTCATGGATTCCAGTGAGTGCCACCGTACTTCACTTAATGTTTGGCTCTCGCCATACTCTGGGTCACAACCGAGGATAGGTTCTTGATGGTTCATTTGGCGGACAAGGAAACACTGCTCTTCACCACCGCTGTATTGACCGGTGAAAAGATAATCCACTACTTCTACATCCAAATTCACTTCTTCTTTCACTTCTCGAACGACCGCATCTTCGAACGTTTCATCGGCCTCTAAACCACCGCCTGGAAGTGTCCAGAACTCTCCATCAGGGTAGACATGTTTGGTCATAAGGATATTATTTTCATTAATGATAGCAGCAAAAGCTCTTGGTCTAGTCAATAGTTAGCACCTCTTTGGATTAACTTTACATAATTTTACCATATGCGAGGGTGGATGTTCTCTATAAAAGGTCAATTCAGAAACTAGTTTAAAAAAAACGACTCTTTCAGACAAACTGGAGCGTCCAGAAGTGAGTAGTGTCCGATAGAAGAGGTCTATAGAACAAATCGAACCGTGCAGCGTGAAAAAGTGTCCGATAGAAGGGCTCTAAAGGACAAATCTAGCCGTGCAGCGTGGAAAAGTGTCCGATAAACAGACTCTATCAGACTAACGGGAACGTGCATGAGCGAAAAAATGTCCGATAGAATCTAACAACGCTGTCATACCAAACAAAACCAGTGAAGAAAGAATATTCAATACGGGATTGGATAGAAAGGAGCGAGGCAGATGTCTTTAGCAATGAACAAACCTGAGATAACGATTATAGGTGCTGGTATTGGAGGTTTATCTGCCGCGAGTGCCTTGCAGCAAAAGGGATTGATGGTAAAAGTCTTTGAGAAAGGTACAGAGCTGAAAGAAACTGGTGCAGGCATTGTGCTGGCAGCCAATGCGATTAAGGTATTGGAAAAGTTAGGGGTTGCCAATCAAGTGCGTCAAGCGGGTTCACCAGTGAAGAAGGCAGAAATTAGAACCTCTGATGGCAGACTCATTGTGAACATGCCGGTCCATAAACAGGCCGAGCGGTATGACACTTATAGTTATTTGATTTACCGGCCGGATTTGCAAAGGATTTTATATGAAAAATTAACACCTGATAGCGTTGTGTTTGGGAAAAAGTTTTCAGGGCTGAAACAGGAGGGGAAGAAAGTCACCAGTTTTTTTGAGAATGGTGAGATGGATATTGCAGATCTTTTTATCGGAGCGGACGGTGTTCACTCAAGGGTGAGAAAGGAAATTGTTGAGGATTCTCCTTTGCGTTATTCAGGCTTCACCGCTTTCAGGGGGATATCTTATTTTGAGGATGATCGTTTCCCAGTGGAGCTCGGTGGAGGCTTTGAAGCTTGGGGAAGGGGTAAAAGGTTTGGTTTTTCTCATTTAGGAAAAGGTCGCGTGTTTTGGTTCGCAGCGGTGAACATGCCAGAAGGGACTCTAATAACGACAGAAAAGATTAAAAGCGTTGTTCTACAGCATTTTAAGGGTTGGTGGGGTCCTATAGAAGCAGTCATTGAATCAACTGAAGAATCGAAAATCCTTGTACATAAGATTTTTGACAGAAAGCCAGTTGATGATTGGCATAAGGGAAGAGCTGTACTTTTGGGAGATGCAGCACATCCGATGCTTCCGAATCTCGGTCAGGGTGGAGCCCAGGCGATGGAGGATGCGCTAGTCCTTACAAATTGTCTAGAACAATATCCAAGGGAAATTGAAAAAGCACTGAACCAATATGAACAATTGAGGAGTTCCCGTACTAAAAAAATTGTTCAAAGCTCCAGGATGATGGCCAGAATGATGCAACTCGAAAATTCGGCCGCGATTAGATTACGAAATCTCCTGCTAAGAAGTACACCAGACGAAATGAAAATCAAAAGGCTGGACTGGGTTCTTGGATATGAGGTGCAAAATTGGAAATGAATCATTAAAGACAAAGGAGGAAATAAAAGTGATTTTTGAAATGACGTATCAGGTGCGAGTAACAGATTTTGAAGAAGGTTTGCGCTGGTATAAAAATTTACTTAATAAAGAGCCGGATTTTACCCCTCATAGTGGGTTTGCTGAATGGGAGTTGATTCCCGGGGCGTGGCTTCAGGTAGCGGAAGGGAAACCTGCGGAAGGGTGCGGCCCATTGCGTTTGGGAGTAAGGTCGCTTGAGGGTGAACGATCTCGATTAGTCAGGGAACTAGATGTTGAGCTATTTGAGATTTACGAGAGAGAAGAAGTTCCTGTTAAGTGGGCGACTTTTTCCGATCCTTGGGGAAATCAGATTGGTTTCTTTGAATATATTGATGAGAGGGAAATGCATAAAAGAATAACGGCCATTTTAGGGAGTAAGAAATAAGGAGATATCATCAGTTGAAATATATCGAGGCAGGCATCGGAAACAGATGGGTGGTAAGGACTGAAATTGAAATGGAGTACGGAAATGAATATGAAGTGAGGGGAATACAGGGACCCATTCATTTTCAATCGGCATATATAAGATTTTGGCTATGGAAAACAGTGTTCATATTGGATTGCAGGGAAGGTTTTAAAAGAGTACATAAGAAAGATAAGAATTTTAAACTGCTTATAGGTATCGTATCCAGGTATTAGGGTTGTTTTTAAAAGAAACGTAATGAGATGAAAGTAAAGAAGTATAAGGAGATTATATGAGCGATCAAGTAAACTATAAGATTTGGACGATGTGCATGATCCAAAATGGAGATAAAGTATTACTCCTCGACCGTCAGCATGATCATTTCAAGGGTTATCTCCCTCCTGGAGGAAAAGTGGATTTTCCGGAAAGCATTGTTGAAGGTGCTATAAGAGAAGTGAAAGAGGAAACAGGGCTCGACGTAAGCAATTTAAAATATAAGGGTCTTTATGAATATGTGAATCCTGCCGTGAGGGACAGGTATATGATTTTCCATTATATTACTACTGATTTCAAAGGGGAACTCCTAAAGGATGGTCCTGAAGGAAAAGCAGTTTGGGTAAGCATTGAAGAAGCCTGCCATTTGCCCATGCAGGAATCAGTTAGAAGAAGGTTTCCGTTGTTTTTTCAGGAAGGGATTTTCGAAATACAGGTAGTATGGAATCATGCTGAGAACAAAGAGGGCAGGGTTTCTATTAATATATCATAAAATACTAGGGGAGTTCTGGATGTCAATGGCTAAAAAAGAAATGGTTTCTCTGCAGCTTTATAATAATGAATTCAAAAGTCGCTTATTGAATTACGCTTTGCTAGATGAACAGAGGAGATTCACTGCTCTTCCTGCAGAAGCTCTGGAAAAATGTGATGTAGAGCCAGACCGGCATCCAGTTGTCATTCTTTATGATAGGCATCCGGCGGGATTTTTTGTGCTTCATGGCTGGGAGGGAGCGAAGGTGTACAGTGAAAACAAGAATGCAATGCTGCTAAGAGCCTATTCCATCAATCTTCCTTATCAAGGAAAGGGTATTGGTTCAGAATCAATCCGGTTATTGAAACAATTTACAAACGACCACTTTCCTTTAGTGAATGAAATAATACTGGCTGTAAATCACTCAAATGTTATAGCGCAAAATGTTTACAAAAAAGGCGGCTTCGTTGACCAAGGTAAAAGGGCTATGGGAAGAGAAGGAGAAATGTTTATTTACCATTTGCATTTAGAGGAATTTTAATCTTTAAAATTCACGCATAGTAATGTTATATCAAGCAGCTATGAGGGGAGGAATAGGCTATGACTGAAATCAAGCAGTGTTCAGAAATTAAACTAGTAGGCATCCGGGTATTCTGTCCTGGTAATGAATATATCGAGGAAATTCCGAAAGCATCAAAGCAATTGAGTGAGCGAGTACATGAAATAAAGAATGTATTAAATCCATCTTTGCAGCATGGGGCTTTTGTTGTTGACAGTTGTTCAGACGAGGAGGATGGTTATTGGGTTTGTGTTGAAGTATCTGACTACGAGGACATTCCTGAAAACATGGTGACCCTGAGGATTCCAGCACAAAGATATGCGGTCATACGGCACAAAGGATCTAATGGAAAAATAAGAGATACATATAGCAAGCTTCATCAATGGATTGAAGGAAACGGATATCGAAGATTGATGGATCAATGGCATTTGGAAGTATTTCATGACTGGTCGAATCCGAAGGAAATCGAAGTTGAACTGATGGATACGATAATGTAATTGGAAATGATTTGAATCTTTTTTCTTATATTTTCGTAAAGATATATAAGCGTTGAGTGACAAGGGGGAGGATGGCTCATGATAGAAGAACCAATGGGAATGGATTTTATGTTTACGTTTGGCCCTATTTTTATAGGAGCGGTCTTTATATTGGTATTCGGCATAATAATTTTTACGATTATCAAAAGTCTAGGTACCTGGAGTAAAAATAACCAATCACCACGCGTAAACTCATTCGCTAAAGTTGTAACCAAAAGAACGAGCGTGCGCGGAGGTGGAGAAACTGCAGCACGTAATGTTTATTATGTGACATTTGAGTTTGATAGTGGAGACAGATTGGAGCTTCATGTAAACGGACAGGAGTACGGCCAGTTGGTTGAAGGTGATGATGGAGAACTGACTTTTCAAGGAACGCGTTATTTAGGTTTTACAAGGCATCGATAATTGAAAATCGCTAAAGACCAAATCATCCTTTGATTTGGTCTTTTTCAGGATATTAATCTACTGAGAGATCATCTTTATTGATGATTCGGATGGTTGAAATGATTCCTCGGCATAACAATAATTTAATCGCTAAACTAATGAATGAGTGATACCATGTCCAACCCTTCCTCCATGTGATTAAATCTGTTTTTTTGGCAGCGAACGTCTCAATCAATACCTGGGGAATGGTGAAAGGAAATAGCTTTAGGACTATTCCAGCGGGCTTGCTGTTAAGAGTCCATTGATTATAATAAAGTAGCATTAAGGATAATGTACATAGCAAATGTACCACCTCATCATTAAAAATGTAACATGGGGGGGGAATTATCTGTTCAATAAAAATCCAATCTTTAGGGAATAATGCATACTAAAAGGTAAAAAAGAAGGTGAGACCTTGCCACGGAAAGCAGCAGAGAATCCTGATGTACAAGAAGCTGAGGGTCCGGAAAAAGAAATCCAGCAAGACAAAGAAAATAATGAAATTGAAAAATTAAATAAAATGTTGGCAGCCGTACTTAATTATATTTCCGATGATGAAGTCGAGGTTATTGACATCGAATATTTGCTTAACAACACGGAGGGTCTCCGGGACTGGTGGGATCAATATCGTGAAAGAAACAGAAAAGAGATCGAATCAGAAATATCACAAGCACTTGGCGGCCTTTCAATCGAGGAGTTAGAGGAACTAAGGGAGAAAATCAAGGGGAAAGAGTGAGTTTTTTTCTTATCCTTGGATGGTTCTTGTCTATAATTTTTTATAGGCCCCGCAGTTACTTTCACTATGGCAGGTGGAAAGTTTTATATTGTTTGCTGGGATTTTAAAAATTCATACAACGACTGGATATAAGATTGAGCTTAAAGCACACTCGTTTTGGGTGTGTTTTTTTAAATATGGAATTTTTAAACAAATAAGAAGGGGATATCAGTGAAATAGAGAATCTTTATAACAGAGGTGGAGGCAATTGAAAAATCAATTAATCAGAGTCGGGACAATTTACATACCGGTAATAGAACCAGAGAAATCATCGGATTGGTATAAGGATATGCTTGGTGCAAGTTTAAATTATCTGGATGAAGATAAGGCAATTATGAACTTGGCTGATATTAGTCTGTTTTTGGTGAAGTCTCCGGGTGAAAGTTCAAACTTTAAGGATGTACATGGATCAGAAAGGTTCATTCTTACTTTTGAGGTTGATGGTGAAGACACTCTTGAAGCGATGCATGCTGATTTTATTGAACGAGGAATGAATGTCGGTGAGATTGAAAACCGGGGACATGCTGGCCGCAATTTTGTTTTTTATGATCTCGATGGAAATAAATTCGATGTATGGAGTGAGCTAAGCAAAGAGTATAAAAAGAGGATGGAAGTGGAGTCAATATGAAGTTTGTCTTAATATTTGGCCCGCAGGCGGTAGGGAAAATGACAGTGGGGCATGAACTGGAAAAAATAACTGATTTAAAACTTTTTCATAATCATATGACGATTGAGTTGGTAAATCCCTTTTTTGACTATGGGACAAGGGAAGGGAAAAGGCTAGTTGGCCTGTTTCGAGAAGAGCTCTTTAAAGCTATGGCAAAAAGTGATCAAAGCGGAATGATTTTCACGTATGTCTGGGCGTTTGATATAAAGGAAGACTGGGAGTATGTCGAGAAAGTTTGCCAATTATTCGAGTCAGAAGGCGGCTCGGTTTATTTTGTTGAGCTTGAGGCAGACCTGGAAGAGAGGCTCGTAAGAAACAGAAGTACATATCGGCTGGAGCAAAAAGCTTCCAAGCGAAACATAGAACGGTCCGAAAACGATTTGCTGAAATCAATGGATCAGTATCGCTTAAATTCATATGAAGGTGAAATTGAACGAGCGAACTATATTCGGATTAATAACACCAATTTAACTGCAGCCGAGGTTGCCAGTTTTGTCAAACTTCATTTTAAATTGTGATCTGGAGTTAAACCTATATTAATAAATAGAAAGAACAGAACAGTAACTAGATTCAAACGAGGCGGAATGGGGGAGGAACTTACTTATGAGCGGCAGCGAAATTTTATTCGCGGGTCTTTTGGAGGATGCAATTGAGATCGTAACACTTCCTGAACAAGGGTGTACCTCTCAGGTTAGGAAAGTTGTTACACCTGATGGCATGTATATTATGAAAAGTGCATCTAAAGTCAAATACCGAGAATGGTTAAAGTCAGAGGCAGAAGTGCTTCAAACTTTATCCCACCAAAATTCCATTCCTGTTCCGAAGTATTATGGTTTCGTCGAGGAAGAGGATGCCAGCCATTTGCTGATGTCTTTTGAGGATGGAATTACATTGACTGCTGCATTAAAAAAGGCCGGGACTATGAAGGAAAAACAAAGGCTGGTGAGGAGTTTTGGTGATTTTATAAAACAGCTTCACGAGCAAGAAGCCGGTTTGAAATCAGAAACAGACTGGCTCGAAACCCAGTTGATGAGGGCTCGATTATACGCTGAGTCTGGACAAGCTGATGGCAATTTAACATTATTGAAACAGTTGGAAAGAGATAAACCGCAGAAGGTAAAACAAACGACCATCCACGGAGATTGCACCTCAGATAACGTATTGGTGGTGGATGGAGAGGTCCGTTTGTTTATCGATGTTGCTGGTATGACGCTTGGGGATCCTCGTTATGATGAATCTCTGGCGATTCGAAAATTCAGGGATAAGCCGGAAATGCTGACTTCTTTTTACGAAGGATATACCAGATACCGAGTATCAGATGAAGAATACCTTTACTTTAAAGAAGGTTTATACGAATTTTTTTAGGAGGATCAAATATGTGCCAGGTTGTGAACAGGGAATTTAAAGTGATTGGGATGAAACATAGTGGGCCATTTGAAAGTTTTGCACAGCTGGTACCTCAGGCGGCACAGCGATTTTTACAGCGTATTCCGAACTATGAGGGAACCGAAGTGACAGTTTATGAGCCAAAAGTAAGTAACAGTCATGCTGAAGGGATCTTTTACGTTGGTATCCTTGTGGAGAAAAAGCCTGTATCCGTGCCGGAGGAAATTGAATTCTTAGAAATTCAGCATAGTTACGGAATGATCTCTGGGAAAGGGAATGAAATCGGAAAATTGTATTCAACACTTGATGAGTGGATCGATGGACAGGGATATCAAAAGGAACTGGATGGAAACTACATAATTGAAACCTATCATCCTGTTGGGAATGATATAGAAATGATAGAAATCTATATTCCAATTCACTCCTAATATGATAAAATATCGAAGATTTAACTTATTAAGGCAATGGAGGGGTTATATGGAGTATAGAGGGTCATCGGCTTATGAGGAAGAGGATTTTTTCCAGAATTACATGAAGAGAAGAACACGGCCTCAAAGTCCAAATAATAGTATAGAAAAACCAATCTTGCTCGAGTTAAAGGGGAATGTGAAAGGTAAAAAGATACTCGATCTGGGTTGCGGCGATGCCGAGATAGGGGTTGAACTCCTGAGAGAAGGTGCTGGTGCATATATCGGGTTGGAAGGTTCCGAAAATATGATGCATGTTGCAGTGGGAAATTTGAAAGGCACTTCTGGCCAGATTTTGCACGCTTCAATGGAAGAATGGCAACCGCTGGCAGAGGAATATGATTTAGTCCTTTCTCGGTTTGCACTGCATTATTTAGAGGACTTAGGCAGTATTTTTACAAAGGTTCACGACTCGCTGATCCCCGGCGGAAGGTTTGTTTTCAGCGTTCAGCACCCGGTACTCACCTCCTCCTCGAAAAGTGCTGAAGGCAGCGGCAGAAGAACTGACTGGATTGTGGATGATTATTTCAACCAGGGAGAACGCTCTGAACCGTGGATTGGGAAAAAGGTAATCAAATACCATCGGACAGTAGAAGAATACTTCAAGCTCATAGTGGAAGCAGGCTTTATAATAGAAGATTTGAGAGAAGGGACTCCGGAAGCTGAAAACTTCCCCACCAGGGAAGAATACGAGCGGAGGATAAGGGTTCCGCTGGTATTGATGTTCGCTTGCAGGAAGCAGGGCTAATTGGTATGGAAATCCGATCAGCAGAGATAGAGGATGTTAGTGAAATCCTGTCTGTGTTAAATGCAGCTTCGCTTTCACTACACCAAAAAGGTGTGAATCAGTGGAATTACCCATGGGATGAAAAACAGCTGCTGGAACAGGTTGGATTTTTGTATGTTGCATCAGTTGATGGAAAAATTATCGGGACATTTGGCATTAAAGATGTGGGGCAATGGCATATTGAGGGAGCCGTAAAATACTTATACCAGCTAGCTCTACACCCCGATTACCAGGGAAAAGGATACGGTGCTGATCTTGTGTCCTGGGCATGTCAAAAAGCACGAGGTTTCGGGCAGGAACTGTATCTGGATTGCTGGGCAGGAAATGAAAAGTTAAAAAGCTTTTACAGCGAGAATGGCTTTGAATGTATCGGAGATTTTCCTGTGGAGGACTATTACATAAGTATTTTTAGATGCAGGGAGGGATAGTATGGATGCCATTTTTAAAGATATCGTCCATATTATGCATCATGATTATGCAGGGTGGAAGGACAAGCAGGGGTGGGATCGGCCGGAGTATTTTCTTGAAAAGGTAAAGGAAGATGACTTTGGCAGTGTCGTAAAAGAATATTTGCAAGACTTCAAGGATAAGCATATTTATTTTGAGGACCGTAACGTGGAGAAGGAAGCCACGCAGGACAGAGGGTTTAAGGTAAGAAGGTATGAGGACAAGCTTTATGTCACCGAGGTGGGAGCTGAGAAGCGGCTTGTAAAAGGTACGACTTTTACTTCGATTGGTGGATGGGCGATATCGGAGCTAAGGGAGCGGCATGCGAGCCTATTGAGTGAGAGCCATGCCGAACGGGAAAACTGGGGGCCGATTCTTGAGCTATATGAGTATGGTGTAAAGGATTCCGGGAGTGAAGTTTGGTTTCATTTTTATCCAAAAGATGACTATCAGCCAGTATATTCTGTAGAGAAGTTGAATGATAGGACACTGTTGTTGACGATGACAGACTTTGCGGATCCAGATTCTATAATCAGGATGATTGATGAGCATAAACATCTCCTTGAGTCTTTGGAAAACTGGATTATAGATGTCAGAGTGAATTATGGAGGTAGTGATGCAAGCTATTTTAACCTCTTGCCCTATTTGATGCCAGAAGAAGGAGTAGAACTGGCGGACCCAGAAGAAAGAATGCTATTCAACTGTACCGAGGCCAACACAGAACGGCAGCTAGAAATGGTAGAGGAGCAGATGAAAGGCGTACAAGATGTACAGACCATGGTTTTCTTGAGAGCATGGCAGAGGGAATGGGAACGAAATGACGGGAAAGGTTTTGTGGAATTCGATTTTGGTGATTTTATTCCGGATACTTTTGTAAAAGGAAAGTCTGTGCCTAAATCGATTGTTGTGATGACGGATGTTTTTTGTGGAAGTGCAGGTGATTCGTTTGTGGAAACTTGCATGAAGTCCAGCAAAATTACCGTTATTGGAAGACCAACGGCAGGGCTGAACGATTATGCTAACCTGGCCATCCAGAGGTGGGATGAAGGATATGAACTATGGTATCCAACCTCGCGTTTGTCCAGAATTGATCTTGGTCGTGGTATGACAGGAGTAGGGATTGAACCTCATATTTATATTCCATGGTCGCCACTCCATTTAGAAGAAGATGTGGACCTTGCTGCGGCTTTGAAGCTGGTATCCTCTAACTTAACTAGATATTAATAGAATTTCAGGTAAAAAGTTTACAAAATAGCCGAATTTGCTTCATTTCATCTTTACAATACTGTGCTAAAGTATAGATGGAAGGGATCTCATAATATAAGGAGTGTTGGCGATGGTTTACAAAGTCATCATTAATTTCCTATTGGTATGTGCCCACTTCTATCTGCTTTAACAGATATTAAAAAATCCTTAACAAATTCAGGCAACGGATTTTATATTTCTCCATTAATATAAATACTAGGCAGGATAGCAAGTGTGGCTATCGAGGCAATCAGCGAAGGTGGGGCTGGTTGTTTTTTTGTTTGATTCGTGAATTATGTCGAATCAGATAAAGACGCAGGAAAGTGATGCTCAATGGGAAAAGTTCCTGTCAAAGGACAGAATGATAAAAAAAGTGTTAATTATAGAGGTGCTGACCGTCAAAAAGAGGCAGGAAAAAGGAAAAAACGTCCGTCATAGAGCTCATGATGGACACAAAATGCAGGAAAAGGAGAAAAAGTGTCCGTCATAGAGGTCATGACGGACAAAAAAGGCAGGGAAAAATGAAAAAGTGTCCGTCATAGAGGTCGTGATGGACAAAAAAGGCAGAAAAAAATGAAAAAGTGTCCGTCATAGAGGTCGTGACGGACAAAAAAGGCAGGGAAAAAGGAAAAAAGTGTCCGTCATAGAGGTCGTGACGGACAAAAAAGGCAGGGAAAAAGGAAAAAAGTGTCCGTCATAGAGGTCGTGACGGACAAAAAAGGTAGGAAAAAATGAAAAAGTGTCCGTCATAGAGGTCGTGACGGACAAAAAAGACAGGGGAAAAGGAAAAAGTGTCCGTCATAGAAGCCATGACGGACAAAAAAGGCAGGGAAAAAGGAAAAAGTGTCCGTCATAGAGGCCCTGATGGACAAAAAATGCAGGACAAGGAGAAGAAGTATCCGTCCTGTCATGAATAAGGATGTTTCAATGATACTTTCTCCATTGTTTACTGCCTTTTGTGTCAAAGTTCTTAAGTAGAATCCTTCTAATCTTCTTTTTTGAATTAATTACCTTACACCATTCCTGAATAGTGTTAGAAGTGATTTCTTTGTTAGGAAAAAGTATCATAAGTTCTGAAACTGTCCTTATCACGGCTGACTCTATCAACTCTCTCCTCCCACAATCATCACACTCTAGAAACTTATGAGAAGCTGTCACCGCAAAAGACTCACATTCCAAACAAGTAATCCCTTTCTTGAGTTCATCATAATGAAAGGAAGGTAGTTTATTGGATAAGCTGTCAGTTTGATGAATGGAGACTAGTTTGCTTGCAAGTTTATTATGGTTGGTGGATACTTTTCCGGGTTGGTTATTGAGATGATTGAGGAGTCGTTTGATTTGGGTGGGAAAAATGAATGGGAGTTCGGGTTGTGCGTGATACAGTGTGAACTCGGGGTTAACGAAAACGACGGAGCCTTGAAGCTTAAAGTTGTAGCCGAGTTGATTCAACAGCTTTTTAAAAAGCAGCTTAGTGCGATTAAGTTGATCAAGGGGATTCTTCATTGATGCTCCGGTTGTAGTCGAGGTAAGTCCTTCTTGTTTGTACAGGTAATCTCCGTGGTTGTTTTTTATTTCAAAAACGTATAACGTGTCAGCGAATATAATTAGAGTATCTATCTGAAAGGTTGCTTTCTCTACTTCGAGCAGCAATTCATTCAAAATTAAGCAGTTGCTTGTCAGTGTCTCTGTCATGGCATCGAATTGTAATTCGCCTTGATATCCTTTTTCGAGGTTCGATAGGTACCTTTTTTCCTCATCTGATAACGCAAGTCTTTTATTTAAAATTCGCAGTTTTGATAAAATGATGGGTTCATTCCGCTCCTTAAAAGCCACAATCATCTTCCTTCCTTTAATTAGTCACCACCATCATACTATTTTACCAATCTAAAAATATTGAATTTTTTGTGAACTGTTCAACCCTCACTGAATACAATGATAAGACCACTTGATTCAGTCAGGAGGAGCCGAGATGTCTTTGAAGTTTTATGCATTTTTTCTGAAAGCCCTTGGTCTTGCTGTTTTCCTTGTACCGATGTTCATGAAGGGAATGGGATATATTGCGACCATTTCACCTTCAGTTATGTTTAGTTTAATTGCTATTGGAGTTGTTCTCCTAATCGCAGGGAATGTGTGTGAGGTAAAGGCTATGCGGTCCGGTGCCTATAGCAGGCGGAGAAGAAGAATAAGGTGAGAAACGAGTTTCAGATTCTGAAACTCGTTATTTTTTTAAAAGAAAACAAGAACCAAACGAGCAGGTAGATGTATCCTGCAATGGTGAAAATGGCCCATAGTGCTCCATGTTTGAATTCCTTTGCTAAAAATTCGAATTCATTCATCTCAAGGGGCCTGCCAATGCTATTCATCAGGCTGACCATAGGCACAGAAATGATCAGCAATATCACAACCATTGCAAGGGCAACCTGTTTTTTCTTGATGACCATATAAATGGCCCTGACGAAAATCGTCATTAACAGCAAATAGTAAAAGATCCAGAACCCGATCTCTATCATGAAAATCCCTCCCTCATGAATTCTATCATTTTTTCATGTTAGATTGTGGTAAAATTGGTTGAGAGGTGAGCAATTTGATTGTTATCAATATTTGGTTGATAATCATTTTAGTGGTTGCGTTTCTCGCTGCAGTTGGAGCCTGGCTGAATACAAGGCTGATTTTAAAAGAATTGGCTATCATTAAAGCACATATAGGCATAAAAGAAGAAAGAACACCGTCAGTTTTTGACAATGATCTCGACAAAGACTAATTGACAGGGTGAAAGATAGTGACGAAAATACATATGATTGGCGGCCCGGGTAGCGGGAAAACATACATAGCGGCAAAACTTTCAAAAATGCTTGGGGTTCCAAAGCATGATTTGGACAGCGTTTTTTGGGATCAAGATTCTGAGTATTTCGGTTCCCAAACTCCTCCGGTAAAAAGGGCCGAAATGCTGAAAAAGGTTCTATCGGAGGATAAGTGGATTATCGAAGGAGTGTATTATAGCTGGCTTGAAGAAAGCTTCCGGCAAGCTGACTATATTTTTGTGTTTAAGACGAATGTGTTCGTCCGCGACTGGAGAATTGTGAAAAGGTTTATTTTAAGAAAAGCAAAGCTGGCACATTCTCCGCGAAAAGAGAACCTAAAGACGCTGATCGATTTGCTTAAGTGGAACCACCAATATGATGGCAACAATCTGGTAGAGTCAATCAAGCTGATGAAGCCATACAAGGACAAAGTCATCATACTGACGAAGAGTGATGATGTATTCAAACTTTTCGTCAAGCGAAAAAAGAAACGTTCCGGAGGAGCAGCTTAACTACAAGCGAAAAAAACTGCCTTATCGCTAAGGCAGTTTTAAAACAGGCTTTCAAATGGAGCGGTGCTGATTTGTTTTTCAGCAAGACGCTTTCGCAAAAATTTATGGTCCCGCTTTGGTGTAGCCAGTATATAGCCGCGGATGACAAGCTCCTGCGTAATCTTATCCGCATTTTCCTCAATCGCAAGCTCACCGATTTTACCGGCAATCTTGTGCCTAGCCACATCTCTGAACAATTCAGGAACCGGACTTACCAAATCTTCGAGCAATTCCTTCTGATCATCAGGCCACATGTGCCTCGTCTGATTCACATAATACTCTTCCCAGTCCATATCCGATTTGCCGTCGTCCTTAGGCAGCTTTTTCAAAAACTTGCGGAACATGAAATATCCGCCAATCGCGAATAAGCCAACCAATACTACGACCCAGAATAAAATAAACCATAAAAACCAACCTTCAAGCTGATACATAACCATTCACCCACGCATTTCTAATATCTTTACTTATTATAGTATCAGCGGTCAAGGGAAGACAAGTCTTGTGACAATTTGAGTAACTCTCTTGTAAAATCAACAGCTTGTAAGTATAATAGACCTTGTTCTTCAAATGGGGCTGAATGGGGTACTGGTGTCCTCCACGGTCTTCAAAACCGCTTGTGACCTGCGTGCCAGGTTAGCTGGGTTCGATTCCCAGGCGGTCCCGCCATTTTTTCGATATACTTATCGGTTTTACCTGTTTTTTTTAAATGATACTACTTGGCTTTGGACAGTGTGCGCTTTTAATACATACACAATTATTCCTTCTATTAAATACATAACAGTATAAACGTTTTAGAACCTGCCAAAAATCCAACTATCAGATATGATGGGTGGATTTTTTTCTGTTTTAATCTTAAGCCGCACTCTAAGAAGTAGTATTCAAAATAAACGGGCAGATGAACCTATAGTCAACTAAAAGTGAGTATCATCATCTATTACAGCTCTATAGATATCAGCAATACTATCCACAAACCTAATCCTGCCTTAAAATCCATCTCATTTCCCTAGATCAACCACCATCGACTCTAACAGTTCTTCTCTAATCCTTGTAATATGATCTTCCATAAGTTCCTTGGCTCTATTCGCATTTCCGGAGGCTATCGCTAGATAGATTTCTTTATGCTCGTCGAGTGTATCTCCGTACCGAGAGGGATCTTTAAAGCGATGCTTTTGGGTAGCCCTGATGGTATCTTTCATATGTCCGCTAATGGTATGTATCAGTTGTATAAATATGGAGTTATGGGTGGCCTCGACAATTCCGATATGAAAGTCAAGATCCGCATTAAGCCCCAACTCAGGATCCTGTAGGGACTGTGCCATATTGTTGAGAGCCGTCCGCAGCTTTTCAAGGTCTGCTGAAGCAGCTCTTTTTGCGGCGAGGAAGGCTGATTCAACTTCTAGGGCGCGCCTAAGTTCCAGCGTTTCATAAACAAGTGGTGTCTCAGCTTTGACAGCTGCAATAATTTCTTCTTTTCTCGATTGGAAGTCAGAAATTTTAACGTAGCTTCCGCCTCCTTGGCGGATTTCTATTACCCCGTTTTGTTCCATGGTCCTCAGGGCTTCTCTTATGGTTGTCCGGCTGACGTTTAATTGGCTTGCCAATTCTCTTTCTGAAGGCAGCCTTTCACCTTGTTTAAGATTTCCTGTCAAATAGCGTTCAGTAATTTTATCCACTAAAACTAGATAGGTCTTTTTCTTCTCCGCCATTAACCGTAGCCTCTTTTCAAAATAGTTCTCAAATACTGTCCTAAATTTAACAGACGTAAAATCTAATAATCAAGACAAAAAGTTTTGAAAGAATTATTGAATTTTTCTGATAAGTTAGTATAATTGACTTTAACTTGTTGGACCAATTTTATCTTTGGTCTGACCAAATTCATTGTGGCAGAAAGAAGGAGTATTGGATGGAAACAGCTAGTATGAACATCGTACATGCTTTAAAGGAGATCCTTTCTGAACAGCAGGTATCGGAAAATCAGTCAGTAAGGGAGTTGCATGGCCGGGATGAATCATACCATAGGGAAAGTCTTCCCGATCTTGTTGTTTTTCCGGAAACAGCACAGCAAGTCAGTGAAATTGTACACCTTGCAGACAAATATAAAGTCCCAGTGGTGCCTTTTGGGCTTGGAACCAGTCTAGAGGGTCATGTCATACCATACGAACATGGCATCACAATCGATTTTTCGCTTATGAATAAAATCGTGGAAGTACGTGAAAAGGACTTCCTTGTCAGGGTACAGCCTGGTGTGACAAGGTCGCAGCTGAACAAAGAATTGAAAAAATATGGCCTGTTTTTCTCTGTGGATCCTGGAGCAGATGCGACGCTGGGTGGAATGGCAGCGACAAATGCAAGTGGAACGTCTTCGGTCAAATATGGGGTCATGCGTGACCAAGTACGTGATCTTGAAGTGGTGCTTGCGGATGGTTCGATTATACATACTGGAAATTTGGCCGCCAAGTCTTCATCAGGATACCATTTGAATGGTTTATTTGTTGGTTCGGAGGGTACTCTTGGACTCTTTACGGAACTGACTTTAAGAGTATATGGGATTCCTGAGCATGTGATGGCGGCAAGAGCTTCTTTTCCTTCATTGAACGATGCGGTAGAAGCAGTTGTTTCGATTTTACAGTCAGGTGTGCCGATTGCCAGGGTAGAGCTTGTCGATGAACCTTCCATGAGGCAGGTGAACCTGTTTAGTGAAACTAGCTATAGTGAAACTCCAACACTATTTTTGGAGTTTCACGGGAATGAAGCGGGCTTGAAGCAGGATATAGCGTTCACAACAGAAATCGTTGAAGATCATCATTGTCTGGATATTCAGTTTGAAACAGATAATGCAGCGAGGAATCGGTTATGGGAGGCGCGGCATAATCTTGCTTATGCTTATATCCATGGGCACCCTGGTAAGAAAATGATGGTGACGGATGTATGCCTTCCGATTTCAAAGCTGTCAGGCGCAATAAGCCATGCAAGGGTAGCAGTCGATTCACTCGGTCTTACCGGCGGAATTCTCGGTCATGTGGGGGATGGAAACTATCATGTTCTCCTGATGATTGATATGAGTAATCCTGAGGAGATTAAAAAGGCTGAGGACCTCAATGAACAAATTGTCCTCTATGCCCTTAAGCAGGGTGGAACCTGCACGGGTGAGCATGGAGTGGGTGTCGGCAAGCAAAAATATCAGCAAATTGAACATGGACCAGCATTGGCGGTTATGGAGAAAATCAAAAAGGCCCTTGATCCGGATAACCTTTTGAATCCAAATAAAATCTTGAATAAAAAAGAAAGAGTGTGATGATATGAAATTATTAGAGGCGGTAAGTACTGTTGCAGGAAAATATTTTGCTGTTTGGGTAATTTTAATATCGGTGATTGCGTTTATGGTTCCAGACCCATTTTTAGGCCTGGGAAGCTATATCACCATCCTGCTTGGCGTAGTCATGTTTGGAATGGGGCTCACATTGAAGGCAGTCGATTTTAAAATCATCTTTACGAAACCGCTGCCTGTGTTCATCGGAGTTTGTGCACAGTTCGTCATCATGCCGTCCGTTGCTTTCGCCATTGCAAAACTAATGAATTTGCCGGCAGAATTGGCAGCCGGCCTGGTACTGCTCGGATCTGTACCAGGGGGAACTGCTTCTAACGTTATGGTGTACCTGGCAAAGGGAAATGTACCATTATCTATTGCCATGACCTCCGTTTCAACATTATTGGCTCCAATCATTACACCGTTGCTTTTGCTTTTGCTGGCAGGTCAATGGATGCCGGTTGATGCTGTAGCCATGTTCACGTCCATTGTCCAAGTAATTATTGTTCCCATTGTTTTAGGACTGGCAGTTAAGAAATTTTTCCCTGTTGCAGTGGAAAAAAGCTTAGCAGTTTTACCGCTTATTTCAGTTGCGGCGATTATCACGATTGTGGCTGCTGTCGTTTCCGGCAATGCGGCAACTATTGCCGGATCAGGGTTGTTGATCTTTACCGCTGTCATGCTTCACAATGGATTCGGACTTCTGCTTGGCTATTTTGCAGGAAAAGTGCTTGGTCAGGATGAAGTAAATCGAAGAGCGATTGCGATTGAAGTTGGAATGCAAAACTCAGGACTTGGCGTTGCCCTTGCGACCGCACACTTCGGGCCGCTGGCTGCACTTCCAAGTGTTCTGGGAGCTGCCTGGCACAATATTTCTGGACCAATACTTGCCACTTACTGGTCTAAAAAACCTGCTGTCAGCACAGAAGAGAAGAGCCCAGTCCGTCCAGTCGAAGTCAAGCTATAGAAATGAAAATAGGTGCCTAATCCCGGTAAAGATATATAAGGCAGGGGGCAGGCACCTATTCTATGTTGAGAACGTTGGATTTGATAGCGAATTTGAAGGTAGTCGACAAAAGACTGAAAAACAAGAAGAAATTAGTTAGAGAAAACTTATAAGTTTTTAATTTAGACATGCTTGGGCTTGAAAAAATTAAAACATAGAAAGAAAAATCTCACCTATAAAACCGTACCGGAAATTGAAAATAAGTATCGATTTGTTTTGACAAAGGCAAGGGGAAGGGATGACCGTATTAAAAAGTGGAGGATTGAAGATATAAACCTTTAAAAAAAGTAGAATTACATGACTTCTAACGTGCTTTGAAGATAAACATCTATGCTTTAGGAAATATAAAAAAAAGACGAACAGTACAAATCCTGTTCGCCTTAAAAGAAATGTAACATCACCCAGGAATTTTAGAATTCTGAGTTTTGCCTGTCTTTGCAACTTTCATCGCTGCTTTGATATACTCCGCTGATTCATGCAGCCATTTAAGTTCTTGTGAGTCGAGAGTAATTTCTAATTGTTTTTCTACGCCATTTCTGCCGATGATACATGGCATACTTAATGCAACATCTCTATCGTATCCATATTGCCCGTGTAATGTTGTGGACACCGGGTAAACGCTGCGTTCATCCAGCATTACTGCCTTTGCCAGTGTAACAGCAGCTTGGGCAACACCTGCATTTGTCCACCCTTTTCCATTTAACACATCAAAGGCTGCCTTTACAACTTGTTTTTTCAAACCTTCCCGACTTAATGGTTCTTTTCCCTGAAAAACTTGGTCGAGTTCATTTTCACCAAACCCTTGCACACTTAAGCGGCTTAAAACTGGGAAAGCTGTGTGTCCGTGTTCGCCCATCATATAACCTGTTACACTTTTTGGATCGATGTCATAATTAGTAGCGATTATTTTACGGAGACGTGCAGAATCAAGCATTGTTCCGGTTCCAAATATTCGTCCCTTCGGATATCCGAATTCATTTTCTGCTATGTACACCATGGTATCTAACGGATTTGTTATAAGAATTACGATTGCTTCTTTCGTATATTTAGTTATTCCAGTCATAACTTCACGAATTACCTCTGAATTGACAACAGCTAATTTGGCCCTGTCCGGCATTGTATCTTGATCACTTTTTATCATACTTGGACCAGCAGCACAGATAATTACATCTGCATCAGCACATTCGGAATAATCCCCGGTATAAACTGTTGTATTTGACATATAGGTAAGAGCGGTTGCATGCGCTTGGTCAAGGGCTTCACCATAAGCAATATCCTTATCTTTATCAATGACAACTATTTCCCTAAAAAGCCCCAATTTCATGGCATCAGCTAGAACATACGAGCCAACATGGCCAACTCCTACAATTACTAACTTATTCCTTTTCATGATTTACCTCCTGGTCAATTAATATCAATATTTTAACACAATTATGAAAATACTGAATATTTTTTAAGTACCTGACCGAATATTACTGTTTAAAATAATGAATTAGTCGAAATCGTAAAACAAGGTACCTGCCAGGCTAGAGGGATTCGATTCCCAGGCGGTCCCGACAAATACAAAAATAGTAACCGCTCCGAATGCTGAGCGGTTTTTTGTGTGAAGTATAGTTATTCCAAGGTTAATTGGAAAGATTAAGCACCTCGTCCAATTTAAGAGCAAAAAGTACGTCCCCCTACTTCTTTACAGTATAATAGAGAAAATTAATTAAATATTGTTAATGTTTATTTTATTGTTAGAAAGGGGTAAAGTAATGCAATTTTTCTTTGATCACCTTGTTTGGTTCTTAAAGCAACCAGAGAAAGCAATATCCCCCTTACACAAAAGGGGACTTCATGTTGTGACCGGAGGCCGACATGAGTCTTGGGGAACATATAATACCCTATCTTATTTTGGCTTAAGTTATATTGAATTTTTAGGAATTGAAAATCTATCAATAGCTGAAAAGCATGATGAAAATCAATTGATAACGCAAATCGTTGAACAGTTAGCAAAAGAAAATCGGGAAGGTCCTGCGACCGTAGCTATCCGAACAAATCAAATAGAAAAATTAGCAATAAAACTTAAGACAGAAGGACTAACAGTATATGGGCCGCTAACTGGGGAGAGAGTTCGTGGTGATGGTCAAGTAATCAGGTGGTCATTGTTATTCCCTGTATACCCGGAAAAAAAGGTTTTTTTACCTTTTTTTATTCAATGGGAAAAATCGGATGAAGAAAGATATTCAGAATTAGAAGAACAAGGAGTCATAGGGTCGCACATGGTTGGTCAACCAAAATTGGAGAGTGTCGGATTTGTCGTGCATGATTTGGATAAAACACCAGAAATTTGGAGGGAATTATTTGGTCTTAAACAAGGTGAGGAATTTATCGATACGGAAATAAATGCGCGTTGTAGAATTTTAAAATTGGACGGAACTAATTTATTATTTTTTACACCAATTGGAGATGGTCCGGCTGCTAAGGTATTAAAAGAAAAAGGGGAGACGCTTTTTTTAGTGAACCTAACTGACACGAACCAAAGTCACGTTTTTGAAATGTTGGATGGTTACTGGAGGTTCCGGTAAATATTAAAAACATTATATAGTAAATCACAGATTAAGATTGACTAGGAACATTTTAAATTGGCTTGCAAAATATCCATTACGGTACACCGTAATGGATATATGAGTTTTTTATTGGGACCCTGCAGATAAAAAATATAAAGCATCTTTTTTCTACGGTATGGAAGAATCAGCTTTTGTTTGTTTAATGAACGGATACCCTTTTTTATGATCTGGTTGAAATTTATTTAAGGTATTTTAACAGCAGCCGGGAGAGATAAAACCGATCCACCTGAGAATGTGATTTAATCCCTTAAAAATTCCAATCCATATCGTGTGTTTTTGTTAGTTTGAAAAAGGGCTCTTAATGAGTTCTTTTTTTCTTTTGCAATCGTTTTTTTTCAGGGTGCGGGGAAAAAATAAATTAGACTCAAGCCTATTATTGTAAGTTATTGAGCGATTACTGAGATGAAAATTTCATGCCAGTAAAATAACAAAGAAAAAAGAAGAGGAGACCATTAAATGGACTCCCCAACTATCATGAAACATCGTTTCCGATACTTCAGTTATTCTTTTCCATCTTCTAAAAACTTCTCCAAGGCTCTCTTGTTTTGCTCAAAATCAACCTCGAGCACTTCTCCAATCCCTTCATAACGTTCATTCTCGAAACTGCCGTCTTCAGGAAGGCGGATGGTTTGAATTTCTCCGGTTTCATTAGTCAGAATGTCTTTTCCGATGGTCAGGAGTGTGGATGTTTCAATATCCGTTTCGACATATGAACCTAGGAGATCTAACAGTTCGGGAAGCTTGGCCACGCTGTTAAGGCTTATGGCTTCATCTTTTAATTTAGAGACTACTTCCTGCTGCCTTTGGACTCGTCCGAAGTCGCTTAACCGGTCCTGGCGGAAACGGACATATCCTAATAGCTCTTCTCCGTGGAGCTGTTGTGTTCCTTGTTCGAGGGTCATACCGATGCCATCGGACATTTCATATGGTATGTCCACTTGAATTCCGTTTGGGACGAGGAGGTCGACGGCTTTTACGAAGCCTTTAAAATCGACGATAGCATAATGATGTATGTCGAGACCCAAATTCATTTTAATCGTTTCCCTTAGTAATTCCGGGCCTCCGAAAGAGTAGGCAGCATTTAATTTTTGCTGACCGTGTCCAGGAATGTTCACATACATATCCCTCATAAGTGAAATCAGTTTTACCTTATGCGTTTTTGGGTTGTAATGGGCAACCATGATGGAATCAGTTCGCGCTGCTTTTTCTCCGCGAGAGTCACTGCCTAATAATAGAACATTTACTTCTTCTTGAGTATTCTTCTCTCCTTGAAACGATTCTGCTTCGGCCTTTTTAAATGGTTGATTGAATGCTTGGTAAGTTCCTTCTATGTACTGATATATGGTAAAAAGCCCAACAGTAAAGATCGCAAGGATAAGCAGGGCGCCAATCACTCGTCCCCACCGGATTTTTCTGCCTCTTTTTTTCGTCACTTTAACACCACCCGGGTTGAACTATCTCTTTTTATCAGAAGGGCTATTATCCCATAAAAAGATTTCAGTTAGTGAAAGATTAGGTTACAGTTGTTTGAAATTCTGTTAACAATTTTGATAATAAAAAGGGTTAATACTGCAACGTATTAAAGATTTTTTGAAAAATCTATTGAATTTAGAAAATTCTTTTACTATAATACATATTAATTCCTTATTACGATACTATTGAAGCTAAAACATACTTAAATTAATATCTATATAATACAAAAGTACTAAAAAGGATAAAATATAAACAAGCTATTACCGGAAGGAGGATAAGTTTTGAAATACGAAATAGATGAAATGGACAGGGGAATTATCAAACACTTAGCCAATGATGGAAGGATGTCTTTTTCTGAAATAGCCGCCAATCTTAATGTGACGGAAAAGACAGTCAGGCTTCGATATAAGAACCTAAAGGACAACGGAATCCTTGATGTAGTAGGAGTAGTTAACCCTGTAGCGATTGGGATCAAAGCAGGAGCAATTATTCTTTTGAAGGTTCAGCCGCAAAAGATCAAGGAAGCCATCGATTCTTTGAAAGAGTTCAGAGAAATACGCTATATCACCTTGACGTCAGGCCCATATCCTCTATTGGTCCAGATTGCTGTACCAACACAGGATGATATAAACGAAACCATGCTTAAGATAAACGAACTTCCTTCTATCATCGAAATGAACAGTATTATCCAGCTGGATGTTTACAAAAATTCATATGAGTATTATTAGGAGGGGGCAAGATGATGCTTGATTTATTGAAAACACTGACAGGTCTCTCGGGACCTTGCGGTTATGAACATTCCGTATCCTATTTTTTGAAAGAGTACCTTGAGGAACGGACTGATCAGGTCAGCATTGACCCAATCGGAAATGTCATCGCCAGGAAGAAAGGGGACAAGCCTGGGCCAAAAGTTATTTTAACCGCGCATATTGATGAAGTGGGCTTTATGGTTAAAAAGATCGAGGAGAACGGACTGCTGAGATTTGAAAAACTAGGCGGAAATGATGACCGAACCCTTCTGGCGCAGCCGGTAACGGTAATGGGGTGTCAAGGATTGTTACCTGGACTGATTGGTACAATGTCCGCTCATTATGTGAAATTTGATGACCCTTCAAAACTTAGAAAACATCAGCAGCTTTATATTGATATTGGTGCTTCTTCACGCCATGAGGTCCTCGAAATGGGAGTGGAGATCGGAACGCCGATCACATGGGGAAGCGAATTCGTTGTCTTTGGACCTGAGTATGCACCCAGAGTAAGAGCGAAATCGTTGGACGACAGGGCAGGGGTTGCCGTCCTGCTGCAGGCACTGGAAGAAATCCAGGCAGAAAACTTTGCAGGAGAGCTGATATTCCTTTTTGCAGTACAGGAAGAAGTAGGGCTGAGAGGAGCGAAGACAGCTTCCGAACATATTAAAGCAGATGCAGCGATTGCTGTCGATACTACGGCTGTCAGTGATACACCAGAGGAGACAATGGACCAGAGTCTTGGTCTTGGACGGGGTACAGGAATCAAGGTAATGGACTTCAGCCTGATTGTACATAAAACCATGAAAGAGACGCTCGTGAATCTTGCAAAAGAACAGAACATTCCTTACCAGCTTGAAGTATTCCCCGGTATCGGGACAGACGGCGGAGCAGTCAACTATGCCAACAAAGGGATTCCAACCGGTGTCCTATCCGTTCCTTCCCGTTACGCCCATTCACCTGTTGAAGTGGTGGATTTGGGAGATCTTGAGGCAACAAAAGACTTGTTAAAGGCGTTTATTTTGAATCTATCAGAAGAGCAGAGTTTTGAATTTTAATAGAATTATAGCTTTCATTTAACTTTAGTTATCGAAAAATTGAAAAAAGGGGAGAGGTTAAGAAAATGAAAATATTTATTTCCGCAGATATGGAAGGCATTTCAGGTGTTGCTACAAACCAGCAGTTAAAAACTCCGTCCGAATATCAGCGTTTCCGCAAACTGATGACAGCAGATGTGAATGCAGCAATCGAAGGCGCATTTAACGGAGGAGCTACGGAAATTGTTGTAGCAGATGGACACGGAAATATGTCAAATATCATCATTGAAGAGCTGGATCTACGCGCACGTCTGGTTTCCGGAAGCAATCGGGTCATGTGCCAGCTTGAAGGATTGGATGAGACCTTCGATGGCATCATGTTTGTCGGCCACCATGGACGCGAAGGCGGTTCCGATGTAACAGTCATCAGCCACACTTTGGCCGGAATCTGTGTCGAGGAAATGAAGGTTAACGGGAAAGTGGTAGGAGAAACGGAATTGAATTCCTATGTTGCCGGTTCCTTTGGCGTTCCTCCGCTATTCATCAGCGGCGACGACGCTTATGTAAAAGAAGTGCAGGAAACCCTTCCTGAAGTTGAAGGTGCGGTAACCAAAAGAGCGGTTGACCGTTTTGCTGCCGAATTGCTTCATCCAGAAGCTGCACGTGCAGAAATCCGTACAAAGGCAGAAGCGGCTGTGAAAAAAGCAAAGCAGGCGAAGCCTTTCACCGTGTCTGATGGTCCAGTTAAGTTTGATCTTAAATTTAAAGGCCCGCAGCAGGCAAAAATGACAACGACTTTGCCAACTGTAGAACTGACTGGCCCTAAAAGCATCCGCTTCACCTGCGATGACATGGTTACGGCATACAAGCATATGTGGGGCTGCGTCATTATTGCCATGACTGCCACAAATGGAGTTCTCGGTTCAGTAAATGCTTAAATCTTAAAATAACGAGGTGAATGGAATGTACATAGTCAAAAGGCTCTTAACGATGCTTTTGACCATCTGGGTCATCATTACGTTAACATTTGTCATCATGAAATTTATCCCTGGGGATCCATTCGCGTCGGATGCAGATGTTCTGCCGGAGGAAGTTCTGCAAAATATCCGGGCAAAGTACAACCTTGATGAGCCGCTTCCTGTGCAATATGCCCTTTATATGAAAAATCTCATGATGTTTGATCTGGGACCATCAATTAAATCCCAGACACGATCCGTAAATGACATCATTCTTGATGGCATGCCGGCATCGGCCACTCTTGGGATTCAGGCACTCACTGTCGCAATGTTCTTTGGACTCATCCTGGGAATCATAGCTGCACTGAACCACAACAAACCGCTGGACTTTTTTGCGATGATGATTGCCATTATTGGAATTTCAGTGCCAAGCTTCATATTGGCGCCGCTTTTAATCAAATATTTTGCCGTGGAATGGCGAATGCTGCCAGTCGCGTCATGGGGAAGCTTCCAGCATAGTATCCTGCCGTCTCTTGCCCTGGCTGCTTCGCCGATGGCAGTCATCGCTCGCTTCATGCGTTCGAGCATGATCGATGTCATGAACCAAAATTACATTAAGACCGCAAATGCAAAAGGATTATCTACCGTACAGTTAGTCATCAAACATGGCATCCGCAATGCTATCCTCCCGGTCATCACGTTCATCGGGCCGCTGGCAGTCGTCTTGATTACAGGAACATTCGTTATAGAAAAAATATTTGCGATCCCTGGCCTGGGAAAATACTTCGTAGACAGCATCTTTAACCGGGATTACCCAGTAATCATGGGAACAACGATCTTCTTCAGTACCATACTTGTTGTGATCCTGTTCTTGATTGATATTTCATACCGACTGATTGATCCAAGAATTAAATTGACAAGCGGGGGGAAATAGCATGCAGCCTAAACAACTTGACAGCAAATTATTCGTACCCGTTTCTCCAGAAAAGAAAGTTCTCGACCCCATCCAGCGCCCATCACTGAGCGTATGGAAGGAAACACTTATCAATATCATGAAAAACAAACTGGCCATCCTTGGCTTGTCTCTTCTATTAGTGATTGTTTTCTTCGCGCTCTTTGGCCCGAAGATGGTGCCCTACAGCCCATCCGACCAGGATTTAATGAAGGGGAATATTGCACCATCCAGCTCTCACTGGTTTGGAACAGATGACCTTGGCCGCGATATGTGGTCTCGAACCTGGTATGGTGCAAGGGTCTCCCTGACAATCGGGTTTGTTGCCGCCTTGATCGACCTAATCCTTGGTGTTACCATTGGAGGAATTGCCGGCTACATGGCTGGACGCAGCAAAAAAGGCGACCGAGTCGATAACGCCATCATGAGAGTAATCGAAATTCTTTATGGAATTCCTTATCTTTTAATCGTCATTTTGCTGATGGTCATCATGGATCCTGGTGTGACATCAATCATTATCGCCCTGTCCGTTACAGGGTGGGTGAGCATGGCCCGCATTACCAGGGGACAGATTTTGCAGCTGAAATCGCAGGAATATGTCATGGCTGCCGAGAAGCTGGGAACTTCCCATGCGAAAATCATCCTGCGTCACCTGCTGCCAAACGCACTTGGAATCATCATCGTTAATCTGACTTTCACGATTCCACAGGCGATCTTCGCAGAATCGTTCCTGAGCTTCCTTGGGTTAGGTGTCCAGGCTCCATTTGCAAGCTGGGGAACGATGGCGAACGATGCTCTTGGAGTCATTTTAAGCGGCCAATGGTGGAGGCTATTCTTCCCTGGATTCATGATTTCCCTGACGATGTTTGCCTTTAATGCCTTTGGGGACGGACTTCAGGATGCATTGGATCCTAGGAATCGGAAATAGGAGGGAACAACTGTGAGTCACTTACTAGAAGTAAACAACCTCGAAGTGAATTTTAAAACATACGGCGGTGAAGTTAAGGCAGTCAGAAATGTTTCCTTCCATGTGGACAAAGGTGAAATTGTCGCCATTGTTGGTGAAAGTGGAAGCGGTAAAAGCGTGACTGTACAAACCTTAATGGGGCTGATCCCGACACCCCCAGGAATTATCAAAAATGGAGAAGTGCTTTTTGAAGGCAACGATCTCTTAAAACTATCAAAACGGGCAATGCAAAAAGTGAAAGGTTCAAAGATTAGCATGATCTTTCAGGACCCGATGACATCTCTCAATCCAACCATGAAAATTGGAAAACAAATTGAAGAGGGATTGCTTGTCCATCAAAATATGAAAAAAACGGAGGCGAAAAAGCGGGCAATCGAAATGATCCGCCTCGTGGGAATTCCAAACCCTGAAGAACGCTATAACCAGTATCCACATGAATTCAGCGGCGGCATGAGGCAGCGGGCAATGATTGCGATTGCCCTGGCATGCAATCCGGAGCTGTTAATTGCTGATGAGCCAACGACAGCATTGGATGTGACAATCCAGGCACAGGTTCTTGATCTGATGAGGGACCTGAAGGAAAAAACTGACACGGCGATTATCCTCATTACACATGATTTGGGCGTTGTGGCAGAAACAGCTGAACGAGTGATAGTCATGTATGCAGGAATGATGGTCGAGAGCGGTACGGTCCATGAACTTTTTGAAAACCCGCGCCATCCTTACACATGGGGATTGATGGAATCAATTCCCGATCATACAAGCTCTGCAAAAGAGCGGCTCATCCCGATTGAAGGAACGCCTCCGGATTTGTTCTCGCCGCCGCCGGGATGTCCTTTTGCTCCTAGATGCAAATATGCAATGGAAGTTTGCCTTCAGGACATGCCTCCAGCATTCGAGACAGAGTCAGGGCATTATGCAAGATGCTGGCTGAACGATCCGAGGTCACCGAAAGTCGAAGATCTTGTCGCTGCAGGGAGGGAAACAACATGACCGAAGCAACCATTAAAGAGCCAAAAGCTAAAGCTGCTGATACGCTTCTTAAAATCGAAAATCTAAAAAAGTATTTCACAATCCAAAAGGACAAGACAGTTAAATCTGTTGATGTTATCTCAATTGAAATCAAAAGGGGAGAAACTTTCGGACTTGTGGGTGAATCCGGAAGCGGCAAATCGACTCTGGGAAAAACCATTGTCGGTCTTCAAGACCCTACAGAAGGAACCATGTTTTATAACGGTGTCGATCTATCCACTATGGATCGGAAGGAGAAGGCAATCGCGAATCGCGAAATGCAAATCATTTTCCAGGATCCGCACGCATCCCTTAACCCAAGGATGAGGGTAGGCGATATCATTGCGGAAGGAATCGATGCACATCGTCTTGCCCGCGGGCAGGAAAGGCAAAATCGTGTATATGATTTGCTGGAACGAGTCGGCCTTCGCCCAGAACATGCAAGAAGATACCCGCATGAATTCAGCGGAGGGCAGCGTCAGCGGATTGGGATTGCGAGGGCACTTGCGGTCAATCCAAAGTTCATAGTTGCGGATGAACCAATTTCAGCACTCGATGTTTCCATCCAGGCCCAGGTCATCAACCTTATGGAGGATCTGAAGGAGCAGGAGGGACTCACTTATTTGTTCATTGCCCATGACCTGGGGATGGTCAAGCATATCAGTGACCGGATCGGTGTCATGTATTTAGGGAAAATGATGGAGCTTGCCAGCAGCAATGACTTGTTCGCTGAACCGCTTCACCCCTATACACAGGCACTAATGTCTGCAATTCCAGTTGCAAAACCAGGTGCCGCGAAAAGGGAGCGGATCGTGCTTCAGGGGGATCCCCCGAGCCCGGTCAACCCTCCAAGCGGCTGCCGCTTCCGTACAAGATGCCCGCATGCGATGTCTATTTGTGCCGAGATAATTCCTGATTTCCGGGAAGTCAAAAAGGACCATTTCGTTGCATGCCATCTATATAACTAACATCTAGACAATTTCGAGGAGGAAAAACAATGAAAAAGCTGCTATCCATGATAGCTGCCCTTATGTTCGTCAGTTCGGTTTTATCCGGCTGTTACGGCGGGGGCAGCCAAAAGTCTTCATCAGGCTCTGAGTCTAAAGAAAGCACGAAAGGCGTTAAGCAAGAGCTTGTATTGAATGCAATGAGTGAACCGCCAGCGCTTGATCCGGCAATGGCAACAGATACAACTTCCGGATGGGTGTTGGATCATACGTTTGAAGGCTTGTTCACAAAGGACAAGGATGGCAAGCCAGTACTTGGTACGGCAAAAGATGTGAAAGTATCTGAAGACGGCAAGACATACACATTTACCATCCGTGATGATGCAAAATGGTCTGATGGTTCACCGGTATCCGCTGAAGATTTTGAGTACAGCTGGAAGCGTACACTTGATCCGGCGACTGGAAGCCAATTCGCTTTCTACCTTTATTACGTGAAGGGTGCTGAAGACTTCAACAAAGGAAAAGGTTCTGCTGAAGATGTTGGAGTAAAGGCAACTGATGAAAAGACTTTAGTGGTCGAACTGAATGATCCGCTTGGCTATTTCAAAGAACTTTTAACAATGTGGACTTTCTACCCTGTCAAAAAAGACCTTGTTGAAAACAACAAAGACTGGGCTGCAGGAGCTGAAGGGTATGTCAGCAACGGGCCTTTCAAAATGACTGCATGGAAGCATGACAGTTCAGTAGTGGTCGAAAAGAACGAACATTACTATGACAACAAAAATATCAATCTTACAAAAGTTACCTGGAAAATGGTTAACGATGCAACTACTTATTATCAGATGTATAAAACAGGGGAACTAGATCTTGTAACCACTCTTCCATCCGATGTAGTAGAACAGGAAAAGGAAAACAAAGACTTCAAGAACGTCCCTTACTTTGGAACATATATGTACATGTTTAATATCACAAAAGAGCCATTCACGAATGAAAAAGTACGGCGTGCATTCGCAATGGCAATCGACAGGGACGCCCTGACGAAGAATATCACAAAAGCTGGTGAAACACCTGCATACGCATTCGTGCCACCTGGTGTTGAAACGCCTGATGGAGATTTCCGTGATCAAGGCGGCAAGTACTTTAAAGAAGATATCGAAGAAGCGAAAAAGCTTTTAGAAGAAGGAATGGCAGAAGAAGGCTGGTCCACTCTTCCGGAAGTAACGCTTTTGTATAACACAGCTGAAAACCACAAGAAAATTGCAGAAGCTGTCCAGGAAATGTACAAGAAGAATCTTGGAGTGGATATCAAATTGGCTAACCAGGAATGGAAGACTTACCTTGATACTACGGACCAGGGCAACTTCCAGATGGCACGCATGGGCTGGATCGGCGTTCTGCTTGACCCGGCAGTCATCCTTGATTACTTCCTTGGAGACAGCCCGAATAACCGTACAGAATGGAGAAATGAAAAATACGATAGCCTAATGGACCAGGCGAAAGCTGAACAGGATCCAGCGAAGCACTTTGACTTACTGCGCCAGGCAGAAGATGTGCTGATGGATGACCTCCCATTTGTTCCTGTGTATCATTATACGAACACATACCTGACATCCCCTAATTTTGAGGGACTTGTCTACCCATATAACCGTTATCCTAACGTTAAATGGGCAAAGAAGGTATCTGAGTAATACACTGACTATGTATATTCCGTAACTATTTTGTGATTTGGCAGGAAAAAACAGCCCCCTGTTTTTTCCTGTCATACAATTTTAACGAATAAGGAGGATGACAATGGGAAAGAAAATAACCGCCTTTCTATTCATCATGCTGGCATGGCTGTTAGCAAAACCAGTTCTTTCACTCTCGTGGCGGGAAGTCATCGATCGGTCATTCATGGTTGGTATTATATCCTTGTTAGTGGCAGCGGCCTTCCTGATTTTGAAAACTGGATTTCTGTCTTTGTTCATGAATGGTTTCAATAAACTCGGAACATTTATCTCCCCGAAATCAAGAGCAATGGAACGTGAAGACGAAAGGGCAGCAGACAATGAAAAGTTAAAAGAGTTCAAAGGCAATCTTTACGGGAGAATTCTTATTGGTGCATTCTTTTTCGGGTTAAGTTCAGTCACTGTCTCTCTTTTAACATTAATTGTATATTATTAACCCTGACCAGCTTTAGTAAAAAGCGGTCTTTTTCGTTTTAAACAAAGTTAACTTCCCTTTGTAAAAGGGCGCTTTTATTGTAGGCAGCAGACAGTCCGGATGTTATGATTTGCTCTTTGGCAACAGACTTATAGGGAAGCTTAACCTTAAGTGGTCTTTTAAATGGCGAAATTGAAAGGGTGACAGTTTCCTTGTCTAACCAATTGGCGTGGATTGGTTTTTCCCCAGCAAATGAGAATCGCTGCGGAAACCCATCCCGGTAAAAATAATGCTCAAGTTCTTTTGGCGTTCCAGGTTCATTGAGGCAAATGTACAATGAGAGATTATCGCAGAATTTTAATAGATTTAAATGGAAAGTGAGGACCGGGTCATGTGTAATCCTTAAGTCTTTTAGCAAGAACTCCTGTCTTTGTTTTTCCTCGTTCCAAAAATTCTTTCCTATCGTGCTTGTCGCATCTTCAAGGAAGGAGGCATAGTGGAGGCTGCATAGTAAGCCGGCGTATGGATCCATTTGCACGACTTCATCGATCCCTCTTTTGTAAAAGTCAAGCTTTGGGCTGCCCGGGTAATCCATGAATGAATAGGGCTGCTCTGTTTGTTCGTTCCATAATGGGTCTTTGTCAGGTTCAATCCAACATCGATCATGCTCTCGAACAGCGAGAACCACAGAGTCCTTTCTGTCTAACCCCTCAAAATAATCATCTCTCCAATTTATAGCCGTTTCCATAGAAATCCTGGCATGGTCATGCTGGGCAACCATGATAAAATCCTTTTCCCGTTCGTGAATGATCATATCATTCTCCCCTTAATTTATTTGGAAAACTACTAAAATTTAAGTGTTTATGGTATATCAAAAATAATGATATACTTTTCATTGATAAGATGCTCGTGTTAGTGTTATTGAAGTATATTCCCTGTCTATTTTGATCCTATAATAAGGCATATGTTACTGTGCTTGTTTATACTACTAATAAAGAAGCCTATTTTAATAATCAATCACTGTATACTCCTTTTGGCAACTAGACTTTTTTAGAAAAGGAAGTTTCTCATATGAATGTAATTCAAAAGCTTTTTTCAAAACAAAAGAAAGTGAAGATTGAATTTTGCCAGCGAAATTTAGAGCAGTTTTTAAAAGAAGAAAATTACGCTGAATATAATGAGTTTTTGAGTCGCAAAAATGTGAATTATAAGGAGTTCGAATGCCAAAGCAGATGTAAGGAATGCCGGTTGTCTCCGTATGCGATGGTGGATGGGGAGTTTGTGACTGCAAATAATTCCGGTGAATTGCTTAAGAAAATGGCTCAATATTTAGATTGAAAACTGCTTAGGGACATTGATAAACCGTTCCAAGATTAAATGAATATAGCGAAAATGGCACAACAAATGGCGTGGAAATTGTCCACGCCATTTTTCCTTTTATGCCCGCCAGTAATGTTGAAGAAGGAAAATAATTACACAATGTAGAACATGTAATGTATTGGAAAAGGATGTGATTGTTATTAAAGCAGTGATTTTTGACTTTGATGGTACACTTGCTGATACATTACCGGTATGTTTCGTGGCATTTGAATCTGTGTTTAGGCAATTTGATAATCGTGAGGTTAACTCGGAGGAAATTAAGGCAATGTTCGGACCCTCAGAGACTGGAATTATCCGTGAAAACCTTAATAATAATAATTATGATGAAGCTATTGAATTATATTATGAAATATATCGAGATCGACATGAAAATCTCGTTCAGAATAATGAGGATATAAACACTTTACTTAGAAGATTAAAAGCAAACGGGTATAAACTTGGGATAGTGACCGGGAAAGCAAGAAGAAGTCTCGACATATCTTTAGATTGTCTAGGGTTAAATGAATTTTTTGATGTAATTATTACAGGCGATGATGTCGAGTTTCCTAAACCTCACCCAGAGGGAATTTATAAGGCATTGGAATTTCTAGACTTGTTACCAAACGAGGCTGTTTTCCTGGGAGATAGCGACGCTGATATTCTTGCCGGTAAAAAAGCGAATGTACTTACGGTTGGAGTTCAATGGCTGCCAAATTATCAGACTGCCGAATTTAATGTCCAGCCAGATGAAGTTTATAGGAGTATAAATGATTTCATTTCTTCTTTTTCAAAAAGGTTAAGTGGAGTTAAGGTTGACTAGCTGCCGAATCAGGTGGCTTTTTCTTATTGAAATTAAGGGCTTGTTAGTTTAATAATTAGTAACTATATTAGGAGACGGGGCAGGATAACATAAAAAGAAATTGAATAAATAGGTAGTATTGTTCCAAATAAGAATTGTTCAATAAAGAGTGATTAATAGGGAGCTAAAAAATGAAAAATAAAAAAAGAAATAGAGGCGGCTTTTTTAAAGATACCCTAATTGAACTAATTGGTGAGGTCGTTTGGAACATCTTAATGTTTATACCAAGATTGATAATTCGCTTAATAAATAATATTTGGTGAAGCAGTTAGTCAAACTTGGAATATGGTGCTGACTATGAAAAGAACAATAATTTTTATAAAAGCAGGTGCGTTGGTCTTGAATCTAAATGGTGTTAGTGGTTTAATTTTAAGCCCTGCAGCTACTGAAATTGATATTGAAATAGTAGAAAAAAGGTTTAATACTACACTTCCCATTCCATATAAAGAATTATTACGAGCTTCTAATGGTTTAGTAACTAATGAGGGAATAATCATTTATGGTACTGATGACATTCTTGAACGTAATGAAGCATGGGAAACAGAGGAGTATGCGCCTGGTTTTATCTCTATCGGAGATGATAGTGGTGGAAGAGTTTTTCTGTTGTCACTGAGTGATAAAGAGGAAATATTAATTGTAGATTCTGGAGACATGATTCCTGATCATGCAGAATTAATTTCAACAAATCTAAATGAATGGGTTAATATTGGTTTGAGAATTGATTTAAAAGAAACATCTTCAAATATTGATTGGTCAGAAAATTGTAAAATAGTTGTAGTAAACATTCAAGACGGAGGATTAAGAGACTTAATTAAAATTAAAGCGATATTGGGATTAAATATGTCTACATCTGAATTACTTAAGATGTCTAAAAGTTTACCATTTGTACTTACACAGGAAATTCCTTATGGTAAGGCAAAGAAATTAATTGAGGAATTGGGAGATTTTAAATTAACTTTGACTTTTCAACTAAGGATATAGTATGTACCAGATTAGAGATGCTTAAAATGTTTTTTTTAAATTAAAATTAAATATATACAAAGGAAGCGAAAAGATGATTATTTTGCATTGTTTGACCAAAAGTAATTGGGATAAAATTAAGGAAAACTCCTATTACGGCAAAGAATCAATTGAGGCTTTTGGTTTTATTCACTGTTCTTCTATTGGAAATTTTTGGAGAGTCGCTCCTAACTTTAAAGATATTGATGAACCTCTGTTGCTTCTTTGCATTGACTCTAGAAAAGTTGAAGCAGATATTAAATGGGAAGATGATGAAAATAGTGGTAGAAAATATCCACATATTTATGGTGAATTAAATGTTGATTCAGTTGATTCAGTGTTGCCGTTTCTAAAAAACGATCAAGGGGATTTTATTCTAAACAAAGAATTGGAACAACATATTTCTGTTTAAGCTAAGCGGTAGTTTGATCATGAGAGGATTAAAGGCCATTTTATCCGATCTGTTATTAAATAAACGGGGCAAGAATGTTAAAGAATGAAATAAAAATGTGCTTATGTCTAAAAAGATCAATTATATTTCAGGACTGAAAATATATTAAATTAGAAAAATGGCGTGTCAAAACTGATGTCAGTTTGCACGCCATTTTCATTGTCATTTAGTAGATATGCACCTTAAAACGGAACGGTTTTGAATCTTACCCGAGCAGTTTTCTTATCCTATTTAGATGTGCTGGTTTTATCAAAATGTTTAAGTAGCTCTGACAGGACCTGGCTGTAGCTGTAAAGGCGTTCCTGGATTCTGCCTGGGTAGGCGGTTTCGATGAAAGTGAGCGTGTCGTTTTCTGTGTGCCAGACACCGCCATATTCCATCGTCTGTTCATAGCCATCTAATTCGCCAATCTCCCAATTAGTAGATTCAAAGTAAGCGAATGGGATGCCAAGCTTATTAAACGGAGCGTGGTCGCTCCAGTCACCTGTTGTTCCTGCCGGATAGTGTTCATTCAGACCTGGATTTATGCCGATATCAAGCTTTCTTTTTTCTGCAATGTTCAAAGCTTGTTCCCTGATAAAACCTGCATCATCTGCGCCGCCATGGACATACATTTTGTCGCCAACAGCAAGACTGTCGAGATTGATCATTCCAATCGTATTGTCAATTTCGGCTGCTGTCATCTGGCTTGCATAATAATTTGAACCATTCAAACCGCCTTCCTCAGCTCCGAAAGCGATGAAGACGATGGTATATGGAGTTGATACCTTTTGCAGGACCTGTGCTGCTTCGAGCATCACTCCAACTCCCGATGCGTTATCATCTGCCCCTTTGCCAGTCTTAACTGAATCATAGTGAGCGCCAACGATAATTTGTTTAGGTGATTGACCTTGTTTGATTGCAATCACATTTGAGGATGAGAGCGATGTACCCCTCTTTGTAAAAGAAAACTCCTGTACATCAGGGTTGTAACCCGTATCTTCAAATTGTTTCTTAATATATTCTTTTGCCAAACTTTCTCCCTCGGTACCTGTCACTCGGCTGCCTATTTCTTCAGATAAGTACTTGGTATGTTCGTAGGCGAGTGTTCCAGACTTATGTACGAAAGACGGGGCATACGCCCAGGCGCTTCCTGTGGCAGAGAATAACAGTACGAAAGCAGCTAGAATGGACCAAATGGACTTCTTCATAGAATTTCCTCCTTTTATATAAAAATACAATAATACGCATAATTATAAATTAACTACATTCATATCAAAACGGACTATTTTCCTGGATTTGTATAAATTTGCGGCAAAAAGCATATTTTGTTTTGAGGGAGGGGAAAACTTGAAATTTAAAATGCAAAAAGCCAATCTATTGGCTAATCAAATAAGGGGTTTTTCCGACTTTGTTCAAAAATGCTATCAGGAGAAATCCGGATTGATTTTAAATCACGATAAATTGTATCAGGTCAGGTCATGGGTAGAAGAGTATAAATTTCAATTGCTGGCTGCTGAACTGAAAAGGATCAATACGTTTGATTGGGATGAAAAATACACTTTATTGCTGGTGGGCAGGTTCAGTAAAGGATTCAGTATTATCGAACGCTATGTTGAAAATAACTCTGATGATCTATTTATTTTGACCGCTCGAATGCATATCTTGAAACATTGTCTGAAGTGGTTTAGTCATGAACATCAACCAAAATAGAAACACCGCACGGAGGGACTCTCGTGCGGTGTTTCTGTGCTTAATGGTCGTGCCCGCCGCCAGGACTTACCGGAAGAGCATATTCTGGTATAGCATCATAGACAGCAGGATCCGCTTTTTCAACTGATCCATCTGCTATGCTGTTCAACACGGCCATCGCTGGAACTTTTGCCGTTTCCTTTAACATCCCGTTTTGTTTTTGGCCAAGGGTTTGGGTTTGCACTTTTATTTCAATTAGCATTGTTGCTGTACCGTTCAGCTGGATGGCGCCAAGACCCGATCCCGGATAGTTGACCGTAGGGTATTTTTGAATGGCTCCGTAAGATGAATTGCCTCGTTGCAAGGATTCATATGCCACTGCATTTACTTTCTTGCTTAATTCCAATACTTCAGGGTCCAGGTCATAAGTTTTCTCGCTGAAAGGATCTGTGTATGGCTTGGTCGTGAATTGCGCGAGTAGCTGTATGGATACGGAACGGCTGTCATCTTCAGACAAGCGATTGAATCCGCGGTGATGCAAGTCGATGGCCACGTCTGGATTTAGTTCCTTGACAAGTTTTGTCAATGCACGTGTTTCAGGAGAGAAGACAAGTGATGCCTGGGAACCATTGTTTGTGCCTCTTTCATTTAAAATACTTGCTACTTTGGCCGGATCCTTGCTGATCTCTTCAGTTACGTCAAAATCATAGTTTGGATGAAAATCTCGATTTAGGTCAAAACCAGGGATTCCATAGACAATTTTTCCTTCGTTGTTTTGTCCTCGTTCGCTTCCTTCCGCATTATAATACCAAGGGGCTTTCGTTCCGGAAGGGAGGCCAAGTTCCTCTGGGTTCCATGTTTGATGGGAGTATCGAGTTGGGAACGGCTTGCCTTCATACAGATTGGCAGTACCGTCCGGATTGATCCGCGGAACAAACCAGACACTGACTTTTTCCAGAATTTTATCCGCTTCTTGTCCGCCAGCTGCCAGCTTTTGCATTAATTCAACAGCTGCCTCGGTGCCAAGTGTTTCATTGCCATGGATCTGAGTATAAATTAATACCCGCTTTTTGCTCGGATCATTGTCACCGAATTTGCTGACGTATAACGGATAGCCGTCATTAGACGTACCGAACTGCTCCAGGACCATCCTGCCCTGGGAGGTTTTTTCTATCTGTATTAGTTTTTTTTCCAGTTGCTCATTTGACATAAGGCTTTCAAAAGACAGATTCTGTTCATCCTGAACCCATGGACCATTTGGAGTTGTCGTTGAGTCTGCGAAACTTGTGACTGTTGTGCCCAGCAGAGAAGCAGAGATTAAACCGCTTGTAAGTATGTAACCTAGTGCTTTTTTCTTTTTCATTCTATCATCCTCCACTTTGTTAATAGTTTCCAACATCTTAACATGAAGTGTGATAGTAAAAAATATTTATTCTGAATTTTTAGAAAAACAGTTATTTAGACTTACGAAATAGATAGGAAATTAGATATAAGCATTAAAAATTTGTAACAAAGTTTACGAGTAAGAATAATCCCGTAATAATTGATACAGTTTTTACCCTTCTTGGTATAAGTTAAAGTTTAACCCAATGATTCACTAGTGTGATATGATTGTAAGCCTGTTAGCCTATTATAGGGCCTGTAAAGTCTAATAAACGAAACAGGAGGTTTACTATGAAAAAAATTCTTATGCTGGTTTCGATCCTTACATTAGTAATTGGTTCATATACAGTTTATGCTGCAGAAACAACTAAACCCATTAAGGCGGATACATTGAAAACGAAAAAAGTGGATGTTGTCGTCAAGGAGTCTTCAGTCACAGATAAACGTTTCATCAAGGAAGAGGAAGTGAAGCTTCTAGCACGCCTTGTTCATGCGGAGGCAAAAGGTGAGCCATATGAAGGCAAGGTGGCTGTGGCAGAAGTTGTCCTGAATCGAGTGGAGAACGAACAATTTCCTGATACCGTAAAAGAAGTCATATACCAGCAAAACGCATTCCAACCGGTCCAAAATGGTGCAATCAATAAACCTGCAAACGAAGAAGCAATCAAAGCAGTTGAAGATGCACTGGAAAATGAGAATGGAATTGATTGCCTGTATTTTTATAATCCAGAAACTGCAACAAGCAAATGGATTTTCACTCGTGATGTCGTGAAAACAATAGGGAAACATGCATTTGCCATCTAAAAGCGCGTACAGCATAAAATGCTGCGCGCTTTTTTGCTTTTTAAAAGAGAGGAAGCCACTGCCAGCACATCTGCCACAGTATTATCATTTTTAATAACGGGAAAATTATTATAAAATAAACCTTACCAATTAGTGGAACGAGGGATGTTTAGGTGAAAAAATATTCTGTTGGTATAACACTGTTCTTTTCAGTGCTTTCATTGATCATAATGCTGTTTGGTCTCGGCTGGACAATTCAAAATCAATTTTTCAGCAAAGGTTCAACTGGTGCCATTGAGCAGGCAAAGCCGGTTGAGGATAAACCATCAGATCAAGACGCCAAGGTCATTGTTGCCCTCGGAGATTCACTGACACGGGGAACCGGGGATGACACAGGCAAGGGTTATATTGGTTATCTTGTCGAAGAGTTAGAAGAAAAATCAAATGAGAAAATTTCAATACATAACTATGGAGTCAAAGGTTATCGTTCAAATCAACTGCTTGAACAGCTGAAGCAGGGCGAAATCCGGCGGAAAGTCCAGGATGCAGATTATATACTGATTACGATTGGCGGCAATGATCTGTTCCAGAGCGGACAAACGATTTTACAGATGGATGAACAGAAAATAACCCTGGCGAAGGAAGAATATTTAAAAAATCTTGATTCCATCCTGACAGAATTGCGGAGCTTGAATGATTCATCAGTCATTTTCCATATTGGCTTGTATAATCCATTCATCGATTTAAATGATTCAGCGGTAACGACGAAAATTGTCCGTGACTGGAATTACGATACAAATAAACTTCTTGATGAGAAGAAGAAGGCTATTTATGTGCCTACCTTCGACTTATTCCAGTTGAGTGTCAACGACTATTTGTACACAGATAAATTCCATCCGAATGCAGAGGGGTACAGGCTGATTGCGGAACGGATCGCGTCTTTGATTACATGGTAAGGGGGGAGAAGGATGAGTGAGATTACGCTGTCTGTAAAAGGGCTGAGAAAAACAATCGGCAAAAAAGAGATCATCAAAGGAATCGACTTTGATTTGAAAAGAGGGGAAGTCTTTGGGTTCCTTGGGCCCAACGGAGCGGGCAAAACGACGACCATCCGCATGCTTGTCGGTTTGATCAAACCAAGTGCCGGAACAATTGAAATTGGCGGTTATAATGTCAGGAAGAATTTCACAAAAGCAATGGCGCAGATGGGCTGTATCGTGGAAAATCCCGAACTCTATTCCTATTTGACAGGCTGGGAGAATCTTGAGCATTTTGCGAGGATGCTGCCAGATGTTGACCGTGCCTATATGGATTATGTTGTCGAACTAGTTCGTCTTGAAGAGAGGATTCATGACCCTGTTAAAACATATTCCCTCGGGATGCGGCAGCGCCTTGGAATTGCCCAGGCCTTGCTTGGCAAGCCGAAGGTGTTAATCCTTGATGAGCCGACAAATGGCCTTGATCCGATGGGCATAAGGGAAATGCGGAATTTTATCCGTTATCTCGCTGAGGAAGAAGGGTTGACTGTTCTTGTATCAAGCCATCTGTTAAGTGAAATCCAGCTGATGTGTGACCGTGTCGCCATTATTTCGAGGGGTTCGGTGATTAAAGTCGATTATGTAGAAAACCTTTTGGCTTTGCAGGAAAAAATTATCTGGCAGGCAGAACCCCGGGAGACTGCTAAAGAGATTTTAAGTGGTGTTACAGATGTACTGGACGGCCCGGATGGGGCTATTATCACCCCTTATCTTGAAACTCAATCGGCAAAATGGAATCAGATGTTAGTGGAAAGAGGGGTTCAAGTAAACGAAATGAACAGGAAATTGCCTGCGCTTGAAGACCTTTTCCTTGAGTTGACTGGAGGTGAATCGATTGATTAGCCTCGTCAGGAATGAAATGCTTAAAATCGTCCGCAAAAAGAGAATCCTGATAGTCGCTGGAATCATCGCGGTTCTTGTGGCGCTTTTCACCTATTCCCAATACAGGGAAATTGAAAGGCGGCTTGAACGTTTCGGGGATGTGGATTGGCGGACGACCTTGCAGCAGCAAATCATTGATACGCAAAACAGGATCACGAGCAGCGGGATTTCAGACGAGTGGAAAAGCGAGCTGCTGCTGCGGATCCAGCAGCAACAATATTATCTCGATAAAAATGTGAACCCGATGGAGCCTGGTGCACCAAGCTTCGCGAGGATGTTCGCCGAGCATTCGATCAACCTGTTCCTTCCATTGATGATCATGGTTGTCGCGGCAGATATCGTATCATCTGAGCGGACAGCAGGCACGGTAAAGCTGTTGCTGACACGGCCGGTGAAGCGCTGGAAGATCCTGATGAGCAAATACATCGCATTGATTCTATCCGTCTCAATCATCGTTGTCCTGTTTGGAGTGCTCTCATATTTGATATCCGGGCTAATATTTGGTTATCAAGGATGGTCAGCCTCTGTGATCACCGGGTTCAGTGTTGAAGGGAATGAACTGAACACGAATGCAGTCCAGATGATTCCCCAGTGGCAGTATCTACTGATGGAATTCAGCCTTGTGTGGTTTGTGGCGCTGATTGTCGGCACGATCACCTTCATGCTATCCGTTCTGATCAGGAACACACCAGCCGGAATGGGTGTCATGCTCGCAGCACTTATATCCGGTGCCATCCTTAGCAATATGGTCTCCTCATGGGAATCGGCAAAATACCTATTCATGATCAATTTGAATCTGACAGGCTACCTGTCCGGACAGGCACCGCCAATCGAAGGAATGTCGCTGGGCTTTTCACTTGTAGTGCTGGCTGTTTGGGGATTAGCGGCCTTGATTGTTTCATTTGGGGTCTTTATTAGGCAGGATATATATTAAAATTCTAAAACCCTGGCCGGAACTGGTCAGGGTTTTAACAATTGGAGATTGTTTTGGCTTTGATTAAGAGATATTTAACGGTTAGAGAGAAAATATGAACGGTTGTAGCAGTTTTTTTAACGGTTGGACAGCATTTTTCGACAGTTGGAGTGATTTTATCGACGGTTGAAAGGTATTTTAGAAGCAGAAAGAGGTTTCCGACCTACATCAATTTTGAATATAATTTGAAACTTTCTTGCTAAAAAATCGTATTAAAACCCAGGTGACTTAGTTAAAATGAAATACCAATCAAAGGAGATGACAGAGATCTAAAGCATTTATACAGTATCAGGGTAAAATAATTTGTAATGAGTGCAATGATAAGTAAAATCACAGGAGGAACCTGGTATGTTTGCAGAAAAACGGTCGGAAAAGAGAAGGAAAAAGAAGCGGAACGGCAGTTATACTTTTGTGGATTTTGTTTTTGATGTGCTTTTTTATATTCCGGAGTTGATCCTTCTTCCATTCCGGCTGGTATTCTATTTGTTCAGGTTCCTTGCGAGATCCATATTTGATGGCATTTAAAAAATCCTGCGATTCCAAAATCGCAGGATTCTGCTGTATTTTTTATAGCTTCCTCACCCTAAAGTTGTTCTGCAGCACAGGCCAATTCTGCGGAAAAGAAGGCCCTAGTACCCAGTAGCTCACACCTCGCAGTCCGTATTCTTTTACCGTATCGTATCTCGCCTGTACGCTTCTTGCGTCTTCGTACCATACTTCATGCTGCTGTCCGTTTGTGTCTGTATAGCGGAAGAAGGGGGATTGATACTGTTCGTTGAACTGTATGTTCACTCCCTGCTGTGCGGCAAGTTCAACTGCTCCTTTTGGACTCAGTGTCTTCGCGTAAGTTCCCTGCTCCCACGGAATGTTCCAGTCCCTGCCATACAAAGGCACACCCATCAGGATTTTTTTACGCGGAATGGCTGTGACTGCATAATCCAAGACTTTCTTCACTTCGTTTATCGGCGCAATTGCCCATGGCCTGCCTCCAGACCAGCCCCATTCATACGTCATGATGATGACAAAATCAACAATTTGTCCATGTGCATTATAATCGTGGGCTTCATACAGCAACCCTTGCTGGTCGGCTCTTTGTTTCGGAGCCAGGGCAGTGGAGACGGTAAAACCGGCGGGATGCATGCGGGCAACAGCCTTTCGCAGAAAATCATTGTAGTTTTGCCGGTCCTCGGGATACACGTACTCGAAATCAATATTCAGTCCTGAATAGCCCTTTTCTCTCATTTCTGCAAGGACATTGGTCAAAATAGTATCCTGAACAGCTGGGTTGCGCAGGATGGCAGCCGCCCGGTCTGAATTGAAAGCCCCATCCGCTTCATTTGTGATTGTCAGCAGAGGGGAAGTGTTGGTCCTTTTTGCAGCCTGAAGAACTCTTGCATCCTGCAGTTCAATCAATTCACCGCTTTCACTCACCTTATAGGAAAAAGGCGATAGATAGGTAAAAAGGGAGCCATATTTTAAGATAGTTAGACTTCCTGCTTCACTCATCCTGGTTATATAGGCATTAACCTCGATTACTGGTTTTGCAGGTGCGGGAATTCTCAGAACATACCCTGTATAAATAAGAGAGGGATTCGAAATATTATTAGCCTCTGAAATCTGGTTGACCGTCACTCCATATCGCTGTGCAATTGCCCAGAGGGTCTCCCCAGCCTGAATCCTGTGTGAAAAATAAGGCATTTTAAGCAACTGGCCAACAAACACCAATGATGGATCCGTTATATTATTGTAGCTTGCGAGTTCCTGGAGAGTAACCCCGTAACGGGAGGCGATGGACCATAAGCTGTCACCCTGCTGGACGACATATTCCCGGTTATTCTCGGGTATCACAAGCGATTGCCCGACTACTAATACATTAGGATTATCAAGTTCATTTGCTGAAACGATTTGGTTGATTGTTGTTTGGTATCCCTGTGCAATTCTCCATAGACTGTCCCCAGGTTTAATGACATGTATATTCACAGTAAATCACCTCCCAATTATTTGTACCTTTTATCAAGATATGCCGAGAAAAGATGTCCTATCTTTAAAAAGGTGATTTCTGAAAATTAAGAAAAAGGGTATGCAATTATAGAAATTAGTATATAATAGTTAGAAAACTAGAAAGAAAAAAGGGGAAAATGGTATGGTAACGTATGGTACTTTTTTACGTTTAGTAGAAGAGGCGGAGAAGTTGAACTGCAGGGTGATTTATGATTCTAAGAAAAAAATCAATTTTAATCCTAACATGTCCATAACAATTCCATTGTCGACCACGCTTGAAAATATTTATGCTTTTGCCCATGAAGTCGGCCATTTAATTGACTTTGTAAATGGAGAGTTGGATTATGAAAAATGGCTGAATGACTGGTCCTACCGGATAACGGCAGAGATGAGTGCCTGGGTTCATGCCTATAAAATACTAAAGAATTTGAACGTACCGCTTGATGGGTGGAAGGATCATGTCGATTCAAAGCTCTCGACTTATTTTAAATATCATGAAGTGACTGCGTAGACTGGCTGAGGCTGGTCTTTTTTCATGGAAAAATAAAATTGGTATGGTTTACGAACGTTTGTTCGGGATATAATGAAGATAAGTTATCCCGAAAGGATGGTCAGCATGAGAATACGAGACAGAGGAAAGCTGAAATTTATGCCGGCACATTTTATGCCGGAACATCGTGCCTTGTTGAGAGAACTCGCCCGGGATGAATTGCGGCAGCCTCGTCCGCTGCTCGACGAATACGAAATCCAGGAACTGGAGAACCAGATTTGCTGCGCGATGGAATATACATACCCAGTCATCATCACAAAATGGTGGGACGGATTTACATATGAAGAAACAGGGCATATCCATTACCTCGATCCCATCCGGAAGCGGGTTCGGTTGGTCACTGAAGATGGCATTGCTATTTCCATCGATTTTGCTGATATTGTCAAGGTAATAATCAAGGAGTAAAGACGTTATACAACACCTTACACAACATAAAGGAAAAAAAGGTCTTTTTATCGAATTATCTTGAGTGTGTCTTGGGAGGAGAAAAGGAAGAATATTGAAATCACAGGCCAATTACTCAAGAAAATATCCGTGAATACCCGAGGTGTTAGAGAATGTTGGGGCCATCTAATTTTACAAAAAAGTTGTTTTTTTAAATCATATGAAATGCTAAAAGATGACATTTAATGGATTATTTCGTGAAAATGGTTAAACGCTAAAAAGAGATTCCATATTCACCGCCATAGCGAGTATTTCTTAATTAAAGGGTAAAATGAACGAGAGGTGATAACAAATGAATGAAAAGCGGATGGTTGGCGAGAAGGCGGTTGAGTATATCAAAGATGGAATGGTGGTTGGTCTGGGGACTGGCTCCACCGTTTATTATACAATCAGAAAACTGGGTGAATTAGTAAGAGGCGGGCTGAAAATCAAAGGAGTCCCGACATCCGAACAGACAGCAGCGCTTGCGAAGGAAGAAGGAATTCCCCTGGTCGATTTGAAAAAGGTCGATGCACTTGATATTGCCATTGACGGGGCAGACCAGGTGGATTCCAATTTGAACTTGATCAAAGGCGGAGGAGGGGCATTACTAAGGGAAAAAATCATCGCAAATGCTGCTTCCAGCTTTATTGTGATTGCCGATTCCACCAAATTGGCGCACAAGCTGGGGACTTTTCCGCTGCCAGTGGAGGTTGTCCAATTTGGAGTTGAAATGACTGCCAGGAATATCAAAAGCCTGGGGTGTGTGCCGAAATTGAGAGAAAAAGAAGTTCAACCGTTTATAACGGATAATGGCAATTACATACTGGACTGTGACTTTAAGCGAATCGAATCCCCCGCTGAACTTGAGGTGCAGTTGAACATGATTCCGGGGGTGGTTGAAAATGGACTGTTTGTCAATTCTGCATCCAGGTTAATTACGATTGAGAATGGTGAACTGAGTGAAAAAGAACCAGCAGAAAGATAGATGAAGTAGCAAGAAAGTACCAACAGCTAGAGTCAATGCAAGGGAGTATTTGATTCCTATTTTATCACTCTGGCTGGAACTGAAGCGCTCAATAAGTTAGAGAAGATGCTTTTATAAGGGGAGAAAATGAGGCCATGAAAAGGAAAGCCCTGTTAGTAATAGATGTCCAAAATGAAATGTTTCAGGAAGGGAACGTAGTATTTAATGGGGAAGGGTTGCTAAAAGGAATGAAAACACTGATAGAACGGACACGTGCGCAGGAGATGCCAATTATCTACATCCAACACAACGACCTTTCCTTGGTGCATGGTACTTATTTGTGGGAAGTCCATTCTGAAATAGCACCTCATGAGGGTGACATCATTGTCCAAAAAAACACTCCAGATTCATTTGTCAACACTACTCTAGAACAGGAATTAAAAGCAAAGAACATTCAACATTTGGTGTTAGCAGGAATCCAAACAGAAGTTTGCGTCGATACGACCTGCCGGAGTGCATTCAGCAAGGGATATAAAGTAACCTTAGTGTCTGATTTGCATAGCACCTGGCCGACCACAGAATTATCAGCACAGCAGATTATAAACCATCACAATGGAGTGCTGCGCTGGTTTGCCGATGTAAAGAAAAGCGAGGAAATTTTATGAGATGAAAGCCCTCAAAAAACGCTAAAAACAATCTATGTAATAAGAATGAATAGACTGGAAAAGATATTCATTAAAAAGAAGGTTGGTACATTACATGGAGGCTTTTCCAATCATTCACACGAACTTTTGGGATGCAGTTATCGCAGTCCCAGTTGTCATTTTTGCGACACAGATACTAAAAATATTGCTGCATCCCCGTAAGGCCTGCGTTCCTGGAATTGCAAATTTGATTGGTTTAATTATTTCTATTTTCATTGCCCACCCACATAACCTCTGGGCAGGTGTTTTCATGGGCTTTTTCTATGGAAATGCAGCGGTGGGAGTTTATTCTTCTTTGAAAGTGCAAATTTTAGCATATAGGGATGTTCAAGAAAATAGCTAAAATGTTTCTCGGACTGTAGGCAACCTCGAAGTGTTTTGGGGTTGATTACAGTCCTTTTTTTATGATTAAGTGAGCCAGGCTCCATGAAAGCCGATTAACTTTCGGTTTCGCAATGGAAGGAATTCGATCCCCGGAGAAAGAATATAGTAGGAATTGTTAGGAGGGATTGATTTGCCTGAAACCAGGATACATCCATATTTATTTGTTGTGCTAGTGGTTGCGACTACCTTTCTGATGGGTTCTTCTTTTACAGTCGGGAAAATCGGTTTGACATATGTTTCCCCATTATTATTGGTTGGATTGAGGTTCACGATTGCCGGATTATTGATGGCTGTGATCGTCAGGAAAAATCCGTTGCCTTCAAAACTTGCTGACTGGGGAAGGATATTTGTCATTGGCTTGATGCAAACAGCAGGGGTCATGGGCTGTATCTTCCTTAGCTTACGGACAATTACGGCAGGAGAATCCTCCATCTTAACCTTTACCAATCCATTGATGGTTGTGATCATGGGGACCATTTTCCTGGGAATCAGATACAGGCTTATTCAGTGGCTGGGGGCCATTGTCGGCTTTCTAGGAGTATTTATTACTTTGGGATTCCATTTGCAACTCACCACCGGAACACTTCTAGGTCTAGGCGCGGCGGTATCATGGTCGATTGGCACCATCCTGATCAAACAATGGGGAAGCCGTTTCAATGTTTGGGTGTTGACCGCATACCAGATGTTATTTGGTGGAAGTATCCTTTTGTTGATGGGGCTTACAATGGAAACACCAAGGCTGGCGCTCAACCCCATTTCCATTACGATTATCTTATGGTTGGCCATCATGGCGTCAATCGTTCAGTTTGCAATCTGGTTTTACCTAATAAATCAGGGTGATCCTGGAAAAACAAGTGCCTTCCTGTTCCTTGCCCCTTTCTTCGGTGTGCTTTCAGGCTGGGTGCTGTTGAATGAAGTCGTGCAATGGTATGTCTATGCCGGAGGGGCCCTGATTTTCATTGGAATTTTCCTGGTTAATTGGACATTCGCACCGAAAACGAGTTTAACTGCTGAAAAATGCGGGTAAAAAGACCTTGATTATAAATTGGTTAAATAATCCTTTAAACCTATATTTAGGTAATAATATTTAATTAATAAACATTCTCATCTATAATGAAAAGTATGGAAAACTTCACCAACCCATTGGTGTTGTTTGTAAATTTTAAAACAGGAAGTGAAGGTCCTTGTCTTCAAAAATTGTATTTAACATTAATACTGTAAATAATTCCGTTTCAGGCTTGAGTCATACAATCGGCCGACTTGAAAGCATTCAGAATAAGGTTGCCGGGGTAAGAAGCAGTGTTGATCCACGGATACTCGGACGCAATGGAATCAGCGGTCAATTTCGGCGTGTTTCGGCTTCCTCTGACCGAATTGAAATGCATATGAAGCAATTGAAATCCTTTACCACTCAATCCGCCGACCGTTATGGGAATTCGGAAAACCGCGTGAATCGTCAGGCGGATGCTGTCAATAAGGCGATTGAAGCGGCAAGGAAACAGATTGATGGACACTTTGCCAGTAATTTATATGAAACGTACAATAATACCTATGGCAGATGGGTGGATTTTCTGCATGGTGCACAATATGCTGCAGGGGCAGGACTCATGCACTTGCTTGGATTCAGGTTCTCAGATATTGATGGAGTACTCCGCAAGTTCCAGGTAGTCGATGACGTTTTACTGGGTAAGATGCGGTTGCCTATGGCTAGCATGATTCACAGAATTGAAAGCTCTAAAATGAATATGCTTGCACGGTTGATGGTCAGCCCTACAAGAGCTTTTGGCAAAAAAACACTGTCTGAATTAATCTACAAGCGAACAGCTAATTATTTCCCAAAGGACATTGTTGGCCTCAGTAACAGCGTTTCGAAACTTATTGCTGAAGGTAAAACCGGTACGATGCTCAATGCAGTTAAAAATAATGCAGGAAGTGTATTGAAAAACGGGCTGAGGTTAGGAAAGTCAAATGCCGCACTGGCCGTACTGATAACAGCCGGAGCCGAAACAATTGGCGCAGGGATAAAAATTACCGAGAACTATAACCTTTATAGCGGAGAGAAGTTGAAAGAAGAAAACGCGAAGGTGGTAGGCAGTGCAGTTTATAAAACTACGGTTGTATCTGCGACCTCTGTTGCCGGGGCTGTTATAGGCGGAACTCTCCTAAGTGTAGCTGGACCTATAGGAACAGTTGCTGGTGCTGCAATCGGCGGTTTTGTTGGTAGCTGGGTTGGCGACAAGATTGCAAATAAAACACCTGCATGGGTCGATAAAACTGCCCTGCACTTTAAAGATGGGATTCATAAAGGAACAGAGGCTATTGCTTCCGGTGTAAGTAAGGTGAAGGATGGATTTAATGATGTAAAAGAACATGCTTCAAGCCTATTGAGCGGGGCAAAGTCAATCCTTGGGTTTGGAGGCTAGGAGGGAAACATGAATAAAATTTCACTTTCTATCGAAGAATTAATTTACTGTTTTTACAATGAAGGATATTTTGAACATGGGAATGCATTGAAGCAGGTTTATTTCGGAGATCTGGACGATGAAAAAATGGATCTTCTGCTTCAAATTACAACACGTTCACTTTTGTCTAAAAGTCTTTTGGTATATGAAAATCACAAATTCATGTTAGTGGAAGAGCTTTCTGAGGTCATCTCTATGTTAAATTACTCAGACCAATCAATCAAAGCTTCCCGTCATGGGGAAGACGGCGGGGAGGAGTCTGTATCATTCCATTTTAACGGGAAGACGGTCCTTCAGCATTCCCTGCTTTTCGATGAGCAGGTACATGTTTTTGAAAAAGTAACTGCAGGAAAAGCAGCAGATGTAATTTCTGCATTTTACCGCATAAGCGAAGATGGTAGTGGCAGCGGATTTGAATTAAGCCAGACAGAATTTGAACAGTTGCTTGACTCACTGGAGGGTAACCAAAAACATTTTGAACTTCCTGTGCTCCATGGGGAAAAACAGGAATTCTATGAAACTCTTAAATCAACTAATGGATTGTTAAATACTCTGTTATTCATGGAGTTTACGGAACAAAAGGAGCCAGTAGCAAAGAATGTCGTGTTATTTACAAATGACAGCAAGAATAACTGGATCATTGAAAAAAATGAGGATGTTTTTTATATGAATCAGTGCGAGCGCAGTAAAGTTGACCAATTAATTAAAGAAAATGTCATAGAGTCATTGAAAAAGGTGCAATATGGAAAATAAAATTGAAGAGAATAACATAAAAATTTACGACGATCGTGTCGAAGTAGTTTATACAAGCGGGGGAGTTGGCTGCATGCTAACTGGAGGAGGGATCATGTTTTTGGCGTCCCTCTTTATCTTATTTTACATAGTCCCTACTTCAGGGTTCGTCAGAGCATTTATTGGAGTTATCATTGGTGGATTTGGAGCGTTGTTTATCGGTATGGTGCTGTTTAAGGTTGTGGGAGCATTACTCACCGGGAAGGCAGTATACACAGTTCAGGATGGGTATTTTAAAGGGAAGAACAAAGCAGTTAAGATTGATGAAATCACAGATATGAAGTGGGCTGGCAGTTCATTGAAATATCTGGCAATCAAAACGACAAACAGAAAGACTGTAAAGTTATCTTCTTATAACCTCGTTCCAGAAGAAAAAGTGAACCAGGTGATTAATGATTATGTAATTCCAAATGCGACTCCAGAATTTAAAGAGAACTGGAATAAGCGTATGAGCAATAAAGGCGCATAAATTTTTAGAAGCTTGCAGGCTAAAGAGATTAGCTCTGTAAGCTTTTATTATATATGGTTGTGAAAGGTGAACTTAAAATGGAAGAACATAATATAAAAGTAACAGAAAATAAGGTGGAAGTCGTTTATACAGCTCCTGGAGCCGGCTGTATGATTACCTCTGCACTATTTGGGACATTATTATCAGCATTTGTTCTTTTCGTAGTCGCTCCTGATTCAGGAATCGTAAGGGGCTTTTTAGTCGGCATCATCGGAATCATTGGGTTAATCTTTTCTGGTTCCATTTTGTTAAAACTCATTAGTGTGATTCTATCTGGGAGGACTATATTCACTATTGAATCGGGAATCTTAAAAGGAAGAAGAAAAAGTATTCCCATTAATGAGATCGGTGATATTAAGTGGGGAGGAAGTTCATTGAAATATCTTGTTATAAAGACAATAAACAATCAAACAATAAAGTTATCGACCTACAATCTTGTATCGGAGGAAAAAGTGAATCAAGTGATAGAGGATTTTGTTATACCTGATGCCTCACCTGAATTTAAGGTGAACTGGGAAAAGCGAATGAACAATAATTGAACCATATGAGAGTAGTTAAGTTTAGTTAACGAACTATAGACATTTAGTATTAGTCAGTATTTTGACAGGTTTAGTGCAAGACGAGGGAAAGCTGTCAAGAAAAGCCCGTAATCTTGACAGGTAAGAAGCAAAATGAAGGAAAGCTGTCAAAAAAAGCCTGTAATCTTGACAGGTTAGGAGCAAAATGAAGGAAAGCTGTCAAAAAAAGCCCGTAATCTTGACAGGTTAGGAACAAAACGAATGAAAGCTGTCAAGAAAAGCCCGTAATCTTGACAGGTTAGGAGCAAAACGAGGCAAAGCTGTCAAGAAAAGGCCGTAATCTTGACAGGTTAGGAGCAAAATGAAGGAAAGCTGTCAAAAAAAGCCCGTAATCTTGACAGGTTAGGAGCAAAACGAGGCAAAGCTGTCAAGAAAAGCCCGTAATCTTGACAGGTTAGGAGCAAAACGAGGGAAAGCTGTCAAAAAAAGCCAGTGATCTTGACAGGATTAGATCAAAACGATGGATAGCTGTCAAAAATAAGTCATACGTTAATTTTTACATTAGTTTCAATGTAACACAGTGAGTAATATATATAATGATACCGTTTACTAAAAAAATATTTTAAAGGCCGTATCTTTTATCCCCCTCAATCCGTTAAAGGTGCAGAGAGGTTCAAAGGAGTGAACAGAATGTCGATCGACAAGCTCAGGAATGTAAATAATGAAGAGGAATCGGGTGTCATGAGCCATTATCAAAGCCTGCAGCGATATTGCCGGTTTTTAACCCAGAGCAGCTGGGATGGTGATGATCTTTTGCAGGAAGTGACCATGAAGGCAATCCGTCATTATGAGCCATCCCAGATCAGCAGAGCCTTACTGAAAAAAATGGCTTATCACCAGTGGGTGGATACAATCAGGAAGCACAGCCGTGAAGTAACGGGGATTCCGGAAAATCTAGAATCGAGCACTCAAGGGAATGTGATCGATACTGTTGAGACGCTTTTGTCCAAATTGACGCCGAAGCAGGCGGTGATTTTGGTTTTGAAGGAAGCATTTCGTTTTCAGTCACATGAAATTGCCGAGCTGATGGGATCTAGTGAAATGGCTGTTAAAGCTTCGCTTCATCGGGCAAGAAAGAGGCTTGATAAGGATAGCAGACTGCGAGAGCTGGGGCAGGATTTGAGCGATGATGAAGAAAACCTGCTATCAGACTTACTTTGCGAATCGCTGCAATCCGAGGACCCGTCAGTTTTGTTGGAAAACATTCAGGAGATTCCGTCTCTTGCAGCATCCGTTCCGGAAATGTCATTGCATTCATGTTCTCGTTCACCTCTCTCTATTTTCAAAATGGCTGCATAAGCAGAAAAGGGAGGAACAATGTGAGTACGATTCCTTATGTCATAGAGCAATCTAATCGTGGCGAGCGTTCATACGATATTTATTCCAGATTGTTGAAAGACCGCATCATCATGATTGGTGATGAGATCAACGACCATGTGGCCAACAGTGTCATAGCCCAGCTATTATTTCTTGAAGCAGATAATCCGGACAAAGATATTTCTATCTACATCAACAGTCCCGGGGGTTCAACAACTGCAGGGTTCGCGATTTTTGATACGATGGAGTATATCAAACCAGATATCAGCACCATCTGTATCGGGATGGCAGCATCGTTTGGCGCAATGCTTTTGCTTGCCGGCACAAAAGGAAAAAGATTTGCACTGCCAAATAGCGAAATTATGATTCATCAGCCGCTAGGCGGGGCAAGAGGGCAGGCTACCGAAATAGAAATTTCCGCTAAAAGAATCCTAAAGCTTCGTGACCATGTGAATAAACTCATATCAGAACGCACTGGCCAGCCAGTGGGAAAAATCGAAAAGGACACTGACCGCGACTATTTCATGAGTGCACAGGAAGCCTTGGAGTACGGAATTATTGATAAGATTATTACACGGACATAGCGATGTAAGGGCTGCTCTGGCAGTCCTTTTTTGTGTGAACATAAGGAATATTAGAGATTGTCGACTGAATTTAAAACAAAAAATAGAATCCTTTCACTATATTTTCATTCAAGTTTGAATAAATATTAAAAGAACACTTTTCCTTAGGTAACTAGAAGAGCAAAATCATGCTCCTCTCTTACGAATAATCTGAATAATCAAATAAAGGAGGAAGTTGTGTGCAGAACACGCCTGAAGTAAAGGCTGGCAAACAGCCGGAACTACCATTATCAAACCAGAGTATGATTAAGTTCTTTCTGTTTAGTGCGATTGGCATATTCATGTTTTTTGTTCCAATTGCTGTGGGCGGGAAATCGTCGATCCCGCTTGACCACTTAGTGACCTGGATTAATACCACTTTTTCTGCAGCAGTTCCGTATTACGCATTTATTGTAATTTTATTTGGTGCCATCTATCCTTTTTACAGAAAAACTTGGAATAAGAATTCGACGACTATAATTTTTTCGTTTCTGAAAGTAATTGGAGTTATAGTAGCATTAATGATGTTGACAGATGTTGGGCCAGCATGGCTATTTGAACCTGGCATGGGACCTTTCTTATATGAAAAGCTGGTTATTCCGGTAGGAGTACTGGTTCCGATTGGTTCCGTTTTTTTGGCATTGCTTGTCGGCTATGGCCTCCTTGAATTTTTTGGTGTTCTTCTGCAGCCAATCATGCGGCCAGTCTGGAAGACCCCTGGGAGAGCAGCGATTGATGCAGTTGCATCCTTTGTTGGAAGCTATTCAATCGGACTGCTCATTACTAACCGGGTGTTCAAGGAAGGCAAGTATACGATCAAAGAAGCAACCATTATTGCGACCGGCTTTTCTACCGTATCTGCCACGTTCATGATTGTAGTCGCAAAAACGCTGGGATTAATGGAAGTATGGAATACGTATTTTTGGACGACACTTTTCGTTACATTTATTGTAACCGCTATCACAGTCAGGTTGCGTCCATTAAGGACGATGAGTGACGAATACTATGAGGGAAAAGGTGTTCCAGAGGAACCAGTGACGGAGAAGCGTCTCAAAACAGCATGGGAAGAAGCTATGATCGCAGCGAACAAAGCACCCTCCCTGGGGAAAAATATTCTGGATAACTTGCGCGATGGAATGATCATGACAATGGGTATTTTGCCGTCCATTCTATCTGTAGGTCTGTTGGGTCTTGTTTTAGCAGAGTTTACTCCTGTATTCGATTTGATTGGCTATATTTTCTACCCATTCACATTGATACTCCAGATTCCTGAACCCATGCTGGCAGCCAAGGCATCTGCAATTGAAATCGCCGAAATGTTCCTGCCTGCCATGCTTGTAACGGAAGCGCCAATGGTAACCAAGTTTGTTATTGGCGTAGTTTCAGTTTCAGCCATAGTCTTTTTCTCTGCACTGATTCCAAGCATAATGTCTACAGAAATTCCAATCAGCCTGAGAAAATTGGTCGTCATTTGGATTCAGAGAACAATCCTTACACTTATCATTGTAGCGCCGATCGCACACCTTTTATTCTAAAATGGAACTTATTCTGTGAGCTGCAATGCAGCTCATTTTTCATTTTTTTCTAGAACTGATAAAGTGAAACTGCTATAATCGATTTTATATTTAAAAAATTCAGAGGAATCAGCTTCCATGAAAACATCATGAATCATTGAACAGTAAAGGGGAATGTCCATGAATATTTACGGATCAGAAAAGATCAGAAAGATGACTTCGAGCATTTTTCAGGAAGTAGTAGACAAGAAGCATATGGCATTGATGAATGGCAAGGATGTCATAGACTTAAGCATTGGGAGTCCGGATTTCCAGCCGCCAACATTTGTGATGGAAACACTGGCGAAATATTCAATGGATCCCGGTAAATATGGTTACACATTAAAGGGCATCGCCGAGTTTAATGAAGCAGTAAAATATTTTTACAGCCAGCGGTATTCTGTCGAGCTTGATGAAAAAACAGAAGTATTGCAGTTGATGGGTTCACAGGATGGACTTGCGCATTTGGCGACTGCCATAGTTGACCCGGGTGATTATGTACTGGTCCCAGATCCAGGGTATCCAATCTACGAAGCTAGCGTAACGATTGCTGGAGGGGAAATTTATCCTATGCCGCTGTTGGAGGAGAATAAATTCCTGCCCGTGCTAAATGAAATTCCAGATGAAGTTTTGCGAAAAACGAAAATGATGATTTTAAGCTATCCTGGAAATCCTGTAACAGCACTTGCAGATAGAAACTTCTTTGAAGAAGTAGTTGAATTTGCCAGTGTACATAATATATTAGTCGTCCATGATTTCGCATATTCTGAATTGATCTATGACGGAAATCCACAAATCAGTTTCCTGTCTGTTCCAGGGGCAAAGGAAGTTGGCATAGAGTTCAATTCGCTTTCAAAAACGTTTAATATGGCTGGCTGCAGAATTGGCTATGTGGCGGGAAATTCGGAGGTTATAAACTTACTGGCTTCCTTTAAATCACATATCGATTATGGAGTTTTTTATCCAATTCAAAAAGCAGCCATTGCTGCACTGACTTCTGATTTTTCTTTTCTTGAGGATCAGTTGAAACAGTACCAAGCAAGGCGGGATGCGTTGGTGGCAGGGTTCCGAAATAGCGGCTGGCAGGTGGCCAATTCTCCAGCAACGATGTTTGTCTGGGCTAAAATTCCGGATGGATGGAAGTCTCGTGAATTTGCCTTCAAGTTGATTGAAGAGGAAGGGATTGTTGTGGTTCCAGGTGACGCCTTTGGACAGCAGGGAGAAGGCTATGTCAGGATTGCCATGGTTCAGCCTCCCGAAAGACTGCAGGAAGCTGCACAGAGGGTGAATAAGTTTTTGCTAGGTTTTCCGGTAGGAAGCTAAAAATTTACTTCGGTAAACGAATTGACTTTTGGCTGAATTTAGAATATTATCACTTTAACGAACTAAAAATTAATACAGATATCTTCTTATCAAGAGAGGTGGAGGGATAGGCCCTGCGAAACCTCGGCAACAGGTTCTGAACGAATACTGTGCCAATTCCTGCGGACAATTTTGTCTGAAAGATGAGAAGAGAGTATAAAACGGCTCTCTTCTTTATGAAGGGAGCTTTTTGTTTTAGGGGAGACTATATGGTCTCCATGTTTTTGTTTTTAATACCGACTTAACAGGTTGGTAAAGTTGAGATTATGATTTGAGCAGAGGAGAGAGAAGAATGAAGTATGGATTTTGGCTGCCGATTTTTGGCGGGTGGTTAAGAAATGTTGAGGATGAACAAATGCCACCAACTTTTGATTATGCAAAGAGAGTGATTCAGTCAGCAGAAAAATGGGGTTACTCAACTACTTTAATTGCCGAACTTTATTTGAATGATATAAAAGGTCCTGAGCATGATTCACTTGAAGCGTGGACAACCGCTGCCGCATTGGCTACAGTAACAGAAAAAATCGAAATCATGTCAGCGGTGAGGCCAGGATTCCACAACCCAGCGGTTACGGCAAAAATGGCAGCAAACATCGATCAGATCAGCAATGGGCGCTTTACTCTGAATGTGGTTTCAGCATGGTGGGAGGAAGAAGCACGCCAGTACGGCGGTATTTTTACAGAGCATGACGAGCGCTATGATCGTACACATGAATTCATCGACGTATTGAAGGGGCTATGGGGTGAAGAAAGCTTTTCATATGAAGGCAAGTTCTATCAGCTGAAGGATACGAAGTTGTTCCCTAAACCAGTTCAGCGTCCGAATCCAATTTTATATGCGGGCGGCGAAAGTCCGAAGGGAAAACAAACCATTGTCGAGAAATGTGATGCTTATGTTATGCACGGCGGAACGGCGGAAGAAATTGAACAGAAAATTAAAGATATGAAAAATCGCAGGGAAGCTACTTTAAATCCTGAACTGTCTGAGTTTGGAATGGCAGCATACGTAATTTGCCGGGACACTGAGCAAGAAGCATTCGCAGAATTGGAACGGATCACTTCTGTAAAAGAATCCAGTGCCTATGCTGGGTTCAAGGACTTCACCAGCAAATCACAGCTGGAGCAGCAAATCCAGCTTCAGGATTATTCGGTGTCTAACCGAGGATTGCGTCCTAATCTGGTAGGTACACCTGACCAAATTGCCGAGCGGATTTTACAGTATGAAGAAGCAGGCTTGGGATTGCTTCTGCTGCAATTCTCGCCACAGCTGGAAGAGATGGAGAGATTCGCGAAACAGGTCATGCCGCTTGTGGAGGTAAAAAGAAAGCAGCTGACAGTTTGATAGATAAATAAACTTAAGGAGATGAAGATCATGAGTAAAGTTTATATCATCCATGAAAACAGTGAATGGACTGTCCATTTAACAAAACGCCTGGAGGAGCTGGGAGTACCTTTTGAAGAGTGGCATCTGGACGAAGGGCTGCTTGATTTTTCAAAGAAGCCGCCAGAGGGGATTTTTTACAGCAGAATGAGTGCTTCTTCCCATACAAGAGGACATCGGTTCGCACCTGAATATTCGGCTCAGGTAATAGCCTGGCTGGAGGGACATGGCCGGAAGGTGTACAACGGATCAAGGGCTCTGGAACTGGAAGTCAGCAAAGTGAAGCAATACCTTGAGCTGAACAAGCATGGGGTAACGACTCCGCGGACTATCGCCACTGTGGGAAAACAACAGCTGCTGGAAGCGGCAAAACCATTTGAGGGAAGAGCCTTTATCACGAAGCACAATCGAGCTGGAAAAGGGCTTGGCGTGCAGTTGTTTCAATCTGTTGAAGCACTTAAGGCATATGTGGAGGGCCCGTCGTTTGAGGAACCTGTTGATGGAATAACACTGATTCAGGAATATATCCAGTCTCCTGAAAGTTATATCACTCGCTGTGAGTTTGTCGGCGGAGAATTTGTTTACGCAGTAAAAGTTGATACATCAGAAGGATTTGAATTATGCCCGGCAGATGCCTGCCAGATCGGCGACCTGTTCTGCCCTGTAGGGGAAGAAGTAGAGGAAAAGCCGAAATTCCAAGTGATTGAAGGCTTTAAAGATCCCGTTATTGAAATATATAAGAGAGTATTAGAATCAAATAATATTCAAGTAGCCGGAATTGAATTTATCAGAAATGAGACTGGTGAAATTTTTACTTACGATATTAATACAAATACGAATTACAATTCAGACGCAGAAGCAAGAGCAGGTAAATACGGAATGTTAGAGCTTGCAAAGTTTCTAGAATCACAACTGGTTGCGGAATATGGAGCAGTCGCAAAGACCCGTTAAACCTCTAAGCAGGGAAAATCCCTGCTCTTTTTTTATTTAAGGGATTATGAATTTATGTTAATCTAAATTTAACAACTTCTGGTAATGGAGACAATGAGAGAAATGACTAGCCAATTGATTAAAAATAATCTTAGAGCTGATTGTGAAAGCTGCTTTGGGTTATGCTGTGTGGCTCTGCCATATGCGAAATCCGCGGATTTTCCTGTTGATAAAGAAAGCGGGTCTCCTTGCAGGAATTTGCAGGCGGATTTCCGCTGTGGAATTCATGAAAAACTTAGGGATAAAGGTTACAAAGGATGTACCGTATACGAATGCTTTGGGGCTGGCCAGAAAGTTTCCCAGGTAACCTATAAAGGACTTGATTGGCGAAAACAGCCAGAGAAAGCGACGGAAATGTATGATGTTTTTCCAATCATGCAGCAGCTACATGAAATGCTTTGTTACCTGAATGAAGCAAAGGCATTGAAAGAGGCAAAATCACTTCAAATTAAGATTAAGGATATCTATGCCAAAATAGAGGAGCTTACCTATCTAGAGGCTGGTGAACTACTTGCTTTGGATATCCCCGTGTATCGGTCAGTTGTAAACAAACTGCTGTTACAGACAAGCGAATTGGTCCGAAGTAAAGTGAAAAGCGGAAAAAAAACAAAAGGCAAGAATCTGGTTGGAGCAAAGCTTAGACGTGCTGACCTAAAAGGCTCTGATTTTCGTGGGGTTTTGCTGATTGCATCTGACCTTCGGGAAGCAGACCTAAGAGTGTGTGATTTTATCGGTGCTGATATGAGGGACGCTGATTTAAGCGGGGCCAATCTGGAAGGCAGCTTTTTTCTTACACAGGCACAGATCAACTCCGCCAAGGGAAATCCTGCAACCAAATTACCCTCTACATTGAAAAGGCCTAATCATTGGTGGGAAAAAAAGGAGGAGAAGGAATGACAGCTTTTATTATATTGATTGGAAGTATCTTCAGTGTCCTGGCGGTGGGTTTTGGAGAGAAGATTTGGAATGGTAAGAAGTAGTCCTTGTTTTTTTGAAATTATGGATATTTTTTGTAACATTTGAAGGCTTCCCCCGTATTAAAAAGTAAAGGGGGAGAACAAATGAAAAAGCTATCATTTTTTCCTATAATCTTTGTAATGTTGCTGGTCGGTTGTCAGCAAAAACAAAACGGTACCCTCAACACTGATAAACTTGAGAAAGCTGAACAAGCCGGTAATGCCACCGAGGAACAATTGAAAAGTATCCCCATCCCATATAATGTACCATCCATTAAAGTAGGTTTAGAAGCTTTGCCATTTGAAGTAAAGCCGCCTAAGGATCTTCCTTTTGACGCCATGCCCCTGAAAATGACCATTGAAGATTTCAAGCATGATGGTAAAGAGTTACAAGTCGATTTAATGAGTGTTTCAAAAAACAAAGATGATAAAATTATACTTATGATTTCCGTCCATAACTTTAAAATAAAGTACGCCGAGTCGCTAGGAGAAGAAGTTCAAATAACCAAGGGAGTAGCAGGATACTATAACGGAACTCTTTCGTTTGTAAAAGATGGTATCTATTATAATATTGGCTACACCAATCCAAATATATCCGCGGATCAAATAAAAGAAGATACAATAGCTATTGCTGAGCAAATGTTGTAAAGACAAGAGAACGCATACTGTTTGCGTTCTTTTTGATGTAAAAGGATGGTATATAATAAAATAGAGATCATTTTGGGAAAGAAAAAATGCTCAGTAAAACGAGCACTTTAAACTAAAAGATTGGCCTTTAAAATACGTTCGATTTCTTTGCGAGTTTGAGTGCCTCTTCCAAGAAAAAGTAATCGGAAGTAAAGTGCTTTCAGGAATTGATTTAAGTTAGTATTTTTTCGGAAAAAAGTAGGTGAAAAGCCATTGCTGGCTCTAATTTCTGTTACTTCATCCGAAAGTTCAGCAACCCAATCTTTTAAAATGTCTTCATTCATTTCCTTTTCCAATAGAGAAATTATGGCAGCAATCAGTCGCTCATCTTCCTCGTCCACATAAGCTGTTTCTATTAAAATGCATCTCCTGATCGTATCCAGACATTCGCTTGCCAAGGTCTTATCGAACAAAGGGTGCTTAATGGCTTCATCCAGCAAATCGGCACCATGAGCGATGCTATGGGCCCAGCCTTTTTCCTCGATATATCCCCGTGTATCTTCTTCCTCAAGAAGGTATTTCATGCTGCTTTCAATGGTCTTTTTGACGGTATCCTCTGATAGAAATCGCTCTTTGCGATCTTTTCCTAAAACGAGAGCAACCACCAATGAAGAAAATGCTCTGGTAAATACCGAGTCATCGTTTTTTGAACCTATGCTTAAAAATAAATGGTTCTGATCAAGGCATGTTTGGAGTAAATACTCCAGTTGCGGGTGATTTAAATAATCCTGATTAATGATGTAATAAAATGAAGTATAAATCAGTTTGTCTCTTAATTCCGGATCAGTCGAGCCAATATAATCTACCATATGTGCAATAAGTGTATCGAGGTCTTTAAGTATTATCGTTTCAGGGTTATTAAAATCCAGTCCTTTTAGTTCTTTTTTCAAAGAGTCGGTCGTTACCAATCTATTCATCCCCCATTCTATTAAATATTTTACCATGTATTTCAAATTTGACTAGAAATAACCAGAGTATTTTGTGGGGTTGTTTTTTTATCTAGCTCATATCTATATTACCTATCTATCCCTTTATCTCTCACTACTAAATTAATACTCAAAGGGATTTTCCTCCCAAAAATAAAAAAACCTTGCAAAAGGCAAGAGTTTTCAAATCTATTCAGTATTCTGCTTTTTCCTTTAAGGTGAGCAATAAGAGGATTGTCCATTCAATACAAAAAAGGGTAAAGCCTAAAATAAGATCCAGCATTTTCTCTCGCATTTCCGCCAACTCCTTGAAGAGATTTACAACTTAATTATAGGTTCATAGTGAGTTGAAGATTTGGCAAGAAAATGAGCAATAGATGAACAAAAGAAGGCTATTCTGTGAACAAGAAAAGTGGCCCTCAAATTGAGGGCCACTTGTAGTTAAGTCGGAAAAGGGTATATTCCAGCTTGTTGGTTACCAGGTATCGCCGCGCTCTTTCTTGAGTTCTTTCATTTTTGCCACCCATTCGTCGACTCTTTGCCTGATTTCTTTGCTTTTTGCATCTGCTTTTTCTCGATTGGCTTTGGACATGGAGTAATGAAGTTCCTTCATGGCTTCGCTTCGTTCAAATCCCCAATCCCGGAGTTCAGAATACTGTTCATCGGTGATCCAGTCATTTTCGGCCATGATGGCTGCTGCATCGATGATTCGGTGGGCTTCTTTTCTTCCAATGGTCCATAATTCGAGCGGATATTTTTCTGCAACTTTGTATTCCTCGACCATATCCCAGCCGTCAGGCGCCATCGTAAAGGCGAAGGCGAGGTCGAGCGTGGAAGGCAGCCATTCGTACTGGATTGTGTTTTTTAATTCTTCAGGATCTTCTGCTTTGAAATATTTACCGTTTCCGGCTTCAGCAACAGCTTTGAGTTGGTCTTCAGCTTTGCTGTCTACATCGAATCCAATGATGTTAACTGAATGATTTGCGTTATTCACCACAAGTTCCTTACTTGCTTGGATTGGGTCTCCATCGCATGTTTCCGCACCATCGCTGACGATATAGATGGTTATATTTCCTTCATCGCCAGCTGTCATCTCGGCAGCTTTTTCAATGGCTCCTGCGAGCGGAGTCCAGCCTTTGCTTTCAAATGAGTCGACGGCTCCATTGAAGTTTTCCTTCGAGTATTTCCCCATTGGAAAAACCTCTTCGATTCCAGAACAGGATACTTCTTTATCAGAATCAGAATCCGATCCCTGGTGCCCATAGACAACTAGGGAGACTTCTGCAGACTGGCTGATGGTTTTGGCAAAGCTTTTAACAGCATCCTTGGCGATATCCATCTTCACTCTGCCTCCTGACTGCTGCAGCATGCTAGAGCTTGCATCAAGAAGGATAATGGCTTTCTCTGCAGCTTTAGTTTCTTCTGGGCCCTCCGTCTTCTCAGGATCTGGTAAATAAGGCTCTTCAAAATAAGGCTCATATGCATCAGCTTTTTCAATTACCTGCTTATAATGTGGACTCGCAAGTAAGGAAATAAGGGCTTTTTTTATGGTTTCCAGGTCATCTGTTCCCTGAGCTAATTGATCGAGCTCATCAGGAAGCTTGTTTTTAAGTTCAGGCTCCAGCTCTGGAGTGTTGAAACCGATATCCTCGATATCCTTTTCATATGTAAGGTCATCCACCATTGTACCAGGCTTTAATTCCTTCAGGTTTTCCTCTGAAACTTCCAGATTGATATCCTTCAACTTTCCTGGCAGGTCCTGCTTTGCAGGTTCCTTTTTAACCTCCTCTTTCGGAGGAGTTTCTGCTACAACCTCTTCATCAGGTTCATCATTATTGCACGCTGTAAGAAAAAGCGAAATGATTAGTAAAAAAAAGAGCGAATGTCGTTTCAAGATAATCCTCCTTTTCGCCTTTCAATTGTGTATAAAAACACCTTCATAGAGTTTAACATGTTTCAAGGATAGATTTGAAGTAATTTCCATGGGGGACGAACATCATGAGTAAAAAATACCGAAATGACAAAAAATGTGGAATGACTAAGGAGGGATGAGTATGAATTTGCTTGAATTGCCTGCATTGTTGATTTTGGATGTGCAGAAGGGCTTTGACGATCCTTATTGGGGAAAGCGGAACAACCAGGAAGCAGAGGGGAATATCGCAAGGCTATTAACTGAGTGGCGGAATAAAAATGGCCATATCATCTATACGAAGCATCTGTCACTAGACCCGGCGTCTCCTTTGCATCACCGAAACTCATTAGGTACGGAATTTAAAGAAATCACCAAGCCAGGGGACGGGGAGGTCATTTTTTCGAAAAATGTGAACAGCGGTTTTATCGGAACGGAGCTTGAGTCCTATCTGAAGAAAAATCAGATAAAATCCGTTGTAATCACCGGATTATCTACTCAGCACTGTGTTTCTAAAACGACCAGAATGAGTGGTAACCTGGGCTTTAATACATTTCTTGTGTCTGACGCAATTGCAGCTTTTGAAATCACGGACAATAAAGGAGTGAAGCATACAGCTGATTTAATCCAGGAACTCGAACTCGCGATGCTTCAAAAGGAGTTTGCCACAATCGTAACGACCGATGACTTACTAAAACAACTAAGCCAACAGTAAAGCGCAGGAGCTGTCCTGCGCTTTCATTTATGTTTGCCAAGAAACTTCAGGACTTGATGATAAGGACATTTGGATAAAGAAGTATCATCATCCCTCAGGAAGTATTGCCGCCATTCAAAATTATCTTCTGCTCCGTAAGTGTTAAGGTCAGGGTGAATAGAAATGCTGTCATATTTCGCCAGCCGTTTTCTCACCTGGGCCTTGATCCTTTTTGCATAGCTTTTTGATTTATTGAATTCCTGGAGTACCCATCTCGGGGTAATCGCGAGCATCAATACGTCAAAATGTCTGCTTTTCCGGTTTTTGTGTGCAGGGGTAGCACAATACATAAAGTATTTTTCGCCATTGAAGCAAAATTCCCAGATTGGATTATGGGGATCTTGGGGTAGATCCTCTGGCCAGTCGAATTTATCCAACCCATTTAAACCAGAAAGATGCTCCCAGAATAGTTGTTCAAATTCTTCGACAGGAACTTCCTTCATTTCTTCTGGCGTTTCAAAGAAAATAATCAAAGAAGTATAATCGCCAAATCCTCTCGATTGCTCTGTATAGCTAGATAACAAACTAGCAATTTCTTTTATTGTAGTGTCCCTCCTTGGACTGCCAACAAATCCGTATTTCAACTGATTCATTGAAAATCCAATCGTTGCCGGTATGCAGGGAAAAGGTTTTTCCTTATCCCCCATTTTAGCGAAGAATTTTTCCAGTGCTTCTTTCTCCCATGCTAGCAACTGATCCTGGGAGGAGGAACCATGTGCATACAAGCCGTTCATCATAGTCACCTCCAATAGCTTCTACACTATATTCAAAGTGTGGAGCATAGGGTAGATGTCCCGGGACAAATAGGCAGGTACCCAATTGTTATGAAAATGAGGAGAGAAATAAATTGAAATATTCTGATTAATTTATTATAATTTTCATAGTGGTTATAGTAATACCTATAGTGGTATATGGTGATTTTCAAATCTTTGCAGGGATGGTGGATGAGGTGAATTATAAGGTAGTAATTGTGGGTGGTGGATCAGCTGGTATTTCGGTCGCTGCCAGGCTCGCTAAAGGGGCACCGGATTTGAAGGGGAAAATTCTTATTGTTGACCCAGCCAAAAAGCATTATTATCAACCATTGTGGACACTTGCTGGTGCTGGTGCGGTTAAAAAGGAAGTTACAGTGCGGGACCAGCAATCACTTATACCAGTTGGAGTGGAACTGCTTCAGGAAGCTGTTACTTCAATTGATGCTGATTCTAACAGTCTCACGACAGGAAACGGAACCGAAATTCACTACGACTTTCTGGTAATGGCTGCTGGCATCCAGATCGACTGGGATAAAATTAAAGGGTTAAAAGAAGCCATCGGCAAGGATGGTGTCTGCAGCAATTATTCGTACGATTATGTTGATTCAACCTGGGAAAGTATTCAGAACTTCAAAGGCGGCAATGCCATTTTCACACACCCTAACACTCCGATCAAATGTGGCGGAGCACCTCAGAAAATTATGTACCTTGCTGACGATGCCTTCAGAAAGGCTGGTGTCAGAGATAAGAGCCAGATTATTTTCGCATCAGCATCTGACAGTGTTTTTGCAGTAAAGAAATACGCAAATACCCTCGAACAGGTCATTGCCAGAAAAGGGATAACTACTAAATATAAAATGAACTTAATCGAAGTAGATTCAGCTAACAAACTTGCAGTTTTTGAAAATTCAGGGACAGGAGAAACGGAAAAAATTCCTTATAGTATGCTTCATGTTGTCCCGCCAATGTCAGCACCCGATTTTATTGCTCAAAGTAAATTGGCCGATGCCGGTGGATGGGTAGATGTTGATTCGAAAACACTGCAGTCAAAAAAATATTCAAATGTCTTTGGTGTAGGGGATTGCGCGAACCTTCCAACCTCAAAAACAGGGGCAGCAATCAGGAAACAGGCTCCAGTCGCAGCAGGTAACTTGCTTAGCTACATGAAAAATCAATCGTTGAAACTCTCTTATGATGGGTACACTTCCTGTCCACTGATTACTGGCTATAATAAATTGGTACTGGCTGAGTTCCTGTATGAGAATAAACCAGCCGAAACCTTCCCATTCGATCAATCTAAGGAACGTTACAGCATGTATATACTAAAGAAAAATATCCTTCCTGTCATGTATTGGAAAGGAATGTTGAAGGGAATCATGTGAAAAAAAAGACCCTTTTCATCTGGTGTATATCCGCAAATTCAGTTCGGACAGATGTAAATGTATAGAATTCATAATTTAAAGAGCCTGCAGTCATGAGATGCTGCCGGCTTTTTCTGTGCCCTCATTAGTTTCATTTTGACATAATAGGATAAATGTTAATATAGTTAGGTGAAGTAAGGAGGGATATTCCATGCATCCTGTTATTCTATTTGATGGGGTTTGCAATTTCTGTGATGCCAGTGTCCAATTTATTCTGGAACGAGATGACAAAGAGATGTTCCGCTTTGCTTCACTTCAGAGTGATGCAGGCCAGGAACTGTTGAGGGAATATAATGTTGCAGATGATGTGGACAGCATGATTTTGATTGAGGATGGAAATGTTTATTATAAGTCAGCCGCCGCTCTCAGAATCAGCCGCCATCTAAAAGGTCCCTGGAAGCTGCTCTATGTTCTGATCCTTGTACCTGCTCCAGTTAGGAATATTGTTTACGATCTAATTGCTAAAAATCGGTTCAAATGGTTCGGCCAAAAGGATAGCTGTATGCTGCCGCCGCCGAATGTGAGAAGAAGATTTCTATAATATAAAGGAACGGAAAAGCAGCCAAACAGCTTTTCCGTTCTTTTTTAGTTGGTGAAGGAGGAGTAGCGCCAGTTGTGGTTTGCCATGGGGTCAGCCATCATTTCCAGGCCTTTGCTGTGAGCCTGATGGATGACCTGCCAATTGTCTTTGCCTGGTTCTTTAAGATAAATTTCATGTTCCGGTGCCTGATCATGGTTTCCGATCAAATCGAATTCATTGTCTCTATAAAAGACTCCGCACACAACATAATCAATGGCAGGGGACACAACAAGCGGATTGCTGACCGAGTGCTTTAGAATAAACTTAATTCGGTCATCATCTGCCAGGACCTTTTCTAATTGAATTCCATCATCAGTCGCTTGAGCGGATTCGACAGGCTCTTGATTTCCGCTGAACGCTTCTGTAATTCCAGTGCTTTTGCTAAGCAATGCGGATTGGCTGTCAGTATCGATAAAGACTTCACCTCTGGTCCGATATTGAGACGAGTCAGGTTCAAAGGAACGGTGATCACCCTTAAAATATTGATCCCCGGAAGCGGCATTCGGGTTTTTCAACCACTCCTCTTTTAAAAAGGTTGTGTATCTCAGCTGCCAGTTTCCGTTGCTAATGCTGTGTGGACGATCTGGTTTCAGAAGCACACGAATCGGGCCAATCCGTTTTGTGATGGAAAACTCTTCATCAGCTGCCATCCTCGTAGAAGAATCCTTCTTGATTGCTCCCACTGCATTGGCAATTAACGATTTCAGCTCCCATTTTACTTGTTCCGAACGCTGCAAAGGTCGTCTTGCCTTAATTGTGTAAGTATAAAATTGATCATCCTGGATCCCTCTGTCGGTAAATGTACAGGAAGTCACTTTCTCTAGCTGCATACCGTTTCGATGGATGGTATACTCCGTTACACCCTCGATCGGCTCCCATTCAAAACTGATTTGACCCTCTGCGACGATCGTGGTAATGAGTAGATCCTCGAGAACATTGTCTTTCTCTTTGTGATTCACGGAGGTAGTCGTTTGTATTCGCATTCTCTCTTGCACTTCGCCTTGTGCGAGAGATTCGATACTATAAGAATACAGTGTGCCAGGAGTCAGCTCATTGTCAGCAAAACTCGGTTCAAATCCTTCATAGATGAGCTCGCTGTCCCGGTATACACGGTAGGAATCAGCTTGAGCTTCCCATTCAAGAGTGATGACATTGGTTCCATGGTCAATCTTCTTAAGCACTTTCGCGTGGGAAGAACCCGCAGTCTTTCGCCGGCGGTTTACGCTCAAGGCGTAAAGCGTCCCGGCAGTACCTAGGATTGCAAAAGGCAGGTATTTGCCAGCCAATTTTTGTCTGGTTATCGGTAGTTGTCTATTAAGTTCCATCTATTCACCACTTTTCGTTTTATTTTTCCGGCATGTCCATTATTTACCCCATGATCAGGTGTTTTAGTAGATTAGCGTTAGAAAACGGTCTGGTAAAATAAGGGTTGGCTAAATGCAGGAAGGACCTCTCGCCATGAACACTATCTTTTGTTATGTGGCAGCAATAGTTCTATTAACTTTTCCTCTAGTTTAAAAGACTTCTTCAATTTATATGGTAGTATAATAGTTAGTATGACATTTTGTAGCTTTATAATGGTTAGAATCTTTTGTTAATAGGAGCGTTCATGATGTTGCGATTAAAAGGTATCCTTATGATTGTTATTGGTGCAATGCTTTGGGGAATGACAGGTTCGATCACGGAATGGGTGCTGGCTAATACGGAATTGTCGGTTCCTTTTATCCTGACAATCCGGATGATCATTGCCGGAAGCAGCATCCTGGCGTATCTTGCGATGAAAAAACAAGATATTTTCACGGTAGTAAAAACACCATACTGGCGGAATCAGCTGATCTTATTCAGTATCCTGGGAATGGTCGGATTGCAGTTCACATTTACAATGGCGATTCAGACAAGCAATGCTGTCGTGGCAACTTTGCTTCAATTTTCTGCTCCGATATTTGTGGTCCTTTATGTTTCTTTTCACCATAAAAAATGGCCGCCTCGCTATCAGATATTGGGCATCCTCGGAACGTTGGCCGGTTTGTTCCTTTTATTGACGAATGGTTCCATGAGCAGTTTGCTGGTCAGCACAGAAGCCTTGCTCTGGGGAATTGCGGTAGGGCTGACATTTGCGTTCTACACACTTTATCCATCACGGCTCATGAAAGAATGGAGCGTCCTGGCCATCGTCGGTTGGAGCATGTTGTTCGGCGGCATGATGCTTGGCCTGATTAATAGAGTCTGGCTTTCAGAGGAATGGTCGATTATTACTCAGCCTAAAATGATGTTCATTATGGCTATTTTGATTGTTTTCGGTACATTGGCATTCCTGCTATTCCTCGGAAGCATGAACTATATCAGCGCTGTCGAAACGAGCATTCTATCGAGTGTAGAGCCTTTGACTGTCATGGTCATCTCGGTTATCTGGTTCGATACCATGCTGCAGAATGTCCAGCTGATGGGCGCGATGATCATGCTTATATTTGTAACATGGCTGTCGATTGGCGATAAAAATGCATCAGTGGAAGCCAACGTAGTAAAACAAAACAATACCTGATAAAGTCGCCGTTTCGGCGGCTTTATTTTTTTATGTTACCTCAAAATTTCTCCTTAGCAGGATTTAGAACTGTGTTCATGGAAATTATAGGGAAAAAGGGGAGTGGTAACATGATTTTTTTAAGAAAAACAGAAAGAATACAATCCGGTAAACTGGAGGACTTCAATCGAATCTTTCACACTCACGAGTACCGCGAATACGTTAAAAATAGTGCTAAATTAATAGGCAGATGGGTGAATGACAAGGAAGATGAGATTCTGACTATCTGGGAATTCAAGAACAAATCCCACTTTGAAAACCTAGAAATAGTCAGGGATGATAGTGAGGAAATACAAAAGGCAGAAGGACTGGCCTGCAAAAACAGTTATGAACTGTTATCTTCGGCAGAACCTTATCCATCTGCCTATCATCCACCTAAACACATAATGTCTGTCAGTGGATACATTACAAATAAAAAAGATGAAGTTTTACTAGTAAGAAATTTTCACCGTTCCGATACAATGGAAATGCCCGGTGGCCAGGTGGAAGAAGGAGAAACATTAGAAGAGGCCATTCACCGAGAGATTTTAGAAGAAACAGGAATCAAAGTTAGCTTGATTGGAATAACAGGAATCTATCAAAATGTCACAAGCGGTGTGACTTGCATCGTTTTTCGGGGTGAGCATCAGTCTGGAGAAGGAAGGAAAGCAGAAAATGAAACATCGGAAGTGATTTTTACTGAGTTAACCCGGGATAATATTGATCACTATATTACTAGAAAACAATTTAAAAGCAGGGCACTTGATGCCATGGAAGCGAACTATTTACCGTATGAAGCATTTAGAGCAAGACCGTATGAATTGATGAGCAGATTTGACGTTAAGAAGGAGTATTCTTAATTAAGTTAATTATAATTGTTGTGGGCATTTCTTTACATAGAGAAATGCCCATTTTTTTGCAAACACAATAAAATTTTAATGAAATACACAAATAATATATTGATTTACGATAAATAATTTGTTAAATTCAATGTGACATTAAGTGAATGAGGTGCTTTTATGAAACGTGAAACATTGTTCTTAAAGGTGGTTGTTTTCCTTCTGGCAGTCCCGGTACTGGCGGCGTGCTTTATTTTTCTGCCATGGCTGATCAGGGATGCATCGCAAGGCAACTGGGTGCTTGCTAATTTTTTGTATCCCATCATAGGGGTGATGTATGCTTCAGCGATTCCTTATTTTATCGCTCTGTATCAGGCTTTCCTGCTGTTAGGCTATATTGATAAGGACATAGCATTTTCGGATTGGTCTGTAAAAGCGTTGAAAAACATCAAGTTTTGTGCCGTTGCAATCAGTATTTTATATCTTGCAAGCATGCCATTATTCTATTTGATCGGTGAGAATGACGATGCTCCCGGTGTCATCCTTATCGGAATGGTGTTTACTTTTGCTCCAATCGTGATCGCTGCTTTTGCCGCAGTCCTCGAAAAGCTTTTGAAGCATGCCATAGAAATAAAGTCGGAAAACGACTTAACAGTCTGAGGTGATAACAATGGCAATTGTAATTAATATTGATGTAATGCTGGCTAAGAGAAAGATGAGCGTAACGGAGTTATCCGAAAAGGTTGGAATCACCATGGCGAACCTCTCTATTTTAAAAAATGGAAAGGCAAAAGCTATCAGGGTTTCTACTTTGGACGCCATTTGCAGGGCTCTGGAGTGCCAGCCAGGGGATATATTGGAATATCAGAGTGATGGAGATATTCAAGAATAAGAGTGGAGGCATTAACCATGAGAACAATCATGCAGCTTGTGCGTTTTGGCTGGGAACAGGCACTGTCATGCTTGTTTCCTGTAGTGATCTTTGCCTCATTGGCGATCACAAAAATCATAGAACTCCCACTCTTGCCTCGTTATGACTGGCTGCTGCTAATATTCCTATTGATGCAATGGTGGATGGTGCGTTCCGGTCTTGAAACCAGGGACGAACTCAAGGTAATAACCTTATTCCATCTCATTGGGCTGGCACTTGAAATCTTCAAGGTAAATATGGGCTCATGGACATATCCAGAAGAGGGGTACTCGAAAGTATTTGGTGTACCTTTATACAGCGGATTCATGTATGCCAGTGTGGCGAGTTATCTGTGCCAGGCATGGAGGCGGCTGAAAGTTGAACTCGTTGATTGGCCGCCGTTTCTGCTAGTTGTTCCATTAGGTGCTGCAATTTATTTGAACTTTTTCACCCATCATTTCTGGCTGGATATTCGCTGGTGGTTATCGGCTATGGTAATGATCGTCTTTTGGAAATCCTGGGTTACATATGAAGTTGGCGGAATCAAGTATCGTATGCCAATTGCTTTATCTTTTGTCCTAATCGGATTCTTCATCTGGGTAGCAGAAAATATCGCCACGTTTTTCGGTGCCTGGCAATACCCAAATCAAATGGAAGCATGGAGCCTGGTTCATCTTGGAAAAGTGAGTTCTTGGCTCTTATTGGTCATCGTAAGTTTTTTGATCGTAGCAACATTAAAGCAGGTAAAAGCAGAGCCGGCCTCAAATGTCGGCGGATCTCCACAAATAAAGTCTCATTGATTCTTTTTAACCCTCCCAGAAAAGAAAAAGGGTTATAATTATAGGAGACTATATTTAGAATCAGAGGTGTAATCATGACTCTTGGACTTGTTTTGGTTGTTATCATTGTTATAGGCGCTTTGCTTTTAACAATAATGCTGTTCGGCAAAGGGGATGCCGACTACAGGAATGCTGCAAAAAAGAATACAACGAATCTATCCGTCATTTACATAGTTGTCATTCTACTTTCTTTTATTGCGGTGGGAGTTTATATTAAATGGTTTGCATAATGAGTTTTCGCAAAAAAGGTTTGTCATAAATTTATTATGTAAACTGCGTGCGGATATTGAATTTCATTCACTAGTTTCACATAGTCACGTTAGAATAGAAGCTATTTAGAGGGTAGAATATGAAAAAAATCCTAATAATAATGTTGTTTTTGTTCCTTATGATTTCTGTAATGGGACCTTATAACCTTTATTATGAGTTTAATGAAAAAAGAGCTCTGAAACAGTTTATTTCAGAAGACGGAACGTTCCAGGGACTTGAAGTAATAGAAGTTGATTATCGGGGTTCGGACACTTTTTTTATTCAGACAAAGGACGAGGAAGCAACAAGAAATTTTATCGTCATGAATTTTCACTCATCTGTCATGAATGGACATTGGAAGGTTTTTGAACAGACATCGAAAGGACATTACTATTGAGAGAAGGACCGCCCATTGGCGGTCCTTCTCTACTAGGTGCTAAGCGTCCATTCCTGTTTGAACGGCGAAATCATGTTAAACAGCAAACTTTAAGGGTATTCTTTTACTAAGCTATTACCCCAAAAAGGAGTAGAAACATGAAACCATATTCGATTACAAATATGATTATTGATGATGAAACCTATGACCAGGAGCATATAACAGCGGAAATCACCTATGAAGAGAAACAGTATATGTTAACCTTTCAAAAGTCGGACCTTGAGTTAATGAACGCCTGGGTGTTTGAAAATGGTTCGTCTCTTCCTGCAGACTTATCAGAAAAACTCATACAGGAAATAAAGGCTGAAATAAATGAGAAAATCCAGTGATCATGACTGGATTTTTTCTTTTGTAAAATATCCAGCGCAAATTAATCCAAAATAAGTAGGGCTTTCATAAGACAGGAACTCTACATGACGTTCTTCAGGAGGGATGGCTCCAGCCAGGATTAGTGTCTGCCAGATGCCATCTGGTTTTGCAGCATCAATAAAGCTTGAGTTGAATTCTGCCATTTTTTCTAATTCATTTGCCTTAATTAAGTGGACTGTCTGTTCATCTAATTCTTTCGCTGCAGGGTGAAAACCATATGGTCCCTTTTCATCATGAGTATGGGACCAATCACAGCTGGCAATCAACCCGACCCGTCCATTATATTGTGCAACTGCGTTTCGAAGTGATTGACCGAATTTAAAATGATCATCGAAGCTTAACTCTCTTGGAGAAGTGATTACTACAATAGGGACATCGGGCATGAAACGGAGCGGCACGATTGCTCCCCAATCCAATTGCAGACAGGAAATCGGGCCACTCGAAGTCCCATAATTAATAGTGGAAGACAGGATACCATTTTTATTTGCCTCTTCATCAATTTTCCTCGCCAGGTCCCGATCGACGAATTTTTCCATCTCATAATATACAGCATTCTCTTCCCAGCCGCCCATCATCTTTTCAGAATCAGAAATCGAGAATCTGCCATTGATTCTTGTTCCATGCGGGGTGAGGACAACAATACAATCAGGACGAGCCAAAGACATATAGTTACCCAGCTTTTCCATGCTTTCTCTGGTGACAGCCATACGGTCAGGATTTAATCCCTTCAGTTCAGGAATAATCTCGCCTCCGTGGGGAGCAATACAAGCAAATACAAATGGATTCATGGATCTATTCCTCCTTTTTAAGAAGTTAATTAGATGCGAACTCTTAGAATCCTCTATTTATTAGTATATTTTTCAGATAGAAATACAAAAAAGAGATGGGAGCCAGCTCCAATCTCCTTTCAATCCTGTTTATTTTTACAAAGAGTATAAGCCTTCTTAATTCCGCTCTGCGCCTGCTTGAAACGCTCTCAAATGGTTTTTAGAAGCATTCCCTAACTGGGTGAATACCGTTTTAGCGTCTTCAGGGAGGCCAGGTATCGTTTTAAGCTTATCATACATTGCGATGTTGTCAATTTCACCTTGAACCCCTTGGTTGAACGCATCTTTTAATGTTTCAGGCACTGTTACAAATTGTTTCGCATTATTTTCTGGAATTTGTTTATTATACTTCTGGAATAAAGCCAAAAGGGCATTAATATGCTGCTGCTCAGCTGCTTTGATATTGGTGAAAGGCCTGATGCTGCCAAATTTCCCGATGACGGCATCATAACGGGCCTGGGCGAGGTATTCATCCTGGATTGCGTAAACAAGGGCTTCATCCAGCGTAATCGATGAATCCTGAAGTGCCCCCTTTGCTCCAAAGTCAGCTGGCAGCTGGGTTTGTGCCTGGGCAGTTCCGGCCATTCCCGCCATTAAAAATAAGCAAAAAAATATCGATCTCCATTTCATTTATATCTCTCCTTTTGAAAAAAATATCAACGTTATTCTTTGCCAAACAACGGATTTCATTCGTAGAAAAGAGTTTGGGTTCAAAACGCAAACGTTTTTCGTTATAATAGAAGTAACCTTTTTTAATAGGAGAGATAGAATGCTTTCAAATATAGGGTTTCCAGGGTTAATTCTCATCCTTGTGATTGCACTGATCATCTTTGGGCCAAACAAACTCCCTGAAATCGGACGAGCAGTCGGCAAGTCAATGAGGGAATTTAAGAATGCGACAGATGGAATAACAGATGAGATCAAAAAGGAATTCAGGGAAGACGATAAAGACCAAAAGAAAGATTAAAAAGCTGCCATTGGCAGCTTTTTTTGGTGTGTAAGAGTGTGAATATGGTTTGGAAATGATGCTTTCAAGTTACTTTCTGAAATAAAGATGAATCGTGGACAATAAGACGACCAATCCATTCAATATATAAAGCCCGGTAAATATAACAGCCAGAGTCCCTGCACCCCAACCTGTGTCATCCCATGTAAAACCGAGATAGAGTGTGCTGAAAAAGATGATGGGTGTGCAAAGAAGAAAAAGTACACCGGCCAAAAGACGTTTTTTAATATTCCCTTGAGAAAGCTTCACCGCAATATAATTCCCCGTTCCGAATAGGGCAATGTTCAGCAAAATGGTCAAAATGGTACCTACAGAATCAGACATGATTACTTCGCTCCTTTACGATACAACTTCAGAATCAAGGCAAAGATGAACAAAACCGCACTGCATACCAATAGTGAGGCAGCAAGCATTCCGACGCCAATTCCCGCCCATGGATCCATCATAAATGCGAATACAAAGCTTGCGGCAACCGTCAGCATTCCGATTCCAAGACTAATGAATGCCGGTGTAAATACTTTTTTCGGCTTGATGTAGAGTGTGATCAACATGAATAGGACCGTATACAAGATACCTAGTGTCCAGCCGTTTACGGAATTATCAACTGCCTTCATCATCACAAAATTGTCCCTCTTAAGTTCAGGCAGTTTCAGCGCAATCTCTCTCAACTTCTTTGTTTCCAAGTCTACTGTCATCAATTTATATTCCTCTGGCTCCTTTGGCCAGTTGACATATTTCAGGAAGAGGATTTCTTTTTTATCGTTTAAAAAAACAGGTGAGACAACAGATGAATTTAAGTCTGTTAATCTTTGAGTGTCACCGTTCTTCAAATTCTTAAGATATAAATCATATTCAAACAGTGAAGAGTCCTTCGATTCCTCAGAAACCGTCGTGTAAGCGACCAATCCATTATCAGGTGAAATTTCCATATTGAAGTAATCCTTTGGCAATTCACTGCTGAAATCAGCCATATACACTCGACGATCTTCGAGATCAAAGGCGTTCGTATCATTGTAGTCCTTAAAAATCACTTGTTTGTCTTTTCCTGAGTAATAAAGACTCTCCATCGTATAAAAGTCCCTGTCAGTCAGCTGCTCCATTTCTGTGCCGTCAATTTTAACGGAGAAAAGGTCCAAACCATCCTGAGTTTCCCCTTCAGACTTGTTTACATTCTCAGCTGCTGTGCTGGCAAAGAAAACCGTCTGATTATCATCTGAAAAAATGGCCTCTGTTACATGCTGAGTGTTCCTGGAAAGCTTTTCAGGATTTGTGCCATCACTATTGGCAATGTAGAGAGACTGAATTCGGTTACGATTCTGTGATAAATACAAAATCTTCTTGCCATCAGGCGAAAATGTTGGCTGACGATGATACGCCTTAACCGGATTACTTACTCTATGGACATCCGATCCATCCATTTTGGCTGTATAAATTGCCTCACTGCCGTTGTTAAAAATAGAAAAGGCTATTTGCTGATCATCATTCGAGATAGCAATTTTGCTTCCAAGCCCAGTATGATATGTATAAACATCACGATCAGCAAATAAAAGATAACCAATACAGGCCACAAGTAACAAGGCGACAATTCCAATGCCACTCAAAAGCACTTCATTTTTATTCATTCATATCCCCCTTTTTAGAAATGTTTACCTTACATACAATATAGTGTAAAATTACACTCATGAAAAGGTTTTTTTAGGAAGATATTATTTTTTAATTTGAAACGGCAGGTAAGCTTTCATTTCTTATGGAAATACCGGATATTTAAGCAATCATTATTCATTTAATATTTATTAATGGGACAACTATGGCCATGGTAAAATAATGGGTGAGGGGATAATAAGCAGGGGGTGTACTGAAATGAATCCAAAGTTTCACCGAAGTGGTCATTCAAGTAAACGACGCCCAAGCAAGCGTGTTGTGACAGCTAAAAACGAAATACGAGCAGCCTGTTTGATAAATGAATTTGATGAAGATGATCATGACTGGCAAAGAGAAAGAAAACTGAGAGTTGTTCATCATTTTCATCCGAAAACTACAATAGAGCGCAACAATAAAGTGAGTCAATTAAAGCAAAAAAGAAGGCAAATGAATAAGTCACACCAGGAGGATTTTTAACTGTCTCACCTGAAATATAGCAAGGTGTTGCTAACTGCTAGCATTTGATAACATTTTGTTAGCGAAAGATGTCGGATATAGTCGATATATAGTAGGGGCTTGTAAAACCAGTCGATAAGACGGAGGGTTTGATAATAGAGATATGATGGATAACCTTAGATCATAGCCCTTATAAAGGCACCTTCCATGCAAAAGATGCCCTTATGCAGGGGTTCTCTCATATATAAAGGCACCTTTCAAGCCAAAAGATGCCCTTATGCACGGATTTTGATACACATAAGGGCACCATTCAAGCCAAAAGATACCCTTATGCAGGGATTCTTACAGACATAAGGGTACCATTCAAGCGAAAAGATACCCTTATGAAAGGGTTCTCTCACACATAAGGGCACCATTCAAGCCAAGAGATACCCTTATACAGGGATTCTCACAGACATAAGGGCACCATTCAAGCCAAGAGATACCCTTATGCACGGATTCACACACACATAAGGGTACCTTTCAAGCCAAGAGATGCCCTTATGCAGGGTTCACACACACATAAGGGTGCCTCCCAAGCCGAAAGATGCCCTTATGCAGGGATTCTCACAGACATAAGGGCATCATTCAGGCCAAAAGATGCCCTTATGCACGAATTCTGATACACATAAGGGTACCATTCAAGCCAAAAGAAGCCCTTATGCAGGGGTTCTCTCAAACATTTCAAACCAAAATTCCCCTTTGAAGGGGTTCTCTCACGCGCAACTTTAATTTATACAACACATTCTGAAAAAAATGATATAATTGGGAAGTCTGATAAAATTTTAAAAAGAGGTGTCATTTGTGGAGCTTGTTTTTTCCGCTATAACCTTTGTGTTCATCATCTCGACGGCGGGTTTTATCTGGAAAAACAGATCCGAAAGGCAGGGCAATGGGGCAATTGTGGGAATGATACTTTTATCCAGTTCATCGGTGCTCGTCGGTCTGGCATTAAAATCAATCTTTTCCTTAATATTTTACGGCTTGCAGCTCATCCTGCTGATGATGGCACTTGGTATGGCAGTAAAGAAACAATCCAAGATAGATCACTAAAAGGTTGTGCGATATTTTAGACAAGCTTCTTTTTTGCTGAAAAAAAGAGATAATTGTTGAATATTTTTTCGGAAAAATATAGAGTATTATAGTCGATAATGGTAAGTTTATCTATACCTTCTAAAAGGTATATTGAAATAGATAAATGTAGGTTACATAGAATGGGACTCTGTAAATTGTGCGGATTGCCCGAGGTTTTATGGGTCATTCTATTGATAACGACAAAAGAGGTTTCTGGGTTAGTTTTTCGATAAATTCTTCTTATTGCTTTAAAATGCTCTAGGCCTTGCAGCCCCAAAATGCGTATGTAAAGTGGATGAATTACGGAAAAAGCCTGGGTCCAATGAGGAAGGAGAGAGGTTTATGGAATCAATTTGGCTTGAATATGCCTGGGCATTATTAATTTTGATCGGTCTGGAAGGTTTGTTATCGGCTGACAATGCTCTAGTATTGGCAATCATCGCTAAACATTTACCTGATGATCAAAAGAAAAAGGCGATCAGCTATGGAATACTCATGGCGTTTGTCTTCCGCTTCGGTGCACTATTTGCGATTTCTTATATTGCAAATGTCTGGCAGGTACAGGCAATTGGAGCAGCGTATCTATTATACCTTGGATTAAAGCATGTCATCCAAGCTAAATTTGGTGCGAAAAATGAGGACATACATAAAGAGGATGAGAAAGAAGCAAGAGGATTGGGATTCTGGCCGACTGTGGGCAAAATCGGATTGGCAGACCTTGCCTTTGCAATTGACTCAATTCTTGCTGCAGTCGCGCTTGCACTAGGACTTCCGGACTCACCGCTAGGAAACTTTGGCGGTATGGATGGTGGTAAATTCCTCGTAGTACTTCTTGGGGGAGTCGCCGGCCTGATCCTGATCAAATATGCAGCAACCTGGTTTGTTAAGCTGCTGGATGAGCGCCCTGCATTGGAAACAACTGCTTATGCAATCGTTGCTTGGGTCGGTGTGAAGTTGGCCGTTATTACCCTTGCTCATGAGAAGATTGGTATTTTGGATCATGATTTCCCTCACAGTACATTATGGACAACTATCTTCTACAGTGTATTGGTAGCAATCGCCCTGATCGGTTGGTTTGCCCCAGGACAAAAATCCAAGGGTGAAGGACAAGCCTAAATCTAAATAAAACAAAAAAGTGCGTACATCCACCATGGGTGTACGCACTTTTTTTATTCGGGAGGCGTAACGTTTAATCGGGAACCTGCGTGGAATAGACAATTAGAGGATCATGGTAAATTCCATTTAAGGAGTGTTGATATGAAAGCCGCGGAATTACTGATCAAGTGTTTGGAACGTGAAGGTGTAGAATACATTTTCGGAGTTCCTGGAGAAGAAAATCTAGATATTATGGATGCGCTTCTTGATTCCAGTATTGAGTTCATCGTGACGAGGCATGAAACCAATGCCGCTTTCATGGCGGGGACATATGGAAGACTTACCGGTAAACCGGGAGTCTGCCTTGCGACGCTTGGACCAGGAGCAACGAACCTTTTGACAGGGGTGGCAAATTCAAATATGGACCACAGTCCGATTGTTGCCATTACTGGCCAAGCAGGTTTGGACCGACAGCACAAAATATCACATCAATATTATGATTTGGTCTCAATCTATGAACCTGTGACGAAATGGAATACACAGGTGAAAAAAGCAGAAATCATTCCAGAGGTGGTCAGAAAGGCATTTGATGTTGCTACAGGTGAAAAGCCTGGTGCCACACATATTGACCTGCCTGAGGATATTGCCGCGATGGATGTGGAGGGCAGTCCTCTTCAGATCATGGAACCGACAATAATGGAAGCGGGGGAACGGGTCATTAAGGACGCAGCACGGCTTATCGAACAGGCTAAGCACCCTTTGATCCTGGCAGGAATGGGAGTGGAAAGAGGACAGGCTGAGGATAGTCTCAGACGTCTAGCGGAAAAAGCAAATCTTCCCGTTGTTCATACGTTTATGGGTAAAGGAGCAATTTCCTGGAAAAACGACTTAAGCCTTTTGACAGCAGGTATCAGCGGCAAGGACTATATTACCTGTGGTTTTGAACAATCCGATTTAATCATTGCCGTTGGCTTTGACATGGCAGAATATCCGCCGAAAAACTGGAATCCAGATGGAGAAAGCCCTATTTTACACATCGACACAACTGAAGCTGAAACAGACGCGAATTATCCAGTGAAACACAGTGTCATAGGGGATATTAACGAAAACCTTAAACAATTGGAGAAAGTCACCACAGCCGGGGACAGAGAAAACAAATGGGTATCCCATGTAAGGGAAAAAACATTGGATGAATTCCAATCCTACTCAGATGATTCAAGCTTCCCGGTAAAACCGCAAAAAATCATCAGTGACTTGAGATCAGTTATGAACGAAAAGGACATCGTCATCTCGGACGTTGGGGCACACAAAATGTGGATGGCGAGAATGTATCATACCTTTGAACCGAATACATGCCTGATTTCCAATGGCCTTGCTTCGATGGGAATTGCTGTTCCAGCTGCCATATCGGCCAAAATGGTGCACACAGAAAGGAATGTTGTTGCTGTGGTCGGTGACGGTGCCTTCCAAATGTCGAGTGCTGAGCTTGAAACAGCTGTCCGTCTAAATTTGCCGATCATTATTTTGTTATGGCGAGATGGCGGATACGGGCTCATTGAATGGAAACAAATGAAAGAGTTTAACAGATCCTCCAACATTAAGTTTGGTAATCCCGATTTTATTCAGCTTGCAAAATCGTATGGTTTTGAAGCGATTGGAATCGAAGAAGGCGGACAATTAAAGGATGCCATCAAGAAAGCAGTCGAAATGAATAAGCCGGTCTTGATCGATTGTCCAGTGGATTACAGTGAAAATATGAAGCTAACAGAGAAACTAGGTGAAATCTTATGCTAGGAAAAGGCGGTGATGTCATGAAAATTACTTCTATTATTAATGGAGTAGAACAGACAGAAAGCAACGGAGAGACGATGGAGGTTAGAAACCCCTTCACTGGTGAACTTGTAGCAGAAATGCAATTGGCAGATGAGGCACAAATGGAGGAAGCGATCGAAAACAGTGTCAAGGCTTTCAATAACACGATGAAAATGATGCCTGCCCATGAGAGGGCAGATATCCTGCTTAGGGCTGCACAGCTATTGGAGGATAAAAAGGAAGACTTTGCCCAGGTCGTTGCAATAGAAGCAGGAAAGCCGATAAAGCACAGCAGAGCCGAAATTCAGCGATCCATTCAGGTAATCCGGTTTTCAAGTGAACTTTCAAAGCATATGACAGGAGAAGTGCTGCCAATGGATGCTGCACTTCGCGGCGACCAGCGTATGGGAATGGTGAAGCGGGTGCCGATGGGCGTAATTGGTGCAATTACCCCTTTCAATTTCCCGTTGAATTTATCGCTGCATAAAATTGCTCCGGCAATTGCAGCCGGGAATACGGTGATTTTTAAACCGGCAGAAAAAACCCCAGTTTCAGCATATATGCTGACGAAGCTCTTCCATGAAGCGGGGTTGCCGGATGGAGTACTGAACCTGGTGCTCAGTACTGGAAAAGTGGCAGGTTCAACCCTTGTCCCTCATAAAAACGTCCCGAAAATCACTTTTACCGGAAGTCTGACGGTCGGAAAAATTATCCGAGATACGGCTGGTTTCAAGAAGGTCACAATGGAGCTTGGTTCGAATTCGCCGAATATTGTTTTTGAGGACGCGGAAATTGATGATGCCGTTGAAAGATTGGTGAATGCTGCATTTGGCTACTCAGGGCAAGTTTGTGTTTCAGCACAGAGGATTTATGTACAGGAAGAAGTTTATGATGAGTTCCTTATGAAGTATAAAGAGGCAACGGAACAGCTGAAGATTGGTGATCCGCTGGATGAGGAAACGGACTTCGGCCCAATGATTGACGAGGATGCTGCTGAGAGAATCCAAGAATGGGTAGAAGAAGCAAGAGAACAGGGAGCAACAATTGAAACTGGAGGTGAGCGAAAAGGAACAATCGTGTACCCAACGATTATCACGAATGTCAAAAAGGAGATGAAGGTCGTAACAGAAGAAGCGTTCGCTCCGATTGTCACCGTAATGCCGTTTAGGACCGAGGATGAAGCGATTGAAAATACAAATGACTCCATTTACGGTCTGCAGGCCGGGGTTTTCACAAAGGACATAAGCCGTGCTTACCGGGTAGCTGATAAACTGGAAATGGGCGGTGTCTGGATCAATGAAGCCTCCGTCTATCGTCAGGACAATTATCCATATGGCGGTGTAAAACTCAGCGGGCTCGGCAGGGAAGGCGTAAAATATGCAATCGAGGAAATGACTGAACTGAAATTCATAGGAGTCAGGCTTTAAGGTGAAGGACCACTCTCCAACGATGGAGAGTGGTCGTTTTTTTAGGTGCATAGATGTGGGGCGGGGACCACTGGAGCCTGCTGGCAAGCAATTTGAAGCCAGCAGGATCAATGGTCAACACACCACCATTAGCTTCCACAGCGGGTAGATTTTATCAGGATTGCCGACTTCATTAAGAATCCAGTCAGATTCTTTTTTCAATAGGTCACGGAGAAGTACACATGCAATCTGATGTTTTTGCGGAGTGAGGTTTTCCTGTATTTGACGGACGTTCTCAATAATGGCATCTGGGAGTGAGGACTCTAAAACCTTCAGACCCAACTGTGCTCGTTCCGGTCGATACCTGTGAAGCAGCACTTTCGCAAGGTGAGTCATCACATGATTGAGCATATTCACCGACCATAAATCATTGCCGCGGGCAGATGACTTTTTGTACTGAAATAGAAACCAGGCTATATCATCGACCGCGTCCTGAAATTCTTCTGGAGATAAACGAAGAGTTTGAGAAGCTTCAAATCTTTCCAGCCGATTATACGGGTCATAGATTACTTTGAAATAGTCCTTTTCAACAAAAATCTCCTCGGTAAACGTAAATAAATCAACGTGCAGCATATTTTCGTACACCGCTATAATCTGCGGGGCGATGATATAAATATCATCATAAAAAAGCAACTTTCCGTAGGTTTCTAGATGATCGATTCGGCTCAAAAGGAAATCTGAGAGGTCATCTTGGTCAACAAGGCAGTATAGATCAAGATCAGAATGTTCATCCTGCTCTCCTCGTCCTACAGAACCCTTTACAAAGATGGCTTGAACTCTTTTATCCTTAACCAGGCTGTTTGTCAAAATTTCCAGAGCTTCAGTAACCTTCATCGAATCACGCACCTAGCCAGTCATTTACCCGGGCGAATTTTTCCTTCGCGTCTTCATAGCCCACTTCATACAACTGGGTCAGTTTATCTGGATTTCGTTCTACACGGCCAACCTTGAGATTCATTGATGGCCTGATGACGATCACTTCATTTTTCGCTTCAAGAGCTTCGATGTAATCGAGCGTTTCATTGTACATTTTATAGCGAGTTTCAAGTGCCTTGTGAAGACCTTTGAAGTCTTTATACACATACCGCGGCAGCCAAGAAAAGGAGGACTTTTTCTTCCGGTATCCTTTTGGCTTCGTCAGTACGATCACGCTTTTTTGGACTCCATCTGCCATTGCTTTCCTGATAGGAATCGGGTCGGATATTCCGCCATCCATAAGGGTCTTTCCCCTAAACTCAATCGCAGGTGCCATGAATGGAAGAGTGCTGGAAGCTCTGATGATTTTAAGAATATCCTCAGGCACATCATTTTTGTTAAAATAAACAGGTTCGCCAGTGAAGCAATCTGTCGTACCAATCACAAAGGTTTCCGCGGCAGTGTTGAATGTCTCGAAATCAAAGGGTACCAGCTCGTTTGGAAGCTTATCAAATATAAAATCCATCCCAAACAGTTCTTTTTTTAACAACAAATTTCTATAAGAAATATAATCTTGATGTGTCACATAATCAATCGTCACTTGCTTATTTCTCCCTGGCTGTCTGGCAATATAGGAAGAGCCCTGGCACGCACCGGCAGAAACGCCGATGATATATGGGAAAAATAAATCATTTTCTAAAAAATATTCAAGTACCCCAGCCGTGTAGACACCTCTCATGCCTCCACCTTCAAGGATTAAACCATTGCTATACATTCCAATTCCCCCCTGGAATTTTATTTCTTTTTTACATTTTAACACAGGCTATTCAGGATTAATTCCAGGATGATTACTCACTCAAAAGGTGATGGATCATCCTTGATTTGTCTTCGAAAAATTGCTTCATGATCCGGTAATGATTCGTCTCTTCCAAATCTCTTTTAAAAATACCTTCATCACTGAATTCATATATCGTGGCATCAGGATAAGCCATGATTATCGGGGAGTGAGTAGCAATAATCAACTGGGAGTTTTCCTTAACAAGATCATGTATTCGGGTCAGCATCGACATTTGCCTTAACGGGGAAAGAGCCGCTTCTGGCTCGTCCAATATGTATAGACCATTTCCGCGAAAGCGGTGAAGGAAGGTTGAGAAAAAAGCCTCACCATGTGACTGCTCGTGGAGAGGCTGCCCGCCAAACGAATGAATGACCTTTGGACCTCCCATAACTTCACGATCCATTTCTTCAATATTAGAAGCAACATTATAAAAACTCTCCGCACGGAGGAAAAAGCCATCCTGTGGACGTTCCACTCCTTTTACGATCCGCAGGTAATTCCCCAGCTCTGAGTGGGAGTCATAGGTGGAAAAATTGAAATTATACGAACCACCCTCAGCATTAAAGCCAAGACCCACTGCAATCGCTTCAAGCAAAGTCGATTTACCCATCCCATTTTCACCAATCAAAAATGTCACCTTTGGATGTAAATCTATCTCATCCAAATTTTTAAAGCTGGAGAGATTAAATGGGTATGAGCGAAATGAAGGAACTTCATCAACTTTCAAACTGACACTTCGAACATACTGCCAACTCAGCATAAACAACCCGCCTAAACAGTTTTCCTTATTTTATCATGAATAGAATTGAAACTGGAAAAAAGCGCATGAAATTTCCAATTCGCTATAAAAATGAAAAAGTCGCTATAAAAAGCCTAAACTCGCTATAAAAATGAAAAAGTCGTTATAAAAAAGAAAAACTCGCTATAAATATGAAAAAGTCGCTATAAAAAAGAAAAACTGCTATATAATCAATTTTTCCGCTATATAACATTATGCAGCGATGTCGTCGAAGCATATTTTTTAGTTATAATACAGTTACAAACACAATTAGGAAGTGATAATCATCTTTAGTGCCATTATATTGTTCATTTTAGCGGGAAAATTGCTGAGATTGGCGGAGGATATTTGATCTGGCTGTGGCTGAGGGAAGGAAAACCACTTTATTGGGGAATCGGTGGCGGATTCGCGCTCGCTATATATGGAGTCATCGCCACATTCCAGGCCTTCCCGTCGTTCGGAAGAGTATACGCTGCATACGGAGGGGTATTCATTATTCTGTCCGTATTATGGGGATGGGGAATCGATAAGAAAACTCCAGATTTATACGATTGGGTTGGCGCGGCGATTTGCCTGGTAGGAGTATCTGTGATGCTGATGGCACCAAGACAATAACCATTCGATGCTTTTACATATGTAAGTTTTTAACTGCTACATGCCAGCATATATAGGGCAATTAAGTACTTCTCTTTATTTTTGGGGAAAATCGGGGGATGGAAGATGAAAAAGAAACTCACGATATTGGATAAGCTGCAAATCGTATTGGGAATTAGTGCTGCGGTGGTAATGATCCAGCATTGATAAACGAATCTTATCCCTGGCATTTTAAGATCAGGCCTATCTGATGGCTCTTAATATAATACAATTAGGGATGCAGGGGAAAATCAGGTTTTTCTCACAATATTATTGTTTTTGCCTCGCTCATCATCGTTCTTGCCGTGATGTAAACGATACCTCCCATCCTGTTTTTTTTCGTGGAAATAGGGAAAAACAATGGTATCCCGGTGCATCTTTTTTGCAAAAATTTAGCATAACTGGGATAATACATTATAGGGTATAACAAACTTTAAGGAGGCATTTGAAATGAATGATATTACAGTTTACACAACAAACACTTGACCTTACTGCACAATGATGAAACAATTCCTTGAGGGTCAAGGATTAAACTACAAAGAAGTTAATGTACAATACGATCAACAAGCTGCACAGAAGCTGGTTGAAGAAACTGGGCAGATGGGTGTGCCGCAAACGAAAGTGAATGGCAACTGGGTTCTTGGTTTTGACCCGGATACGCTCATGCAGTATGTGAATAAATAAGTTTTAAACAACAAAAAGGGGCTTCGGCCTCTTTTTTTTTGTAAAAATTGATATAATGGAAAGAAGGAATTCCATGCTAGTATGTGGAAGCTCTTAAAGATTAAAATTTAGAGAGGATGCAGTTCTATGGTAAAACAGCGAAATGAACTTTGGGAATGGATAAAGGCTTTCCTGATTGCAATATTATTGGCATTTGTTATACGTGCCTTTCTCTTTACTCCAATTGAAGTAAAAGGTGCTTCCATGGAACCAACTCTGCATAACGAAGAGAGGATGTTCGTCACAAAGGTCGGTGAACCTAAACGGTTTGATATTGTCGTTTTCCATGCAACCGAGGAGAAGGATTACATTAAAAGGGTGATCGGGTTGCCAGGTGACCGTGTAGAATATAAAAACGACGTTCTTTATATAAATGGAAAGCCATATGATGAGCCGTATTTGGATGACATCAAAAAGCAATTGATTGATGGGCCGCTGACAGGATCGTTTACCTTGGAAGAGACCGCTGTTGGAGCTGAAGTTGTACCTGAAGGCCATGTTTTTGTAATGGGCGACAACAGAAGGAACAGTAAAGACAGCCGCCACATCGGAGCCGTCCCAATCGAAAATATCGTAGGAACAACAAAGGTCGTTTTTTACCCGTTTAAAGAAATGAAGATTATTGGTGATTAATATATTTTAAAGCCCAGCGCATTGATCAATGGATCGATGCGTTTTTTCATGGTTTAGGGTGTTGCTCAAAGGTCATTGGACGAGTGTTGATTTAACTAGAAGGTTTCATGGTATAGAGTGGTTGGAAAGAGAAAAACATCCCCCTTAATACATACTGATAAATGTTTTTCATAGTAACCGAAATGGGTTTTATTGACGGCTTTCTTACACTGCATAAATTTTCCCAAACTGCATGTAGTAAAAAGATTCAGGATGCTATGATCGAGCACTTCACTCAAGCTGATGAAGACTACGGCTGCCGTGTAAAAGAGGGGATTGAAAAATGAACGAAAGAATTGGAAGCTATGTCGAATGAAGATAATGTGCCTGGCCATGAATCAGGCAAATCAAAATATGCCCAAGGCTCACTGTCAGCCAATGAAGCAGCAAAAGAAGCTGTTCAGAAAAGCCACGAATCTGATCCATATTAATAATAGAAGGCTGCATAGGGGAATCCTGTGCAGCCTTCTCATCTTATTTAAAAAAGAATTGTTGAGACCACTGACCCTTTTGTTCAACAATAAATTTGAGTATATTTGATTATAGAAAAAATTACAAATTTGCAGGAAATTAGGATGTTTAAGCCGAAATATAATTGATAATAAATCTCAATGTACATTTTACATAATCTATGACTAGTGAGGGATTTAAATGGAGATGCAAAAGGATCTTATTGTCGGCGGCGTAGAACTTAAATGGGACTTAAACTCAGGTCAAGTATTGTTCGAGGGTGGGGACGTCGTTTTTTTCTGGGTGTCTGCAATGAAAACGTTCTTTGACACAATCAATGAAATTACAGGTGAAGAAGCAACAAACCTTGTACTAGAGGCCACTGGTTTCCGACAGGGCATCATCGTTGGTGAAGGATTCAAGGAAATGAAGGAAATCAATACATCCAATGTTGTGGAATGGCTGTCAAATACATATGTACCAGCAGGATGGGGATACGTAAGTGTTGAGGAAATGAATGTAAATACAAAAAACTTCACCTTATATATCCAAGATGACTGGGAATACAAAATGAACAAATTGGGTTCCGAGGAAAAGCAGGGTATTTTCGTTCCTGCGCATTATGCCGGGGTTTTTACAGGATTATTCGGAAGGAACTTCTGGTATAAGATCATTAAATACCAAAATGAATCCAATCCATATACAGTTGTGGAATACTTCCCATCTGTTATGAGTATCCAACAAAACATACGGGGGTTGGCAAGTAGACAAGAAGATAAACATATACAGGAATTAGAGAGCCTGGTAGCGGAAAAAACGAAGATGCTCCAGAAACTGGTCAAGGAGTTATCCTCCCCGATGATTCCTGTGCTTGAGGGGATAGTCGTCGTTCCATTGATTGGCAGATATGATGAGAACCGTGCAGAGGATTTGATTAACAACACCTTGAATAATTTGCCCAAGCATCAAGCGAGATACGTTTTGCTGGATCTCACAGGTTTGAACAAGGACATTTCCACTTACACTGCAGAGTTGATAGATAAACTTGGTTCAGCTGCCAGGTTGTTAGGGGTGGAAGTTATTCTTGTAGGAATTTCAGCCGAACTGGCAATGGTGATCACCGAAACAATGACCAGACTGAAAAAATATGAATGCCTACAGACCCTTCAGCACGGAATCTATTACGCTCTAGGTAAAAGCGGTAAAAGCATTGTATAGAGGCGAAGCACTTGAGTAATCAAGTGCTTTTTTAAAATGAGGGGATTTATCCTCCTATTGTTCCATCGTAGAGGTAGGAAGCCGGTGAAAGAAGGGGCTATCGGACAAACAGAAGGGAAAAGCGGGAGAAAGTGTCCGATAGAAGAGGTCTATTGGACAAAAAGAATGTAAAAGCGAGAGAAAGTGTCCTATAGAAGAGGTCTATGGGACAAACAGAAGAGAAAAGCGAGAGAAAGCGTCCGATAGAAGATCTTCGTTATATTGGACACTAAATGGGATAGATTTGTTAGGTCACGTGCTTGATACGAATACAGCAACACCTTTAATGTTTATAATAATTACTCAAAAACGCTTACTGAATAGCATCGTCTATAACTTTAAGAGGGAATAATGGAAGGTGCTATATGAAAAGAATAAGCCCAGGGACAAAAATCTCTGAGCTTTTTACCATTCTATCGTATCATAATTTGAGCATCAGTTGCTTGTCTGATAGCTGGTTTTTCAAGGTTAATAGATCTGGGAATGGGTCTTCCTCGGAAACCCCAAGTTCGAATATAGAATCAGTGATTTCAGTTAGAAGAGAAGTGTCATTCACACTTTCCAGGAAAAGCTTGAACTCCTGGTAGATTGACTGTTTTTGAGGTTCCAAGAGGTTCGAATTAAAATAAAGCTCGTCCAGTTCCAGGTAAATAAAAGATCTTTGTGATTCAGCGATTTTACTCATTTATTACCACCCCTGATCTTTTGATTATAGTGAATCTATTACTATTATATGGAACGGTTGTTCTGTTTGTAAACTGATAATTTGAATAATTCTAATCTATTTTAATGAAGAATCTATTAGAATGTGGTTATGGACAAAACCCATGCTCGCCAACAGGGATTTTGTCCGAACCATAAAAACTTTCCATGCTTTGTTAATCAATCGCCATCCAGCATACGGAAGACTCCGCCGAGTACACTGCCTTCACCTTTGTTTTGCCCTCCGCCTTGAGGTGCTGCGGCAAAAACTCTGCTTGCAAGTCGGCTGAAGGGAAGGGATTGGATCCATACAGTGCCTGGTCCTCTCAGTGTAGCGAAGAATAATCCTTCTCCGCCAAATAGGGCCGTTTTGACTCCTTTTACCATTTCGATGTTATAATCCACATTACTTGTCATCGCTACTAGACAGCCGGTGTCTACGCGGATGACATCTCCCGCCTGGAGTTCTTTCTTATGTATTGTTCCGCCAGCATGGACAAATGCCATTCCGTCTCCTTCAAGCTTTTGCATGATAAAACCTTCGCCGCCGAAGAAACCGGCTCCAAGCTTCCTCTGGAACTCAACTCCGACAGATACTCCTTTTGCAGCAGCCAGGAAAGCGTCTTTTTGGCAAATGATTTTTCCGCCTAGCTCGCTCAAATCCATCGGAATGATTTTTCCTGGGTAAGGAGAAGCAAAGGAAACATGCTTTTTGTCGTGTCCAGTATTGGTGAAGGTTGTCATAAAAAGGCTCTCGCCAGTCAGCAGGCGTTTACCGGCGCCGAACAGCTTGCCAACTAGACCGCCGCCATTTCCGGAGCCATCCCCAAAAATCGTTTCCATTTCAATTTGCTGATCCATCATCATCAGACTTCCAGCTTCGGCGACAACCGTTTCACTCGGATCTAGCTCAACCTCAACAAACTGCATGTCGTCCCCGTAAATTTTGTAATCAATTTCATGATCCCTCATTTGTTTACCTCCAAAATGAATAAATTTTATAGCTCTATTGTACATCTTTGCTATGTCGTTTGCAGAATATTTTGCAGTGAAAAACTCAACTATTACAGGTGTTTGATTTGGTTTTGCGTACCTAACTTATTGCCCACAACTTGCTCTTTTTCCCTTCACCACACAAAATAGGCTTTTGTATATGTGACAAAGGCCCTTTTGTCTACATAAATTGTTGAAGAGTATTAATTATTGTTTGCATCTTATCTACAGGAATATTTCTTGTTATGCTTTTTGTTTTTTGTTGTGTAGAACGGCCCTTTATTATTTCGAGGAGGTAAAGAAAAATGATGAATGATTTTCATAATGAGCTGCAAATGTTGAATGTTGGTGATTTCCAGGCAACTCAACCTGTCAGCTGGGATCAGAACATGTATCATGCAGGGGATGAGCGTTTTCTAGGTTTGGGTTTAGGTGGCTTTGGCGGATGTTTTGGTTTCTCTTGCTTCTTCAGCTGCTTTGGCTGCGGAGGTTTCCGTTGTGGCGGCTGTTTCCGCTGTGGCGGATGTGGCGGTTGCTTCCGTTGCGGCGGCTGCGGTCGATGCGGCGGTTGTGGCCGGTGCCATCGGGGTTAAAATAATATAGCTGGTAAAAAAAGCTCCTGCAAAATGAATTGCAGGAGCTTTTGTTATTCCCAGATGAGACATAAGGGACAAATTGAGATACATACGATGATAATGCGAGGTAATTAGGCAGAGCGGGGGCTGGAAAAGCCTAAGGAGGAGTGAAATGGAAAAATTGGATCCTAGCATGCGTTTAAAGGTGAAGAGGGATACGTTTTATCTCTCTGAACCTAACAGGGGAGTGTATTTACGTAATAACTCTTGTTCCTTCCGTCTTGAGGGAATCGGGATTGATCAGTGGGTTGAGAAGCTTTTGCCGATGTTCAATGGGGAGTATTCACTTGAAAAATTGACTGATGGGCTGCCCGGGCCTTATAGGGAGCGTGTCTTTCAAATTGCGGAGGTTCTTTTAGAGAATGGCTTTGTACGGGATGCTGCAAAGGATGATTCCCATACGCTATCTGAGGAAGTTATGAAAAAATTCGCCTCGCAAATCGAGTTTGTTGACAATTTGGCCGGCTCCGGGGCTGCAAGGTTCCAGAAATTCCGCGATTCAAATGTCCTTGCGGTTGGCTCAGGGCCGATGTTAAATTCGCTGGTATCTTCTTTACTGGAATCTGGCCTGAAAGAACTGAATGTCATGATTACAAGTGAAGTTCATACAAACAGAAAAAGACTTGCGGAGCTGGTGGCACATGCCCATAAAACAGATTCCGAGGTGGCGTACCAGGAACTGCAGGTAAAAGAAGAGAACTGGCGTGAGCTGCGGAGTTCGTTTGACCATATCCTTTATGTATCACAAGGAGGCAATCAGGAAGAATTAAAGATGTGGCAAAACATTTGCAGGGATGAGAAAAAAACATTCCTTCCAGCTATAATTCTTAAAAATAAAGGCTTGGCTGGCCCAATATTTAATCCAGGTTCAGAGGTATGCTGGGAGTCAGCCTGGAGACGGTTACATTCCGCTGTTTTTGAACAAGAACAGGGAGTCCCTTCAGCTTCATTGACAACAGGAGCATTGCTGGCGAACGTGGTCACTTTTGAATTATTTAAAGATCTTGCTGGCGTCACAAAGGCTGAACAAAAAAACCGGATTTTTCTGCTGGATTTAGAGACACTTGAAGGAAGCTGGCATTCATTTTTTCCTCATCCATTGGAAACGAGAGTCTCCACCCTGGAAAAGATAGAAACCCTGGAGTTCCGGCTAGGAGAGAACCAAAGTACTGCAGAAACGGAAAGGCTTTTCCAATACTTTAGCTTATTGACTTCCAAGGGGACCGGGATCTTGCATGTCTGGGAGGAAGCGGACCTGAAGCAACTTCCACTGGCACAATGTCGTGTTCAAGCAGCCAATCCGCTGTCTGAAGGTCCGGCCGAATTGTTGGAATCGCGAGTATGCAGTGGTTTTACCCATGAAGAGGCACGAATAGAAGCGGCTTTATCGGGAATTGAAGATTATGCAGCAAGAATGGCGGGTTTGCTTCATAATGAGGAGTTTATGGGTGTCGGCGCAGGAGAAACCTTTGCGGAAGCAGTTGGCCGCGGTTTGCAAAAATGTCTGTCCGAGAAGTTGAATAATCGAAGAGATGGCCAAAAAGAATTGATAAGTCTTGTGGACGTTGAGCAACTTGAAGATAATCGTTGTCGTTTCTATATTACTGCTCTTTCGACAATGCAGGGTGCACCGAGAGTAGGAATAGGAAAGGACATTAACGGTTTTCCTGTTTTCTGGGTTGGAACGAGCAAAGGCTGGTATGGCAATACTGATTTGAATGGAACAATGGCATTTAGAAACGCTTTGCAGAATGCATTATACGATTTTCAAAACGATGTTAACGGTGATTGCCTTCAAGATTCTGAAGTGCAGCTTGAAGAGTGGCAAAAACAAACCATCACGATTCATGATTGTCCAGAAAGAATCCAGACGGAGACCATGTATGCAGCTTTGGATGTCCTGAAAGAGAACGGAACGGGGCTGTCAGTCTTTGACTTGCGGATTGACCCGATATTTAATCAGCAACTCAATGGGCTGGTTGGTGTATTGCTGCGAGAGGAGGGAGTGAATTGAGTTCCTTCGTAGTAATAATTGGAGAAGGCAGGCTTGCTGAACGTGTGGGGGAAGAATTATCAACCCGTTACCAGGTATTTAGACGGACTGATTTTGAAAATAGCCTTCCCGCAAATTCGGAGTTGATCCTTGTATTGCACGATGCATGGAATCCCACTGCCCATCAAGAGGCTGAAGAAACAATGAAAATGACAGGGAGCGCATGGCTCCGGGGTTTTGTTTCATTTGGAGAAGGAATTGCAGGCCCTCTCGTTCGCCCAGATACTCCAGGATGTTCACAATGTGCCGATCTGAGAAGGCTGCTTGGGGGCCAGGAACGAAGTGAAATGCAGGCAGTGAAGGAAAAGCTGGCTGCTGAAGAAGGGATGACAAGGGATCCATGGGCCTCACAAAACGGAGTCTTACAGCTCGCGCATGTAATCGTGCAGGAGACAGATAAGATCCTTGCAGGGAAAAAGTCTAAGCTCGAGGGAAGGATGTATTTTACCGACCTAAAGACATTAAATGGATCGTGGCATTCTTTCCTTGCTGATTCTCTGTGCCCGGTATGCAGCCCAATTCCTGAGGATTCGGCTGAACTCGCAAAAATTTCGTTAAAAGCAAGTCCAAAAATCAGCCCCGGCAGCTACCGCACTACTCCGCTGGATGAATTAAAGGAAGTTCTCTATGCGGACTACTTTGACAACCGGACAGGACTGTTAAACAGCAAAATGTACGATCTTGTTACTCCATTCGCTGATTCGAGTGTCAATCTGCCGATGATCTCAGGGGGCAACGAAGGCACAGCTGGAAGGACACAATGCTATGCAGATAGTGAACTGACTGCGATATTGGAGGGCCTTGAACGCCATTGCGGACTTGAACCTCGCGGGAAACGCCCAGTTATTCATGACAGTTACCGAAACTTAGAGGCACAGGCATTGAACCCTTTAGAAGTTGGCGTCCACGCGGATGAGCAATATGAAAAGCCCGGGTTTCCATTTCAGAAGTTTGATCCTGATCGGCCGATGGATTGGGTTTGGGGTTATTCTTTGACAGAAGAGCGGCCAATCCTTGTGCCTGAACTGCTCTCCTATTATAGCCTGGGATGCGGGTCAGCGGGATTTGTCTATGAAACTTCCAATGGCTGTGCCCTTGGAGGGAGCATGGAAGAGGCAATTTTTTTTGGCATCATGGAGGTTGTCGAGCGAGATTCCTTCCTTCTATCCTGGTATGCAAAGCTGAACTTGCCCCGCCTTGATCCTTTTTCAGCAGAAGACGAAGAATTGCAATTAATGGCAGAGCGAATGCGTGCGGTAGCTGGTTATGATTTGCTTTTGTATAACGCTACGATGGAGCATGGCATACCAAGCGTCTGGGCAATGGCGAAGAACCTGAAGGGGAAGGGATTGAACATCATCTGTGCTGCAGGGGCCCATCTTGATCCAGTGAAGGCTGCCAAAAGTGCGATCCAGGAGCTTGCGGGGATGATGCTCAATCTTGATGGGAAACTCGAAGAGAACAAGGAAAAGTATTTACAAATGCTTGAGGATGATTATCTTGTGCGGCAAATGGATGACCATGGAATGCTATACGGACTGCCACAGTCCGAAGAGCGGTTGCACTTCCTGCTCGATGACAACCGGTCCATCCAAAGTTTTCGTGATGCATTTAACTGGGAGTCGCGTTATGATGACTTAACAGAAGATTTGAATGAAGTTCTCGGGAAATTCCGTCAAATAGGACTCAATGTCATCGTTGTCGACCAGACTCCGCCAGAACTTAGGAAAAATGGGCTTTATTGTGTGAAAGTGATGATACCTGGAATGCTGCCAATGACTTTCGGGCACCATCTGACCCGACTCAAAGGGCTTGATCGGGTGCTCTATGTCCCGATGCAGCTTGGTTTTAAGAAAGAACCATTGACATATGAAGAACTAAACCACTTGCCGCATCCGTTCCCATAGGAGGTGCGAAAATGACACTTGATGAATTTCTGAAGGATTTACAATTTAATATCGATCGTGCCAACCAGGATAACTGGGAACCCAATTGGGAGGATTCGCCTTTAGCCTATAAGCTGTACAAAGGACTCCCGGTGGTGCCTCTCTCTGCGGAGGTTCCGTTGTCTCTCGCGGAATACAGAATGCCAGCCAGTCCTGATTTAGAAGGAATTGGCCATTTTCTCTGGTATTCTTATGGATTCTCTCAAGTGAGCGAGTCAGTTTTTCCTGAGGAAGCAAACCCGATCCATTCCTATAGAAGGTTTGCTCCCTCTGGCGGAGCGCTCTATCCAAATGAACTGTATATATATTTGAAGGTAAAAGGGCTTCCTGATGGTGTCTACCATTATGACCCGTCGCACCACCGACTTGTCCTTTTGCGGGCTGGAAATTTTGATTCCTACATTTCCGCTGCCTTAGGAGAACGTTGTGAGCTTTCATCCTGCTTCGGCACAGTATTCATCTCCACTATGTTCTGGAAAAACTTCTTTAAGTACAATAATTTCTCCTATCGGCTGCAAGGCCTGGATGCCGGCGTCCTGATGGGGCAGCTGCTGGAGAGTGCAAAACGTTTTGGTTTTGCTGCCGGGGTTTACTATCAATATCTGGATTCAGCAATCAATCACTTTCTTGGTTTATCAGAAAACGAGGAGAGCATCTATTCGGTGATCCCGCTGTCGGTGGAACCGACAAACTGGACTGGTAACGGCAACGGAACGTTTAATTTTCAAACAGCGGATAGGTTAAAAAGAGAATTAAGGCCAATTGTTTTTGAGCGGGTAGAAAGGTCGAAAAACGTTCTCGAATTTCCTAAATTAATAACCATGAATGAAGCCGCAAAATTCGAATCAACCGACTCATTCACGCGGCTTCAGAATCGCTCTTATGATGCTCGCAGTAACCAGGTGGTTAATCTTCCACAGACAGAATCACTAGCATATGATCTGGCAGAAGTAAGCAAAAAACGCTTTTCGCCTGAAATGGATTTTGTTTTAACGCGGATCAGTCACCAGCAGTTGGCGGTCCTGCTTAAGGAATCGGTGACTTCGTTCCGTTATCGCAATGATTTGGACGATATTTTTTCCGGACAGGAACCCAGGGTTTCGATCTATAGTTCTCTCTATAATGTTGAAGGTATTACGAATGGTGCCTATTATTATGACAGTATGGAACATAGATTACTTGAAATCCAACAAGGAGACCATCGTATGCTCTTGCAGTCAGGTTTGTCCTTTGATAACGTCAATCTGCAGCAGGTGCCTCTTTGTCTGCATGTTGCATGCAATAGGGATTTTTACCAGGAAGATCTAGGATACAGAGGCTACCGAATTTTACAAATGGAAGCAGGCATGCTCGTGCAAAGATTGCTTTTAACATCCTCCGCCCTTGGACTGGGAGGGCATCCACTGCTTGGTTTCAATGCAAGCATGGCGGATGAGCTTTACAAAATGAGTGAACAAACGAGCCTGATCCAGATTCCAATCGGTTCATATCGCCCGAAACCGTGGTTAAGAGGAAGTTTGCATAGTTAGGAGAAGCCCTTTTTTAAAAATAAATAATAATTATGGATTATTTTATGGTAAAATTTTCTGCAAAAAATGAAATGAGTGTACTGTTTATGATAGAAAGTTTTGAAGTTTCATTGTTTGGCAAGGAAAGAAGAATCCGGATATATGTCCCCTCTGGAGACGCGGGTAAACGGTATCCAGTGGTGTATATGCATGATGGCCAGAATGTATTTGGCAATGAAGAGTCAATTGGCGGTGTTGGTCTTGAGCTGGATAAGTTCCTGGAAAAGAATAAGATTGACCTGATGGTGGTGGCAATTGACCAGAATTCTGCAGATCGGGTCAATGAGTATTGTCCCTGGAAAAATGGTGAGTATACAACAAAGCTGCTTGGCAAACCGAGTACCCAAGGCGGGAAAGGGAAGGAGTATATGGAGTTTATTGTAAATGAATTAAAGCCTTTAATTGATTCTGAGTATCCTGCCAGCCCAAATCAAACCTATATGGCAGGCATTTCATTGGGGAGTTTGATTTCAGTCTACGCTGCATGCACATATCCTCATATTTTTAAGAGAGTTGCTGGACTTTCTTCCGGCTTTTATCGGAATCAGGAAGAAATCGAGCAGCTGCTTAAGGATACAGATTTAACTTCACTTGAAAAAATATATTTAGATTGCGGTACCAATGAAGGCGGCAAAAAACTCGCAGCACTGTTTCTTGATACAAACAAATCGGTTTTTTCAATAATTGAACAGAAAGAAGTACAGGCAGAATTGAAAGTGATTGAAGGGGCCGAGCATCATTACACAGCTTTTAAACAGCGAATTTCAGATGTCATTTCTTATCTGGTGTCATAATCCAATTTTCTCTATGATGTCTTAGGTTCAATCCTGACGAACATCCATACCCTTGTCTTCTCCAATGAATAACATGGTAACATGGAGGTGAGAAGATGAGGAGGAAAAATCATTTAGGGGATATTTCTGATTTGTTTTGTGATCGCAATGTGAGCAGGGTACCTTTTCCTAGATTAGAAATCATTCCAGTGAGAGAAGTACCTGACGATTGTGTTTTGGTATGTATGGGACCTATTTGTTATTTAGCCTGCTACGGAACAGGCGAAGATCCGTTTGAAGACTGCGAGATTGTTTGTACGGAGAGCGGGTATTGCTATATAGTCTGCCCAATCGTACCAGAAGACGAATAAGTGATTCAGCTAACCTTGTTCTTGGGGTGGGTCCTGAACCCTGAAATCAGTAAAATAACAGTTGAATATGCAAATACCAAAAGGGATGCAGAAATTATGCTTTCATTTGATAAGAAGGCTGTTAAGGAAGAGTGGGGAACTTTTTCTGCCTATCTTCTGACTGACAACTGATGTATAAAAATAATTAATCATTTAAACCCTTCGATTGTCGAAGGGTTTAAGGTGTTATTGTTAGAATATTATGACATAATATATGTATATTTTATCTGAGGGAGTGATGAGGTTGGCTGATAAGTTTCCGATTGAGCAGGTGAGGGAACGGTTTCCGTCTTTAAGCCGCAGAGATGATGGCCGGCAAGTCATTTATTTTGACGGGCCAGGCGGGACGCAGATGGTTGATTTTGCGCTCGAATCGATGTATCGGTACATAAGGAATGGGATGGCGAATCTCCACGGAACCTTCAATACCAGTGCCGACACAGATGCGATGCTGGAAAAAGGCAGGGAAGCAGTAGCGGATTTGCTTGGATGCAAGGCGAATGAAGTGGCATTTGGCGCAAACATGACCACTCATGCCTTTGCGATTGCACGTAGTCTGGCTGGTTTCATCAATGAAGGCGACGAAATAGTTGTCACTGAGCTAGACCATCGTGCAAATGTAGATCCATGGATCACCTTGGCAAGGGACCAAGGTGCAGAAATAAAGTTCCTGAAGCTTGACTCTGATAAGTACAGTCTTAAGCTTGATGAGTTAGACCAGATTGTTACGCCAAAAACAAAACTGGTCGCGGTTGGAATGTCATCGAATGTTACCGGGACCGTGACTGATCTGAATCCCGTAATAAAACGGGCGAAGGAGGTCGGGGCACTGACGGTTGTCGATGCAGTCCATGGTGTACCACATTTACCGATCAATGTTCAGGAGTTGGACTGTGACATCCTTCTGTGCTCGGCGTACAAGTTTTTTGGTCCGCATGTTGGGATTGCTGTTGTCAGGGAGAGTCTTTTTGAAAAACTTCCGGTTTATAAGCTGAAGCCTGCTCCTGCAGAGATTCCTTATAAACTAGAGACAGGAACTCAAAATCATGAAGGCATTGCTGGGGTGATGGGTGCCATCCAATTCATTGAAGAACTGGGCTATGGCGAGACGAGAAGAGAAAGATTGCTGTCTGGTATGCATGCGATTGATGAATATGAGCAGGAGCTTGCTGCCGAAGTGGAGAACTTTCTGAGAACCCTGCCAGAAGTGACTCTGTATAGAGCAGCATCAGGCCGCAAAACGCCGACATTTGCTTTTACCATAGAAGGACATCATTCACGTGAAGTCACTGCATGGCTCGCCAAAAATTACAATATTTGTGTTGCAGATGGAGACTTCTATGCTTCCACAATGGCTGAGGTGTTGGATGTCTATCCATCAGGCGGTTGGGTTCGAATCGGGCTTGCTCCATATAATACAAAGGAAGAAATCCAGGAGTTCAAAACTGGCCTGAAAGCTTATATTGAACAGCATCAAAAAAATGCCGTCAGGTTTTAATGAATTAATCATTTCAAAGTGTTATTAATGACTGCCATACGAAGGCTGCAACCTAAAATAGAAGAGCCTGGACATTGTGCCAGGCTCTATTTATGCTAGAAAAAGGATGTGAAAGTTAAAAGGGAGGACATCAATGAGTAACGCTATGGAACAATTCAAAGTTCGGATGAAAAAAATCAAAGAAGACATCTTTGTTATTGCAGAAGCTTACAAACACCCGGATACACCATTTTATATTAAGCTGTTCGCATTGATTGTAGTTGCCTATGCTTTCAGCCCTATCGATTTAATTCCAGATTTTATACCGATCCTCGGTTACCTGGATGACCTCATCCTCGTACCGCTGGGAATTGCGCTTCTGTTAAAACTGCTACCTGATCATGTCATTCAGGAATCACGTGAGAAAGTGGCAGCAACCGGAAGGGTGAAAAAGAAGAATTGGCTGGCAGGAGCAATGATTTTATTGTTGTGGGCAGCCGTTATCTATTGGCTGATTGGTCTATTTGTTCAATCCCATTAGGTAATCTTGGTGACAAAATCCATAAAAAGAGGTGGTACTTTGCTTTTTCATTATCATTTTTGGACTCCAAATGTCGAAGAGACAGAAAAATTTTATGAAGATCACGGCTTCCGTATCGTTCAGCGAATCGGAAAATATCAGGGAGAATTTCAGAACTTTAATCCACCGCTAAAATGGGAAGATTTCCGTGAAAAAAAAGTGATGTTCCGGATTATAGAAGCCAGGAAGGGCAGCATCAATATCACTTTTGGGTATGGAAAAAAGCCCATGTTTGACCATATTGGCTTTCTCGTATCAGAAAAGGAACAAGAGGCTATTTGCAAAAATGCAGAAAAAATGAACTGGAAAGTGGATCATGGCGAACGAAGGACCTTTTTATCCACGCCATATGAGTTTCGGATAGAGCTGCAGACACACAATGATTTAATAGATTCAATGGAAGATAGAATTGAAGGCTTAACAGTGGAAACAAAAAAAGAAGGATTGGAAGACGATATTCTTAATTTGTTGGGAAACCCTGTAAAGGATATACATACGATAATCGGCAATACCGTAACCATCCGGGATGCTGTTATGGAGAATTTCCCGGTTAAACAGGCAGTGGATCCGAATGGAGTAAGAATCCTCAGCGGTGGTGCTCAATGAGAGAGTAACTCCTCGGTAAATTATTCTCTCCAATGAAAATAGGCAAAGAAGAGCCTTTGCCCAGAATTAGTAGCTCCTATATCTTATATACTCATAGTTTGATGTTGGGATTTGTTTTATGATGTTTCCAGCCTGGTCACGGTGAATTTCATATTCTCTGTAGGTCTCAACAATATATCCGTCTACTTCCTTGTCTAGCGCTTCTTCGTGCAGGTATTCAAACTCAGGTATGATGGTTTCTAGTATGTTATTACTCGTTTCCGGGTCTTCCTGGACAGTAGCGTTTGTCTCAACATCAGAATTTTTTTGTGCAATTTGCGGATATGCATAAACCAGATAAATACAAAATAGCATGAGAGAGGATAACCCTAATATACGTATCAATTCAATAGCTCCTTTTGGTCAAAGTACAGTAATTAATATGCCTGTCCAGGAATGAATATAACCAGGAGATCTGGATTAGCAGCAGGGAAGAAAGGGGGGGGAATGGTGGAAAAAGAATTCAAGGTATTCAAAGTACCGGTGACGTTTTTCTTCCTGGGTGTTTTGTTTATAATCATCGGAGCAAACGGGCCCGATCTGGCAGGGACTTTTTCTCGTCCGCCTAATGCGTCATCGTGGTCAACCTCAGAAAGTTTAATCAATGCATTTACCTATGTTCCAATGATGATTGGAATCAACTTCTTACTTGTATTTGCTACGACGTTTTCAATTGCCTTTTATCTCTGGCAAAAAAATCGATAAAAAAATCTTGGAGCCACAACAGCCTCCAAGATTTTTTGTTATTTCTTGAACTTCTCAGGGAACTGTTTTACAACAGCTGATGAAATGGCATCTGCCATCATAACGATATGAGACATTCCATCATCAATCGAAACAATTCTAGCTCCCCAGTCTTTTTTCAAGCTTGCTGACAGGTCATCAGCCACCAACCCAAGATGCTTATAGAGCAATTCTTTTAACTGATCATTTTTTAAACTAGGATTGGCTTTGCTCAGGAACGCAGCGATATCGTCAGCATTCTTATACCATGCTTTATTCAATTGATCGAGCTTTACATTATTCCCGTCTTTTGCAGCTTGAACAATATCCCCGGCTATGACAATATGCTCCTTAAGCAGATCTGTAAGTTTATTTCCGGCTTCCTCTCCATATACAGGCTTAATCGCGTTTCCGATATCCTCCTGGTTTTTCAGGAGCCTCTCAAGCACCTCTTTTTGATCCTCGGCACCAGCAGTTGTGGCACTTGTTATGTAATTGCTTGTCCACAAAACATGGTCAACCCACAGTTTCCTGAATTGATTTTCAAACTTGACCTCTGACTGGCTGAGACATTCGTGCTGAGGCTTTGCGAATGCAGGAGATACTCCAACCGCCATTTCCAGTGACAAGAATAATGTTAAACCAATAACTAATAATTTTTTCATTGTCCATGCTCCTTTTAGAGTAGATAGTATCCTGCTTATTATTTATATTTGGTATTTTTTTATTCAATTTTGAATAATAGGCAAAAAAACCGCCATATGGCGGTTTTAAGGCATTTTCCTTAAGTCAAAATATTGAACGGTCTTGCCATCCCGGTCGAACTGGATGATCAGTTCATTTTTATTAAATTGGTAAATATATTGTCCGCAAGTGGCACTTTCGTAGCAAGAGGTTTTTTGTACTTTATTCGGATATCCATACTCATTGATAACTTGCTTTTTCTGAGTTGGAAGGGTTTTGAGCTCCAAATATTCTGGATAGGCTTGCAAGCCGAATACTGAACCATCTTTCATGTTGAAGTTCACTCTTACTCCTGCACCTTCACCACGGTAGTAAAGGGACCGGACATTCAACTGGTCCTCGGTTTTTATAGGCTTTCCAAATTGCAGGAGGACCTTGCTGTAAGTGGAGCCCAGATGGACTTCATTAATTTGGAGATTCTTGTACGCTGCAATGTAGGCATCTTTGACGCCGTTTTTTTGCACCATCTTTTTTTGTTTTTCAGCATTTGCCTTTTTGGTAAAAACACCAGCCTGGATGCGGTAATAGGTTTTATCATTTATGACCTTCGTGGTGACTGTTGCATCGATTCCTTCTTTTTTCAGTCTATCGACTTGCTTTATTGCATTGTCTTTCTTGGTAAAAGAACCTCCAATCACCGAATACATTGGTTCTGGTTCGTTCAAAACAGGCAGCACCAATTTTTGACCAATATAAATGGTATTGTTCTTAAGTCCATTGAACTCCTTTAACTCCTTAACAGTCAGGTTGTATTTTTTTGAAATGCTGTACAAAGTATCTCCTTTTTTTACTGTGACAGAAGCATCGTCAGCATACCCTGACCCATTGGCAAAAAAGAGTAATGACCCCATCAATAAAATACTCAGCCCAAGCTGCATGAATCGCTTTATCTTCCTCATTTTCCTCACCTCATATAGTTTGACGTGAAGTTTCTGGCCGAGTTTCGAAGGGAAAAGCCCATTTTGAAATTTGGGAGGAGAAAATGGCATGTGAAATAGGTGTAGTGCCTTATAAAAATATTATGTCTACTTAAGTTTATGGGTGAAATAGGTAAAAAAATATAAAACTAGTTGGAGGATGGCCATTCGGCATATTTCACTTCTTTCACTCGTTATTGTCCGAGATAAACCCGATGATGGACACTTTTGTCTTCTATCGCCTCATTTTTGTCCGTCATAGCCATGATGATGGACACTTTTATCTTCTTTCGGCTTATTTTTGACCGTCATACCCCTAATGAAGGACACTTTTATGTTCTTTCGGTTTATTTTTGTCCGTCATGCCCTTTATGACGGACATTTTTGTCTTCTATCGCCTCATTTTTGTTCGTCATACCCCAAATGACGGACACTTTTGTCATCTTCGGCTTGTTATTGTCCGTCATAGTCATGATGATGGACACAGTAAGCTTTAATTTAATATGGTGTATGGATTCATATCCATACAGAATCCTCCTTCAATGAATATTTTGTTATGAAGGGGGTGAGATGAATATGTCGTTCGACAATAACGATCACAAGCAAAATGGGGATAATCCATTGTGCAATCCTGGTAATAGAAATTTCCCGCTATCAAAGCTGAAAATTATTCCGGTAAGCCAGATACCCGATGATTCCTTTTTAGTATGTATCGGGCGGATTTGTACACTGGTATCTTTAGGGGAAGAAGATCAACCATTCGCCGGCTGCTATATCGGTTGTGACGAGTTTGGAAACTGCTTTTTCACCTGTTCGACAGAATAAGTGCTAAACATCATGATTGTTAGGCCCTATTTGAAACAAGTAAAAATCTGCTAAGCTCTGGGGGAGGGATTACAGAGCTTGGTAGCAACCTTATTTTTAAAACGATATACAAATGAAGTGACAAAACCTCTGCCTGTTTAAGATGATTTTTTTTACCAAGATAGTGTTGACTTTTTGAACTGTAAAGATTAATATTACAGTATATTAAATACCTTTAAATCAAAGTATTTTTTTGCTAAACTGTAATTTTTATTTTTACAGTAAAAAGAAGGAGTTGTCGTTCATGGTAACTTTATATATAACATCCAGCTGTGCTTCGTGCCGTAAAGCAAAAGCCTGGTTTCAGGAGCATCAAATCGATTTTATCGAAAGAAATATCGTTTCCCAACCGCTGACTGTGGATGAAATCAAATCGATTCTGCGATTGACGGAAGACGGAACGGAAGATATTCTTTCTAAGAACTCAAAAGCGTATCAAAAGCTGGACATGGATATTGATTCTCTTCCGCTGAATCAGCTATATGACCTGATCATTAAAAATCCGCAAATGCTGCGCCGGCCGATTATCCTGGACCACAAAAGATTGCAGGTTGGCTACAATGAAGAAGAAATCCGCAGCTTCTTGCCGCGAAAACTTCGCACATTTACCAGCTACGAAATGGAAAACATGGCTAATTAAAAGCTGATTAATTGTCATTTGGCTATTTTAACTGTAATATATAGTATTACAGATTGTTGATAGGAGGCAGGCTATGAACAGTGATTTTACCCTTGCCATTCACAGTTTAACATTGCTTGCACTGCAGCCTGACAGAATGTCGACGAGCGATGCAATCGCAGAAAGTGCCGGAGTACATCCGGTCCGAATTCGCAAAGTACTTGGTATGTTAAAAAAACATGGCTTTATCAAATCAAAAGAAGGTACCGGCGGCGGTTTTATTTTTGCCAATGATTTAAATGAAGTCAATCTCTGGGATATCTATAAACTTACATCAGAGGGCGCACTGCAGCCAAAATGCCCTGATTCCAATGAAAAATGTATGGTCGGTGCAAATATGCACAAGGTCCTTTTTGCCATTTTCCTGGGGGCGGAGGAACACTTGGGAGAATTCCTGAAGCATTATTCCATAAAAGAAGTGGTCGATCTGATCAGGCAAGAGAAAGAATGCTGTGAATAGGGAGGTTTGACTCCCATTCGTTTAAGGGAAATGTAATAAAAAATATTACAGAACAATTGAGGTGACATATATGAATAACTCATTCTTAAAAGTAGGGGATTGGATTAAAGGGAAATCCCGAGATGGAGAATTGATCATCGGATATGTAGAATCAGTTGATGTTTTGGATGAAAAGATCAATGCGACAATCACTTCCAGTGATGATGAAGCACTCGTTGGCAAAACCATACCAATGCCAACGAACGGAGTGAAAAAACTGCCGGAACCCCAGGTGAAAAATAAAGAACAGATTCAATACCTCATCGATCTGGCATTAGCTACCGGAGACCAGGAATGGTTCATGGAGCTTTCTGAACAGCTTAAAGCGATGAGGGAACTGGTGAAGGGTGTAAAATAAAGCTATAGGTTCTTCCTTGTTAAAAGGGAGGGCCTTTTTTGTGTTTAATGCATAGAAGGAGGGAATCATGCCAGCAATTCTTGGAATGGAAGGAATGAAACAAGTGCAGACCCATGTTATAATTTTCTAAAAGTAAAATATTAAGGAGAGTGTATGTTAGAAATTTATATTACTCGTCACGGAGCAACTGAATGGAACATGGAAAATCGTCTGCAAGGATCGCTGAACTCAGAATTGACAGAAAGTGGTATCTGTAATGCTGTTCTTTTAGGTAAGCGGTTATCAGATATCAAATTTAATGTTATATACTCTAGTCCAAGCAAGAGAGCATTGGAGACAGCAGGTCTTATTAAAGCAGACAAGGCAATTCAGCTTAAGATTGTCGATGACCTAAACGAAATATCTTTTGGAGACTGGGAAGGAAAAACCCAAGAAGAAATTGAGGAAGACTTCCAAGCCGAATATGCTAACTTTTGGAACAAGCCACATCAATATAATCATCTTGGACATAATGCCGAGGATTTAAAGACATTTAAACAACGAGTAGATCAAGCAATGAATCAAATAATAGAAGAAAATAAAAATGGCAGGATATTAATTGTTACCCATGGCGTAGTAATCAGAGCAATAATGTCTTTGTTTTGGGATATAACGACAGAGAAAATGTGGGATCCGCCAATGATTCTAGGTACAAGTTTAACGATCGTCAATTATGACGAGAAACAATTTAAGAAGGTAATGCTAGGGGATACATCGCATATGGAATCGTTAGGTGATTAATAGGTAGGGATGCTGCTAAATCAAAGTGAAAATCGCTTAACAGCTGATGCGTTAAGCGATTTTGATTACTGTTATTTTTTTAAAAATGCCGGTTTACTAGCATCCTTTTAATTCGACACCCAAACGTTTGCTGGTGTTCTTAAATTCTGCCTCATCTCATCCCCAAAGCCTTCTTTGTGGCTGGTCCGACGATTCCGTCTGCCTTAAGCTTCTTCGATTTTTGGAATTTCTTTACGGCTGCTTCTGTTGCTGGGCCGAAAACACCATCGATTCCATTTGTACTATATCCCTTTTTCGTCAGGGTTTGCTGTAGGCTTTTCACTTCTGCACCTCTCATGCCTTTTTTCAGGACAGTGCTTGATGGTACTGCGGTTACAGGAACAGATGCCTGCCCGGTGACTTTATAACCGTTTGCAGCAGCAATCGCGTTAAAGGAATTCTTCGAAGTCGTGATGACAACTGGAGTATTGACTTTTACCTGGTCATAAAGCCATTCCACTTCCTGGTCATACATCCGAATGCAGCCGGCACTCACATATCCGCCGATCGATTTAGGGTTGTTGTTACCATGGATCGCATAAGTCGTGCCCCAGGTTCCTCTGGCATTGATCCCCAGCCACCTGTTGCCAAGCGGGTTCCTCGGATCCCCTCCAGGAATTTTCCCGCTGTAATAAGGACGATTCTTGATTTTGTTGACGATTTTGAACTTGCCTTCAGGAGTATATGATGCCTTACGACCAGTACCCACCTTAAAGGTTTTTATCAGTTTATTATCTTTATAATAAGCGAGTTGATTATTTGACTTGTTAATAATAATCATTTCCCCGCCCGCTGCCAGCGCAGGTGCCTCGAAAAACACCATAGAAACCAACAGCATCATGCAAACAAATACCTTTTTCATTTCCCTTCCCCCCTTGAAAAATAAGTACACAACCTCTCATATTTATAAAAGTGTTTACTACCTTATAAACGATTTTTATTTCATAAAAGTTACATATTTTACCTTTATGTGGAAGGAAAATCTTTCTCGTTGTTTTGACAAGGATGTCGAAAGGTGTAGATAAAGATAATTTTTAATTATATGGTTCAATTTCTGTGCTTTTTCCCATAATGGGGAGGAAGGAGTGGGAATGGTGAATCATTATCTATCTATTGCACTCGAGCTGACGAGTGGATTTGTCTTTTTATTTATCATGACGAAAATGCAGGGAAAGACGCAGTTCTCTCAAATAACCCCATTTGACTTTATTTCAGCCATCATCCTCGGCGAGTTGGTGGGGAATGCCATCTATGATCATGAAGTGAAGGTAGGTGAAATCGCCTTTGCGGTTGCTTTGTGGGGAATTCTTGTCTATGTGACAGAGACGATCACCCAGAAGTACCTCGGTTCGCGAAAATTGCTCGAGGGCGAGCCAAATATCGTTGTCCGCAGAGGGAAGATTAAATACGACGCGTTGAAAAAAGCGAAGCTGGACATCAATCAACTTCAAAGTTTGATCAGGCAGCAGGGGTATTTTTCATTGAGGGAAGTCGAATACGCAATCATTGAAACAAACGGAATGATCAGCGTCCTTCCAAAAGCGGATTTCGATACACCCAAGAATAGCGACATGAAAATCAAAGCAGACGACCCAAGCCTGCCTATCAATATGATTATTGATGGGGAAGTGGTTCAGGCAAATTTGAAGGAAGCCGGGTTGGACGAGCAGTGGCTGAAACGAGAACTGGAAAAGCAAAAAATCCATCATTTCGAAGACGTACTTTTTGCTGAATGGAAGGAAAATGAGCCGCTGTTTGTGCTGGAGTATGACAAGAAGGCGAATTGACAGTAAAGGCTGAACCGGGTATAGGTTCAGCCTTTTTAGGCTAGCAATAGTAGAAATTTATCCTATCAGATATGTACACAAGAAGCCGGTTATGGCTAAGATGGCCATTAGCAGGAGGTAAGAAATATTCGGAAAAAGAGATATTGTGGCAAGGAAAACAACAGCGATAATGAGTGTGACAAAGAAAGAATAAAGGAAACCTTTCCAGACTGGGACTATATTGATATAGGAAGATACATAAGCAATTAAAAAAATAATCACTATAAGGGCGATGTCACCGAAAATATGATTTTCAGGCAAGGTGAAGATCAGGGCGAACAACATGAACAGGATAAGGCTTTGCAAATTCTTGCGCATTCTGATTTCCTTTATTAATTTCATCAGGTTTTCCTTCTTCCAGTAAAAATGTTCATAAACATATTCTATAATCTGGCTATGGGAAAAGGGAAGCCATTTTGAAGAAAAATGCCCACATTTCTGTGAGCATTTACAATTATTCTACATCTACGGATTTTTCTGTATGGTCATGAATATTCCCTTTTTCCACATGAATTTTCACATTGAAGTGCCCGCGTGAAGGGAATGTATATTCAGTGTTGTATGTGCCGGGAGAGATTTCTTTGGCGTCCACGAACTGATGAGCTGTTTCGTTCTCTTGCCAGATTTCAAAACGAACCCTTGCTTCAGAAATAAGCTTTTGCTCCTGAACAATTTTAGTACTTAACTCAGTTGGCTGGTTACTTTTAATTTTGGAAGGAATAAGGAACTCGAATTCAACTTCACTATTATGATGATCGATCTGTTCGTGTTCTGCATGACTTTCATGATTTTCCTTTTCCCCGTCAGCAAAAGAAGATGGCTCTGTCTCACTGCCGGCCACAACTATTTCTTTCTTAGGCATGCTATGCATCCGGTTTGCCGTCGTATGCGCTGCGATGAAATAATTTCCGCCTTCGTTAAAAGTTTTCTTGATGGCATATATGCCATTTTTTTTATTTTGAGCCGGTAATATCTCATGCTCATCCTGGCCGGACTGCCAGATTTCAAACTTCACCTCATCTGCGTCAGTCACTTTCTTCCCACCCTGGGTCACTTTTGCTTCAATCGTAACCTCCTGATTGAGTTCGATTTTTTCAGGTGTGCTAATCGACACCTCCAAAAGTTCTGGTGGATCTTCAAGCGATCCTTCTTTTTTATCCTGGCCAGCAGAACAAGCGGCCAAAAGAAACATAACAGCTATAAATAAGGACAATATTTTCTTCATCATACGACTCCAATCCTCGATTCAATTTCTCAATAATAATAAGGTGTAAATGTGATAAATGTATGAAAAAATGGAAGCTTAAAGTTCAGGCCAGGATGGTTAGTATTAAACTGGGAAAAATAAGGCTTAAATTAGGATAGGGATGATGCGAATTGTGTATGAAGATATGCCAGATGTTTTGTTTCATTATTTTAATCGGCGGTGTTAATAATGTGTCAGCGAATGCTTTTAACAACCAGCCGCGGCCTTTGGAAGAAATTTATTTCGAGATTGGCTATACCACAGTCGAGGAGGCAGTTTCGGAGTTTGAGCAGCATTTTAAGAAGGATGTAAAACTTCCTGTCAGGGTTCCGCCTATAACTTTCACACATCACTTTGGAAGATTCAATAACTTGGAAGGCGATGTGAACGACTCTTTGGAGGTGGTGTTTTTAAATGAGGATTTCCCTGGCCTTCATTTTAAAATAGACATTCGGCCTGTTAGTCACAAGATTCCATGGAGTGTTAATGACACTCACAAACTACAGAATGGGAGTAATGCGCAATATATCAATGTGGCAAACTTTAACCTTCTTGTTTTTGAAAGGGAGGGCTGGCAGTATATTTTAAGCGTTGATAAAAAAGCTTCAGGTCAAGTGACTGCAGAAGTCTTAGTTGAGATTGCAAATTCGGTGTGAATTAGGCAAGATGCATCCGTAAAAAATGAGTGCAGCATTTAAAATGGGGCCCACCGTAAATAAAATGGATCTAACCGTAAATAAATTGGTTGCAACCGTAAATAAATATGTCCAACCGTTAATAAATCATCTTCAGCCGTTGATAAAATGGCTGTAACCGTCGTTAAAAATGCTGTAACCGTCGATAAATCGAGTACAACAGTCGATAAAGTTCATTTCAACGGTAGATATCCAATTTTAACCGGAGATAAATTACCCCAACCAGCAATTGCCTGAAAAAAGTATATGAAAAAAAGCAGAAGGTATTATCCCTCTGCTTCTACAGCCATGTTTGCGACCATGTTTCGATTTCTTTCATCAGCGGCTCTAATGCCTGGCCTTTTTCGGTTAAGGAATATTCTATTCGTACGGGTGTTTCCGGATATACTTCCCGCTTGACGATTCCTTCGCTTTCCAGGTCTTTCAGTCTTTCTGACAGGACTCTGCCACTTACTCCTACGGCTGATTCTATTGTGCAAAACCGCTGGGGGCCAGATAAGAGCTGATACATAATCAACCCTGTCCATCTTTGGCCTAAGATCCCCATGGCTTTTTCAAATCTAGGGCATATTGACTTATCCAATGAAACCAACTCCTTAATCCTATTATATACCTTTTGTTAATCAATGAAATAAAAAAGTTACTTGCTTAAAGTTATTTTAAATTTTATACTAACTTACATAAAGTAACTAACTTAAACGGAGGTCCAAATATGATTTTTCATCAAAAGCCTATTACATTTGTGGGTCAAGTACACTTGAAGGTGAAGGAGTTACAGCGTTCGATCGCTTTCTATGAAAAAGTCATGGGGTTTCAAGTATTGGAACAGACGGATTCTTCCGCAAGCTTTACTGCGGATGGAAAAACTGTATTATTAACGATTGAACAGCCGGAAAATGTTATTCCTAAGCAAGGCAGAACAACTGGCTTATACCACTTTGCTATTCTATTACCGGAACGATCGGATTTAGCGAAGATTGTGCAGCATTTTTTGAAAATTGGATTGCATTTCGGTTCTTCGGATCATCTTGTGAGTGAAGCACTCTATCTTTCTGATCCAGATGGCAACGGAATCGAAGTCTATAGGGACCGCCAGCCTTCTGAATGGGAATGGAAAAACGGCGAGGTAAAAATGACGGTGGACCCGTTGAATCTCGAGGACCTGCTCTCAGGATTGGAGCAGGAAACATGGAATGGCCTTCCTGCTGGTACGGTAATGGGACATATTCATTTGCATGTCGCCGATTTGAAAAAGGCGGAAGATTTCTATCTAAATGGCCTTGGGTTTGAAGTAGTATGCCGGTATGGACATCAGGCTACCTTTATTTCAGATGGGAAATACCATCACCATATAGCTTTGAATACCTGGAATGGAGTGGGTGCACCAACACCGCCAGAAAACAGTGTGGGGTTAGATTCCTATACACTGATTCTGTCAGACAAAGAAAAGGTAGATAAAATAGTCACTCAGCTGGAAAAGCAGGGTGCATTAGTTACAAAAGAACATGATTCTTATGTGACAACCGATCCTTCAGGCAATAAAATTATCCTAAAAGTGTAACACACTGATTTTATACCAATTAGAATCCTCCTTTCAGAACAGGACACTCTATTAACAGGAGGGATGTTCATTGAGACTGAGGATTCTATTTTTTATTTGTGTTAGTTATCTTTTCTCTATAAAAGTAAGCGCAGAAGTTACGTTCACTGCTGCTTTTGTACGTGACCATCAGTTATGGATCAAAACAGGGGAGCAAGAGGTTCAGGTGACGAAGGGGAGATATGTGCAATCGCCTAAGTGGTCCTATGATGGGAGGTTTATCGCTTATATTGAAGGCGATGAGCAAGGGAATAAATCAGAACTGTTTATTTATGACACGAAGGAAAAAGACAGCTATCAGCCATATCAAATTGAAACTTCAGATTTTAAATGGTCGCCCACCAGTAATCAGCTAGCCTATAATTCACAGGGGATATTGAATGTTACCAAGATGAAGAACGGCAGGCCCAGGGGATTTGAGAATGTGGCACTGGGTGTCAGCGGTTTTGAATGGTTCCCGAATGGAAAGGAATTCATAGTGTCCTCACAATCCAGTTTGCGGCCAACAGGGTGGGGCCCGATTCCGATGTATAGAATACCAGTGACCGCGAATCTGGATAAAAATAAGATGAAATCCTTTTATACCATTAAGACGGATGAAACCGAACTGTTTGGGATTGATGCCGATTATTTCAAGTGGAGTCACGATGGAAAATGGCTTGCCTTCATTGTTATTCCAACAGCCTCATGGTCAATGGATAGCAATTCATTATGCGTTCTATCCAATGAAGGAGATCGGTTTCAGGAGGTAGGAAAGATGCTGGGATTCAAAGACTGGATGAAGTGGGCGCCATCAGCGAATCAACTTGCCTATATTTCTGGAGAAGGAAGGTTTTTTGTGGAAAATAAAAAAGCCACCATCGCGGAAATGCCTGCAGTACTTCAGCAAAAGCAGTACACACCTGAAGGATTTGTTGACCTTGACCTGGAGTGGTACTCTCCTGATAAAGTGATTGTTGCCCGGGCGAAAGAGAACAAAGACTGGAATGAAGGTCCTGTTCCAACAATGTTTACGACCCTGTATGCCATTGATATAAAAACGGATAGACAGCAACAAATTTCCCATCCAAATACGAATGAACTCGACTATCAGCCACAAGTGGCAGAAAACTATATTACCTGGTTGCGTAAAAAAGGCAATAGGAATGATTTATGGGTGAAAAAGGGGTTGGACGGCCAAGAGTCTATATGGATTGAAAACATTGAGTCAGCCCCGGCCATTTTAAAGCCTTGATAAAACAAAATAGCAAGCGTTAGTCCCTGAAGGATTAACGCATATTAATGAATTAACAGTCATTTTCAAACGTCGTATATTGATTTTATTATATTTCTACTAACTTTATTAAGAAAGTCTAGTTTTAATATCAATCAAAAAGTGCAATGCATTTTAAAAGCAAGCATTGCACTTTTTGTTAACCAATATTTCTAATTTGTTTAGCATATGAGTCCTTATTAAAGATTGTTTTTATAAGAAAATATAAACCAGGAAGTACAATGAATGTTCCTATTAACAAATAGGTTAATCGTGTGCTAATTCCCAAGAATGAAGCAGATGCAAATAAAATCCCCAATGGCATAGTAAGCCTTAAAAAGAGCAAACGAATTGAACTTAACTGTGAAAGTCGCTCTCTAGGTGCTTCTCTCTGAAAGTATGCAGCACTTTGTGAATTAAACAGTGGAAATAATATTCCTCCTAATAACTCACAAGCCCAAGCTAATGGGATAGTTGGAACGAAATTAAGCAAAACAAAGGAAAGTCCACCACCGGTTAAACCAGCATACATTAGTAGATTGTTTTTTGGTAACTTTGTGAGCAGTAACATTCCTATAGCATATCCAACGGGAAAAGTGCCAGAGAATACAGCATACTCCCAAGCTTGTCCATTGAGTTCCCCACGAATAAAAGGAACATTTATTACCATGGTTGCTCCTACGGCAAACTGCACAATTGAAGATAAGATCGTTAGTTTTAATAAATGCGGGTATTGAAAAAATGTGAAGTACCCGGCTTTTAATTCTTCCCACCAGAACTTTTTGGACCACGTTGGAATTTTTTCAACACTCTTCTGTGGTATTTGTAATAAGGATATATAGCTTAGTAAAAACATTAGACTAGAAATAACGTATATAACATAAATAGGACTGACTAAAAGAAGTAATGATGTAATACCAGGCGCAATAAAACTCATTAATCTAAGGGTTCCGTCTAATAAACTATTTGCTTGTACTAGCCCTTTTTCAGTACATAAATCAGGCAATAGTGAGAAAGAAAGACTTGCATATATTGGCTGAACTAGACCTAATAAACATTGTAAAATAATCAAACCTATTATTGTTATGTAATCCTCTCCACTCAAATAGCCTAAGAGAGGCAGAAGGTATGCTCCTGAACGAATTAGTTGTATATTTTTTAGCATTTTTTCTTTAATAACATGGTTAAGAAAAGGTGAGCTTATTCCCTGAAGTGCTAAGGAAGGAAGAAAGTAAATCAACCAGAGAGCTCCCATCCATTCCTTCGACCCCGTAATTTCATACAATAAAAGCCCATTTACAATCCCGCCAGCAGCTCCCCCGAACTCAGAAACAATTTCTCCAATCCAAAGAGATATGAACGATCTTGAATACCCCTTTTTATTCATAAATTTCTCCAAGATATTGATTAAGACGTTTGGAAAAAGATTGGATTTTCAAAGCGTTTGCTGAGTAAATCCCTTTATCAACCTTAATGAACTTAGCTGCTTTTAACAGGGAAAGTTGATGATGAAGGGTTGTTTTTGAAACATTAAAATGAATGCTCAAATCTTGTAGAGAAATGGGTCCTTTTGTGATTTGAAACAACAACTTTAAGCGAAGTTCATCTCCCAATGATTTATGACCTTGTATGAGTTCTTGAGGGGGAACACCAGGTTCTAAAAGTGCATCTTCGTTTAATGGATAAAAGAACAGCTTTGTGTCAGGAGAGCGTAGTTCCAAAATCCATGGACGATAGGATACATGCGGTACAAGCTTTACCTGCCATACAGATGGTTCTGGCAGATACTTCGCTCCTCCTGTAATACGTTCGATTTCCTCCAATGGTCTAGAATTATCAATTATTCTGTGTTTTTGATTTTCGAAGGACAGGGCTTGCAACCACTTCGCCCAATCCTTTTGTTCACTGATCCACTGAGACCATACAAGAATTGTTTCAGTTAACAATCCAATTATGTCCTTATATTCTTTTTGACGAAAGGAAAGGACATAATCATTAAGATATTCATGATCCTTAAAATAAGAAGCATATTGAAAAAAGGAATCTCCATTCATATAATTCATTGCGGTGTTTTTCCTTATAGCCTCATATTTACGGTCCTTATAGGGTAAGACTGTTTCATAAAACGATTCTGGTTCCAACTCATTTAATGAATTCAAAAAGTCTTGAACATTGGAAGAGCAAAGTTTATTTTGCAACATAAGTAACGCATACCATAAATTCGAATCCTCGATTTCTTTTAGGTTACTCACTAATGTTGATGGCATAGAGGATTGGTGTTGCAACCAATTTTCATTTTGCTCAAAGGTATGACGCAACTTACTATGAGTAAAGGCTGCAATACCCAGGGCAATCTCCCATACAGGTGAGGCCTCAACGGATATTAAAAACCTTTCTTGTGGTAGTGGCGAATAAATCTGTTTCATAGTAAATCCTCCCTTGTTTTATATTCTAAATATATTGAATTAAAAGTTCAATAAATTTCGAAAGAAATTTTATATAGGAGATAGCATCAAAATGAATCCAAACGTTGTGACATAAGTCCTTAACAAACGGGTGCGTTGATTTAAGAAGGATTAAGCACCTTTTTTGTTGAATTCCTTATTGAACTCCCTCAGTTAGATACGATTATCTCTCGAATACTCACTTATTCGCAGGATTTCAAATCACTTGAAAGAATAGTAGGGGATTGATTGAATGAGTTTGAACATTATGGCTACAAGAAGGCGTACTTTAATAAAGGATTTAATGCTAAATCCAATGATTTCCATATAATGTACGTTTTCTCCACGCTACCCCTATAGGGCAGGTTAGTTGAACAAAAATAATACTGTAAAAGGAGAAAAATGCGGACTAAAAAGGTGCAGGGTATAAAAAGAAAAATGAAAAAAATGCTGGAAAGAATAAAATACAGCACCATTGAGGTGGAATTATATGCCTAAGATTGACAATATGTTAGCAATTCTATGGATGCTTCGTTCAGGTGAAAAAATTACTGCAAAACAAATTTCAGAAAAGTTAGAGATGAATATAAGGACTGTGTATCGTTATATTGATACAATTTCAACAAGTGGTGTTCCTATAATTTCAGAACCAGGACATAACGGTGGATACACTTTAATGAACAATTTTATTGAGGCTCCTCTTTTTTTTGATTTTGAGGAGCAAACTTCACTATTTCACGCTGCTGTTTTTGCAGAAGAAGCCGGATATTATGGAGGTGAAGCATTAAATAGGGCCATTTCAAAACTAAGTAAATACTCAAATCAAGAGCAGGAAACAAAGATAAACCAACATTTAACTAGTCTTGAAGTAATAAGTCGATTAAGTTCACTCTCTATGGAACCTTTTTTGAAGGAGTTGGAGCAGGCCGTTGCTGACGGGTACTCAGTAAAAATTCTCTACCATAAAAGTGGCGAAAAGCAATTAAATTATAGATTGGTCGATCCGTACAGAATTATCTATTGGAATAATAAGTGGTATGTGATTGGATTTTGTCATCTTAGGAATGATATCCGAAGTTTTAGAGTAGATCGGATTGAAAGTCTAATGCTAACCGAAAATAAGTTTATCCGGCCAGAAAATTTTTCAGCACGTGACTTTTTTATAAAAAGTCTTCTTCCAACTATGGAAGATAAGGAAGGGATTATTTCTTTGGTTATTAATGGGGATAAAAGTGTATTGGCTGATATTTGCCAACATTGGTTTTTAGGACATTATTTACAAGAACGGACTTCAAATCAAGCAGTTTTTCTTCTTGAAAAAGATATGATACATACATATGTACCTTATTTACTTTTACCGTACAATAAATCTATTAAAGTTATTGAGCCAATAAGTCTTAAGAAAAGACTTATTGAAGTTCTGTCGGATTTAATAAAATTTCATCAAGTATAATAACTTCCCTGACGTTAACTGTCAGGGAAGTTTTATTATACTAGCTATATCAATTGTGATTGGAGTGTTCTTGGATGCAAACAAAAAAAGCTTTTCTATACGTATTTAATACAATGTCGGACTGGGAATATGGATATTTAATTGCTGAATTAAACTCAGGAAGATATTTCAAAAGAGATTTAGGACCTTTAAAAGTAATTACAGTAGGAGCTAATAAGGAAATGGTTACTACTTTGGGAGGACTGAGCATAAAACCAGATATTTCCCTTGATGAATGTACTCTTGAGAGTAAAGATCTTTTAATCTTACCAGGAGGGACTTCTTGGAGTGAAGAAATTCATCAACCTATCTTGGAAAGAATAGGCCAAGCTTTAAAGATTGGCACTGTTGTTGCTGCAATTTGTGGTGCAACTGAGGCCCTTGCGAATAAGGGATACTTAGATACTAGAAAGCATACAAGTAATAATTTAGAATACACTAAAATGGTATGTCCTAACTATAAAGGAGAAAAGTTCTATGAGGTGGGATCTGCGGTATCTGATGCGAATTTAGTTACTGCATCAGGAATAGCTCCTCTGGAATTTGCGATGGAAGTACTGAAAAAATTAGATGTATTTGGCCCAGATACATTACATTCCTGGTATAACCTGAATAAGACTCATAAATCTGAATACTACTTCCAGTTAATGAATTCAATATATAGCTGAACTAAAAAATATACTTAGCAGTTTTATATTAGTTCAAATAAAAATAATGAAGTAACTGAAAAGCTCACTTTCTCTATTTTGTTTTGCAGAGAAGTTGGGCTTTTTAATTTGTAATTTCCTTATTGATGTAAATCCGCATTTTCCTGACGCTACCCCTAATTGAAGATACGTGCAACATTCCTGTATTAGATGAAAAATGTATAAGCTTCTGAATTAATGTACCTAAACATAAGGGAGCTTATGTGGAATAAGATGATAAATTCTAATTAAGAAGGATTAACACTATATTTGTGGAATTCCTTATTGAGCTAGGGTTTCGGGTCCTTCTATTTATTTCAAAGGAATAGCTTGATCCATAAAAAACTGAATGGAGGAAAACCAATTGATAATGCAACGAGTTAGCTTGATTACGATTGGAGCATTCAACCTGCCTTCTCTTCGTGCTTTTTATAAAAAACTTGGGTGGGAGGAAACAGTCATCAGCTCTGATCAATATGCAGCTTTTAAAACAGCTGGTGTGATGCTTTCGCTTTTTCCAATTGAAGAACTGGAAAAGGATGCAGGTGTCAAATTCTATCATAATGAAAAAAGTTATCGTGGTGTTACCTTTGCTATAAATGTCAATAATCCTCAAGAGGTAGATGAGACCATCGAAGAAATAAGAAAAGCAGGCGGAACGATACTAAGAGAGCCAAGTGATGCTTTTTGGGGAGGAAGAACAGCGTATTTTTCCGACCCTGAAAACAACCTTTGGGAAGTTGCCTGGAATCCAACAGCAGTTTTTGATAAAAAAGGAGCAATGATTTCCTTTTGACCATTAAAGAATGAAAGATTTTAAAATAAGGGGTTTAGTAAATAGATGCACAGTATCATATTAATAGAATATTAACATTATAAAAGGGAGGATGAATCATTGAATAGAGAATCTTTGCAGGTATCTTCATTAAGAGGATATGAACCCGAAATCGGCAGGTGGTTATGGTGCTTGGAGGATGTGCGCCATACAATTACAACAAAATTAACAGGAATAGACCAAAAATTATTAGACAGAAAAATGCACGGAAGGCATTCAATTGGCTCACTCTTGTATCACATTGCATTGGTAGAGGCTGACTGGTTATATGTCGAGGTACTCGGAACCGACTGGGATCCCGAAGTTAGCTCGTTATTCCCATTAGAAAGCCGCACTGCCAGTAACCTGACCCACATTGAGGGAGAAAGCTTAGAGCAACATCTTTATCGCCTGAAAAAAGTCCGTGAAGTGTTCCTATCCTACTTTCGTTCTATAGACTTGAACGATTGGCGAAAACCGCGTGTACTTGAACAATATGAAGTCACCCCTGAATGGGTTGTTTACCATTTAATTGAACATGAATCCCACCATAGGGGACAAATTTTTCAATTACTAAGGGAATTACAGGAACAGTAAGTAATAGATTGAAAAATTTCAGTTAAAGTGCCTCTTGTCGGTACTGAATTGCACCATCGTTTATGGACATGCAGCTACCAGCTCTTAAGTATTTTTTTCTATAGTAAGAAAAGGAATGGTGCCCCTCTTTTCTTGATCTAAGGAGGAATGATATTGACTATAAAATATTTGATATATAATTCGCTGCCGAATGAAGAGGTCTTAACTGAATTGATTTCACTACACAGTAGAGTATTCAATACATCGGAGGATTTAGCCGCGAAAATGGCAATTAAACCACAACTGCTAATAATCACCGCGATCACTGGCACAAAAGTGGTAGGATATAAGATTGGATATGAACTAAAAAAAGATAAATTTTATAGTTGGCTGGGCGGGGTGGATCCAGACTTTAGAGCACATGGAATTGCATCGGAGTTAATGCAAAGGCAGCATAAACATCTAATGGAAAAAGGATACCGAATAATCCAAACAAAAACGATGAACAAGTGGCGAGGGATGCTAATCTTAAATATTAAGAGTGGTTTTGATGTCATCGATACCTATATTGACGAAAAAGGCTTGCATAAAATAATCCTTGAAAAGCAATTAACCACCATATAGGTTCATGTGAAGAGTGGATCCTACTTCGTAAAAAAATGGAAAGGCCTGCCTAAACGGCAAGCCTTTATATCGGTTATTTTTCTCCATCTACATATTTACCGTAGTCAGGAATGGCGATATCATCAAATTCATCAACGAGCTTTCGTAAGTTTTCTCTTAGTGTCTCTGCTGCCATTGGGATTCCGTGTCCAGTAATGGCATAGGCAGGCTGCAGTGCCTCGAGTTTTTGAACGGAGGAGCGGGCTGCTTCCCAGTCGGTTGTCAGGTAGCGGGGAGGGCCGCTTATCTCCTGTTCTTGAGTCAGCACACTATACAGGTATTCTTGTTTGACCGTGACAAACGCGTCACCGGCAATGAGGACACGATCAGATTCCCTAAACAATGAAACATGGCCAGGAGTATGTCCTGGAGTATGAAGCCACTTCCAGCCATCCATATGCGGCACTGTGCCATCTTCGTTTAAGGCTTGTATATTTCCTCCAAGATCAATCCCCTCATGCGGGAAGGCAGGGGATATCTTTGCGACCAGACCGCCTTCCACACTAGCATCCGGTTTCGGATAATCTTGTTTGCCTGTCAAAAAAGGAAGCTCGAGCTGGTGAGCATAAACAGGAACCTGCCAGTGCTCAATCAAGTCGATGATCGCGCCAACATGGTCGAAATGTCCATGCGTCAGAATGATTGCTTTTGGTCTTGCGCCTTCACCAAAAAGCTCCTCTGCGGCGTCGATGATTTTATCAGCGGACTTAGGCATTCCTGCATCAATCAGCACCCAGTCCCCCGGAGTTTCTGAAATGCGCACAAAACAAACATTTACGATCTGGACAGTAAGGCTGTAAACACCATTTTCACCATTCTGAATCATCCCGCTCATTGATGAAGTCATAGGCATATAACGTTCCGTTGAAGAACTTTCTTTCACTAGTAAAACCTCCCATATATGAGCATCTGTTTGAGTATACCCCTGGGAGCGGTTTAGTATGCCGAATGTGATCGGGAAACGGAGCATTTAGTCACGAAAAAGAAATTGAGCGGAAGGGAGGGAGCAATCATAAAAAAATATTTAATTTGGCTTTTAATTTTCATTGTTTTACTTACTGGCTGCAATGCAGACGGCGGAAGGGTGACTGCCAGAGATGTTCTAAAACAGAATGAAAATGCTGATATTCTTAAATATGATGGATTTATTTATAGTAATGTTACGGAACATGAATGGTTTGAGGAAAATAAAGATAGACAACAAAAAGGAAAAAAGATTGGGGAAATAAAAAAAGTCACGACCTCCAGTTTGTTCTTTACCAATCTTTCAGCTACAAAATTACCTAAGGGAACTGTTTTATTCGATACAAATGATGGTGAGACGGGGATCATTTTTGTAGAAACAGATAATGGGGATGGATTGTATTATATGCAATTACTTGAAGGATAGAATTTGAGAAAAGAAAAGGCCGAGACCTGCATTTTACAGAATAACAATACTTTTTATGGAGCGAGAAAATAATGACTAATAATCGTAAAAGTATCCCATTTAGATTGATTGAACAAAAAAATGAGACAAATAATTTAGTTATTGTCTTACCTGGGGCTGGTTACACGACTCAAGCTCCTTTGTTATATTACACAACGGCTTTATTTTTCAATAAAGGCTTCGATGTATTACACATTAACTATTCACTTAACAGGGATGAGATAACTGTCCTCAATGAAAGGAACTTCGCAAGAGATGTACAACTTGCGATAGACACAGCAATCAATGGGAAAACATACAGCCAATACTGTATCGTGGCTAAATCAATCGGAACAAAAGCTTTAGGCTATATGCTTGGTGATAAGAGGTTAAATGGTGCAAAACTAATCTGGCTGACTCCATTACTGCAAAATGATGCTGTATTTAATGCAATGGTTAATAGTGATCAAAAAGGACTATGTATTATTGGAGATAATGATCATTATTGTTTTATTGAAGAGCGGTTTGAAAAATTGAGAAAGAATCAAAATCTTACATTAAAATTGATTGGTGGGGGAAACCACAGTTTAGAGCTTGAAAATGATCCGATTAATTCTATTGAAATATTAAAAACCGTTATTTCTAATATTAATGAGTTCTCTGACAATCAAATCGGACGAAACAGGTTTTAAATCTAACTCCCGCGACCAAATTGAGAGCTGGCCGATATGATGAATTTCATGTGTAATGATATGCCGGATGATTTTGCCATATGTAAATGAAAAAGCTTTACCTCTATTATTTTTTATAGTAATGACTTTATTCTCGTAATCATCTGGTAAGTGATAAATGAAATCTTCTGCAATCTTTTTTGTGAAATCTGAGTACTTAATTACTTCATCCAAACTGGAGATAGAATCTTTTTCTGGATAATGCTGAGGTTCCGGAAGCATATAATTTATCCATAATAATTCACAATCAATCACATGTACTAGGTTTTTCAGAATGCTTCCCATCCCGCCAATTCGTTCAGTTATTAACTCCCCTTGCGGTATAGATTTACACAAGTTAAACCACTCATCTCTAACTTGCCAATTATATAAAAATAAATCTAACAAAACGGACCCTCCAGAATATATTTATAAATTATTTTACCAATAAAATCCTTCAAGTTGGTATAATATGTTAAGAACTTCTGAACAAAATGAAAGTGAGTTGCCTATGTCAACTAAAAGTATGTTTTTTCGAATGCTAATCAGTGAATTTTACTTCCTGGTAATCTGTATTGTTCTATTTATAGCAAACTTGGCATTTTGGTTAGATGAAAGGGGAATTGCTGAAAACATATTCAACATCCAATTAACTCCTTCATTGATTCCTCTGTACATAATGGTGATGATCTTCTTTCTGGCTTTTATAATTTTTGCACTGCATCTGTATAAGAAAATAAAAACCTTACGTGAGTCGCACTACAAACATTCACGAGGATTGGTTCTCCTAATGGCAGTGGGAAATTTACTGGCCATCAGCGGCTTATCAGTTTTTGTGTTTACGCAAGATGCGAACGTTATGAAAACAGTGATTCCAAGTTTATTCAGTCTCTTTTTTGCAATCATGTTTATCATTTACATGATTTTATTTTTCGCACTTTTTGGGAGAAGCGTAAAATTAACAACTAAAAAGTTGAGACATTAAGTAATGGGTAACTCATAAATCCTAGATGGGTGGTTGTTTGAATATGAAGAATTGGCAATATACGCTGTATTTATTCATTCTTGGTGTTATTTCCTTCATCACAAAGGAAATCGTAACCTTTGCTATGTTAGGAATAATTTTGGTTTCCCTCAATAATATTCATTTCACCCTGTTAGAAATAAGAGATAATCAAAAGAAAGCTGACTAAAAAGCAGTATTCATTTTAGTTTCGATAAGAGGATGATTTAAATGAATAAAAAGTTAAGAAAGTCTTCAAAAGATAAGTCGATAAGTGGCGTCTGTGGGGGCATTGCTGAGTATTTTGGAGTTTCTTCTTTTTCAGTAAGACTAATTTTCATTTTATTGCCTGGCGCTAATGTACTGCTTTATTTAATTCTGGCTAATACGATGGCTGATAGTCCGCCTTCATTATATTAATCAAGGTGTGTGATGGAGGCATCTTTTATAGAATTAAAGGTGAGTACTTCTATGAATTTTCTGGGTGGAGGTCGTATATGAATGGCTAAAATTCAACCAATGGAAACAAACAGGCTTATCCTGAGGGAACTTAGTGAAGAGGATTATGAAGATATTCATGAATTTAAGTCAGATCAAAAAGTGGTTAAATATTTAACTTGGAGTCCTAATAGCAGAGAACAAACATTACATAGCCTTAAAAAGCAGATTGCTTTTCAAAACGAAGAAAACCGACAAATCTATGTTTTAGCGGTTGTAATAAAAAATACTAAAAAAGTCATCGGTAATGCTTTGTTTATGGTAAGAGATCAAGACTTTATAACAGCGGAAATCGGATATTTTATTAACTCAAACTACTGGAAACAAGGATACGGAATTGAAATTGTTAACGGATTATTATATTTAGGGTTTAATACTATGGATATCCATAGGATATATGCAGTATGTGATGCAGAAAATGCTGGTTCAGTCAATCTTTTAAGGAGAATAGGTTTCCGGCAGGAAGGTCATTTTATTAAAAACTTGAAGGTAAAAGGACAATGGAGAGATCATTTTCTATTTGCTATGTTAAAAGAGGAGTTTAAATAAGTTTCCTCGTTGGGATTGTTTTTAGGTTAAGGTAAGCCTCCAGTGTCTCACAAGACTCCGTAAGGTAGACTTTGTTCAAAGCAGTAAACGTAAACTATGACCAAGAAATGTTTGACAAAGGAAAAAGAAAGGCGTAGCTTATTATATTATTCCCATATAGACCTTTTTGCCGAATCTTTGAGCGGGGGAACCATTTTCTGATAAACATTGTTTATCTTGGGGTGAATCTTAGCATATTAAAGCTAGGAAGGGATACTCTCATTCCCTAATCCGACAGCTAACTCCGCAGGTGCCATAGAGAGAAGGGTTGATGAACGCCATTGGCCATTCTTTAGTTTAGGATGGTCTTTTTTATTTTTAAATAGAAGGGATGTGTAGGAGCAGTGAAAAAGCAATATGCTGTTTTGGGCTTGGGCCGTTTTGGAGGAAGCCTTGTAAAAGAGTTCTATGAATTAGGTGCAGAGGTTTTAGCAATTGACATTGATCAGGATAAAGTTGATCAGTATTCCCAATATGTTACTCATGCCGTACAATTCAACGGTATTGATGAAGAAGGGCTTAAACAAGTCGGGATAAAAAATATTGATCATGTTTTTGTTTCTTTTGGAGGGAATATTGAATCAAGCGTTTTGACATGCCTGATCTTAAAGGAAATGGGTGTACCCAAGGTCTGGGCCAAAGCACATAATGATAATCATGCAAAAGTTCTTGAAAAAGTAGGAGCAGACAGGGTGATCCATCCGGAGCGGGATATGGCTAAAAGGATCGCGAACCATATATTCTCAGATAAGATCATTGATTATATTGAGTTGTCGGAAAAGTACAGCATGGTTGAGATTGTTGCTACGAAAAAAATACATAATAAGACATTAACGGACCTGGATATAAGGGCAAGATATGGATGCAATATTGTAGGCATTCTAAGAGGGCAGGAAATCATTGTTTCCCCTCCTGCAGAAGAGGTCATTTCTATGGGAGATGTACTGATTGTGATGGGCCGCAACTCTGATATTAACCGTTTCGAGAAAGAGGGGGTATAGGTGAAACACCGCGTCATTAACCTGAATCCTTCTCAGCTACTTGTTTTGGTCTTTGCTGTGTTTATCTTCATAGGCACGATTTTGTTGAAATTGCCTTTTGCAACGGAGGACTCAATTACCTGGCTGAATGCTTTGTTCACAGCTACATCAGCTATGACAGTTACAGGTCTGGCTGTCGTTGATACAGAATCAGCCTTTACTCTATTTGGTGAAATAGTGATTGTCTCCCTGATTCAATTGGGAGGACTGGGAATCATGTCTTTTGCAATCCTTATCTATATGGTGTTAGGGAAGAAAATTGGAATCAAACAGCGGATCGTCGTGCAGCAGGCATTAAATCAAACATCTATCGGCGGGGTTATCTTGTTAGTCAGGAATTTGTTCATCTTTTCCTTAACGATTGAAGCAATTGCAATGCTCCTGCTGGCTATCCGCTGGGTGCCCCAATTTGGTTGGGGTAAAGGGCTTTATTATAGTTTTTTTCATTCCATTTCAGCGTTTAACAATGCCGGTTTTGCATTATGGTCCGACAGTTTGATGGGATTCGTGGGGGATCCAATCATCAATATTGTGATTACATTCCTATTTATCATTGGGGGAATCGGATTTACGGTTTTAGCTGACATGTGGAGGAAAAAGCGCTTCCGTAAATTGAGCCTCCACTCCAAGATGATGATCATCGGTACATTCATTATTAACCTCGTGGCAATGTTCATTATTTTTATCCTGGAATACCATAACCCCAATACACTCGGAGGATTGAATTCACTAGGTGATAAATTGTGGGCTTCTTATTTCCAGGCAGTAACACCGCGAACTGCGGGATTTAACTCCCTAGATATATCGGCCTTACAGGAAGATACGATCTTCTTATTTTTAATCCTTATGTTCATAGGTGCAGGAAGTGCATCTACTGGGGGAGGCATAAAACTAACAACGTTTTTGGTCATATTATTTTCGGTCATTACGTTCCTTAAAGGAAAAGAAGAAACCGTGCTCGGAAAAAGGGCAATCAGCCTTACGATTGTTTTGCGTTCATTGGCGATCTCGACAATTGCACTTTTTTTAATTTGTTTGGGGATTTTTATTATGAATATTACGGAAGAAGCTCCATTCATTCAAGTTGTTTTTGAAGTTATTTCGGCATTTGGTACTGTAGGATTATCAATGGGAATAACAGGGTCACTTACCGCAATTGGGAAAGCAGTGATTATATTTGTTATGTTTGCAGGGAAGCTAGGCCCATTGACAATGGCTTTTTCTCTTGCAAATGCAACTGAATCACGAATTAAGTATCCAAGGGAAGATGTACTCACAGGGTGAGGCATTTCCGCTATTACCTTTAATGAAAATAAATGAAAATCGCTTAACAATGACGTTAAGCGATTTTTTAATTTCTATTATCATCAGTGGTTTTTAGTCATAGCTACTGGTCTTCCAAGACTTAAGGATTGGTTGACCATAATCCAGCTGTTTTCACAAGAACTCTTGGATGCAGTTTCAATCCTGCAACAAGAAGGACTGCTAAATCCTCTGGCTGCATGACATTTTCAGGGTTCCCGCTGATCAGATTGCTTTCGACAGCGAGGTCGGTTGCCACAGTACTTGGTGTCAAAGCCGTTACGCGCACATTATGTTTCCTGACTTCAAGCATCAGTGATTCTGTCAGTCCGAGGACTGCGAATTTAGAAGCAGAGTAAGCACTAGTGACTGGCGCTCCTTTTTGGCCAGCAGTGGAGGAGATATTCACAATGTCTCCGGATTTTCTTTCGATCATTTCTGGCAGAACCGCTCTTGTAACGTTATAAACTCCCATCAGGTTTACGCGGACAATCTTTTCCCATTCTTCAGGGGATAAATCCATAAAGCCGCCAAACTTTGCGATTCCTGCATTGTTGACTAGAATATCAATCGCACCCAGGTCTGATTTGATATGCTCCACGGCATGCTGTACCGCTTCAAGATCAGATACATCTGCTGAGGCAGCGGAAATATTAACATCATACTGCTCGAGTTCTTCAGTCAGTTTTTCAAGATTGGACATCGTTAAGCCAATTAATCCTAGATTAACTCCTTCTTTAGCCAAAGCAATCGCAACTGCTCGTCCAATCCCTCTGCCTGCCCCGGTTACAATAGCTGTTTTTCCTTTTAGTGAAATCATGCTATCATTCCTCCTCAAATTTTTCTCGAAACGCTGCTAATAAACAAGCAGTATTCATTATGATTCAATATTGCATACAAGCCAAACATTTTGTTTGGGCCTGGCTCTATTTCTCTATGATAAAGTCTGCTAAAACACTAAATTCAATGTATCAAAAATGAAAAAATCAAATTGAGAGCCAAAAACAACTAACTCCTGAAATTAGCCTGTCTTAGTAGGGAAATGTACTCTGAAAAAAGGAGCAAAGGGATTAACTCTTTGCTCATGCTCTCCTCCTTATTTAAACCGTTTCTGTCCGTCAATGAATTCTTTCTTATCCTTTGTCCTTACTACGATTCTATATGGATCTTCTTTGACTTCTGGCCATATTTCATCAGACTTGATGAATTCTTCTGCCATAGTGTACAGGTCGGTGGCATGTTCGGCTGCGCCTTCGTCAGTGCTCTTAATAGTCATTGTGATGAAAATGGTCATTAAGCCATCTTCGCTTTTATGTCCGACGCCTGATACCTTATATTTTTTAAAGGTCATGAATTCATGGCTAATACCCGAGACCGCGTTACTCCAGCGTGAATATTGTTCCCGTTTGGCTACATTGTATTTCCTCATTTTGACCTCAATATATTCCTTTTCCTTTGCAGCGAGGGCATCTTCAACAGCCTTTTTAATTTCATCGACTTTTTCCTGCTTCTCCGTGCTTGGGATTTCAAGTTCAACTCGATCAATACCGAACATAATATTATTATTAAAATTATATGGTTTCAGAGCAGCCTGAACGATTTCGAATACTTCCTCACTTTCTTTTTCGATTTCTGCTTGTTCTTGTTTCCACTTTTTAGATGGTTCATGGTACTGCCTTACTTTTATAAAGTAGTCTTCGATTCTTGTCCCTTTGAATTCTTCGGCCTGGACAATCGAAAGTCCGATTTTTTTCACTCCTGGTTCCATTACTTTGACCTGCTTTTCAGAGGTATCCAAATGCACCATGATGCCTTCGTTTTTGCCGCCAACATACTGGTTCACTAGCTTTACAGGATATCCTTCTTTTTTCAAAGCTTGTGTCAGCTGTTCTGTCAGGTCTTGCTGAGGATTATTATCAAACATGGCACTTAACGGCGGAATCTTAGAGATCATCTTCGCCATTGTCGGGGAAACAAATCCCGAACCGACAAAAAGCAGAAAACTAGCTGCGATTGCGGCTATAGTGACTCCAGCCTTTTTCCCAAAAGTCCATTGATTTTTTAGAGCTTGATTAAAACCTTCAAGTTCGTGACCAACTCGATCTGCCCGAGCATCTTCGAATTCTCCAGCAGCGAATCGGCCTGGTAAGTCTTTTGAGAATTTTTCAAGCGAAACAGGGGTCTTCAATTCATTCTTATCAAAGCCCATATGACTTCTCCTCCATTTGAAAAAGTTGATCATTTTTTATCAGTTCTGCTAGCTTTTTTCTGCCGCGTGCTAGCCTAGTCTTCACGGTATTGGTGTTTTCGTCTAGAATCAGGCTGATTTCCTTAACTGAAAAGTTTTCAAAATAAAACAGCAGCAGAGGGATCCGCTGTTCATCTTTCAAGGTAGTGATCAGCTGGAGCAGTTCCTGTTTTGTTTCCTTTTCAACGGCCTTTTCCTGAGCTGACTCCGTTCTTAATCTGGTGATTGCCTCTGGATTCTCATCGATATCTGTAAACTGAATTCTTTTTTGTTTTCGGTAAACATCAATCGAACGAGTATAAACAAGCCGGTAAAACCATGCTTTAAAATGGCGGATCTCCACATCCCGCATTATGCTTAGATAACAATCCTCCAGGGCAATCTGGACAGCATCCTCAGCCAGCTCCCGCGAACCAAGGATAAGATAAGCCGTCCTATAGGCAGAGGAAAGAAGACTTTCCACAAGGTGGCTGAACGCTTCCCCATTTCCCGCCCGGATTTGATTTAATAATTTCTGTTCCTCACTCAACTGGGCAACCTCCATATTTTATTTTCACTAGTAAGTCGTTTGAAGGTGGCATTCTGGTTTCACTTTTCGTAAAATTCTTTGACTTACTTGATTGTGTCATGATTAATCAGTATCTAATATGTATTAACTTTACCAAAAATTAACTTAGGCGGGTGGACAATTACAATAGTGAGGAGAATCCGTAGTTTTTGGGTAGATGGATGAAACATGTGCCCGAAATAGAAACGATAAAGGGTTCACAGGGAGAAGATGCGGGGAACATGTGCCCGAACAGGAGCTAAGAAGGGATTTACGGGAAGAAGATGGAGAAACATGTGCCCGAAAAAGAGCGGAGAGAGGATTTACGGGAAGAAGATGGAGCAACATATGCCCGAAAAAGAGCAGAAAGAGGATTCACGGGAAGACGATTGAACAACATGTGCCCGAAAAAGAGGGGACAGGGGAATCACGGGAAGAAGATGGAGCAACATGTGCACTAAAAAAAGGGGACAGGGGATTCACGGGAAGAAGATGGAGCAACATATGCCTCTAAATGGTTTTCATCCATAACAAGTTATCGGGAATGATGTATAAGGTAACCTTATATTTGTTATTTTTTGTTAAAATAATATGAAAAAGTAGGGGAGCATCAATGTGGAAGCAAATCGTTTTTTTTTGTGATATTAGTGATCTTCTTTTTTATCTATTTAAAAGTGTTTAATTATATATTCAGGTTTGTCGAAGCCCCTCGCTTCCTTATGGGTTGCTGGTTTTTATCTTTCAGATATTTTTTGCTATCGTCATTCTCTTTTCGGCTACAATTGTGACTAGGAGGAAGATCTTTGAGATGATCAAAGATAGATTTTCGTTTAAGAACTACACACAAAGTAAGGCTGAACCAAAATCATATTGGTTCAGCCTTTTATCATCAAATTGGAAAATCGATTTTCTTTGACAGATCAGGAAAGTCGATGAACGGATTGCGGTTACCTTGTATATAAAATATGGCCTGGTTTCGGTGCTTTTCATAGAGAGTTGGAGGGAATTCCTCATTCCAGCGGACTAGAAGCGGGATGTTCACCTTTTTCTTGAATTCGTTCTTTACTCTTTTTGGATACCTGAGGAAAAAATAAAGCATTGCCCGTGCGGATGTTCCTTTCCCGTGTTCAGGCTCGAACTCGTACCCTGTGCTTATTCCACAATTATTCTGGATCGTTTCATCATCTGATTCGGGATTGTAAAAATCAAAGTCGGCAAAAGGGAAGTTTGACCTGGTGATATTGCAATCTGGCTCACAGACAAACAAGTGATGAAGGTCGCCCTTCATCGGCTCAGCACCTGCAAACCAGGACTGGGGGACGATATGCTCGGTGTTCATTTTAAAATGTTCCTCAAACAGTTTCAGTTCCCTGATTGAATCAAAGCCATTCACCTGGATTTGCCGAGAACGTCTTCTGAATTCATCGTATTTCTTCCGCAATGTTTCGTTATCCTCGATCAGCAGCGACTCGGGGTCTTTCATCTGGCTGGAGTAGATGCTTTTTGCGGTTCCATCCGGATATAGGTCAACCCATGTATATAAGTACAAATCCTTGGCCAGGAAGTAGGGTAGTTGATTTTTGTGGGACTGGAAAATAATCGTATGAAACTTATAAAAAAGAGCAAGACCGGACAAATCTAAATCCTGCGCTCCCCGGTAATACTTTTCGATATCATGAAGATCTTGAACAGGATCATAATAAAGCTGCTGATTGCTCTGAATATCGCGTCGGTTATCTTTCATGATCGTCAGCAGCTTTTTCAGATCGAGCGAATCATACTTGTTTTCCCAGCGGTCTTTTTGACGTTGTTGTTTTTTATATTTAGACATGGAAGTCTCCTCATTCCTGGTATCTTTATTTCCATTTTAACAATTCAAGGTTTGTCCTTCAAAGTCTTGAACTGGAATGAATTGACCAGAACGTTGAAGATTCTATTTGCTTTTATAAATTCACTTAACCAGTTGAAGAATCATTTCCTTGTTTCGATTTGAAAATACCTTATTATGTGATGACACCATTGCTGATTGGGGGGCTGCCGGCTCAATGAATTGTTTTGCTTTATTCACGGCATTGGCTGCATCCTGGAAGGTCCCGGCAATTAAATTTAACTTGCCCTCGTATTTTAAGATATCACCGGCTGCAAATAAGCCTGGTACAGATGTTTCACTTGTCGGTGTGCCATCAATATAAAAGCCATCGATCATGGCTGGTTCGAGCTCGCTATCCTGAAGCAGGGAAGCGTCCTGATCAAATCCATGATTAACCAAAACATCATCAATACAAAGACGCCGAACCTCACCAGTATCCTGATTCATGATCTCAACCATTTCAATGGATGAATGGTCCTGGTCAGCAATTAAATTGGTGATGCTTGACTGGAACAAACATTCCACAGAACTGTTCATCAGCTGGGTAACTTGTGATTCATGCCCGGAAAAACACTCTCTCCTGTGAACCAGGTAGATTCTCTTTGCGACTGGCTCGAGGGCGTTCGCCCAATCGATCGCAGAATTGCCTCCGCCTGAAATCACGATGGTCCTATCTTTGAAATATTTAAGGGAATTGACCATATAGTGAAGGTTGGACACCTCAAACTTTTCCGCTCCTTCAATCTTGAGCTTTTGAGGTTTTAAGATTCCGCTGCCAATGGCAACAACGATCGATTTTGAAAAATGGATCTTTCCAGATACAGCTTTTAGCAAAAACAAGTCCCCATCTTTGCTGATCGATTCAATTTTTTCATTCAGGGCAACTACTGGACTGAAAGTCAAAGCCTGTTCCTTTAATTGCTGAATTAACTTTGCACCTGTAATAGGGCCAATTCCGCCGACATCCCAAATCACTTTTTCAGGATAGACTTGAATCTTACCGCCTAAATCTGACTGGGCTTCTATAATTTTTGTTTTCATTTCCCGCAGGCCAGCATAAAAGGCGGAATACAGTCCTGCGGGCCCGCCTCCGATAATCGTAATGTCGTAGATTTCATTGTTTTCCAATGCGAACCCTCCTTGAAATGATCTAAATGTATACGGTAATAAAATTGACGGGATTTAAATTTTCACAAATCTGTCATTGACTGATAAAAGTAATAGCTTTATAGTATTCATTGTAAACGATATTGATAATCATTATCAACGAGAAAATGAAAAACTTTGGAGGAATGATACATGGTCCGCTTATACACAGACCAATTGTCCGTCGGTTACGGGGAACGAACAATTGTAAATGACCTGACATTAGACATTCCTGACCAGCAAATCACGATTATCATTGGCCCAAATGGCTGCGGTAAATCGACCTTGCTAAAATCGATGTCAAGAATCATTCCTCATCAGTCAGGCTCGATTTACCTGGATGGTTCGAGTATCTCAAAAGAAGATACGAAAAGCCTGGCACATAAGATGGCGATTCTTCCGCAGACTCCTGAAAGTGCCGCAGGCCTGACAGTAGGGGAATTGGTGTCATATGGCCGATTTCCTTATCAAAAAGGATTCGGGAGGCTGATGAAGAAGGACATCGAAGTCATTGACTGGGCCCTTGAGGTGACCGGAACGGCTAGTTATAAATATGAGCATGTCGATTCATTATCCGGAGGACAGAGACAGCGTGTCTGGATTGCACTCGCACTCGCACAGGAAACAGAAATGATTTTCCTTGATGAACCGACCACCTATTTGGACATGGCACATCAGCTTGAAATACTCGAGCTGCTGCAAAAGCTGAACAAAGAGCAGTCAAGGACAATTGTGATGGTGCTGCATGATTTGAATCATGCGGCAAGATTTGCTGATCACCTGGTTGCCCTGAAAGCCGGGAGTATTGTTAAAACAGGAACAAGTGAAGAAGTCATCACTAAGGAAGTGCTCAGGCAAGTCTTCAACATTGACGCTGCAATCGGGAAAGATCCTCGTACAAATAAGCCGATTTGCATCACGTACAACTTACTAAAAGGAGAAGAAGAAAATGAAGAAATTACTTATGCCATTCCTGCTAATGCTGGTGCTCGTTATTAGCGCGTGCGGAGCAGAAGAAAAGAAAGAAAGTTCAAGCGGGAAAAAAGCAGAAGATAAGCCCCAGACCATTACATATGATTCTGAAAATGGCCCTGTAGAAGTGCCTGCAAACCCGGAAAGAGTCATCGTCCTTTCTTCATTTGCCGGAAATGTCATGGCTCTTGATGTGCCAATCGTGGGCGTTGACTCGTGGTCAAAAATGAATCCCCGTTTTGAAAAATTACAGGGAGTCGAAGAAGTGACAGATGAAAACCTTGAAAAGATCATTGAATTAAATCCTGACCTCATCATCGGTCTATCTAATATTAAAAATGTCGATAAGCTGAAGGAAATTGCACCTACGGTAACATTCACTTACGGAAAGCTTGGTTACCTGGAGCAGCACCTGGAAATCGGCAAGGTCTTAAACAAAGAAAAAGAGGCTCAGGGGTGGATTGATAATTTCAAAGCAGAATCCAAAGCTGCAGGAGAAGAAATCAAAGCTAAAATTGGTGCTGATGCTACTGTTTCTGTAATCGAAAACTTCGACAAGGAACTTTATGTGTTTGGTGACAACTGGGCAAGAGGAACAGAAATCCTTTATCAGGAAATGGGATTGAATATGCCTGAAAAAGTAAAGGAAGCAGCACTGGAGCCTGGGTACTATGCGATTTCCCCGGAGGTGTTATCTGAATACGCTGGAGATTATGTTGTATTCAGCAAGAATGCAGAGGGTGATACATCTTTCCAGCAAACCGAGACTTATAAAAATATTCCTGCCGTAAAGAATAACCGTGTATTCGAAGTTAATGCGAAGGAGTTCTATTTCAACGACCCTCTAACGCTTGAATATCAGCTGGAATTCTTTAAAAAATCGTTCTTGGAACAATAAAAACTAGCAGGAGGAATTCTTTGAGAATTCCTCTTCTTGCTATCAGAAAGATGAGATGCATATGATCAACCAAAACAGCTCTCTCCCCATGCTAACAAAGTTTGTTGCCGGAATCCTCGTCCTGGCCGCAAGTTTCATGACTGCCATGGTTTTTGGTGCAGCTGATACGAACATCAAGGAGATCTGGCTGGCGCTTACTTCAACTATTAAAACAGATACAATTACCATGATCCGGGAGATTCGTCTGCCGAGAGAGGTTGCGGCGATTTTTGTCGGCTCTGCCCTATCTGTAGCTGGTGCGATCATGCAGGGATTGACGAGAAACCCATTGGCTGATCCGGGATTGCTGGGACTTACAGCAGGTGCGAATGCAGCATTGGCACTGGTTATGGCGCTTAGTCCTGGAGCTGGCTACCTGGCTATTACGATTGCTTGTTTTATTGGTGCAGCTGTCGGTGTAGTGCTTGTTTTTGGGATTGGCGCATTGAAGAAGGGCGGATTTTCTCCTTTTCGGATTGTCCTGGCTGGTGCCGCTGTCTCGGCCTTTTTGTTCGCGGTCGCCGAGGGAATCGGTCTATATTTCAAAATCTCAAAAGATGTCTCGATGTGGACAGCCGGCGGCCTGATGGGCACTTCATGGACTCAGCTGAAAATCATTATTCCGTTCATAGTGATTGGGATGCTCGTTTCTTTATATTTATCGAGGCAATTGACGATTTTAAGCTTGAGTGAAGAAGTGGCAGTAGGACTTGGACAGAAGACAAATTTGATTAAACTGGTATTATTCATCGTGATTGTTTTACTCGCAGGATCCTCTGTTGCGCTAGTAGGGAATATGGCGTTTATCGGTCTGATGGTCCCGCATATCGTCAGGATGATTGTCGGAACAGATTATCGATTTGTCCTGCCGATGTCAGCCTTATTCGGCGCCTCGTTCATGCTCATCGCAGATACGGTGGGGCGAACAATCAACGCTCCTTATGAGACACCGATCTACGCGATTATTGCCATGCTCGGACTGCCGTTCTTCCTGTTCATTGTCCGTAAAGGAGGGAAGAGCTTCACATGATCCATCCGTCTATTATAAAAAAACAAAGAATCATAGTTGCGACTTTAATTGTTTTAATTATACTAACCATAATTGCTAGTCTGGGTCTAGGCTATTCCTCCGTCTCGTATGGCCAGATTTTGCCTACGATATTCGGGAATGGGACATTTAAAGAAGAGTTTGTTTTGTTTGAGATTAGACTGCCAAGAATTATCGTGACGCTCCTTGCCGGTATGGCACTGGCAATTTCGGGATCGATTTTACAGGGATTGACCCGGAATGATCTAGCTGATCCAGGAATCATCGGAATCAACTCCGGAGCAGGACTGGGAATTGCCGTTTTCTTTCTCTTTTTCCCAATCGACGCTGCTTCATTTGCCTATATGCTGCCCATAGTTGCTTTTACTGGCGCGTTGCTGACGGCTGTACTGATCTATTTATTCTCGTATAAAAAGGGAATCGGCCTTCAGCCGGTAAGATTGATTCTCGTAGGAATAGGATTTTCGATGGCATTGTCAGGTGCAATGATTGTGGTTATTTCAGCAGCTGAAAGACAAAAGGTAGATTTCATCGCCCGCTGGCTTGCCGGAAACATTTGGGGAACAGACTGGCCGTTCATCGTGGCCCTTTTGCCATGGCTGCTGATCCTGATTCCGTTCACAATCTATAAGGCCAATCGCTTGAACCTTCTGAGCTTAAGCGATCCTGTTGCCGTTGGAGTGGGAGTATCGATTGAAAAAGAAAGAATCGTTCTGCTGCTAACAGCTGTTGCCCTGGCCGCTTCGGCTGTTTCAGTCACAGGTGGGATCGCGTTCATAGGATTGATGGCACCGCACCTTGCGAAAGCATTGATTGGTCCGCGAAACCAATTGTTCCTGCCAATAGCAGTACTGATTGGCGGATGGCTGTTACTGTTCGCAGACACGATCGGCAGAAACCTCTTGGAACCAGAAGGTATCCCTGCAGGAATCATGACTGCGTTGATAGGTGCACCGTACTTTGTGAATTTACTTCTAAAAAAATAGTTGGCTGAGACTTTTGCTAAACTCAGGTAGAAGGGCGTCGAAACTAGACTTTCAACGTCCTTTTGCATATAGATAAAAGGGCTAGAACCCTGCAATAGGCACAAAATTTGCTATTCTGGCCGCTAAAGAACCTGAAAAATATGTGTGTGTATTATGGAAAATAGTGTATTAGAACAGATGGACAAAAGATACGATACCGAAGGCAAAATTGAATTAGCTAAAGTTATAGTGGAAGTAAGACAAGAATTGCAAAATTTCAATTTGAGGGAGATATTTTTTCTTTTTTGAGTATTTCTCTAGAAACCGTTTAATTCGGTCATTTATGCATAAATTAATGAAAAGTAATCAAAGATGGTGACTAAATGCATACGGTTGTGCTTTTTTTGATATTGGCAATCTTGTCATTAACCTCCCTGTACTTCTTGACCAAGAGAATGAACGTCACGAACTTCTGGGGCTGTTATTTTTTATCCAATATTCTTATCACAAATACAGGTTTAATCATTAATTTAAATTTAAAATTAACCAAGCAAGACCCATCAAGTCATTTAATTTTTTGGACTCAAAAAATTCCCGAGTTAACTCTTAAGCCTGCCTTACTTATATGGTTAATCTATATTTTGTTCTCTAATAGAACTATTTTTAGTAAATCAATTTATTCTTTAATCTTTTTAACAGCACTTGTTTCAATTGAAATATATTTTGTCCATATTAAATATTTACAATGGGTTGAGTGGAATGGATTTTATTCTTATTTGAGATATAGTCTGATTATTATTTTATTGGCGCTCTTTTCCTTTTACTTAGAAAAATTCATTAATAAAGAAGAGGAGGAAACGATATGATTTTACCTCTTCCTGAGAAATTTGATGCTAATGAGATTTTTATCCTCTGTTCTACCGTTCTTACTTTGGCTCTAATGTATAAATTACCTAGATACTTGTCTATAGTAACCATCATTATCATTTGGCTGTTTAATGTCTTTCTTGCTTTGACTGCTGATATAACCCTTAGTGTAAAACCTTATGAATTATACTATACGATCGACCATAACACACATGAACTATTTGATGAATTATTGCACTTTGTAACGTATCCTACTCTGCCTTATTTTGTAGTGAACTTTTATCATTTTTTCAAACCCAAAGGAGTAAAACTTCTATCTTATATCGTTTTTTGGTCCGGAATCGCTATAATGCTTGAATGGATTTCTGTTAAATTTCATGTTTTTACATACACCGGCTGGAACTTGTTGTTATCCTTTGTGGTTTATTTGGTTGTTTTTACCGCAAACATTTGGCTTGCAGACTTTATTGAAAAGAAACATCCTTCCAAATGGACAACAACTCATTGACACTGTTTTGCAGAATCCCTTTTTAACAAATACAGGGGAGGTCTGTTGAATTAGCGATGATGAAAGAAAACAAGAAACACGCTAAAGATTAGCGTGTTTTACACTTCGTCAGGCATAGGGGCAGGTGTAGAATCCATCCCTGTGCCTTCGTATTTTTTATCGATCATATGACGAAATGTCTTGTTATTTGTCCCTTTTTCAAATTCTGATTTAGCCTCAAGGGCTATGTCAACACAGGCCCGCCAGCTAGCTTGTTCTTGATGGTCAGCATTTGAATGGCAGCACTGATCGGGGTTATACTTTGTCGAAGAACAGCCAGTAATTGACGTAATTTCTTCACTGAACCTTCTTTTTTAAAAAAGTTGCTATTTTACTATAAGAATACCAAGCTTCAATGCTTCTATTCTGAATAGTTGGATGAGTTGAGGCTTCAGCATACCTAAATCACCTTCTTGAAATAATTGGGAATAGAGAAGGATATGCCTCTTTAACCACGAATAGTGTTAAAGAGGACTTGAATCATAAAGGAGTGGGTGACATGCAGAATAAAAAGCCAATTAATGACGCTCTGGACCACATGAGTAAAATCGAAGGATACCCTGCGGATGTAGATCTAAAAAAGTTACCGAAGCCTTTTAGGTATTTTGGATATGCCATGATTTGTTTCTTTTCGCTTTCCATTTTGTTTATCATCATTGCTAAGCTGTTCACATAGCTACATCCAATGCAAGCTGCTTTTATGCGCTTTTTTGGTGGGATTTAAGTATGAATTAATCGGTCCATTTAGAGGTCATTATATTTAAGAACTTTCTAGGAGCATCTTGGTCCACTGGATTCTTCCAAATCGTTCATATAGAATGGTACTAAGCCGAATATTAAGGGAGTCGAAATATGGGGAATCCTAATTATCAGTTAAAAGTTAATAAAAATGAGTTCGTTTGGAATAGCCTGGGAGGAGAGCTTACATTTGATGGAGCACCTGCTTTGTTGTTCTGGGATTCGGCGATTGAGCTGTTTCTGAAAACGATTGAAGAAATATCCGGAAATGATGTTTCGAAGACTGTCTATGAAGTGACCGGGTATCGAATGGGACATCTTGTAAGCTCGTATTATGAAGGCAGAACAGATGTCGTCGAGCTTTTAAATGAATATAGTGATATATATAAGAGTGCTGGCTGGGGAGTTTTTGAGATTCATGATTACTCTTATGAAGAGAAAAGGGCTGTTGTGAGAATCCGGAACAGCTGGGAGCACCGGATTTTTAAACTCGCTGATAAAAATAAAGTGGGCGTTCTGCTTCCAAGTCATTGGGCTGGCATTTTCAGCGGACTTTTCCAGCAGGATATGTGGTACAAAATGACGAAAAGCCAGCTGCACGGTCATGAATATGATGAAGTGGAAATTTTTCCATCGGACATTACGATTTCACAAAATATTCATCTATTAGCGAGAAAGAAAGACCAGGAGAGCATCATCGATCTGGAAAACAAGGTAAAGGAGCGGACCGAAGAACTGTCCTCATTGGTTCAAGAGCTTTCCTCCCCAATTATTCCTGTGCTAAAGGATATTCTCGTTATCCCATTAATTGGCAAGTATAACGAAGAACGGGTCAGCAACATGTTAGAGAAATCACTTACTGAAGTCACCAGACTGAAGGCTAAATATTTGCTGATCGATTTAACTGGAATCAAGCAGGTCGATAGTTATTCCATTCATGGAATACAAAAATTAATCCGGGCAATCCGCCTGATTGGCGCCAAATGTTTCATCGTTGGTATTTCATCAGAGCTGAGCATTCAAATCTTAAGATCAAACATTAATCTTGATGGAATCCAATCCTTTTCCAGTCTGCAGCAAGGCGTAGAATACGCCATCCAGCAAAATGGGTATGAATTGGTGAAAAAGAAATAATAAAAGGCTGGACTGGAGAATTTGGCTCCTGGTTCAGCCTTTTTCACTTAAAGTTTGGGACATATGTCCTTCCTGAAATCTCTAATCTGTCTTTTAATGAACATATACATTAGGATTAAGGAGAAAAGTAAATGAAGGGTATTGTTTTTGCGGTTTTAGGAGGAGCTTTCATCACTTTGCAAGGGGTAGCCAATTCAAGAATCAGTCAGGATATTGGCACATGGCAAACGGCGACGATTACCCAATTTGCAGGGTTCTTATTGGCCTTAGTGATTTTATTGTTTTCTGGGAAAGGGAAGTTCCACGGATTTTCGAAGGTACGCCCACTTTATTTAATTGGCGGTACATTTGGAGCGATTGTCGTATTCGGGAATGTGACAGCCATCCATTATATAGGTGTCACCCTGACCGTCTCTGCTATGTTGATTTCCCAGCTTGGAATGACGGTCCTAATTGACAAGAATGGTTGGTTCGATGTTAAAAAGCAAAAAATGAAGATGTCGCAGATCATCGGTATTACCCTGATGGTTGCCGGGGTGATGATTCTCGGTATGTAACAAAAGGGAAGGATTGAGGATGTGAAAATGGTATATATTGACCAACTTAATGACTTTTTACGATTGGATGAGATTGCTCCTTTGTTTAATGAAGAAATCCTTCCTTACTTATCACTTTACCATTTTAATATAGGGGAATTGATTTGCTCTCAGGGAGAGGCTGCTGAGTTCTTATATATTCTGGTTAAAGGAAAGGTGAAGATTTATACCACTTCAGAAGAGGGAAAGACATTGATTCTGTCGTTTAAAACGCCACTCGAAGTGATAGGGGATATTGAGTATGTCCAGGAAATCGACACTATCAATACCGTGGAAGCTGTGACTCCAGTCATCATGATCGGAGTAAAGCAAAGTGCTGCCAGACAATTCTTGAAGAATCATCCGCCATTCATACAATTTTTGCTTGAAATCATTACACGGAAATTCTATATCAAATCACAATTCATGCGCCATAATATTATGTACCCGGTAGAGACACGGTTAGCAAGTTATCTTGTATCAGTCGCTTATGATGAAAATGACGCACTAGTAAATGGAAATGTCAGCACATCCAACCTCACTGATATCGCCAATCTGATTGGAACGAGTTACAGACACCTGAATCGGGTCATCAAACAATTCAGTGCTGCCGGACTGGTAGAACGAAACAAGGGGACGATCCTGATCAAAGATTTGGAAGGACTGAAGTTGGCAGCAAAGGAAAATCTTTACGAGTGATAAATGGGAGGCTATAAAATGTTAATAGGTTTATTATCCGGCATAATTGCAGGTGCGCTTGTCGGCATGCAAAATATCTTCAACAGCAAGGTCAATGAAAAAGCAGGATCCTGGGCGACCACAACCTTGGTGTTAGGGCTCGGTTCTCTGGCCTCCTTCTTCATCGGCCTGTTTTTTGAAGGCCGGGAGATTTTTAATTTGGCAAATATGCAAGGGTGGTATTGGTTCAGCGGTTTTCTGGGAATTGGAGTTATAACTGGAATTGTGCAGGCAATCAGGTTTCTGGGACCGACATTCGCCATCTCCATCGTGTTGACATCGCAACTCGGATTTGCAGTATTATGGGATTCACTTGGCTGGATGGGACTCGAAAAAGTTCCTTTTACCGAAAAGCAATTGCTAGGAGTTCTAATCATATTAGCAGGCGTCATCGTTTTTAAATGGAGTGAAGGAAGAGGAGAAAAAGAAGCTGCTGTTCACGCAAACCAGCGGAAAAACGCGGAAATATTATAATCAATTTTTTTATAAGAGGAATTATCTACGACAGTTTTTGCACTGTCGTATTATTTTTGTCTCTGTCATTAATTTCTAATATGCATTACTTAAAATTATTATCTATCGATACAAACATGGTATAATCTTAAAAAGAAAAAACGGACCAAATATTAGGAGCTGAAAAAGTGAACCCAATCGAAAGATTTTCCCGATACCTTATTGAAAATGCTGAAAAGATCAGTAAGGAAATTACTGACTATAATTTAAAAAAACTTGACATAGAACTGCCTGACGAATTAGTTTACGAGTCCATAAAGACGAACACGGAATTCCTTGGGTTTCTTGGGGAGACACTTAATCTTTCGAATGAGACGGTAGCAGAGAGGTTCAATCAATGGTATGAACAAAAACAGATCAAAGAAAAACAAGCTCAGTACGCAACCCAAGAGCTTGAGAGCATCATTAAACCGTATGCGGAAACGCGTCTGCAGCTGATTGAAATGTTGACGAAAGTGTCGATTGGCGAAGGACTTTCGACTGAAGAGATTGTTTTTGTCAATAACCGTCTCAGTTATCTGCTGGATTTAAGCATCACTGAAACGATTATCGAACGAGAAAGACAAACAAAAACGATGAACAAAAAGAATGAGCAAACCATTACTGAGCTTTCATCGCCAATTGTCCCGATTGAAAAGGGCATGGCAATTCTGCCGCTCATTGGCGAATTCGATTTTGAACGAAGCGACTATATCATGACTCATGTGATCCCGAAAATCAGTGAGCTGAGAATCAAAACGCTGATCATCGACTTTTCCGGGATTGCTACAATTGATGGAGAAATTGCAGCACGGATTTTCAATATCCATAAAGTCCTGAAACTGATTGGAATCGAGACGATGCTTACAGGAATTCGGGCAGACCTCGCAATTGACGTCATTAATACCGGCATCGATTTTTCCAAACTGGACACTTACGGAACCGTCCAACAGGCAATTTTATCCTATGGAAAATAACAAGAAGAACGAACGGCAGTTGGCTAAGCTGCTGTTTTTTGTTTGTCTTCATTTTAAAAAGGGAATTTCATTTGTGTAGATTGGAGGGAACAAGTAAATGAATGAACACAAGAAAACAAAAGCGAAAAATACACTTCTCCCAGTCTTTTTGATCGCTGCAGGTCTGGGTACATCCATCGCTTTTCTCTACTTATTCGCAAATCTAGCGGAGGAAATGCTCGAATCCGAAGTAGAAAGTTTCGATAGTAGTATCATTGGATTTTTCAATCGGTTTGCCACTGACTTGCTGGATGGAATCATGTTTTGGATAACCGAATCAGGTTCGATTTGGTTTCTGACTCTTTTCTCAATACTATTTCTCTCATTCTTATGGTTAAAAAAGAGAGACAAATGGAGCATTGTATTTTTTATCACTGCCATCGGAGGAGGAGGCCTGCTGACCAAGCTGCTGAAACTTTATTTTGGAAGGGAAAGGCCTTCCATCGATGAAACAATTGACGCAATCGGGTACAGTTTTCCGAGCGGCCACTCCATGGGTTCCTTGCTATTTTACGGATTCATGGGTTATTATCTGCTTCGCTCCGATTTGAAAAAAAGAATCAAATGGACCGCTTTTTACCTATGCGGACTGATTACCATCCTAATCGGGATCAGCAGGATTTATCTTGGGGCGCATTATCCGAGCGACGTCATTGCCGGCTATCTCGCTGGTGGCATCTGGCTGATTTTATGTATTCTGGCATTGGAGTACGTAAAGTGGAGAAGTGCTTCACAAAGGAAACCAATAAGGGCATTTAAAGAGTTTATTGGCCGACAGTTGAATCATAAATTATAATAGGATTTTACTGTGAATGGTCCCTATTTTGCGCGGTATAGACCGAGTTTTTTTAGCTGGTTACTAGAATAGTGGCCAGTTCTTTGGGTAGTGTGATAAATATCACAACTTCCAAGAGGTGTTGTTGCTATAATTTTCATGCAAATAGGGAGAAAGCGTGGGAAGATAGAATGCTGACATCGTTAAAGCGGTTAAAGGTAGCGCAAGGGGAAAAACAAGCACTTCAAAATAAAGTAGACGAATTGTATGTCCAGTTTGGAGAAAAGGAAGCTTTTTTTCAGGCTTTTATGGAAAAATTCGCGCGGGAATTGGGGAACACGATTTCTCAGCATGAACTGGTTAATGATCAACATTATGTAATGGGGAGTATGGTCGGTCAGATAAAAACCCACTTTGATAAAGTGAATGAGATTAGTCAGGATTCTGTCCATCATGCAGCAGGGCTTGCTAGTAAAGGCCACGGATTAATCAGTTCATCAAAAGAGATGGTTCTGAAGTCTGCTGAAGGCGGCGAAATGGTCAGGCAGGTCGAACAACTGATTAATCGCGTCGGGGGAATTTCAGATCAGGCATTCCAGAATATGAAGAAATTGAATGAACGCTCTAGGGAAATCGAAATGATTGTCCAGGTCATAAAGGAAATTGCCGATCAGACCAATCTCCTTGCTTTGAATGCATCGATTGAGGCAGCGAGGGCAGGAGAGCATGGCAAAGGTTTTGCGGTGGTAGCCGAAGAGGTTCGCAAGCTTGCCGAGAATACAGCTAAAAGCACGAATGATATCGGTTTGCTAACAGCCAACATCCAGAATGAAATAGAGGAAAACATGAATTCAGCAACGTCCAGCGCAAAATTAATTCACCAAAGCATTCATTTAAGCAAGAAAGCATCAGCTGGCATGGAATACATATCCTCGGTCATCCAGGAAGTAGAGTCAGAAGTTGGAGAAGTTATCGTGGAGATCGAGCATCAGAAGGACAGCTCACACCAGGTAATGGATGAACTTACTCAAACAAAAATCCTGTTTGACCAGGTAAACGAACTGATTCAGCAACATATAGAAGAAGCAAGTAAAGTGGACATAAAACTGGAAGAAACGAATAAGCAGATTGAGAGTTATAATTTATAAAAATAGAAGATTCAACACATGCGACAGGAAAGTACTGTCGCCTTTTTCTGTTGGTAGCAACAAAGCTTTGTCTGAAGTAAGATTTTCTGCGGACAAAATCCCGGTGTACTAGCAAGGAAATGTCCGTTGTAAGATCATCTTCGGTCAAAATAACAGGAGAGAAAACTATTAAAACATCCAACACCAATGGTGTGTCCCCTATTATGATTTTCTATTCAATTATTAAAAACAAAGATGTATAATTACATTATTGTTATGTATATTTATAAATTAGTGGAAATAGATACATAGGGGGACAAAAGGGATGTCATTTTTATCGGATCACCTAATAAAGCAGGCGGTGCAGGACCGTCGTTATCTACATCAGAATCCGGAGTTATCTGGTGAGGAATATGAAACTAGTAAGTATATTCGAAACAGGCTTGAGGCTCTGGGAATTAAGATATTGGACTTCGAGCCTCCGAGTGTTGTTGGGTATATAAAAGGAATAACCGGAGAAAAGACACTTGCATTAAGGGCGGACATTGATGCTTTACCGATGCAGGAGGAGGGAGATAAACCTTATCTGTCAAAGAATCCGGGCGTCGCACATACATGCGGGCATGATGGCCATACAGCCGTGCTGCTTGCAGTGGCGGAATGGATAGTCAACAACAGGCAAGCCGTAGACCACAATATTCTGCTTATTTTCCAGTCATCAGAGGAAATCACGCCAAGTGGAGCGGAATATCTGGTCAATCAGGGAGTTCTGGAAGGTGTGGATGCGATTTTTGGCCTCCATTTATGGCAAGGAATGAAAATGGGAAAGCTTGGTCTAGCACATGGACCGCAAATGGCTTCTTGCGATGATTTTGAAATTACGATTGAGGGCTATGGCGGGCACGGGGCATCACCGCACGAAACGGTGGATCCGATTTATGTGGCGTCCCATGTCATGCAGGCTCTGCACGGAATCGTCAGCAGAAAACTTAATCCCATTACACCGGGTGTTATTACCATCGGAAAAATTGAAGCCGGTTCTACCTATAATATAATCCCCGGTTCCGCCTCGCTTCATGGAACGGTTCGAGGCTTAACTCTTGAAGCAGTCCAGACGATGCGCTCACAGATTGAAAAGCTTACCGAAGGGATCTGTTCGGCATTTGGGGCAAAGGGAAAAGTCGAATTCATTTTGGGGACACCTCCACTGGTTAACGATGTAAAACAAAGCAGTTTTGTCGAACATGTCATCCAATCTTCTTATGGCGATGACCAATTCGAGCTTGTCCAGCCAGGTATGGGAGCAGAAGATTTCTCACATTATCTTCTTCATAAACCAGGAGCTTTCGTATTTGTCGGCATGGGAAGTGAAAAAAGCGCCTACCCGCATCATCATCCGAAGTTTGATATAGATGAAGACGCATTGCCGATCGCAATCAAATTGTTTGTAGAGATCGTTAAGGCTTATAACTAGTGCGTTGAAACAAAACGGGCAAAATCAATTTAAAATTGATTTTGTCTTTAATTTTCCATTTTCAAAATTTCTAATCATTTTCTTATTTACCAAATTATTTATTTAGTGTAAAATTACACTAAATAAATAATCGTTAGGGATGTGGGGACATGAAAAAAGATGTAAGTTCTTTGATTGTCTATATTGTGGTTGTGCCGATTTTTCTGTCGTTCTTGGGGATAGGTGTTTTACCGATTGTGAAATTTGGACCGGCAGCTTTGCTTTTGATTGTCTCAATCACTGCACTAGCCACAGGTATTTATCATGCAAAAAGATCCAGTGCCGAAAGCTTTTATGCACGATATCTTCCCGTTTATGTGCCGCTCTTTATAACAGTTTTACTGGCCACTATAGGGATGATTGGATCGAAAGGTTTCTTCGGACATGATATTTGGTCTCTTTTCGTATTCGCTCTATTCCCATTCCTGCCGAACACTTTTATTTCTGCTATGATGGGTAAATTCCTATTTGCGTTTGCGGTCCCGTTTGCTTATTATCTCTTCTTTTTAGTTGGCTTTTTCATAGCAGAGCGGCGAAAAAATACGAAGGTACCTATCAACAAGATTTACATGGGGGGAAGCATTTCACTCCTCCTCGTCTTCTTTGCCATTAGCGGCGCAATCTACATGGAAAGGGCAAAGCACGTTTTGCCACCGTCGTATGGCTTCGAGTATGGGAACGGTTTTTCCAGTGTAGACCTGGAGCCGTATACTGTCAGAAATCCGAATAACAAGCTCCCAAAGCTAAAAGAACCAGAAAGCTTCACGGTTGAAAACCTTAATGAGATGCCGGTGCTCGATGGGGCAGAGGCTGCTTTTCCCGTTTATTCAGCCTTCGCGAATGCTACATATAAAAACATTTCTGTCAAGTCCACACTTCCTACTGGTGAGGAGATTGTGAGTTTCACCAATACGATTTATGCATATGAAAGACTACTGTCTGGTGAGGTGGACATCTTTTTCGGTGCCCAGCCATCAGCGGCGCAGCAAAGTCTGGCTGAAAATAAAGGGAAGGAACTCGTACTAACACCGATTGGAAAGGAAGCGTTTGTATTTTTCGTAAATGAAAAAAATCCGATTAATGATTTATCATCGGAAAATATCCGATCGATCTATTCTGGCAGGATCACCAACTGGAGTGAAATTGGCGGAATTGATGAGAAAATCCTTGCGTTCCAGCGGCCAGCGGATTCCGGCAGCCAGACGATCATGATAAAATTCATGAGGGATGCGCCGTTAATGCCAGCTTTGAAAGAAGAGGTAGCAGGGATGGGAGATCTGATGGAGGAAGTGGCAAACTATCGGAACTATAAACGTTCATTAGGTTATTCATTCCGTTTTTTTGCTACAGGCATGAATCCGAATGAAAAAATCAAGCTACTCTCTCTTGACGGGGTCGAGCCATCAAAAGATAATATTGCAAACGGTACCTATCCATATGTCGTCAATCTATACGCGATTACAGTAAAAGATAATCCGAAAAAGACAATCAAACCGATGCTTGAATGGATGCAGGGCCCCCAGGGACAATATTTAGTTGAAGAAGCAGGATATATTCCTTATGGAGAATAAACAATTAAAGGCTGAACCAAGTAGCGAGGTTACAGCCTTTCTTTATGGTCGTAAATTGACTCTTTTCGAGATACTGTCTGTAAGTGTTTTATTATAGGCTTTGCGTTGTCAATGAACATTCTGCTTAATTAGACACCATTTACCTTATCTAGTAAAATCAATAGTATTCAGACATTCCTAAATTCGTGTAATTTACAGAGAAGCTTTACATAATCGAATATCCGTCAAATATAATGATACCTAGTCTCACATATCCTTTTTGAAAGAAATGAATTAACAAACAAAAGGATCAATTACATTTACATACGAATTTAATGGAGAAAATAGGGGTAACCAATGACAAAAAATTGGAATGAAAAATTGTATAAAGCACTTATGGAAAATAAAACGGCACTAGCTGATCAATGGTTACAGATGAGAGAGAGAAGGGCAGATTCCATCTATTCTGCTGATGCTGATCAAAAGTACGAAATGCTTTTGAGGGAGCAGAACGCTTTGACTACAAAGACAATCGCCAGCTCATTACTGGATGATAAGAAAGAATATCATGAAAATCACGAGCAATGGGCAGCGATGGTGGCGCAGAGTCGGGCAGATTTAGGAACTCCAATTTATGAAGTGCTTGAAGCTGTCCACCGCTTTCGAATAGTCATAATGGATTTTTTAGGCTTCTATATCGCTGAACAGGGAGATGTCATTACCAAGGACCACTTACTAAACTGGAATCATTCGATTCATTCGGCATTTGATTTGTTGATCCAGGAATTTTCGAAAAAATACTATCTCATCACAAGGGATCGGATGAAAGCCCAGCATGATTTAATCACTGAATTAGGTGCCCCGATTATTCCGTTAGGAGATACGAGTGCTGTCTTGCCGCTGATAGGGGATATAGATACCGAAAGGGCAAAAAAGATATTGGAGACTGTTCCAGCCAAATGCATCGAGATGAAAGTGGACAGGCTATATATTGATTTATCAGGTGTCCCCGTTGTTGATACAATGGTAGCACAGCAAATTTACTCAATCATTCAGGTGTCATCTCTTCTTGGCATCGAAACGGTTCTATCAGGTATTAAACCGGAGGTAGCCATGACATCTGTCCAGCTTGGTATTGATTTAAAGGGAGTAAGGACCTTTAACACATTACAGCAAGCATTGCAGAAGGTTGGTCGGTAGATTAAATTATAGCTAGTACTAATAGAAGATCGATAAAAGGTACCGGCTTCTGAAAGCAATTAGATCCATTCAGGAAATGGTGGGCTATAAACAGGGTGCTTATTTCAGTCATGTTTGTTGAGCAAGCCTAAAACCCAGGTCGAAACAGGATTAAAGGTATACCTTTTGAAGACCAAAGATCTCTTTGAACCATAAAAAATAAACCAAAGGATTCACGAGTGAAAACGAAGCCTTTGGTTTTTTGTATTCTATTACCCGTTAAGGATTTCATTGATTCTATCTAGAACATCATTTGACAATTTCACGCCTGAGGCTTTTACGTTTTCCTCTAGCTGTTGTGGGCGGCTTGCACCTACAATTGCACTTGACACGTTTGGCTGTCTTAAAATCCATGCAATAGAGAGCTGTGCTAAACTTAAATTTTCTTCAGCTGCCACGGATTTTAACTGTTCCACTTTTTCAAGGTTTTGTTGTGTAAGGATGTGGGACATATTTGTATTCTGCTGTGCTGCTCGGCTGCCTTCAGGTGCCATCTGGTCTTTTGAGTACTTTCCTGTGAGCACACCTTGTGCTAGTGGAGAGAAAACAACCTGGCCAATCCCATGCTTTTCGCTGACAGGGATGATCTCATTTTCTATGTTACGGTGCAGCATGCTGTAATTCGGCTGGTTGACGACAATTCTATCTAGAAGCTTTTTATCAGCAAGATGGACCGCTTCGGTAATTTGTTCAGCTGTCCATTCGCTGACACCAAGATAAAATACCTTTCCCTGTCTTACCAAATCATCAAGAGCACGCAATGTTTCTTCCAGCGGGGTTTCCTGATGGTATCGGTGGCAATAATAGATATCAATGTAATCCATTCCTAGCCTCTTCAGGCTTGCATCGCATTGCTCAATGATATGCTTGCGTGAAAGCCCCTGATCGTTCGGGCCATCACCCATTTTTCCAAATACCTTTGTTGCTAGTACATACGAACTTCTAGGGTATTTGGACAATGCTTTGCCGACCACTTTTTCAGCCTCGCCCCGGATATAGACATTTGCAGTATCAAAGAAATTGATTCCAGATTCATACGCTAAATCAATCGAATCAACCGCATTTTGCTCTTCCACATACCCGCCATATGTAAGCCAGCTGCCAAGACTAATTTCACTTACTTTCAACCCCGTGTTGCCTAAGCGGCGATATTCCATGTAAAAACCTCCTGTTTTTAGAATTTACTTAATACTTACACTATAAAACAGGAAGGATGACAGGTCTATTTTTTTCTTCGGAAATCGAAAGAAAGGAGACCTATCGTATTTTGAAATGGTTATTATTTAGTAGACATAAGACAATGTTTGCATTATGTGCGAACGTACATTCCTATGGTATAATTATCTAGGTACAGTAAATGCGGGGTGGGCAGCGGCCATTCCTCACTTTCTTAGGAAAGGGGGTGCCGCTGATGGTTACGTACGAAGCAATGAATATGATGATTAGTTTTGCAACTCTAGTCATTGCCGTAGTCGCATTAGGTATTTCTGCAAACAAAAAGAAATGACCTACCCCTGCAACGCCAATTGTTTGAGTAGATCATTTCTTATTCAAGTAGTGGCCGCTGCACTTCAAGCAGCTTGCTGTACACCTGAGTTTCCGGTTGCACCCGGAAGCTCTTTCTTAATATATGGACTATTCATGTATATTATAAACAGTTTTAAATCGAAAAGTAAATATTATGGCATTAAGTTGCCATGAGATTGTGATTATTTTACGTACTCGCATTAGGTATTTCTGCAAACAAAAAGAAATGACCTACCCTGCAACGCCAATAGTTTGCGTTGGTCACTTCTCATTCAACATGATGGCCTCTGCACTTCAAGCAGATGCTGTATATTAAGTTTACGGTTGCATCCGGAAGCTTTTTTAATTGACCTTTTAGTAACTATAGTTATTTTGAAGGAGTAAAGTAAATATCTTGGCGAACGACATGCTTCACCATCGAATCAGATTATAAAGAAGCAGAAATGCTGATATCCACCTCTATCGTAGCATATAAATGAGTACGACTATTCTCCGAATTGCAGGTGAATGAAATGAAACTTCAACAAGGTTTTCAGAATTTGTCAAAACGGAATATGGATTTTGAAGAGGTCTTCCAGCATATATTGTCGTTCATCAAAGTGCAGCCAAATGGCAACCACAGATTAATCATTGGCACCGACTCTCAAGTGCATGGTTACTACACCCGTTTCATCACAGGAGTTGTCATACAACGTGAAGGAAAAGGTGTATGGGCTTGCTACCGTTCAGTTGATATAGGAAGAAAAATTGAAGCCTTGCAGGAGAAGATTTCGTTGGAAACAAACTTCACGCAAGAAGTTGCCTGCATGTTCACTCCGCAAAAACAAAAACAAATAATCGACCTATTGCTTCCATATGTTAAAAAAGGTGCCAGTTTCAAGATGGTGGGACATTTGGATCTGGGCCTGGGGGCAAAAAATAAAACGAGAATATATGTGGATGAAATGATTAAGCGTATCGAATCGGTCGGGCTCGAAGCACAAATAAAGCCTGATTCATTTGTGGCCTCCAGTTATGCGAACAGATATACGAAATAAGGGGTGTTCACTTTATTATTCAATGATAGAAAAAAATTATGGGGGTTATTTAATTGAAAAAGTATTTAGTAGGTTTGTTGGTTTTATTTTTAATTTTTAGTTTAGGTGCTTGTTCATCTGAAAGTTCGAAGGCCTCCAAAGCAGAGGATAAGAGTGAGGAGAAAAGTTCTGATGATAAAGCAAAGTCAGAAACCAAAGCAATGGCAGAAGCAGAAGCCAAAATGAAGGCAGAAGCGGAGGCCAAAGTGAAGACAGAAGCGGAGGCCAAAGCGAAGGCAGAAGCGGAGGCCAAAGCGAAGGCAGAAGCAGAAGCTAAAGCAAAGGCAGAAGCAGAAGCCAAAGCGAAGGCAGAAGCAGAAGCCAAAGCGAAGGCAGAAGCAGAAGCTAAAGCAAAGGCAGAAGCAGAGGCCAAAGCAAAGGAAGAAGCAGCCTCAAGTGGGGGATCAGAGGTCTTTGCCAATTGCACTGAACTAAGAAAAAAATATCCAAATGGTGTGCCTGCTGATCATCCAGCCTATCAACCTAAAATGGATAGAGATAAAGATAATTTTGCTTGTGAAAGATAATTAACTATCACTTTAAAATATCCATGAATAATTCGTTCTCAAATAAAAAGATTAGATATTTATTTCCTTGATGTGATTCTTCATACTGAACACTAATGTAATTAAGTTAATCTTGGATTATAATATAATCAATAGGTTTATGAAGTTAAGTATGTTTACATTCCAAGAGTTATAGAATGATTATAGGAAACAATTACAGGAGAGTCCTAAATGAAAAAGAAATTGAACTATTTAATCTTACTTATAACGATTATCTCTATGGTTGGTTGTACCAATGTAGAAGATGCATCGGATACGGATCGAGAAACAGAACCACAAGAAGTAACCACAGTTAATACAAATAGTGAAAAAGAAGAAACTAACACTACGGATGTTGATGTGGAGGAAACGCCATCCCAACAAAATAATGAGCTGTTCTCAGGCTACAAACTTATTGAAGTTGATGGCGGTGATTTGTCTGGATATCGTGAACCTAATGTCGTCGTTGATATTGGTTATGGGGAACGTGAATATTGGGCATTTACTAATGAATACGGTCAACTAGTGCGTGTCATTGCTGATGAAATCATTCTACAAGATGACCGTAACGAACCTGTATTATCTTCTGGACGATACTATTCTGACGAAGCAAAGGTTCCAGGTGTTGAAAGTGACGTTTTAGATGAAGGACACATCATTGCTGATTCTCTCGGAGGGGTATCGAATGCTTATAATATTACACCGCAAGATATTACTCTCAACCGACATGGTGATCAAGCTTATATGGAAGAGGTGATCCGTAGCGCTGGTGGAGCCACTGATTTTGAAGCAATTATCACATATCCGAATACGGAAACCCAGATTCCTTCCAGCTATCAGTATACCTATACTTTAATGGGTAACAAGATCATTGATAAATTTGATAATGTGAACCCAGATGAAGTAAACGCATCACTTGGTTTAACAGGCAGTGATCCTTCTGATTCAAATAGTTCCAACACAAACGATGATGTTTCTAGTGTTGATACTGACGGTAATGGACAGGTGACGATTAAAGAAGCCAAAGCAGCAGGTTTCAGTATGCCAATAACGAGTGATCATTGGTTATACCCATATATGCACGATGCTGATAAGGACGGGATGGTAGGAGAGTAAGCCCCTGGAATTCCGAGCCTGAACATAGGGATATTTTTTAAGTGTTATGTAAATAGTGGCTAAAATAAGAACAAGCGGATAGCAAAGTAAACAAGGAAATCAACTCGTCAGTCTTGACGAGTTTTTTTATTCACTTCCCACTTAAGATGAATATGAATACATATAAATGCTTCTGAAATCATAAATGGATATATATGTTAATATTAAGTTGGTAATAGATGTATAGTTGTAGTGAAGTGTAAAAGTGGATGTAAATTAAGAAGTGGAACTTTCTTTTAATGGCTGATGGATTGGAGGGAAATTTATGAGAAGATATTTGTTTTTTATAGCTATTAGTATGATCTTTTTGTTGATTGTGGGGTGTGGGGATATAGAGAAAAACTATGTTCCTACAGAATCTGACATTGTGAATAGAAACAGTGATGGACTAGTTAATGAAACTAGATTAAAAGACTTTATTAATAACACAGAAACTGGGCAAAAGGATCATATTCGTGTAGTTAATTACACGAAGGAAGGAGACCCAATTCTAACTGATTTAAAATATAACGGAGAGCAACTAGAAGTTACAAACGATTCGACTAGAGATGAGTTTGGCAGTGGTGAGATAAGCACTTTTATTTGCAAGAATATCTCATTTGAAGGAAACAAATATACCATCATGGGATGCGAAGGGTATAAAATACCATATCACTTGGCAGAGGGTAATTGAACAAAGTTAGGTTTTCTATAAGGAATCACAGTTTAAAATCCGAAAACCTCTATTACACCTAAAACTTATGAAATGAGGTAATAATAGTTGAGGATTAATAACCAGATATTTATTGAATGGGCAATAAAGAGGGTTTACGAAGACTTTTCTTTTACAAAGGCAATAGAATCTGCCATAAATTTAGTAAGCTTAAAAGAAGGTGAAAAGGTCGAAGTACATCAGGTGATAAATATAGGGGAATTTAATGACGAAAAAATATTTCTGATTATTTTAAATGTTATAAAAGGTTAACGGAAAAAGTTTGGCTATACCCATATTAAGTTTACTTATAAAAAAGTATTAAAGGAAGCAGAAAATTGCGCTTCCTTTTTCGAAATTATTTCCAATGATAAGTAGTATTAGAATTACTAATATGCGATTCCTACTCGCGATTTTTTATAGTCGTTTGTACTTATTTGCTTATAAGTAAATTCTGCTGTATCCTGTACAGATATTTCGGTTCCACCCTCTGGCAAAAAGTCTCTGCTTATTCGATATTTGCCTAGCCGTTCTCCAATTGGCAAGTAAGTAGGACAGACAATAGTCCATTCGAGCTTAGATTGTTTGAGCAGATCGTAAACTTTATGATGTTCTTCGGCAGCACGAGTTGACTTCCGCTTTGATTCAGTTGATTGATAACGGAGAATTGCTGGGGTAATTCTGCTTTGCAGAATACCTGCAGTTCCAACCGTTATTATTCGATTAATACCTTCGTTTTCCATTGCTTCAATAATTAATGGCATACTTTCTGATAAAGTGGATATGCCATCAGTATTTAACGCACTGATTACCACATCAATCCCATGCATTGCCTGTACTATATCTTCTTTATTTAAAACATTTCCTTGAATAATAGTTAAATTTTCATTATTTATTTCGATTTTCTCTGGAGTGCGGACTAATACAGTAACATGATGTCTGTCGAGAAGAGCAAAAGAAACTATCTGACTTCCAACTCGACCAGTTGCACCTAAAACTAATATATTCATACGTTGAGCTCCTTTTTTAAAGTACTAATATTTTACTATAAAGGCCATTTTATTGTTTGCTTAAAACGGGTGCGTAAATTTAATTAAAGTTGTAAATAAGGGGGAGTACGCCGATGTTTAAGAAATTATATTTAGATGGCCTGATAAATCTTGAACGAGACGGTAATACCTCTTTAGTAATAATGATGTGTGGGGTAGCAGGTTCCGGTAAAACTACATTAGCCCAGCAAATAGAAAAACAAGGATTTGTACGTCTTTCAATCGATGAAGAAATTTGGGCTACTAATGGTCGGTATGGCATTGATTACCCAGTTGAAAATTATGAGGAATACAAGGAAAATGCAGAAAGAAAATTAAGGAATCAACTAGTAGAGTTAGTTCAGGATAAACGACAGGTGGTAATTGACTTTAGTTTCTGGCAACGTTCAAGAAGGAACCAATATAAACAGATAATTGAAGAGGCTGGCGGTGAATGGAAACTATTCTATTTGAAAGTCCATCCAAACGATTTGCGTGAACGACTTAAGTTACGAAGCCAACGTTTTGATGCAAATGCTGCCTTTACTATCACAGAACAGATATTAACTGACTACCTTAGTGGTTTTGAAATACCAGTAGGTGAAGGAGAAATTGTAATTGAAAATTGAAGCATTCTAATAAAACTTCTTTACACGTAACTCCCGCTAAAAAGGGAAGATGCGATTATTCTTATTGAATAATCGCATCATTATAAAACACTTACTTTTACAGGTTTTATTGCTTCAAAAACTTACGAGGATGGTTGGACTGACCTCTTTTCTATGGAGGTTCTTATTTAAGTTCAGGCGCCTTTCGATGGTTGGTTGCTTCTTGATAAGCGTAGGCTAGTTTAATCAATGTTGGTTCGTCGAATTCTTTTCCCAGCAGCTCGAGCCCGACTGGAAGGCCGTTGTCACTGAAGCCAGCAGGAACCGAGATTGCGGGGAATCCTGAATAAGGACTTAAGCGATTTGCATTCCCTGCACCCTGGCTTTTGCCTACCTGTGCCGGTAAAGCACTCGAAGTTGGATAGAGCAGTGCATCAAGCCCATGTTCATTAAACGTTGCCATTAAGCTTTCCCTTGCCAATTTAGGACGATTTGTAATAATGTCTTGATATTCCTGATCATTTTCTAATGATTCTCTTTCATTACGGGATTTCAAGCCACTTTCCAGACTTGGATGGAACTTCCCGCTTTCGATAATATCTGATAACGTTCTTACAGGTGCATCCGGTCCAAGGGCAGCCAAATAGTCATTTAACTGAAATTTAAATTCGTATCCGCTTAAGCTTGGATAAGAAAGAATTGAACTAAGATTGGGGACTGTTACCTCGAACACTTCTGCTCCAAGTACTTCCATGTCCGCAATCGCTTGATCCATTACTTTATTGACTTGAGGATCTTTCCCATACAGGTCGCGAATAACGCCTATCCGAGCTTTCTTTAATCCATTTTTCTTAAGGTAATGAGTATAGGTTTTGGGAACGTTTCCGTTACTGGCCTCTGTAACAGGATCTGCTGGATCATAGCCAGCAATGGCATCGAGCACGATAGCCACATCTTCAACGGTACGACCCATCGGTCCGCCGACATCCTGGGATAGTGCAAGCGGAATGATTCCATCCCGGCTTGCAAGTCCCATAGTAGGGCGCAGTCCGACAAGGTTATTAAAGGACGAAGGTATTCGGATGGACCCGCCAGTGTCTGTCCCTAATCCGACAGTGGCAAAGTTGGAAGCAACCGCGGCTGCCGTACCACCGCTTGATCCTCCTGGGTATCTTGTTAAATCATATGGATTATAGGTTTGTCCGCCAAGGGAACTGATGGTTTGGAATCCGAAAGCAAATTCATGCAGATTCGCTTTGCCTAAGATGATTGCACCTTCATCTCTTAATCTTTTAGTTTGATATGCATCATTTAGAGGGACGGAGCCTTCAAGTGACAGAGATCCTGCAGTAGTTTGCATATCGTATGTATCATAGTTATCTTTTAATATAACCGGAATTCCATGCAAGGCTCCGCGAACTTTTCCCGCTTTTCTCTCTTTATCTAGTTGTTTCGCTTCTTCTAATACATTTTCGTCAAGCGTAATGATTGAGTTAATGCTGTCATCATACTCCTCTATCCGATTGAGATAGAATTGAACCAATTCCTCAGAGGTTAACCTGCCGCTCTGCATAGCATGCTGCAATTCAAATATTGTTGCTTCCTCAATCTCAATGGATAAAACTCTTTCAGCGGCGGGGCTTCCTGAATTAGCAACAGCATCTATTGGGGCTGCGTACGCCCCCAAAGCCATTACTAGAGCAATAAAGAAAACTATAAATTTGTTATACCAATTTTTCATACGGGACCCCTTTCATTTTCGGAATAATTAGAATATATCAATCTATATTTATACTGTATATAAGAGGAAGGTAATGAAATAACTGGTTATATAGGGAATATTGGCCATTAGGAAGGATTCATTTTATTCTACTTGAACAGGCAAGTTACGATGCCAAGTGCCTCAATAAGAAGTTTGAGAATTATCTTAAGCCTACCTTCAAGGGGGACTGAATAAAATGATAAAGGGATGTTTAGGAAGTTAACTTAAAGCATGAAAAAATAAAATGTACCCTTTAGAGTAGATAGCTAAAAGTTTTCCAATATAGAGTACTTTATTTGTCGTGATGAAGGAATGAAAGCTGGATTAGCCGAATAAGTCATAGTTATCAATGTGTATTTTCAAAATAAAAGAAGGGAGACAAAATTGTTTAGTTAAATGGGAGACAATCTTATTTTATGCGAAAGAATGACACTTTGTACTGAAGTTATTGCCTCCGGAAATTTCGAATTATCCTGCCATGTTGGAGAGAAGTAGAACTAGGTCAGTAAGTAGTGTGAAATATTGTAGGAACCAATTAATTTTTAGGACCATTAATTTATACCATAATCATTTTTTTTCCTGCTTTAAGTTTTAAAGATTACATTAAACAGTAAGGAGATTGATAGTATGAAAGGTGTAACCAACATATTTTTAGAACAACACGACATGCATTTCCACGAGAACGAATGGTTTGCATCAATAGATCAGGCGCTTCATGGAGTCGTCGCAGCTGAAGCAGCATGGACAAGTTCGGGAATTAGCAATTCGATTTGGCAGATTGTTAACCACTTGATATTTTGGAATGAAGACGTAATCCATCGAATTAATGGTACAGAGAATCCACAAAAGGCAGAAGAAAATGAAACAACCTTTGGAAATCCAGGGAATCCAGAAGACGAAATTGAATGGGCTAGGACAGTGCAGCGCCTTAATGAAGTTATGAATGAATTAAAAACGGTCATTGCGGACCTGGACGATGAAAAGTTAAAAGCTCCTTATGCAGCTGACAGATACTCCATTGAGCGTTTACTTAGCAATATCATGATGCACGATACGTATCATCTCGGCCAAATTGTTCTGTTGCGAAAGTTGCAATCCTCTTGGGGTGGCGTTGATTGGTCCTAAAGAGCCATAATCAATGCCTGTTATTCATCCTAGGACGTAGAAGTAGTGTTGACGTTGCTTAGCCATTTTCATTTTATATGGTAAAACGGTCAAGAGGTCGGAGGGATATTAGGAGCAATTTATATTTCCGCTTTTTGTTATTTGGTGCAAATTGAATATCAAAGGAAAAATTAAAATCGAAATTGGAGCTGTCGTTTAGACAGCTTTTTTTAACCTAAGAAGAAATCGATTAAGTAGTAAACTGATGAAAATAAAAAACTTAAATACTAAAACCATGCCAAAAGGTAAAACTATGGCATGGTTTTATTAATGTTGGAAATTAAACGCATTTACAAAAATAAATTCACGTGATACTATTCAACCAATCAGTTGAATAGTCGAATGGATTTTGGAGGTGGTCTATATAGAAGCTCGGGAATTTAAAGATTTCGTATACGGAGAGTTCGCCCGGATTGGAAAAGCGATTTCCAGCCCAAAGAGAATTGAACTGCTTGACCTGCTAACTCAAGGGCCAAAAACAGTGGAAGCTTTAGCAGCGGATACTCAAATGAGCATAGCTAATACATCCAAACATTTGCAAACCTTGCTTGATGCGAAGGTCGTCACATACTCAAAGGATAAAAACTATGTGATCTATCGACTGGCAAGTGAACAGGTGTTAATGTTTGTTTTGGCTTTAAGAGGGACAGCGGAGGACCGCATATCAGATGTAAATAAAGTTAGGGAAGGCCACATTCTAAGAGAAAATTCACTAAGTTCTATCTCGCTTGAGGAATTAGATGAAAAATTGAATAGGAATGTAATTACCTTATTGGATGTAAGGCCAGTTGAAGAATATAAGCACGATCATTTGCCTCATGCCTTATCAGTCCCTATTTCGGAACTTGAAGACCACCTTGACTCATTGCCAAAGGATAAAGAAATTGTGGCATACTGTCGCGGACCATATTGTGTTTATGCGACTGAAGCGGTAGAACTTTTAAAGTCAAAGGGTTTTCGTGCCACCTTACTTGATGCGGGAATAAATGAGTGGAAGCAGATCCAACATTAAATCATAGGAGCAAGAAAAATGTTATTTCGTCAATATTAAAATGAATCCGTTCCAGCATCATATTAGTTTGGCTGCGCAAGTCTTTCCGCGGAGTGCTTGTAAATGGATTTGCCCGGTTCATGACGGAAAATGTTCTGCCACAGCCAGAGAATTTCAAGGAAATGAGAAAAGAGAATCAAGGAAGGTAATAATTAAAAGCCTGATTTTTTAAAGCTTTCTTCATGGAGGGTTATATTGATGCAACCTAAAATCGGAATTAAGGAAAACATCCTTCAGTTCGTCTTATTAGTTGTAACCAACCTGTTTGTTGGTTCGATGGTCGGGATTGAACGGACAGTTCTTCCTTTGCTGGGAGAGGAACAGTTCGGTCTGGCATCTGCCAGTGCTGCATTATCCTTCATAATCAGCTTTGGATTTTCTAAAGCCATTGTAAACTATTTCGCAGGACAAATTGCGGACCGGCTTGGACGTAAGAAAGTATTATTACTCGGTTGGTCTGTAGGTCTTTTCGTGCCAATCCTCATTATATTTGCACATGCATGGTGGGTCATCATTGTAGCGAATATCCTGCTCGGGATTAACCAGGGACTGGCATGGTCGATGACGGTGAATATGAAAATTGATATATCAAAGACAAACCAGCGCGGTACCGCAGTAGGTTTGAATGAGTTTGCTGGTTATTCTGGTGTGGCGATTATGGCTGCTGTTTCAGGATATATTGCCTCATCTTATTCATTAAGGCCAGAGCCATTCTATGTTGGAATCGCCATTGTAGTGGTAGGGATTCTGCTATCATTAATTGTTAAGGATACAGGAGAGCATTTAAAGCTTCAAATCTTAAGAAATGGAGCAGGAACTTCTGAGCTGACTAAATCAGCAAAAGAAGTATTTGCGCAAACAACTTGGAAGGATAAAAGTCTATCAAGCATCAGCTTTGCTGGATTATCCACGAATTTGAAGGATGGAATGGCCTGGGGTCTATTTCCGATCTATTTCACTGCCGCTGGGTTAACTGTCGGGCAAATAGGTACGATTGTAGCTGTATATCCGGCTGCCTGGGGAATCTTTCAATTATTCACTGGGACATTAAGCGATAAGATTGGCAGAAAAGTACTAATAACATACGGCATGTGGACACAAGCTGCTGCATTATGGTTAATTCTCGCTGCTGATCAATATTGGTTGTGGATTGCAGGGGCAATGTTACTGGGGCTGGGAACTGCAATGGTTTATCCAACATTGCAGGCTGCGATAAGCGACGTTGCTGGACCAGAATGGAGGGCTTCCTCAATGGGAGTCTACCGTTTCTGGCGTGATAGCGGCTATGCATTCGGTGCATTAATGGCTGGTATCATTGCAGATATTTTAGGGGTCAATTGGGCAATTGGGTTAGTTGCATTACTACCTTTTCTTTCTGGCGTGCTTTCAAAAGTGAGACTACAGGAAACGAATAATTATTGATTGGATAGGAACAGTGAACTCATGAAGGTTTCTGCTCCTTTTTGTAATCTATTCAGTATTGGTAAAAAGCAATATGAATTTAATGAAGAGAAGATGTTAAAGGACATTCCAGGGTTTTCGATTCTTTTATTGAGGGAGCTATATTGTAAAAGAAGAAAAAAGTGATTGAAGAATATTTATAAAGTATCTGCGTGCTTCTTCATATTCATTGGTCATCCCCAGACTGCAAAAAGTAGTGGCGTAAAACCACTACTCTCTGACTCAATCTTTATGATCTCCACAATTATGAATCCTTAATGCAACCTTTGCTAATAAAAAAGCCAAAATCAATTCAGGAATCACAACTAAAAAGAACAGAACATTCGCGATCCTATCTGTTGCCTCAGGCTGCCTCGCTATTCCTTCTAAAGCTGCAGCGCCTGCAACCCCAAGACCATAGCCTATTCCTATAAAACCCAATAAAGCCAGCCCAGCTCCTATACAGCATTGGATGAAAGTTTTCATGATATCACCTTCTCTCAATATAGTCATTTAACAATATATTCAAGAGCTCATGAGCCCGCGCCGACTAGTGTCCATCTTTAGCGCTTAAGGTAAAGCTTAATCAGTTCTTGCTCGCTGAGTTTCACCTACGCATCTCCTTAGGAGAGCAAAAAACTCAATAGGTGACTGATCTGGTAAAATAAAAAAACTCAGGGCTATTAAGCCTCTGAGTTTCTTTGGAAATATAGTTATTTGCAAGCTATATGAGAAGAATACTGTTTAAACGTATTTAAAACCGAACCTGTTTCTCTAATTTAGTGGGTCATTTCTTATTCAATGCAGTCCCAGATTAGCGAATTTGCCAGCTTACATTATCCTAGTTCTTCTCAATAAAAAACGTAACGACGACAAACAGGATAAAGGCCAGCAACAGCAATGATCCGCCGACGATGAAAAGGACCATTACGAATGTTTCGCCCAGATTGAATGGGTTGAGGTTGTACATCCACATTCCGACAGTGAGTCCTAGTGCACCGACCATACCGGTAATGCTGTGGATGGATACGAGTTTTTTATATTTGATTTGATAGTTTTTGTAAAAAATACCCCAGGCGAATACGGATAGCCAGCCGACAAGCAGAATATGGGCGTGGATTGGGCGCATGGCATAGTCGCCGGCACCCGCCATATGTGAGCCCATGAAAGTTCCAATCAGTCCAAAGATCGCTGCGAATCGTATTAGTCGAATACTCCAAGTTTGTTCCATTTTTTATTCCTCCGTCTGTTTTTCTATAGGGAGCTTTATTGTAAAAGTCGTACCTTTTTGAAGCTCGCTCTCCACTTCAATTTTTCCGTTGTGCAATTCAATAATATGTTTGACAATCGACAGGCCCAAACCGGTTCCATCTTTTTTGCGTGCGGCATCGACACGGTAAAATCGTTCGAAAATCTTCGAGGCCTGATCCAGGCTCATTCCGATTCCGCTATCCTTGAATGTGATGTTGATGGCTTCATCGGTTTGCGCAAGCTGGATAAAAATGCTGCCTTCAGGTTGATTGTATTTAATCGCATTTGTTAAAAGGTTGTCCCATACCGTCATCAATAGTTCGGGATCAGCAAGAATCGTGGCAGGGGGGAGGTGGTAAGAGATTTCGATCTCCTTTTCCTCCAATCGCCATTGATGCCTTCTGACAGTTTCCTTAATTTGCGTGTCAATCCTTGTAATTCCACGTTTCATCGGATACGATTTTTGATCAAGCGAGGTAAGAAGCAGCAATTGTTTCGTCAAGTTGGACAGCCGCTTGGATTCCTGGTCGATGATTTCAACATATTCACGATGCTCGTCGTCGAGCGCCTGCGTTTTTAACAGCTCCGCGTATCCCTGGATATTCATCAGCGGTGATTGAAAATCATGGGACACGTTATTGATAAAGGATTTTCTTGCTTCATCATTATGCTGCAATTGAACCTGCATCGTGCTGAAGCTCTCGGCAAGCTGGCCGATTTCATCCTTGCGATGGATGTTCAATGGGAAGTTGAAGTTTTCCCTGGTGATTTCCCTGGTTGCCTCTGTCAGCTTGGTGATTGGCTGGATCAAATGTTTGGCAAACCAGATTACCCCGGTAATACTCACGATGGAAACTGCGACAAAAAACCAGGCGAAAATGACATGCACATCGGAGAATAACAATTTGTTATTGGGCCTCAGGTACAACCCATAGTCCTCCTCTCCAATTGTAAAGGGGACTCCGACCGTATTGCCAAGCTGGTTGGAAAAATGACTCATCATCCATGGCGAGGCGGAACTGTCCATTCCATGGTAGATTTTCTTCTGCTCTATAACCCTCTTTGCCTCAGCTGGCAGGTTCTTTTTCGAAAAAGGTTCGCCAAACTCAAACTCCTCGCCAGATTCACTTAAAACATAGATTTGATACCCCAGTTTACTTATGGAATCCAAATAACCCGTGAAACTTAAGTGGGAGGTCGAGTGCATTTGCTCCAGACTTGAAGCAACCTCTTCGGCAACCTTTACATTTTGTGAGTCAATCCGTTCCTTTGTCGAAGTCATATATACCCAGTTGGCAAGTATGAAGGCAATCACGATGCTGATCCCGAGGATTAGCAGGGTGGCGATGATGAACTTCCTGTACAATGTCTTCACTTCAATTCCTCAAGTCTATAGCCAATCCCACGGATTGTTTGGATTTCTACAGTAGCCACATGCTTTTTCAGGCGATCCCGTATCCTGTTGATATGAGTGTTGAGCGTTTGTTCGCTGCCTTCATAATCCGCTCCCCACGCCTGCTCGATCAAATACGCACGAGGGGTTGTTTTATTCAAACGCGATGCCAGGATGCTGAGCAGCTCAAACTCTTTCAATGGAAACAGAATCGTCTCCTGATTGATTTCGACTTCGAAGCTGTTCCGATCAATCTTCATATTTCCCACCAGTATCAAGGAGTCGACAGCACGCTGCATGCGCCTTAGGACGACAGCCACCCTGAACAAAAGTTCCTTCACTTCAAAAGGTTTTACAATATAATCCTCGCTGCCTGACAGGAACCCTTCTTCCTTATCGCTCAGTTGACCCTTAGCGGTAAGGAGGATGACAGGGATTTGCCAATCATCGGTCAGGATTCTTGTCAGCTCGAAGCCATTCATGCCGGGCATCATCACGTCGACAATCGCCAGATCAACATTTTGCCTTTCCAATAAGGATAAAGCCTCCTCGGCATCATTTGCCCTGATAACCTGGTATCCTTCCTGGGACAAATGGATCGTCACGAGTCTTTGGATATTTATATCATCATCAACGACCAGGATTCTCATTGGTCATGCCTCCTTAAAAGGAAGGGGAGAGGAGGCCTCTCCGTTCCTTATTGAATCTCAGGACTTGTTTGTTTATCTTTTTCAAAGAAAAGGATCAGTGCCGGTAAAAGCATGCCGCGGACAAGGAAAGTATCGATCAGGATGCCGACAGCGACCATGAATCCGAAGATGAACAGGTCAGCGATTGGCATCGTCGTCAGAGCAGCGAATGTAGCCGCCAAAATGACCCCTGCTGATGAAATGACACCGCCCGTGTTGCGAATGGAAATTTCCAAAGCATCTTTCACTTTGTGATTCTTACGTTCTTCGATAAAACGGGAAGCCAGAATAATATTATAATCGATTCCCAGGGCCACAAGGAAGATAAAAGCATATACCGGAACACGTGTGCTGATCGCATCATATCCGAACAGGGCGTCAATCAGGAATACACCGAGGCCAAGCGCAGATACATACGAAAGCAGGATGGTGGCCATCATGTAAATGGACATTTTCACACTTCGTGTCAGGACAACGAGCAAACCAAGGATCAGAGCTGTTTCCAGCAGGACGATCTTAAGGATGTCACCGTTGTTGACTTCTCGCTCATCGACAAGCTTCGGCGTGATCCCGCTGAAATAAGCGTCAGCGTTCAGCCCTAAATCATCGAGTATTTGAGGGGCATCGTCCCTTAGTTTTTCGATGTAGTCCATTGCTTCTATTGAGTATGGATTCATATCGAGTGCAATGCTGAATTTTGCCGCTTCGCCATTTTCTGTTAATCCTGCCGGACGAATCGAAGCAATTTCTTTTTCATCATTCAATGTATCGGAGATTTCCTTAACATTTTCTTCAGTTAACTTATTGTCACTTTCAATCAACAGCGTGGTAGGGGCAAGTTCTCCCTTATCATATCTCTGTTCCACTATTTCATAACCGACACGGGAAGGCAAATCTTCAGGGAAGCTTTTCACCATGTCGAATTCATAATCAAGATTGAAGACATTCAACGCGGAAAGGACGAGCAAAATTCCGACAATCCCTCCGGAAAGGCCAGGTTTGTTGACTACAAATTGGGCAATCGGTCCCCAGACCCCATGCTTAACTTCTGTTTCCTTCCCATACCTAGGAACCTTAGGCCAGAAAGCCTTGCGTCCGAATAGGGTGAACAATGCAGGCACCAGGGTAACGGAAGCAAGCATGATGAAGAACATCGCTGTTCCGAAAATCGGAGCAAAGTTCTGATAATCGCGGAAATCGGCGAACAGAAGCACAAGCATCGCAGCCAGCACAGTTCCGCCGGCAAAAAAGACAGGCTCCCCTGTTGCACGCATTGCTTGCTTCATTGCATCGAATTTATTTTCGTAATGATTCAGCTCCTCGCGGAAACGTGAGAAGACAAATAAAGAATAGTCAATGACTGCTGCGAAAAGCAGGATGCTCATGATTGAGGTCGTTTGGTTATTGATCTCCAATCCTCCTGCACCCATAAGGGCAACACTCTGGTTCACAACCTGATACACGATGACTGTCGCCAATAAAGGAATAATCGCCAGCAAAGGTGAACGATAAATGACAATCAGCAGGATCAGGATGATTCCGACTGTAGCAAGTAACAACATGAAATCTGCCCGTTCAAACAGCTTAATGGTATCCCCAGCAATTCCTGCAGGACCAGTAATATAGAAAGAAGTGCTTTCAAGCTTGTCGGCGATACCTGTGCCAATTTCGGTTGCACGGTCATTGATCTCAGCATACTCATCATTGCCCAATCCCTGTTCCAGTTCCATCGGGACAATCATCGTCGATTTATCCTCGGAAATAAAACCGCTCAGTGCCTGAGGCGGGAGAGAACGGGTATCTACGATGTTTCTGATTCCTTCGATATCCTCCGAAATAATGCCATCGAGGATTTGATTCACATCATCAAGATTGATGTCGCCTTTTTCATTATGGAATACAAGAATACCCGGAGTGCCCTGTTCATTCGGGAAAAAATCCTCCGTTTTATTTTGCGCGATGATCGATTTTGCATCATCCGGGAGAGATTGAAAGTTGTTCACTTTGTAATCGCCAAGCTGAGGGCCTGCACTCAAGCCAACCATCAACACTAGCCAGGCGATGATCGTAATCCACATCCCGCGTTTCGTTGAAACCCAGTCGGTGATGGAATAAAGCAATTTCTTCATGAATAATAGCCTCCTATGTTCGTTACTGTATCGAGTTTACCTTCAGCACTCGTTCTGGGAATTTAAGGGGTTAGGGGAGATTAGAACGAGTACTGAACATTGAACATCATAAACTATGAAAATAAACACAACCTCAACTTTCAGTTACAATTCATAAGAGGATTAATCTATCCAAAAGGCGAATGATGTAGTAATGGATAGTAAACAGGAGGCAAGGCATGGACTTCTTTCACAAACTAAAAAGCAAAAAAATACAAGTCAGCAAAACAAAAGAATACGGGAACGATTTAAGAAAAAAATGGGAGGAAGCATTCGTATCGCATTTGAGTCCTATGGAAAAAAAGCAGATTCATCTCCATACAGATAGCGGCTCAAGCGGATTTCTATGGCATGTGTTCAGTTATGAAAAGAGAGTGTGTGAGAAGGAAGAACAAGCGGTACTGGCATTCAATCAACAATATAAAAATACTTGCCTGATATTCTTCCAACATGCGGATGAGGTATTCCTTGTAGAGGAAGTATCCGATTTGAAGGCAGAGGACCTTCTGTTGGCTGATGGGGAGCATGCCGATTTATATATTGTCGATCGAGAATTTAAGTGGACATTTGTCGTCACCCATGAACATGGGTGGATCGGGCCGTTTTTTTGCAAATGTTGAGAAGGTCTCAAATTTTTCAATGAAGAAAAGTGAAAACAGCGAATTTAAAAGTCAAAAGTCCGATTCGATTTCGAATCGGACTCTTGACTATCAGGCTGCTTGTTTAGACTATAATCCAGCGGTTTAAATTACGCCGAACAAACCCCTGCTTTCATTAACATCCCAGCTAATGGACGTTCCATATTGTGTTCCATCCATTGCGCGATTTCAATCAATTCTTCCAATTTAGTTCCAGTATGGATTCCCATGCTGTGGAACATATTGACCATATCCTCGGTACAAACATTTCCGACTGCATTAGGAGCAAAAGGGCATCCGCCGAGACCTGCGATAGAGGAATCGAATGAACGTACTCCTGCGTTATATCCGGCAAGAATATTAGCCAGGCCTAAGCCTCTGGTATTATGGAAATGAAGGCCAAGAGGGATTGATGTGCCAAACGCTTTAGTAAACTCCGATACAGCTGCTTGAACCTGGGCTGGGTTTGCCATGCCTGTTGTATCAGCTAGAGTAATTTTTTCGAAGCCGGCTTCAAGGAAGGCTTCAGCCGTTTTTAGAACCCTGTCAAAAGGGACATTACCTTCATATGGGCAGCCAAATGCTGTACCCAATACACCCACTGCTCTCTTTCCAGCACTGATTCCTGCCTTCATTACCGAGGTTAACTCCTGAGTTGCTTCTTCAACAGTCCTGCGGGCGTTTTTTAAATTAAAGGTATCACTCGTTGTCGTCACTATATGAATCACATCGATGTCTGTCTTTACGGCCCGTTCGAGACCTGACTTGCTTAAAACTAAACCTGCATAGGTAATTCCATTGGATTTGGGAACTTGATTCATTACTTCCTCGGCATCCGCCATTTGGGGAACAACCCTTGGGTTTACGAATGAAACAGCTTCTATATAGGTAATTCCAGAATCGATCAACTTCTCTATCAATGTCACTTTGGTTTCTGTGGATAGAATTTTTTTCTCATTTTGCAGACCATCCCTAGGACCTACCTCGCAAATTTCCAGCATTAAGCATCCTCCTTCATAACATATTCATTTTTTATATCTTCCAAGTGCGCCATGACAATATCACGCCCCTGGTAAACATGCTCATGCATGGCGATTTTCGCTCTATCTGAATCTCGTTGCACTATTGCATCCAAAATCGTTTTATGTGTATCAAGGGACCTGCGGAGCTTGGAAGAATCGTACCAATAAAAAGAACGGAAAACTAAGGGTACAACCACTACTTTTGAAATATGGAAATAGATGTGCTCATTTTTTGAAGCAGTAACAATTGCTTCGTGAAATTGTTGATTTGCATGGACAATCTGTTCAATCGTAGAGGATTTATTTTCAATATAGCTTTCGATGGCTTTTTCATAAAAAAGATTTGCTTCCTTGATTTTGGCAATATCCTCATCATTCCTGTGAATGGCCGCCTGCCCAGCTGCATAACCCTCCAGCAGGGTGCGCAGGTCATAAATCTGCCTAATATCTTCTTGAGTGAATTGGCGCACACTCACTCCGCGTTTTAAAGAAATGATTAATCCTTCAGATTCTAATTGTTTTATCGCTTCTCTGACAGGAGTTCGGCTAATATTTAATTCCTTGGCTAAAGATTCCTCTGTAAGCCGCAAGCCGGGTTCAAATTTACCGGTAAGGATTGCGTCTTTAATAAATTCATATGCACTCATTTCAACACCTCAGTACCATTGTATACAAAAGCTTTTAATTATTGCAAGATTTTTCTGACAAATATACAGAGAACGTTGAAAATATTGGTGATTTTAAAAAACTAAAAATAAATTCTTGATTTATTGTATACAAAGGATTATGATTTTCGTAAGATTTCAGAATTTTGTCATTGTTTAATCAATTGCAAGGAGGTAGTAAATTGGCAGAAGTTAATGCAGCATTACCACTTTCAAACATAAGGGTCATTGAGTTAGGAACTCTTTTAGCTGGACCTTTTACAGGAAGACTCTTAGGTGATTTTGGAGCGGAAGTAATCAAGGTAGAGCCTCCGGGAAAATCCGATCCTATGAGAAGCTGGGGGAAGTCAAAAGATGGAGTCGGCCTCTGGTGGCCTATTCAATCGAGGAACAAAAAATCCATTACGCTTAATCTGAGAGTAGAAGAAGGCCAGGAAATATTAAAGGAATTGGTTAAGGAAGCAGACATTATTATAGAGAACTTCAGGCCAGGAACCATGGAGAAGTGGAATTTATCTTATGAAACACTGTCGGAGATCAATCCAAAATTAATCATGGTGCGTACTTCAGGTTTTGGACAGTCTGGGCCGTACAAGAACCGGGCAGGCTTTGGCAGTGTGGGGGAAGCAATGGGGGGACTCCGTTATGTGACCGGGTTCGAAGACAGGCCACCCTCTCGTGTCGGTGTTTCCATCGGTGATACATTGACTGCGTTATTTGCGACAATAGGCTGTCTTGTGGCCCTGCATGAAAGAGGCAGATCAGGCAAGGGGCAGGTCGTAGATACCGCTTTATATGAATCCGTCTTTTCAGTCATGGAAAGCATCATTCCGGATTACTTGCTGGCTGGTTATATAAGGGAGCGAATGGGCAATATCCTGCCTGGTGTGGCACCATCCAATATTTATTTTACAGGAGATAAAACATACATCGTAATCGGAGCCAATGCGGATGGTGTATTTCGAAGACTATGCGAAGCCATGGAACAGCCTGAGCTGTCTGATGATCCGAGGTTTTCCACACACCATGCCCGCGGTGAAAACATGAAGGTTCTCGATATGCTGATCGAGGAGTGGACTAAATCACTAACGGCTAAAGAAGCACTCAAAAGACTGGACGAGAAGGGGGTGCCATCTGGCCTGATTTATTCCGCCAAGGATATTCTAGAGGATCCACATTACCAGGCACGTGAAATGATCATTAAGATGGAACATCCTCAGCTTGGTGAGTTCCCAATGCCAGGTGTAGTACCGAAACTTAGCCGAACCCCGGGCCAGGTGAAGGAAGTAGGAGCCGAAACGATGGGAAAACACAACGAAGAGGTATACACAGGATTGCTTAAATTTGATGAAGCAAAAATAAGTGAGCTTCGGGACCGAAATGTAATCTAAGGAGGGGAGAACGTTGGGAAAGACCTTATATGAAAAGATTTGGGAGAGGCATACTGTCAAAGAGGAAACTGGGAAACCTACTATTCTGTATATTGATTTGCATCTCGTTCATGAAGTGACATCCCCTCAGGCTTTTGAGGGACTAAGACTCAAAAACAGGAAGGTAAGAAGGCCAGATTTAACCATTGCGACAATGGATCATAGTATCCCAACCAGGAATAGGTTGCTTCCTATTAAAGATGAGATTGCAAAAAAGCAAGTTGAAGCATTGGCTGAAAACTGCAGGGAGTTTGGTATTAAGCTGTTTGACTTATTCAGTCCTAATCAGGGGATTGTTCATGTGATGGCACCTGAGCTTGGCCTTACGCAGCCAGGACAAACAATAGTCTGCGGGGATAGCCATACCTCTACACATGGAGCCTTTGGAGCATTGGCTTTTGGCATTGGAACAAGTGAAGTGGAACATGTTCTGGCAACTCAGACACTTAAACAATATAAGGCTAAGACACTTGCAATAAACATCGAAGGGAATCTTCCACTTGGTACAGCTGCCAAAGATTTAATTCTAGCCATCATCGGAAAATTCGGGCACGACTTTGCTACAGGATATGTTGTTGAATATCGTGGGGAAGCGATTAAAGCGCTTACGATGGAAGAGAGAATGACTATCTGTAATATGTCCATTGAATTCGGGGCACGGGCAGGTTTAATTGCACCAGATCAAACGACACTTGACTATTTGAAAGGAAGGGAGTTTGCACCTCAAGGGGAAGAATGGAGTGAAGCAGAGTTATTCTGGAATCAGCTCTATACTGATGAGGATGCGCGATTTGATTTAGAAGTTCAGTTTGATGCCTCCACTGTTGTCCCGCAGGTTACCTGGGGAACGAATCCTGGACAGGTTTGCGGAATTACAGAAAGTGTTCCAAATCCGCAGGACTTTGCTGAAGGGAAAAGAAAGGGTGTGGAAAAGGCACTCAAATATATGGGGCTTGAACCTAACACTCCAATCAGTGAAATCCCTATAGACACCGTGTTTATCGGGTCATGTACAAACAGTCGTCTAGAAGATTTGAGGAGAGCGGCAAAAATTGTTAACGGTTACAAGGTGAACGAACATGTCCGTGCTCTTATCGTCCCTGGGTCTCAGCTTGTAAAAGAGCAGGCTGAAGCAGAAGGGATTGACAATATATTCACCGATGCTGGTTTCGAATGGCGTGAGGCAGGTTGCAGTATGTGCCTTGGGATGAATGATGACATTGTCCTTCCTGAAGAGCGATGTGCCTCCACTTCCAACCGCAACTTTGAAGGACGCCAGGGCAGAAAGGCCAGAACCCATTTAGTCAGCCCGGAAATGGCGGCAGCTGCAGCGATCACCGGGTACTTTACCGATGTTAGGAATTGGAAAGTAAAAATGGATGAGGAGGTAGGATCTTGAGTGAGGCATTTGTAATTCACACAGGAAAGGTTGCTCCGTTGGATCATGAGAATATTGATACTGACGCAATTATCCCAAGGCAATTTTTAAAACGGATCGAACGTACGGGATACGGACAATTTCTTTTCCATGAATGGAGAGAACAGCCTGGATTTGTCCTTAATGATCCAGAGTACAAGGATGCATCCATTTTATTGACCAGAAAAAACTTTGGCTGCGGTTCTTCTCGGGAGCACGCACCCTGGGCGCTGACAGACTTTGGATTCAAGGTCATTTTGGCTCCTTCGTTTGCGGATATCTTTTATAACAATTCCTTTAAAAACGGCCTGTTGCCCATTGTTTTAGAAGAATCATTGATTGATCGCCTTTTTAAGAATGCTTCTGAGAAACCCGGATATAAATTAACGGTAGATTTACAAGAGCAGAAAATCAGCGATTCTGATGGAGTCTTTGCTTTCTTTGAAATTGAAGCTTATAGAAAGGAACTTTTAATAGAAGGGTTGGATGAGATTGGCACAACCCTTAAGGATGTGGAGAAGTTACTAGAATTTGAGAAACAGCATCGGATTTTTTATTCGATGGTGTGATCTATAAATTAATAACTATAAAGGCGGGTGGCGTAATGAAAACGAAGGAAATCAAGGAACCTATTCGTAAAAAATGGATTTGGATCCTGCTTGCTCTAAATGTGTTGCTGGTCGTGCCATGGTATTTTCCTAAGGGCGATGTTCAGCCGATTATCCTGGGCTTTCCGGTTTGGGCTTTCGTATCATTGGTTTTTTCACTTATTTTATGTGGTTATTCAAGCTGGCTCTGCATCACACAGTGGAATATTGTCGAGGACATTGAAGAAGCAGATAAAAAGAAGGAGGCAAATAAATGAATCTAACCTTTGCCGGTCCAGATGGAATTATCATTTTGAGTGTATTTGCCATTGCCATGTTATTAATCGGGTATTTTTCCGGTCGCGGAGAAACAAATTTGCATCATAGTCTTTCAAATTATTATTTAGCTGGAAAAAATCTTGGTTTTATTGCCTTATTCTTTACGTTATACGCTACGCAATACAGCGGAAATACCATCGTAGGTTATGCACCAACAGCCTACAGAACGGGATTTTCATGGCTGCAGTCCATTTCCTTCATGACAATCATCATAGGCATTTACTTGCTTTTCGCACCTAGACTCTATGTCATTTCCAAACGTCAGAATTTCGTAACACCGACAGACTGGCTCCAGTTTAGATTTAAATCCAAGGCTGTCACATTATTAAGTATATTCCTGATGCTGTGGGGCCTCGGCAACTATCTGCTTGAACAGCTTGTGGCAATCGGGCAGGCAGTATCGGGAATGACCGGCGGGACCATCCCTTATGAAATTGCCGTATTAGTCTTTGTTGTAGTTATGCTGGTTTACGAATGGATGGGCGGGATGAAGGCAGTTGCGTTCACAGACGTCCTCCAGGGAATCATCCTTATGATTGGTATATTTGTATTCCTTGGCGGAGCCCTCTACCTTGTCGGCGGCCACTTTCCGGATGTTACTAGATTTATTGCAGACACCGAGCCAGCAAAAGTGGCGGTACCAACAATGGATATTTCCATTAACTGGTTTAGTATGCTAGTTCTTGTAGGTCTTGGGGCTTCTATCTATCCTCATGCTGTACAGAGGATTTACTCTGCTGAAAGTGAGAGGACCCTTAAGAAATCTTTTGCCAGAATGGCATGGATGCCGCCAATCACAACGGGTCTTGTATTCGTTGTAGGTATCATTGGTCTAATGCTGTATCCGGGTCTTGATAAGAGTGGTTCCGAGCAGCTAGTTGGATTGATGGCTAATGATATTGCAGCAATTAATCCCTTCTTCTATTGGATGATGATCATCTTCTTTGGGGGAATTGTGGCTGCGATTATTTCCACTGCTGATTCTGTATTATTAAGCTTTTCATCAATGTTATCAAATGATGTTTATGGAAAATTCATTAACCCGGGCGCCAGCGAACATAAAAAAGTTATGGTCGGAAAAATCGGCGGGATTATTGCAGTCTTTGGATTGCTGTGGATAGCATGGAATCCTCCAGGAACATTGTATGATATTTTTGTACTGAAGTTTGAATTGCTTGTTCAGGTATTCCCTGCCTTCGTCCTTGGACTTTATTGGAAGCGCTTATCAGGAAAAGCTGTGTTTTGGGGAATGCTTGCGGGAGCAGTACTTGCTGGCTTCCTGACTCTTACTGGCCATAAAACGGTGTTTGGGATCCATGGCGGGGTCCTTGGATTAGGATTGAACTTCTTTGTATGCCTGGTTGGTTCACTGATCATTCCTGCAACAGCTAAATCTTCACTTAAGGATGAAGAACTGGCTGTACTGGAAATGAGGGCATAAAGACAAAAATCCTTTTAATAAAAGAGATGATGCAATTGAATTTGTTATTAAAAAATAAGGCGGTTGAAGTGAAGGAGCCATGGCGAATGCTGTTATGGCTCCTTGCCGCTCAAATCATGGTGGCTTTTATCGGAAGGAGCCTGGGACCGCTGGGAGTGTTAATCGGTATGGACCTTTCCCTCTCAAAGGCGCAAATTGGGCTGCTTCCTTCTGCATTATTTTTAGGGCAGTCGATAAGCTCTATTCCTGCAGGTTTTTTGGTTGACCGCGTCGGTTCGAGAAAGCTGTTATTGATTATTTCCCTTTGTACCGGAATCAGCTTTTTATTCATGACGATGAGTTCCCAATTTGCGTTGATTATGATATTGGTCATGATAGGCGGTTTAGGCTATGGAGCCATGCATCCGGTTACGAATAGGGGAATCATATACTGGTTTTCACTGAAACAGCGGGGAACCGCTATGGGAATTAAACAAACTGGGATAACTGGAGGGGCAGCATTAGCGAGTCTATTGCTCTTACCTGCAGCAGTAGCGTTTGGGTGGAGGCCAGTTCTCTTTTTTGCCTGTTTTCTGCTTATAATAATTGGATTCGCAGCGTTTAAAGGTTATCGGGACCCTTTGGTAGCACAAACCAGCAAACAGGGTTCCATTAAAAGTATGTTTAGATCTCTATTACAATTATTCCGACATAAACAGCTTTTATTAGTAAGCCTCAGTGCCACTGGACTGAATGGCTCACAAATGTGCTTAACCACATACTTGGTTCTCTTTGCACATGAACACTTTCACCTTTCTATCGTCATGTCAGGGATGCTGCTGTTGATTTCTGAAGTAAGCGGCTCAGCTGGCAGGGTAGCATGGGGCATGATCAGTGACAGGATTTTTAATGGGAGACGGATTATCATTTTGATCATGATTGCCATCATAACGGCAATATGCAGTGTGACCGTAACATTTTTACCCCAGCATACTCCTTTTATAGGGCTCGTTCCAATTATCTCACTATTTGGGTTTGCCGTTTCAGGTTTCAATGGGATCTGGATGAACTTGGCCTCTGAACTTGTCCCAAAGGAGTTTGCTGGAATTTCGAGTGGGTTCAGTATTTTATTCGGTTCTGCCGGAGTAATCATCATGCCGCCTTTATTCGGATATCTCATCGACAGGAGCGGCACCTATATGTATGGCTGGTATTTTATTAGCTGCTTGATGATAGCAGTGTTAATTTTGCTTTTTATTTTGAGAAAACAGCAACAATCAGTTTCAACGATAACTGAGACATAAAGGGAGGAGCCTTCATTGAAATTTAATCCTGACGACCTTTCTACAAAGGAAATGTATAAGCTATTGACCGGTTCAGTTGTTCCGCGTCCAATAGCATGGGTTTCAACCATTTCTGAAGATGGCGTGCACAATCTCGCGCCATTTAGTTTTTTTACCGTTGCTTCAAGACAACCCCCTATGCTTTGTATTTCTATCGGACCTGGGGTAGGTGAAAGAGAAGGCACTGAAAAGGATACATTGGTTAATATTCGTTCAAGCAAGGAATTTGTCATCAATATTGTTAGTACGCCACTCGGTAATGAAATGCAAAAAAGCTCAGAAAATCTTCCGGAAAAGATTAATGAATTTGATGAAGCAGGACTTTCTGACATTAAAAGTGATTTGGTAAAACCGATGAGGGTCAAAGAATCACCGATTAATATTGAATGTAAGCTTGAACAAATTATCCCGCTTGGCAGTGACAATCTTATTATTGGAAGAGTAGTAAATTACCATATCCGTGATGAATTTTATCTTGGAAATTATAAAGTTGATTTAGAGAAACTTCAGCCGCTTGGAAGGTTGGCGGGGAATTACAGCGAAAGTAAAGAATTTTTTACGCTGCCCAGATGAATGGGTTAAGCCATCCCTATGATTTGCGCATTGGATATCGAAACGTGACAAAAAGAGACAAACTGAGAATTCTTTCTCGTTTTGTCTCTTTTTAATCTCTTAAATTCATCTTTTATTCTACTTAAATGATTATTTCCTTAAAATCTTTTCCATCGCTTTTCCCTTTGCCAATTCATCGATCAGCTTGTCCAAATAGCGAATTTCCCTCATGGTCGGTTCTTCGATTTCTTCCACTCGAACACCGCAAATGACACCTTTGATTAAAGTCCTTGAAGGATTAAGTTGGGGAGCGTCGGCGAAGAAGGTCTCAAAGTCTGTCTGTTTTTCCAGCTGTGATTCCAACTCTTCCTGTGTATAACCGGTCATCCAACGCATGATTTCATCCACTTCAGTTTTTGTACGTCCTTTTCTTTCCGCCTTCTTCACATAATGAGGATATACACTTGCGACACTCATTGTAAAGATTTTATGTTTGCTCATGGCATATTCTCCCTGATTTCTTTTACTTAATTATATTATGAAAAATAAAGCTGTTTCAAACGGGCTTTTTTATCATAGCACAAAGGAAATTGACTCAAGGGGAAGAATAGTAAAAGCATATGGCTTTGTAAAACGGAAAAAAGGGGTGTGGTTATTGGCTGAGACAGGGCTTGCCAGGAAGGGGAAAAAATACCCCAAATCTTTCTTCAGTGAAATCACTTTCTTACGATTACTTCGCTTTGTATTCTTTCTGACACTTTCAATGTTTGTAGTGTACATCTATCTTCTCTATCTTAGTGGAGATCTTCTGAAAACGATTCTTGGGATCTGGAGCAGCCATAAAAAGGGCATTATCTCCATTTCTATTCTCCTGTTCTATTCAGTTAGTATCTATCAGCTCGGTGTTTGGAGAGGGAGAAGAGGTTAGCAGCTTATGCTTTTGTAGCAGGCGAGTTCATGCTTTTTATTGTGGATCCAAAATGCTAACTTGGTCAGCGATCAGAAACCATCGTCCTTTTGTCCTAACCATCTCTAGCCCTTAATTACCCCTTTGGCAAAAACAACTAGTATAATAGATTTAAAATTAAGAAAATTCGGTTAAATATTTGCTATTAATCCTTTCGTTCCCCTAACATTATATTGTAAACAAATTGGAACAGGAGGGAATCATATGAAAAAATTCGTACGTACCGGGCTGTTTGCTTTGCTCAGTGTGTTATTGCTGGCCGGTACAATGCCTGCAACTGGATTAGCTAAAAAACCTGAGTTCAGTTATGAACAGTACAGCCAGGTTGATGTAGGAAAGGATGGCATGGTTGCGACTGCCCATCCGCTTGCATCCGAGATAGGTGCTGAGGTACTTCGCAAAGGCGGGAACGCGATTGATGCTTCGGTTGCGATTCAGTTTGCCTTGAACGTAGTAGAACCGATGATGTCCGGAATCGGCGGCGGCGGTTTCATGATGGTTTATGACGGTAAAACAAAGGAAACCACCATCGTCAACAGTCGGGAGCGTGCTCCTGAAGGGGCGACTCCAGATATGTTCCTGGATGAAAATGGGAATCCGATTCCTTTTGGAGAACGCTCGACCGGTGGAACTGCAGTCGGAGTGCCAGGCACACTGAAAGGCCTTGAAACAGCACTTGATATGTGGGGAACACGTCCGCTCCAACAGCTGATTGGCCCTGCCATCAAGCTGGCTGACAAAGGATTCCCGATTGATTCAGTCCTGGCAGAAGCGATTGCCGATAATCAGGACAAGTTATCAAGATCGGCAGCCGGTGAAGTTTTCTTGCCAGCAGGGAAGCCGCTAAAAGAGGGGGATGTCCTTATTCAGGACGACCTGGCTAAAACGTTCAAGCTGATTCGTTCAAATGGAACGGATGCACTTTATAAAGGAGAGATCGCAGAGGCACTAGCTGGTGTGGTACAGGACTTCGGAGGCTCAATGACTTCCGAGGATTTGGCAAAGTATGATGTAACAGTTGATGAGCCGGTTTGGGGAGATTATCAGGGATACAAAATTGCCAGCATGCCTCCACCGAGCTCAGGCGGTGTCTTCCTGTTGCAAATGCTGAAAATATTGGATGGTTACAATCTGTCCCAATATGATGTCAATTCAACAGAAAAATATCATCTTCTAGCCGAAGCCATGCATCTTGCATATGCTGACCGCGCGGCATACGCAGGAGATCCTGAATTCGTCAATGTTCCAGTAAATGGACTTCTTCACCCTGATTACATCAAGGAACGCCAGGAGTTGATCAGCCTTGATTCTGTCAACCAGAATCCAACAGCCGGAGACCCTTGGAAGTATGAGAATTCAGAAGCCAATTACTCACAGACAAGCCAGCCAAATGACAGACAGTATGGAGAAACAACCCATTTTACTGTAGCTGACAAATGGGGAAATGTCGTCTCCTACACAACAACGATTGAACAGGTGTTTGGAACGGGCATCATGGTCCCTGGTTATGGATTCATGCTGAACAATGAATTGACCGACTTTGACGCAGTCCCTGGCGGTGCCAATGAAGTTCAGCCAAATAAACGTCCATTGAGCAGCATGACACCGACGATCGTTTTTGAAAACGACGAACCAGTCCTGACGGTTGGCTCCCCGGGAGGACCGACGATCATCACCTCCGTGCTGCAAACCATCCTCCATGCAATCGAGTATGATATGGAGCTGAAGGAAGCAGTCGAACAGCCTAGAATATACACCAACAATCTTAATTCGTACCGATTTGAAGAAGGTATCAGCACTGATACCATAAACGAACTGAATGCGATGGGCCATAAATTTGGTTCTAGCCCGACGACAATTGGCAATGTCCAAAGCATCTTGATCGACCGTGAAAACGGTACGTTTAAAGGTGTGGCAGACTCAAGCAGAAATGGCGCAGCAATTGGAGTCAATCTTAAAGGCAACCGAAAATAAGCATGAAAGGAAGGAGCGGGGTTTTCCGCTCCTTTTTTTTGCCTTTATAGGCTATGCCAATTTGAGTCTAACTAGAAAAATCAATTTAGTCCTTTTTTATTTTTAGTTATGGTTTATTTTTATGTAAGAAGGGAATACATATCAGGGGAATTTTCGTCTATATGTATAGGAGACGTTTTTGAAGTTTACTGATCACCATTTAATTTTAACAGAGCCAAATTCCTAAACTTTTGCCGCCGCAGTCAGCTACTCCGATATACATATAATAGGAAAGAAATAAGCGAATACATAATATCACTTCTAAACTACTTGTTAGATTAGTATATAATAGAAAGATAAATTTACAGTCTTTTTATAGAATATTAAATAACTTTACATTAGCTTAAAAATCTTATAGAATGTTTGAATGGCTTGCATAATCTTAAAAGCTATTAAAACAGTAGACGATAGAAAGCGGGGAGAAAAAGGTGTTTAAAAAATTTAATAAAAACCACATGAGCCTTTTCCTACTAGCTGTTGTTTTATTATGGGTGAAAACATATCTAGTACAACATTTAGAATTCAAACTAGGCTTGGATAATAACTTACAAAAATTTTTATTGTTTCTGAATCCGTTAGGTTCCGTCATGTTATTCTTAGGTTTCTCTTTATTGTCAAGAAAAAGGAAATTCTTATGGCTCATTGTTTTTGACTTTATTTTGAGCTTCTTACTATTTGCAAATGTTGTGTATTACCGATTCTTTAGTGATTTCATTACGATTCCAACAATTTCGCAGACGCAAAACTTTGGAGATGTAAGCACGAGTGTGTCATCTCTTTTAAAACCGTATGACTTTTTGTTTTTCCTGGACACGCTCATTGTATTAGCTGTTGGATTGTTTTTCAAAAAAGAGCGTACGAGCGGAATGGTAAACCGCAGAAGTGTTGCAACTGTATTTATCGCAGCCATCCTGATCATGTCAGTGAACCTGGGACTAGCAGAAAAAGATCGGCCACAATTACTGACAAGAACTTTCGACCGCAACTATATTGTTAAGTATTTGGGGATGTACAACTATACCGTTTATGATGCTGTACAGAGTGTCAATGGCTCGATGAAAAGGGCAATGGCTAGTACGGATGATTTAACTGAAATCCTCAATTACCAGAGAACAAATTACGCAAAACCGAATCCGGAATATTTCGGTGCGGCAAAAGGAATGAATGTTGTATACTTCCACCTTGAATCAATGCAAAATTTCTTGATTGACTACAAACTTCACGGTGAAGAAGTAACACCTTTCTTGAACTCTTTAACAAGAGATGCAAATACCCTGTATTTTGATAACTTTTTCCATCAGACAGCTCAGGGGAAAACATCTGATGCCGAATTCATTCTCGAAAATTCCCTATACGGACTCCCACAAGGGTCTGCATTCTCTACTAAAGGAATGAATACGTATCATGCCGCACCGGCTATCTTAGGCCAAAACGGATACAGTTCAGCTGTTTTCCACGGAAACAACGGATCGTTCTGGAACCGTGATGAAATTTATAAATCTTTTGGCTATGAAAACTTCTTTGATTCAAGCTATTACACATTGAATGAAGAAGATCTTGCAGAGTATGGGTTAATGGATAAGCCTTTCCTGAAGCAATCACAGCCTATGCTCGAATCATTGCCACAGCCATTTTATACAAAGTTAATTACTGTATCCAACCATTTTCCTTATCATATGGATCAGGAAAAAACTACGATTGAACCTCATACTACTGGAGATGCATCCGTTGATTCATACTTCCAGACAGCACGATATGCTGATGAGGCATTAAAAGAGTTCTTTGACTATCTAAAGGAAACCGGACTATATGATAACACCGTTGTTATCATGTACGGTGACCATTATGGCATTTCCGATAATCATAATAAGGCGATGGAGCAAGTATTAGGCAAAGAAATTACACCATTCGAAAGTGCCGGCCTTCAGCGCGTACCGTTATTAATGCATGTACCTGGAGTCAAAGGTGGCACAATGCATGAATATGGCGGACAAATCGATCTGATGCCGACTCTTATGCATTTATTGGGAATTGATACTAAGCCTTACCTGCAAATGGGTACAGACTTACTATCAGAAGAACACGATGAGCTAGTGCCATTCCGAAATGGTGATTTCGTAAGTCCAACTACCTCTTACATCAACGGTAAGTATTATGACTCAACAACCGGCACTGTGATAGAGGAAACAGAAGAAGCAAAACATCAGAAGGAAATCACTGAAACCATCCTGAATTACTCTGATAAGGTTGTAGAAGGTGACCTTTTACGTTTCTACACTCCTAAAGATTTTGTCCCTGTAGATCGTTCACAGTACAATTATAATAAGAAGACTGAACAGAATAGCGACAAAACAGAGTAATCTTTGAAAAGCTGCCGAGCCTAAGCCTGGCAGCTTTTTTGTATACATAAAAGGATGGATTTCACCTGCTTTGTTCTTTCTGTCTTTATTTTTTGAATGAATGTTTTTATATTCCCAACAAAATAGTTGGTCACGAATAATAGGACCATTTTAAATGCTGGGAACCCTCATGATTCTTGGAGGGATTTGTTTCATCAATATAGAATTATTCAAAAAGCAACAGGATATTAAAGCCTTGGATGTATGTTGAAAAACTAAAGAGAAGGGTTTTTAATCTTTGGGTAGAAAGTTATAAAAAAGGAGTGGGTTTTAAATGGAGATCCAATTAATAAGACAAGCTACTTTGAAAATGAAATACAAAGACCATATCATTCTGGTCGACCCGATGTTTAGCTCAAGAGGCAGCCTGGATCCAGTTGCTAATGCAGCAAATGACAGACGCAACCCTTTGGTTGATCTTCCATTACCTGTGGAGGAGATTCTTGAGGGCGTGGAAGCTGTGATCATTACTCATTTGCACAGGGACCATTTGGATGACGCGGCCATCCAATCGCTCCCTAAGGATGTTGTTGTCTTCTGTCAGCCAGAAGATGAGGGGAAGCTTATAGAACACGGATTTTCCAATGTGGTAAAAGTGAATGATGACTTGCAATGGAACGGGATCAAGCTTTTAAGAACAGGAGGAAGCCACGGAACTGGTGAGCTGGCAAAAGCAATGGGCCCGGTTTCAGGATTCGTACTTGAAGCTGATTCTGAAGAAACTCTTTATATTGCGGGGGACACGGTATGGTGTGATGAGACTGAAGAGGCCATCACCAATTACAAACCAGATGTAATCATCGTAAATGGCGGGGAAGCGCAATTCCAGACAGGTGATCCTATCACTATGGGTCTTAAAGACATCGTAAAAGTCAGAAACCATGCAGCCGATTCTTTGATTGTCGTTGTCCATATGGAGGCATGGAATCATTGTTTATTGAAGAGAGAGACGATAATGGAGTTCATTAAAAGCAACGAAATAAAAAATGTCATTGTCCCATATGATGGTGAAAAGATTACTAGATAAATCGCTCTGCCCTATTAAGGATCGAAAAAAGGAGGGACCATGAATGATTGCGAGCCAGTACAAGATCACCTTGCCAAGTAATTATAGTATGGACATAATCAGAGAAAGAGTAAGAGAAAACGGTTATAAAACGGATGGATTTGAAGAACTGAAATTCAAACTCTATTTAATCACTGAAAAAGGGGTACATAATAATGTGCAGAATAGTTATTGCCCACTTTATTTATGGAAAGGGAGCAACGGACTGAACAAGTTTTTATTCAGCGGATATTATGACAATATCCTCAACTCATTTGGGTGGCAAAAGGTAAACATCGGCATTCCTCTCATTGATACAACAACCGATAAAATCAAGGATCATAGATACCTCTTTCAGGTAAAAGGAGAAATTCAGCCACAGGAACGCCTAAATGATTTTGGGGATAGGATAGGAGAGAGTTTACCATCAATTCCGAATACAGAATATATATTGATATACAACCCAGACAAATGGAAGTACGAAGCATTCTACTTTTTAAACGATTTAAACAAAGCGAACGGGATCGCTGGGGTAATTTATCAGATTTTGCATGTATCTCAGGAGTAATTTTCTCGCATTTTCCTAACAGGTGAAGGGGACAATTCGCAAAGTTCATTTATCATCTTTTGGGCGGACAAATTATGTCAGTTCCGGTCGTGATAACTTCTACTGTCGTTTTAATCATTAATGTTAAAGTATACCCACCGCCAATAACTCAATCCCTTTCGCCTATTAAAGCCATAAATGGTATACTATTGTTCTAATATAATAAAAGAACGGAACTCAAAACACCGTTTGTCATGTAGAGCAAAGGAGATAAAGGTATGGCAAATGTACATATTTTTACGAAGAGAGAGGAAGTCGCGAACGCAATCATCCACGGGATAGGCGGACTATTAAGCATTGCTGCACTGGTGATCCTGATTGTATTTGCTTCACTATACGGCACAGCCTGGCATGTCGTCAGTTTCACCTTATTCGGAGCGACCATGGTCCTGCTTTATACATCCTCAACACTCGTCCATAGCTTTCCACCTGGCAGGGCAAAGGACTTTTTTGAAATCATGGACCACTCATCCATATATTTCTTCATTGCCGGAACATACACACCATTCTTGTTCATTGCGGTAAAAGGGACATTAGGTTGGACTCTGTTCGGAATTGTGTGGGGACTTTCCATTGCAGGAACGGTGTTCAAATCGCTGTTCGTTAAGCGCTTCCTGCATACATCAACAGTGTTATATGTCATTATGGGCTGGCTGATTGTATTTGCCTGGGGACCATTAACACAGAATGTCTCCTCACACGGACTTCTATTCCTCGTAATCGGAGGATTACTTTATACAGTAGGAGCCATTTTTTACGTCTGGCGCGGCTTCCATTACCACCATGCAATTTGGCATGTGTTTGTATTAGCCGGATCGATTATGCACTTTTTTGCGGTTCTGAGTTTGTTGCCATGAAATCACAAAAATCCGTGGGTACACAAAATGCGTAGTCCGCTAAAATGCTTTGGGAAAATTAAATACAAATATATTCAAGTCTTATCCTTGAGGGATAAGGCTTATTTTATTATGAGCCATAGCTATACTATTTCTTTTTGGCTATTTTAAAGTTAATATTCATGTGGGAATTTTGGGTCTTTTGATTCGTTTTTCCTCCAATGGGATAAATTTGAAGGATTGTGAATTTTTATGCAGAAATATAGAAAGTATCAATATTTCGGAATGCGTAATAGATAAAGATCGTTTTAGTAAATGTTTGCTGGGAAGATAAATAAATTACGCCAAAAAATATTTGAATATTCAAATATTTACACAGGAAATATCAACAATCTATCAATCTACTAAGTCCACTATGGGAACAATCCCGCACCTTGCAAAAAATTCTTCTAATAGCAAATTCAAAACAGAGGCCAACTTTTTAGGATTTAGCCTATTTATGTCTATAGTTTATAAACTTAAGGGAGGTGATGAACCCAAGTGTGCCTCAAGCTGTAAAAGGAGAAATAAAGGATGGCGTAAGTTCGGCATCAAGGAATTAAAACATCGAACCTACATAAAAAGGTAGGGACTTTTTCTAATTGGGAGGAGAATTGATTTGAAGATTAAAGCTAAAATTGCAGCAGCAACCACCACTCTATTGCTTGCATTTTCTTCAACAGCCGCTTTTGCTGCGGAACCAGGTTTAGAAAAAATGCCCGACCCAGTAGATTCACAATCATGGGTGAATCCAGATGATATGACTTGGAATGATTATAATGTGGTACCTGGTATCGATTGGAATTCAACAAATATTAAACCCGAAACAGAACTTAAAGGTGCCTTGATTCTGGTCGACTTTCCGGATCAGGATTTTATCTTGACCCAGCCAAAGGGTTCAGAGATTGCCGGCAACCCTCAGGTGGACGCTGTTCCTCGTGAAGAACTCGGGAAATGGTGGGAGGATTTTCTGAACCTGCCTAGCAAACTCAACAACTATCAGACGATTGATGGCTTTTGGAAAGAGAATTCCCAGGGGAAATGGGGCGTCTCCCTGGATTCTTATGGTCCCTATCGTCTGGATAAAAACGAGTTTCAATATGGGCTTAACTATATGAATGCGGGTTCGCTTCCACCTCAATATAGTAGTGGCAACCTTTTTCAGGATGGGGTAAATGCAGCAGCAGCTGACATTGCCGCAGCTGGAAAAGAATATGACTTTGCCTTCATTGTACATGCTGGCTATGACGAATCAACCGTATGGCAAGAATTTGGCGAAATGATGTTTCTAAACCAAGACTCGGTTTCTGATGCGTTTGGGCCGCCGGATTTACCTGGATTTGAAAACATGCCGAACTGGGCAAAAACTCGTTATGTTCCCTGGACTTCCTGGTATGCAGCAAAAACAATCTGGTCGGCAGCATCTAGTGCAGACATAAATGGCAAAAGGATACGTGTCTCGATCCAGGGCGAAAGCGATGGAATGGGAACCTTTGCTCACGAATTTGGCCATCTTCGTGGTCTTGGTGATAATTACAATAATGCATCACTTGACCCTAGAACCTATTCAGGTTATTGGGAGACGATGAGCCGTGGCTCTTTCAATGGCCCTGGCGGAACGCACACTCGCTGGATGATTCCATCTACTCTTGGTGCTTCTATACCGGCTCCTCATATGCTTCGTAATAAAATGAAACAAGGATTTGTATCCGATGATGAAGTATTGAAGCTAAACCGTGATGAATTAAAGGTATCTGGACCGGCGTTTGCGGATATTACTGCACGTCAAGCACCAATTGGCAGTAACTTCGGCAGAACCGGATTGCATGGTATCAATATTAGCATGGACGATTCTACACCATCGGATTACCTGGCTGGTGACTGGCGGAACGATATTCTTTCCGGTCGATTGTATAATAACTACACCCTTGAAGTGGTAGACCGTGTCGGTTCCGATTCCTTCGCCGCTGATTCTGGCGTCTTAATTGCAAAGACGAAAAATGCAGAGTCTGCACCGAATATCTGGGTAGTGGATTCACATCCTGAGGATATCAATCTGAAGGACTTTACTAGACCTGACGGCACCACAGCGATGGTAGCCAAAGGTGATCCACGGCAAACTCTCGATGCTTTATTCAAAGCTGGTAATGGGGAAAGCTTGGTTGCCGGACAATTTGATGGTTCTATTGAAAAAGACACGGTTGTCAGTGAGTACATCGATCCTTACAATAAACTTCACTTCTACATTTTAGGGAAACAAAAAGACAATGAAGGGGTACTCCGCTATCAGGTTGCCGTCCGAAACACAGAAGGTGCAGGTGCATTTAATCGAGGAGTAAATGTTAGCGCAGGCACTGTAGAGCCCGCTGTACAGGACAAAGTGGCAGTCTATCATTTTAATGTCACAAATACTGGCGAAGCAAAGGACCTAATTCGTGTCAATGCTTCAGCGGGTGATTGGAAAGTTCAACTTGATCACAATGTAATTGCGGTGGAACCAGGAGAAACCGTTGCTGTTCCGGTTTATGTGAAAATCCCGAAAGGCAAGACTGCGCCTGCCAAACTCATCTTCACGGCCACTTCGGAGACAGATGCTAATCAAAGTTTTACAGATTACAATTTCTTACCTGGCAGCCTAACTGCAGCAGGTATAAGCTCTGTTATTGATAGCTTTGCAAATGAAGGATCTATTAAAGCAGGTACAGCAGAAGCATTGCAGGCACATATGAAAACTGTGGGGCAATTTGAAAAGAAAGGATCTGGGGATAAGGTTATCAAACACATCAATGATTTTAAAAAATTCCTGGAACTCAAAAAAGATGCGGATCAGATTTCTGCCAAAGCGTATACCAGTTTAAAAGCATATGCTGATGCAATGATTGAGACCTGGCAATAGAGGATTCCTAAGAAGGACCTAGTATAGGGGTGCAAAAGCAATTAAATTCATGGTTGGGACAGTTCTCAAACTGTCCCGCCTCCTTTAAGAAATTTTAGAAACAAGATAGATAAACAATTTGCAACTATACTCGTTATTGCCTCATAAATAATGTTTATAAATCCAAGGCATTTAAAGCAATCGGCTTTTTAGCCCAAGGCGGCCTGTTAGCAGCAACGAATTTAGGAAATTGTCAAAAGAAGGAGTGAAGATAATTGAGGAATTTGGCCACTGTTACAGTCATTTTATCATTGTTATTTTTGCTTGGTGCTTGTTCGGCTAAAACTTCTGGTAAAGAGAGAGAGCTGCTTATTAAAACGGATTACGGAGATATATCAAAAGATGATTTATTAAAAGAAGTGGCAAGTACCGAGCGTGGACAAGAGTTGATTCAAAAGTTGGTTTATATGCAGATTTTGAAAGGCAAATATGAGGTATCTGACAAAGAGGTGAACCAACGCCTTGGGGAAATAAAGGAACAATTCGGGGATAAAGATCAGTATTCAATGTTCCTGCAAAAACAGGGCTTTAAAAACGAAGAAGAGTTAAAGGACCATATCGAACAATCCCTATACTTCTTTAAAGCAACAACAGAAGGGGTGAAAGTGTCAGATAAACAAATAAAAGATTACTATGAACAACACAAAAGTGAATACACTGAGGCAAGAACCAGCCATATTCTCGTGGATCATGAGTCAACTGCTAAAGAAATAGAAAAGGAATTAAAGAAAGGAACCGATTTTGCAGAAATAGCCAAGAAACAATCGACGGATACAGCTACTGCAGCAGAAGGCGGAGATTTGGGATATCTTTCAGGGCGTACCCAGGAGATGGATCCGACATTTCTTGCAGCAGCTCTGAAATTGAAAAAAGGTGAAGTGAGTGAGCCAGTCAAGACAGTATTTGGTTATCACATCATTAAAGTAACAGATATAAAGGAGACTCCATTAAGTCAGGTGAAAGATCAAATTAAGCAAACTCTTATGAGTAAGAAGGCAAAACCGGTTCAGGAGATATTAAACAGCTTGAAAAAAGAAATTGAGATAGAAGAGGATGCTTTTAAAGACGCATTTAAGGAGATAGAATCAAAATAACCATCCGCCTAAAGGTTAAATGTTCAGGTCTAGCAGTTGGGTTTATCATCGTTGTACTTTACTCCAAATACATAATTTTGACTTTGTGGCATATTTTTTTGATGAAAAGTAAAAAAGAGTTAGAGAACAATGTGTTTTCTAACTCTTTTTGAGGCTCAATAATAAGTCTTTTAACCATTTGAGATAAAGTTTGTTTGTATCTGTATAGTGCCTGTTAATCAGTTGAGGCAAACCCGAAGGATATTCAGTCTCAACTGAAACTTCTTCCTGCAGTTCAATAATCCATTGATGAATCATTTTCTTTATTTTATCTACATTTGATAAATGAATGAAAAGTGTGGCGGGATAAAGTGAGCGGGGCTCCTTCAGCCGTTGTTCAAATACGAGCTGAATTTCTTTCGATAGTTGAGCAATGCCTTCATCTGTAATCCGATAGACAGTCCGGTTAGGACGATTATTGACTTGCTCTTCTTTTTCAGCTTCTACCCATTCATTCTTTTCAAGCTTTCTGATCGCATGATAAATGTTTCCATCCGTAACAGGAAAGAGGTGGTCCCATTTATTTTCAATAATCGTTTTCTTCATTTCATATGGATGATAAGATTTCTCTTTTAATAATCCTAAAAGGACAATCTGGATGGACATGGTTTCACTTCTTTCGAGTGGACTAGAAATACAATATACCATTAATGCCGAAAAAAGTGTCGCAAAAATAGCTTCCCAAAAAGAAAGGCATTATAGTTTCAGCTTTAAACCTTCATGGGTTGCAGAAAAGCCCAATTTTTCATAAAACCTCAATGCATCTGGTCTTTGTTTATCCGTTGTCAGCTGCACTAAATGACAGCCCCGATCTTTCGCTCGTGTTATGGCCCATTTAATTAGTTCAGTTCCCACACCCATTCCTCTGACTCGTGATGAAGTCCTGACTCCTTCAATAGTCGCTCTCCATCCTCCTTGATGGGTGATGTAGGGGGTGAAGGTAATTTGTTGTACTCCAATCACTTCATTTCCTTCACAAGCAACGATTAATTCATTATTAGGATCCGAGGCAATTGCTTTAAAAGCATCCAGATAACTTTGTGGAAGTGGCTGCTCATAACGTTCACGCTGACTTCCTAAAAGATCGTCAGCAAGCATTGCAACGATCGAGTCTAAATCTTTTTCTTCAGCCATTCTAAACTCCAATTTAGCATCCATTCTTATTCGCCTCATCTCATTCATCTATTTGTTTCTATGCTAACTGATTTATACACATAAGTGAATGATGTAATTTTAATGAGATGTTATAAGGTCTCCTTATATTAGCGAGGAAGTGGGGGAGAAGAACTGAAAAATGAAAACAGACTAAACCATATGGCTTAGTCTGGTATATAAGGCACATATTATTGTGCAGAAAAACCGCCATCAATGACTAGTTCGGCACCAGTAATGTAAGCTGCATCATCAGAAGCCAGGAACAATACGGCACGTGCCACATCATCTGCTTGTCCAAGGCGCTGCAATGGTGTAGCCATAATCAATCGCTGCAAGACCTCACTTGATTCTGACAAGTTTGCCGTCATAGGTGTTTGGATGACACCTGGGAACACAGTATTTACACGGATACCAAACCTGCCATACGCTGTGCTTGCTGCACGTGAAATGGATCGCACAGCTCCTTTTGAAGCGGTATACGTATTAACGCCCATACCAACCATAGCAGTATAACTTGAAATATTCACAACAGCACCGCTGTTTTCCTTCACCATATGAGGCAGTACGTGCTTCATACCGGCAAATGGACCAAAACCATTAATACGCATCATCAAATCCCAGTCTTCAATCGTTGTTTCGTTTATATCCTTTTCAGTCGCAATACCCGCGTTATTAATCAGAATATCAATTCTTCCATGTTCAGCAATGATTTCATCGACAGCCTTTTTCCAATCTTCCTCAGACATTACATTCAACAACTTGCCCTCGATTGATTCATGCTGACTGACTACTGCAAGCAATTCTTTGTTGATATCAGCCGCGATTACATAAGCCCCTTCTTCAACGAAAAGCTCAGACATTCTCTTCCCCATACCAGAAGCTCCACCAGTAATCAAAACGATTTTATTATCAAATTTCCCCATCTTACATCCTCCCTTTCTTTTGTTCCCCCTTATTATATTCGAATAATTACTTTGTGCAAAGTAATATGTTTTTCATATTTAACTTTAAAATGGTGAAGATGGAACAAAAATGTATTAAGTTAGATTACAACCACACAATGCTTTTTTTACAGTGGGGGATTAAGCAATATTTTTATTATGTACTGTTTTGTAAAGGGTTAGACCGAAATTTTTCCAACATGAAAAATTACGAATCAAATTCTATAACTTAATTAGATAGGAGAAAAATTCTGGGAATTGAGAAAAGGAATTGATCACGTGTTACTAGAATATGTATTAAGAATTCGTGAACAAGGAGCTGTTAGGAAAGTGAAACTGTACTTACACGCCATCGGTGTTTCTTTCATAATCCATTTGCTTTATTTGGCTGGTGGAATGTTAGTTGGCTATATCAAAACGAAAAACTATAAACCAGATGTTGAAGGCTCCTGGGGTCAGGTCGACATGCTGCAAACACAAGTAGCATTCGGATACACTGGTTCACCTTTTATGTTTTTATTTACCTTTTTAGCAGTCGCGCTGGTTTCTGGAATAATAATATCTTCGTACAAAAAATTCACACGCTAGTGAAATACTTTTCAAACTTGGAGGCTTGCAATGCACAATGACATCATCGTCGATGTAAAAGAAGTTAAAAAACAATACGGTTCTTTCACCGCTGTAAAAGGCGTTTCCTTTCAGGTGAAAAGAGGAGAAATCTTCGGCCTGCTAGGTCCGAATGGAGCTGGCAAGACGACCACGATTGAAATGTTGGTTGGACTCAGAAAACCAGACGAAGGCACCGCAACGCTTTCCGGCTACGATGTGATAAAAGAGGTGACCAAAGTCAAAGAGGTGATTGGGGTACAGCTTCAGTCCACCTCTTTGTTTGAATTGTTAAAAGTTGAAGAAATCCTGTATTTGTATGGAAGCTTTTATCCGACCCACGTGGATATCAATGGACTAATCGAAGATATGCTGTTGACAGAGAAGCGGAATGACTTAATCAAGGGATTATCCGGCGGACAAAAGCAGCGTCTTGCCATAGCCCTTGCGCTGATCCACGATCCAGACATTGTGTTCCTTGATGAGCCAACGACCGGGCTTGATCCGCAGGCAAGAAGGACTCTTTGGGACATCGTTCTCCGATTGAAAGAGCGGGGAAAAACCATCATTCTCTCAACGCATTATATGGATGAAGCCCATGTGCTCTGTGACCGCATTGGCATCATGGATCAAGGCGAACTAATTGCACTTGATACACCAATGAATCTAGTAAAAAGACTGCAGTCAACAAGTTCAGTCGAATTCCATTTGAGCAATCCGCCAGAGGAAGACTGGTTTTTGAAAATGGATGGTGTAGAGGAAGTGTCAATCTAAGATAACTTTGTCCAGTTATATACGGACGATGTTCAAGTCACTTTGACCTCATTGATCCATGCATCTACAGAACATCAATTCAAAATTGAGGATTTACAGACTCGATCAGCGACATTAGAGGATGTATTCATCCATATGACTGGAAGGAGCATCAGGGAATCATGAGGGCTTATTGGCAATTGACACTGGCACAATTACGGATTTTTGCACGAAACAAGCAGGTCTTGTTTTTCACCTTACTCTTTCCGATTATTCTGATGCTGGCACTTGGAACTTTTGCAGGAAATGACAGCAATCTATCCTTATCAGTAGGGCTAATCGACCTCGATCAAACAGCTGCTTCAAAGAAATTAACAGAACGTTTTTACAAAAATGAGGGGCTTGAGGCGAAAAAGTTCAAAAGTGTTAAAAGCGGGAAAGAAGCTCTGAAAAATGGAGACATCCAGCTGTTCATGGAGATTCCAAAAGGATATGAAGCAAAACTTGAGAAGCAGAAGGAGGCCTCAACACTTCCTGTTTATTATAATGAAAAAAACCTCACAACATCTGAGCTCGGCCTCACTGTTGTGAGCGGAATCATTGATCAATACAGCAAGGAACTTACAGAATATAAACCTGTCGTAACAGTTGAGAAAGTGGGGATAAAAGCACTGACCATCCGTTATGTGGACTTCCTCGTTCCAGGAATCGTCGCAATGATGATCATGAGCAACAACATGAACGGAGTCGCCGGCCAAATCTCCGCCTGGCGTGAAAGAGGAATTTTGCGAAGAATGCAAGGAACGAGACTAAAAGCTTCCACCTTCATCGCCTCACAAATCACCGCCCGCCTGCTGCTAAACGGAACCCAGGCACTGCTCGTCGTCCTTATCGCTCATTTTGTCTTTAACATTTATGTCGCTGGTTCCTGGCTTGCCTTGATTTTCTTCATCATTCTCGGGACACTAGCTTTCATGGCACTCGGTTTCATCATCGCCGGTATCGCTAAAAATCCGGAAAGCGCCGGCCCGATTGCCGGATTCATCACTTTCCCGATGCTGTTCCTTGGAGGAGTCTTCTTTCCGATTAACAATATGCCCGACATCATCCAGCCAGTCGTGAAAATCCTGCCAATCGCTCATTTGAGCTCCGCGTTGAGGGAGACAATGAACCTCGGTACACCATTCCTCCAATTAGGGACAGAAACACTTGTCCTCGGCGGTTGGTTAATTGGCGGATTCACTGTGGCAAGTTATGTGTTTAAGTGGGAGTAGGGCAGAGAGAGAAAAAATGCGTCCGACCCCAATAAACAACTAGGAATCTGATTGTCTCACTGGATTTTGAAAATCATCATTTGCTTTCTTGGAAAAAAGTTTTGCGGCAGTTAAGAAACTCCAGATTTTCTTTGTGAGTTTTAAAATTTCAATAATTGAAATGACTTGATTCGCGAATGAAATACATGATCCGGACCTGTGTCTCTTCCTGTAGAGAAAAATAATTTGATAAAATCCGCCTATTGTCAATCCAGTGTGTTATACTGGAAACAAACCTTTTTATCTTTAAACCGTTTTACATTACCAGTTCCATCTCCCTGCTCAGATCTTGAGCAGGGTTTTTTTATTGAGAATTATTATTTTAAGAATATAAAAAAACAGGCTCTATATAAAGAGCCTGTTCGTATCAATGATTTTAGATTAAGCTTTTTGAACGTTAGCAGCTTGAGCTCCACGAGCGCCTTGCTCAACGTCGAAAGTAACTTTTTGACCTTCGTCTAAAGACTTGAAACCTTCACTTTGGATAGCAGAGAAGTGTACGAATACGTCGTCTCCACCTTCGCGCTCGATGAATCCGAAGCCTTTTTCTGCATTAAACCATTTAACTGTACCTTGTTCCATTTTTGTTGCCTCCTAGTGCGTAATCGCACAACGTATTACTATCCTTGCCCAAAGTGATCATCAAGACGAAAAGTTGATACTTATACTATCCTTTACACCGAACAAAAATAATTCTTATTCATCATAACAATAAACGGAGGATATAGCAAATCTTTTCTGCCTCAACTTGAATCGCACACTATTAACGCTGACTATGCTAGGCTGCTTTAATGGTTCTTGAACGAACATATGCTTTAAAGCAAGACGGATTAATATTTTTTTGTAGATTACCCTCTTAACATAAGTAGTAGGAAAGTTGAAGAAGGATTAATTTTAAAAAGCTATAAAAAGAGAATAATGTAATTGACCGGAACGAACCTGTATTACCTTCTGGCAGCTCCTACTCTGATGAAGCAAAGGGTTTTATTATCGTAAGTGACGTTTTAGATGAAGGACATGTTATTGCTGATTCTCAGAGGAGTATCGAATGCGTATAATATTCCCCCACAAGATAGTACTCTCAACCGACATGGTGATCAACCAAATATGGAAGACGTAATCCGCAGCGCAGGTGGAGCCACTAATTTTAAAGCAATTATCATCTATCCGATTAATCAAATTGTGGGTAGGTTAGAAGGCTTGTACGATACAATAATGATTGATGAGATCCAAGACCTTGCCGGTCCTGATTTGGATTTTTTTTTTTAGTTGCTGGAATCCAATATTAAAACAATATTGGTGGGAGATAATAGACAAGCAACCTATTTCAGGAACAACGCTAGAAAGAATTAAAAGTTTACAGGTGAAAACATTTTTGAACTATTCAAGAATTGGGAAACTAAAGGTATTTGTTCACTTGAATACAAGCAGGAGTGTCGTAGAAGCAACCAATTAATATGTAACATACCTGATACACTTACCCTAATATGCCCAAAACCATTTCTTTAAATAACACTTTTACAGGTCATGATGGGATATTTTATATTCGAAGTAAAGACGTTCTAACTTATGTGCAAAGATATTCACCGAAGATACTTAGATATAGTAAGATAACAAAAGTACCAGAAAATATCCATGCTATCATTTTCGGGAAATCAAAAGGACTAACTTTTGACAGAGTATTAATTTTTAGTAACGGTCCAATCAATAAATATTTAAAAACTGGCGATGTTCAAACAGTTAGTAAACCAAAAGCTGGTTTTTATGTTGCCCTTACAAGGGCTTGATACAGCGTAACCTTTGTCACAGATGAAAAACCTATATCAAATGAATTTATTGAAGAGTATTTTATTTAAAATTCAAAAGGCAAGGAGAAGTGTCAACACACTATCTATGCCTTCTTTTTGTACTTAATTAATTTATGGTCTCAACAAAAGCCCGTAAGGATATATAATGAGGAAGATAATAGTTGAATAAATTCACTTTAGCTCTTCTTAAATTAGTTAATCAATTTTGAAAGATTCATTCATACGAAGCACTATAACCAGAAGTATTCTCAAGAATAAACCAAATCAGTTATAAAATTTTTAAAAAGCCATGATATACAAAATATCACCTATCTAGTGTTTTTTTATACTTGATGGCTATTTTATTTGTTCAGAAAAATAGCTGCCAATAAAACAGCAATATTGAATAAATAGGGATATTGTACCCAATTAATCTTATTAATGTTACAATATAAAATAGTTATTATTCTGGACCAAGGGAATGTATTTAAATGGAAAAAATGAAAAATTATAAATCAACAATTAAATCTCGACCCTTCTTTTATTTAGAGTCAAAAAAGGTTGCAAACCTTATATATCAAGGGTTAAAAGTATTTGAGATAAAAGATAAAGCAAAACATGAAAATATATTCCAAGTGAAAACCGAAGCGCGAAAAAAGGAAATTGCATCAATAATTCTCACGCGATTGAAAGATTTGGATATTTATTTGCTAGAGAAAATTGCTCATGGTGATTCTGACACGAGTAAAATGTTAGTTCTTTATTCCATTATGAAGACTGACAGATTATTTTTTGAGTTTATGTATGAGGTGTTCCGAGAAAAGTTCATTCTCAAAGAAAAATTTTTGACTGACAAAGACTTTAATATTTTTTTTGATTCAAAAAAGCAACAAAGTGACAAAGTTGCTTCCTGGGATGACTATACATTTTATAAACTTAAACAAGTTTATATTCGAATACTTCATGAAGCAGGGTTATTAAAAAATCAGAAAGGTAACCGAGAAATCAACAGAACATATCTTGATTTTGAAGTGAAACAGTATCTGAAGGAAATTGGTGACCAACTTTATATTGAAATTTTAGCGGGTGAGTAAAATGAAAACACGGAGTATTTACGAGAGGCTAGATGAAATTCTTCCCAGAATAACAGAGCCTTCATTTCGACAAAGCAAAGGATTAGGCAATGAAATTGGGTATCATGTTTTCGATTATGATCCTAAGTACGAAATGATAGTAAGAGAGCATGTTGCTTACTTAAAGGAAAGAGTTAATACTGACAATTCCAAGATTTATATAAGAGAATTCGATTTATATGAAGTAGTTCTAGAAATTTTACAAGAAAAGGGATTCCTTAATAAAAATTTTGAGATGGAAGAAAAAAAGGGCAGCGATTTTGTTTTAAATGCAACAAAGAAGGCACTACGACTAACATTAAATAATGATTTGGTAGTTCAATTCATATCTGATCGTGTCACATCGAGAGATATTGTGTTTCTGACCGGTATTGGCAAGGCGTTCCCAATTATTCGTTCACATACGGTCTTAAATACATTACAAAAAAAAGTTGATCAGGTACCTGTAGTTATGTTTTTTCCAGGTAGCTATGATGGACAGGAATTAGTCCTTTTCGGGGAAATTAAAGATGACAATTATTATAGAGCTTTTCAGCTAATAGATAAGTAATTAAATGGGGGGATTATTGTGCAAATACAAAAAATGTTTGACAAGCCAATTCACCGCGATATTAAGGGTGTAGTAAAAGTTGGTCAAGATGATGAAAAGAACATTTATCAGGAATTAGAAGAATATGTCGTAACCAATGAACTTCATAAACATATAGGTGATTTCTTTCAATCCTATAAAAAAGGAATAAGGGGATATACAGACAAAGTAGGTGTGTGGATTTCTGGATTCTTTGGTAGTGGTAAATCACACTTTCTAAAAATTCTTTCCTATCTTATTGAAAATAAAATGGTAAATGGTAAAGAAGCCATTAGCTTTTTCGATAAAAAAATTCAGGACCCTATGATTTTCGGGGATCTAAAAATGGCTGGTGACATCACTACAGACGTCATCCTTTTTGATATTGATGCAAAAAGTGAATCGGATTCAAAGGCAGACAAAGATTCAATTGTTAAAGTCTTAAATAAAGTATTTAATGAAATGCAAGGTTTTTGTGGCTCTATTCCATGGATTGCTGATATTGAACGAAAAATGGCTAAAGATGGGCTGTATGAACAATTTAAAGAAACATTCAAAGAAATCTCCGGCAATCGATGGGAAGATTCGAGAGAAGATTTTTATTATGAAGAAGACTCTATCATTGAAGCATTATGTAAAACTACAAAAATGAGTCAAGATGCTGCAAAGCATTGGTTTGAATTAGCAGAACAGGAGTACTCAATCAGTATTGAAAAGTTTGCGAAAAGAGTTAGCGAGTATATAGAAGATAAAAGAAAACAACCCAACACTAAAGATCATCATGTTGTTTTCCTAGTGGACGAAGTAGGACAGTATATAGGAGATAACTCGCAATCCATGTTAAATTTACAAACTATTGTTCATCAATTTGGAATTCATTGTAGCGGTAAGGCGTGGATAGTTGTAACAAGCCAAGAGGATATTGATTCCGTATTAAGTGTAAAAGGAAAGGATTTTTCTAAAATCCAGGGCCGTTTTGATACCAAGCTCAGTTTATCGAGTGCTTATGTAGATGAAGTCATCAAAAAACGTATTCTTATAAAGAATGAAGAAGGTAAAGCAACGTTAAAAGAAGTTTACCGGCAAAAGAGTTCTATTCTAAAGAACCTATTTGTGTTTTCACAGGATACAGCAGAAATGAAAACATTCTCTTCTGAAGAGGATTTCGTCAATGTTTATCCGTTTATACCATACCAATTTAACCTTTTGCAAAGAGTATTTACAGGTGTAAGAATTCATGGGGCATCAGGGAAAAGTTTGTCAGAAGGGGAACGTTCTCTTTTAAGTGCATTTCAGGAATCTGCTATCCGTTTTGCTGAGCGTGAAGAAGGATCATTGGTTCCGTTTTCTGCATTTTACGAAACAATCGAGGCTTTTCTTGATTCATCAATTCGAACAGTTATTATTCATGCTAAGAAAAATTCTCGTCTTAAAGAACAAGATGTTGATATCTTAAAATTACTATTTCTAATTAAATATGTTAAAGAATTACCGTCCAATTTAGAAAACTTATCAACTCTAATGGTCGATCATATTGATGTTGACAAGTTGGATTTGAAAAAGGAAATGGAAGCATCGCTTATTCGATTAGCAAAAGAAACCTTAATTCAAAAAAATGGTGATGAATATATTTTCCTAACCAATGACGAACAAGATGTAAACCGCGAAATTAAAAATATGCATGTCGATACTGCTGAGGTAATCCAAAAAATAGGTGAGGAAATATTTGGTGGAATTTATTCTGACAAAAAGTATCGCTACTCAACAAGACATCATTTTAGTTTTAACACAATCATTGATGATCGTCCCATCGGAATACAGACGCATGATATAGGATTAAAAATCATTACACCATACTATGAAGCGGCAGCAGACTTAAACCAATCTGAGTTAAAGATGATGTCTATGCGTGAGAATAATGTCATTTTAAAATTACCTGCTGATACCTCCTATTTGGATGAAATGGAAAATATCTTAAAAATTCAAGCGTATCTTAAGGTGAAAAGTGGTTCATCTGTTTCTCAAGCAATAGAGGATATTAAAACCAGAAAAGCCCGTGAAGTGACAGAAAGAAAAGAGCGAGTCACAACACACTTAACCGAAGCCTTAAGAGTTGCAGAAGTATTTGTGAATTCACAGCAACTTGAGGTTAAAGATAAAAATCCGATTGAGCGAATTAATGATGCCTTTACAGCTTTGATTGAGAATCTATTTAGTAAGCTAAATTATGTTAAAGAGTATGTCGATACGACAAAACAACTAAATGATTTACTACAAGAAAGCACAACTCAATTAACTTTAACAGGGGAAGATGAACTAAATAAACTTGCTCTTCAAGAAGTAAATAGTTATATAGACAGGCTAACTTCTCGAAAACAACAAGTTACAATAAAAGGATTAACCACCTACTTTTCTAAACAGCCATACGGATGGAATGAACTCGATACTACAGCAATACTCATCAAGCTTTTTAAGGGCCTGGAAATAAAGTTAGAATTAAATCAGTCAATCTTAAATACTTCAGATCGTGACATTCTAAATTATTTAACTAAACGTGATTATGTTGATAAGGTGGTAATAAAAAAGAGAGAGAGAATTCCCCAGAATTTAATTAAAATTACTAAAGATATTATTAAAGATATGTTTGAGATTACAGCTGTTCCAAGTGATGAAGATGGCCTAATGGGGCGTTGTAAGGAACTATTGCAAAAAGAACTGAATGAAATAGAATTGTTACTAATGAATTACAGGAATAAGGTATATCCAGGACAGGATGTCTTAAAGGACGGAAAAGAACCTATTGAGAAATTATTGTCCATTACAGACACAGGAAGTTTTTATAAAAAAATAAAAGAGTTTGAGGACGACTTACTTGATTATGCAGAATCTGTCGGTGATGTGAAGGACTTTTTCGGAAACCAAAAGGATCTTTACGATAATGCTGTTAAACGCTTAGGTATTTTTGAGAATAATCGGTCTTATGTTACAGATAAAAATGTTCGTGAAATAATTGATTCAATTGAGAAAATCGTCAAAAATAGTAAACCTTACGATAATATACAAAAATTGCCTGGTTTATATAAAGACTTCGATGATCTCTTTGTTCTTTTGTTAGAAAAAGAGTGTGAACCAATCCGTCAAATTATTGAACAAGACTTTAAAGTTGTTATGGACGAATTGTCTAAAAATGCCAGCAATAAAGAAAAGTTTAGGCAAACATTTCGAAATCGTTTTGTCGATTTAAAAAACCGTCTAGAACACGTAAATAATTTCTACGAAGTGATTGCCATGCAAACGGAGAGTGACCGATTGAAAGTTCGTTGTATAGATGAAATAAACTTCGAAATGGCGAGACGCAATAAACCAATCGACACACCTCCAGTTCGACCAGTTGTTGGTACTGGAGGCACAACAATTGTTGAACCACCAATAGGATATAAAGAAACAAAAACAATTAGTAAATCGACTGTTCTTCGTGGTACTAAAACAATTGAAAATGATGATGATATTGAAAATTTATTGAATGAATTACGTAAGGAATTAAAAAGGGAATTAAAAGAAAACACTATCATTAAGCTTGTTTAGGATATAGGGGGATATGTTGTATTCCCCCTTTCCTAGAATGAGGGAGGTTTATGAATGAATAAATTAGCAATTAAAAACTTTGCTGTAACAGCTCGGGTTAAATTATTGGAAGCTATAGAACAAAAAGCCTATGAACTCGGAATTACAAAATTAGGTATTAAGGAACCGGAAGTTTACAAAGATGGTTTTCGGGTAAACGATAAATTTTTTAAGAAATATCAGATGAAACAACGAGAAAAGCTTATACAAAAAATCCAGGATAAGGGATTTGACCAATTAGTTGAGGAAGTAGCCTATACATGGTTTAACCGTTTCATTGCAATTCGGTTTATGGAGGTAAATGAATACCTCCCAACAGGAATAAGAGTTCTTTCATCAATAGATAGTAACAAAGTAGAACCTGATGCAGTGTCAGACGTATTGACCATTGCTGATGATCTAAAGCTTGATTTAGACGTTGTTTACCGTTTGCAAGACGAAAATAATTCAGAGGAATTATTTAAATACATATTTGTAAAGCAATGTAACAAATTAGGCGAAATTATGCCCATTATGTTTGAAAAAATTGAAGATTACACAGAGTTATTATTACCTGATAAGTTATTGTCTGAAGGTTCAGTTGTACGTGATTTAATATTAACAATTGATGAGCTAGATTGGAAAGAACAAGTTGAAATAATTGGATGGTTGTATCAGTATTATATATCTGAAAAGAAAGACCAAGTTTTTTCTGACTTAAAGAAAAATAAAAAGATTTCGAAAGAGGATATTCCTGCTGCTACTCAATTATTTACACCTAAATGGATTGTTCAATATATGGTTGAAAACTCTTTAGGAAGATATTGGTTAGAGACACACCCTGATGAAGCATTGCAAAAAAAGTTGAAATATTTTGTAGAAGATGCAGAACAAGAATTAAAGGTTAAAGAACAAATTATTAAGATAAAAAACAAGGAGTTCTCCCCTGAAGAAATAAAAATATTAGACCCATGTATGGGATCTGGTCATATTCTTGTTTATGCGTTTGATGTTCTATATAAAATTTACCAAAATGCAGGGTATTCAGAACGTGAAATCCCACAATTGATCTTAGAAAAAAACCTCTATGGGTTAGATATTGATGATCGTGCTGCTCAGTTAGCTTATTTTGCATTACTGATGAAGGCAAGAAGTTATAACCGAAGAATATTTCGTAATAAACTGGATGTAAATGTTTGTTCAATTCAAGAAAGTAATGTTATTTCAGATGAAGCTTTAAGCTATTTTGTTGGTGATACACTAGAAAGAAAAGACATTCTCGGTTTGATTGAGGATTTTAGGGATGCGAAAGAATTTGGTTCAATAATTAAAGTAAATGCAATCAATTATAATGAATTTCAGAAGAGGTTAGAGGAAATTGGAAAAACTGAACCTAATGATTTGATGGCATTTTATATTAAAGATTTGTTATTGGAGCATATGCCAAAATTAATTAAACAAGCTACAATTTTAAGTGAAAAATACGATATTGTGGTTACGAATCCACCTTATATGGGGAGTAAGGGAGTAAATCCGACATTATTAAAATATATAAATAATCATTATGAGCTAACCAAAAGTGACATGAGTACTGTAATGATGGAAAGGAGTATGCTTTTCTGTAAAGAAAATGGCTTTATGGCTATGATAAACATTCCCTCCTGGATGTTTTTGTCAACTTATGAAAAATATAGAGATTTAATAATTGAATCTTATACAATTCAGAACATGTTACATTTTGGAAGAGGAGTTTTTGGATCCGATTTTGGAACAACTGCATTTGTTTTTAGAAATAAATATATAGAAAACTTTAAAGGTTGCTACCGAAAGCTTTTTCTTAGACAAGGTGCAGTTGATGATGTCAATACAAAAGAAAAATATTTTTTTTCAGGGATTAATCAATTTGTAAATAACCAACTTAGTTATAAAAATATACCCGGGCATCCAATAGCTTATTGGATATCACCAAATATGATAGAAGTTTTTAAAAAATATCAACCACTTGGAAATAAACATACATTAATTCAAGGATTGATTACAGCGGATAACAATCGTTTTTTAAGGTATTGGTATGAAGTTAGTAATAAAAAAATAGGATTTGGAGTTTCAAGTGTAGATGAATCAAAGAGAATTCAAAAAAAATGGTTTCCTTATACCAAGGGTGGAGAATACAGAAAATGGTATGGAAATAACGAATATGTAGTAAATTGGGAAAATGACGGCTATGAAATAAAAAACTTTGTGGATTCAAAAGGAAAACAAAGATCACGACCGCAAAATGTACAACATTATTTTAAAATGGGAATAACTTGGACTGTTGTTAGTTCAGCCAGCACTGCTTTTAGATTTTTAGAAAACGGATTTATTTATAGTAATAGTGGTCAAGGAATTATTATTGATAATCATGAAGACGCATACAAATTAATAGGTTTTTTAAACACTAAGCTTGTATACGAAATCTTAAATCTACTCTCGCCAAGTATTGGGTTCGAATCTGGATATATTTCAAAGATACCTTATTCAACTGATAATATTAATGATCGTATTGTTACATTAGTGAAGGAAAATATTAACATATCTAAAGGGGATTGGGATTCCTTCGAAAAATCTTGGGATTTTAAAAAGCATCCTATTTTAAATTTTGCTAATAAGAACGATTCTTTGAAAAAAGCATATGAAAAATGGGAGTCACACACAATTAAACAATTTGAATGTGTAAAAAAGAATGAAGAAGAGCTTAATAAAACGTTTATTAAAATTTTTGGACTTGAGTCAGTTTTAAATTATGAAATTACAGATAATGATATAACAATTATTAAAGCCGAAAGAGAAAGAGACATTAAATCATTTATATCTTATGCTGTAGGCTGTATGTTTGGCCGTTATTCGATTGATCATGAAGGGTTAGTTCTAGCTGGTGGAGATTACAATGAGGAAAACTATGTAACTTATATACCGGATCAAGATAATATCATTCCTATTACTGATGATGAATACTTCGAGGATGATGTTCTAAGCCGTTTTATTGATTTTGTACGAGTTACATTTGGTCAGAGTCAAATAGAAGAAAATCTTGATTTTATTGCTAATTCTTTAACACGAAAAAATAATGAGACATCCCGTCAAAGAATTCGTCGTTATTTTGTAAAAGAGTTTTATAAAGACCATCTGCAAACATACCAAAAATGTCCAATATATTGGCTCTTTGACAGCGGGAAAAATGATGGGTTTAAAGCACTAATTTACCTCCACCGTTATGATGTAGGAACTGTTGCAAAAATGAGAACTGACTATTTACACACTATACAGCGTAAGTACGAAGCAGAAATGTCTAGATTAGATTTAATTTCAGAGGCGGATGTTTCTACGCAAGAAAAAACAAAAGCAAAGAAACTAAAAGAAAAGATTCAAAAACAGTTATTAGAATGTCAACAGTATGACCAAGTTGTTGCTCATGTTGCTAATCAGAAGATTGAAATAAATCAAGATGATGGAGTTAAGGTAAACTATGAAAAGTTTCAAAATATCGAAGTGCCACAAGGTGAAGGGAAAAAACCACTTAAAGCAAACTTATTATCTAAGATTTAAATAATATTTACCTGTGATAGCTTCTGTAAGCAATTGCTGAAGCTATCATAAATGTAGGGTTGGTGTAAAAATGAATCTCAAGGAAGTAAACAGGGTTTTACAAGATACGTTTAATAAGCAATTAACAGAAGGAAAGAAACGTCATATTGTATTTTGGTATGACGAAGAAGGGGAATTTATTGAAGATATTGACGGCCTAAATCTCGAGAATATTAGGGTCTGGAAACTTACACAATATAATTTATTTGCTACGAAATATGAACTTGAAAAAAATGATCCTCATTCACATTTCTTAATCTATGCAAATATGGCTAAACCTAATCCAAGAGAAGACTGGCTACTTGGTGTATATAAATATAGTTTCGAATTTGCAACAGATAAAATTACAGTAATTATGAGGGACTTAGGTGTAACAAACGATTCACTTCGTCCTGTATTTAAGAAATACACGAAGTTTTTCAATAATAAAGATCGTTATGCTACATTCCAATCATATGATATTCAAGAATATACTGAGGAAAAGATAGATATAGCTGTCCTTTCAACTCTCTGTAAGAGTTACATTAACAATCTTGATGAAGTAGTTAAGACCTTATTTAAAGAACTGAATCAGGATGATAAAAAGGCGTGGGAGAGCATTCAAAAGTTTGGCGATGAGGATAGTTTTTGGAATTTGATGGAGAAACATTATTACTATTCATTAAATGAGCGCTCCATTCAAGACTTATTTATTTTCTTTACCCTTACAAATATTTCTGCCTCTTTGAATTTTTTGCTTCCTAATACATGGACAAAGTATATTTCTAGTAGCCCTACAAATTGTATTGTCCTTATGAATCAGTTTATGAATAACAAGACCGATCGGTTGGAATACAACAAGTTGGCAATAGAGATTGAAAATATGGTTAAGGTTAGTGACTACATTGATGAATGGGAAATAAAAGACTTCATAAAAACTGATGTATTTCAGATCTTTGATGAGAAAATCATCAACTATATCTCTACCCAGCTAAAAAATGATATTCATCAGTATGATTCATATGTTGATTTAATCTCTGAACGACGAACACTACACTGGTACCCTGAGTTTAAATATGAGTATGAATCATTAATTCAGGCCATTCATTTACTGAAAAAGGCATATGATCTAGACTTTTTTATTCGTCAAGAAAGTCCATTTGAAATGTTTAAAGAATATAGCGAGAATTACTATAAAATAGATACAGCGTATCGTAAGTTTTATGTCGCGTTCGATAAGCTTGAAAATAAGGAACGATTATTATCAATTAAAGAAAAAGTTGATAATGCGTATACGAATTGGTTTGCAGATGAGCTTTCGATAAAATGGTGTAATTCAGTTGAGGGCGAGTTAAGGAATCACTGGGCAATTACCGGAATGGATCAACAATATGACTTTTATAAAACAACTATCCAACCTTATATAAACAAAGGTGAACGGGTTTTTGTTATAATTTCTGATGCTCTCCGATTTGAGGCAGCAAAAGAATTAAGTGAGCTCTTAAATAATGAAAGAAAAGGTTCGACTGAAATCGTAACAATGCAGGGTGTGTTACCATCCTATACGGATCTCGGAATGGCCGTACTTTTGCCCCATAAACATATTACATATCAAGATGGTCAAGTTGAAGTAGATGGTATTAGGGCATCTGGTATAGAAAATCGAAATAATATCTTACAGAAGTATGTAGATGATTCAATAGCTATTCAGTATAGAAATATTATTGATATGAACCGCCAAGAACTTCGTGAGACCATATCTGGCAAAAGGCTTGTTTATATTTATCATAATTCTATTGATGCTAGAGGAGATCATGCGGCAACAGAACGGGAAGTTTTTGATGCTGTGGAGGATGCTTTTGTAGAGATCCGGTCATTAGTAAATCATCTAGTAAATAGTGTTAGTGCGTCCAATATTGTAATTACTACTGATCATGGTTTTATCTATAATAGAAACCCATTACATGCAAGTGATAAGGTAATAAAAAACATTGATAATGCAATAATTGAGAAAAGGCGATTTTTGTTATTAAATTCGGATGCGAATGCAGAACTTGAAGGCACAATGAAATTTTCTATGAATTACCTTTTACATGGTGATGAAAAACATGTAATCGTCCCACGAGGTTCTAATCGCTTTTCAGTTCAAGGAGCAGGAGCAAATTATGTTCATGGTGGGCAAATGCTGCAAGAAATCGTGATTCCTGTCATTAAGTTCAAAAATGACCGAGGGAAATCAGGAAAAAATGATGTTAGTAAAGTTGAGGTAAAACTTACAAGCATTTCAAGAAAAATCACAAGTATGATTACATATTTAGACTTTTTCCAAACAGTAAAAGTTGAAGATAAAAAGAAGCCACTTCGACTTAAGATTTATTTTGCCGATGAAGAAGGAAATCGTCTGTCAAATGAAAATATTATCATTGCAGATAGTAAATCATCAAAGCCAGAAGAAAGAACTTTTAAAGAGAAATTTGTGTTTAAAAACATGACTTATGACAAGGTGAAAAAGTATTATCTAATTATAGAGGATGAAGAAGAGTCAGTAGAGAATGTTTATGACAAAATAGCATTTACAATTGATATCGCCATATCAAATGATTTCGGTTTTTAGGAGAAATGCGGGGTTGAAAAAATGGAGGATTTAAACCATAAATTAAATGAATACTTTGCCGGGAAAGTAGTGCGTAAAGATCTAACGAAAAAGATTAAAGAAGGAGCTAATGTTCCAGTCTACGTATTAGAATATTTGTTAGGAATGTATTGTGCCACTACTGATGAAAATAGTATTCAAGATGGCGTTGAAATGGTAAAGAAAATTCTTTCAGACAATTTTGTACGTCCAGATGAAGCTGAAAAGGTTAAATCAAAAATAAAAGAGCTTGGCCGGTATACTGTTATTGATAAAATTTCAGTTAAACTAAATGAGAAGAAAGATGTTTACGAAGCTGAATTTTCAAATTTAGGCTTGAAGGGTGTATCTATCTCATCTAGATTTGTAAAAGAATTTGATAAGTTACTAGCAGGTGGTATTTGGTGCATTTTGAAGATGGAATACTTCTATGATGAGGAGCAAAAAGGTGTAAGTCCTTTTAGCATAGAAAGTATTACTCCAATTCAAATGCCTACTATGGATTTACAAGAACTATTTGACCAACGCAAACATTTTACTAAAGAAGAATGGATTGACGTCCTTATTCGCTCCATTGGAATGGAACCTACTCAACTTCAAGAGAATGTAAAATGGCATATGCTTTTACGCCTTGTACCTCTTGTAGAGAATAACTATAACATGTGCGAACTTGGGCCAAGGGGAACAGGGAAATCCCATGTTTATAAAGAGATTTCTCCGAACTCCATTCTAGTTTCTGGAGGTCAAACGACAGTTGCAAATCTTTTCTACAATATGTCATCCCGTCAAATTGGATTAGTAGGGATGTGGGACTGTGTAGCGTTTGATGAAGTAGCAGGTATTACTTTTAAGGATAAAGATGGAATACAAATTATGAAAGATTATATGGCTTCTGGTTCTTTTGCTAGGGGGCGTGAAGAAAAAAATGCTAATGCATCAATGGTTTTTGTTGGAAACATTAATCAAAGTGTGGATGTGCTTCTAAAAACTTCTCATCTCTTTGATCCATTTCCTGAAGCGATGGCATATGACTCAGCATTTTTTGATCGGATGCACTTTTATCTCCCAGGTTGGGAAATCCCGAAGATGCGACCAGAATTTCTAACAAATGAATACGGCTTTATTGTTGATTATTTAGCAGAATTTTTCCGTGAAATGCGGAAACGATCTTTTTCGGATACTGCAGAAAAATATTTTCGTTTCGGTAACAATCTGAACCAACGTGATGTCATTGCAGTAAGGAAGACAGTATCGGGTTTAATTAAGCTTTTATATCCAAATGGAGAGTTTAGTGTAGAAGCTGTGGAGGAGATTCTTCGTTACGCCCTAATTGGAAGACGGCGGGTAAAGGAGCAGTTAAAGAAAATTGGTGGCATGGAATTTTACGATGTTAATTTCTCCTATATTAATAATGAAACAATGATGGAAGAATTTGTGTCTGTTCCAGAACAGGGTGGCGGCAAAATTATTCCTGACGGTTTAGGTAAACCGGGACATATATACACTATTGCCCGTGGTAAATCAGGCATGATCGGAACATTTAAAATTGAAACTGAAGTCGTAAGTGGAAGTGGAAAATTTGAAAGAACCGGCCTTGGAACAGATCGAGAAGCGAAGGAAAGTATTGATACGGCTTTCCGCTACTTTAAGGCAAATAGTAAGAATATTAGTGGCTCGATTAGTACTACCTTGAAGGATTATTTGATGCACATTCAAGATATTCACGGTATTGGATTAACTAGTGAATTGTCACTAGCAGCCTTTATAGCATTATGTTCAGGTGCTATGCAAAAGCCTGTACAAAGTCAATTGGCTATTCTTGGAGCTATTAGTATTAGCGGGACAATTAATAAAGTTGAAGAATTAGCAAATGTTCTTCAAGTTTGCTTTGATTCAGGGGCTAAAAAGGTTCTATTACCAATGGCTTCTGCTGTTGATATTGGGACGGTTCCACCAGAACTCTTTGCGAAATTTCAGATAAGTTTTTACCAAAGTCCAGAAGATGCAGTGTTTAAGGCTTTGGGAGTTGAATAATTTCTTTATTTAAGGAGCTATATGGCTCCTTTTTGTACACTACCAATATGTTGTCTAGGATATAGTTGATAAAATACGAACGAACAAAACAACTTACGAGGCAATTTCAAATCCTTAAAGACAATTATTTTAGTTGATTTTTAAATGGTGCGATTCATTGGTGAACTTAGATCCATGTGGAGATCACTTAGATGAAGTAATCAACGAGATAATGAAAAGGTGCACATACTTAAGTTTTTAATGGTGCAGATAACATACCTGCATTGGCAGAATTTGATTTATCAGAAACTAGTTTTGATGAACGGTTCGTTAATGAGTTTACTTTATTAGAAAAAGACCTTATTACAGGCTAAAGGAACTGTGGGCCAATTAGGTATTTTAAAAATAAAAGATACTTAGGTGATGAGTTTCGTAAGCTTTTGATAGAAATTAAGGAAGAATTATTAGGTCTTATACCAATGGATTGAAAGAGAACTTTAATTTGGAAGTGATTAAATGTCAGAAAAAAAGGAAATTGCAAAAAAAATAATATCATCGGGATATTTTGCTAGTCAAATACCAGGTGAATTTAAATCAACATCTTTAAGTGAGAATATAGATATACTTGATTTAACAAAATCAAGACTATCAAAAGAAGGTTTAAACAAATGGTGTAAACTAATAGATTTTTCAATACCGAAGACGGAAAACTTCCGAAGGATTATATCAGTTCCACACCCGCTACATTATATATTGCTAGCAAGATTAATTGAAGATAATTGGGGAGATTTAGAGGTGCATTTTTCTAAGTCACAGTTTTCTTTAACAACTCCACAAGTTACTAAGGATAACATAGAACCAAAATATAAAATGTCTGAAAAGATTAATAGAAGGATACATAATCTGGTTTTAAAAAGATATATTTTACAAGCTGATATTACAAGGTATTACCCAAGTATTTATACTCATTCTATACCGTGGGCACTACACACAAAAGAGGTTGCAAAAGCAAATCAAAGAGATGATGGATACTACGGTAATGTGATTGATAGATTTGTAAGAAATTTGCAGGATGGACAAACTGTAGGAATTCCTATTGGGCCAGTTGCATCATTAATAATACAGGAAATAGTCGGTACAACAATTGACGTTGATTTCAAAAGAGAATATGGCGATGGTTTAGTAGGTTATAGATATACAGATGATATGGAATATTATTTTGGTTCATCAGAAGAAGCAGAAAGAGCCCAAAATATTTTGAATAAAATCTTAAAAAATTATGGGCTAGATCTAAATAATTCAAAGACTAGAGTAATTAAAATACCGCAAGTTTTGGAATCTGAGTGGTTGTACTACTTTAAAAAGTATGAATTTAGAAGAAATAAAAAGGATAAGAGAAAATCAATATACCTGCAGCATACAGATATAAAAGAATTCTTTAGTACAGCTTTTAGATATAAGATTCAATTAGATGAAAAGGGAATATTAAACTATGCAGTAAAAGTATTGAGGGGAGTTGTGATACATAGGGAGAATTGGGATATATTTGAATCGTTACTATTACAATCTATCCTTGTAGATTCATCAATAATACCTACAGTGTTTGAAACTATTGAAGGCTATCAATATAGAGGTTATCCATTAAATGATGAAAGAATAAAAGATTTTATAAATGTTCTTATAAAAGAAAATGTAGAGTTAAAAAATGATTTTGAGGTATCATGGGCTCTTAGTTTTGCAGCAAAGTTGGATATTTCTATAGAAGAAGATGTAAGTAAACTATTGTTAAAGAATGATAATGCGATAATAAATATACTAGTAATGGTTTTAAATTCAAAGAACCTTTTAAAAGGGGCATTAGATTTTTCATATTATGAAAGTTTTCTTACAGAAGAGAGTCTGTATGATAGCAATTGGCTCTTCTACTATGAGTGCTGTATTCATGGTTGGCTAGGTAAAGACAAAAATAATCAACATATTAAAAATGATAAGTTTTTTGTACAGCTTTTGAATAATAATGTATCATTTGTTAATCCGACACATTCTAAGGTATTAGAGGAAGTAAAGCACTCAATCATTTCTTTATGCCTTAAACACTATCAAACTAATATGAAGACCATGGAAGCACGGGATATTATGTCAAAAGTAATTGAAGACTACTCTTTTTCAATAGAAGCTAATTTAATAGAAGAATTAAATAATGAGTTATTGAATGAAATTAATAAAATAAAAACAGCAGAAGGAACGGTTGTGGAAACAGAAGACGCAGAACGAAGGGATGAAGAAACAGGAGAAACAGAAGTAACAGAAGGAACGGATGAAGAAACAGGGGAAACAGAAGGAACGGACGAAGAAACAGGGGAAACAGAAGGAACGGATGAAGAAACAGGGGAAACAGAAGGAACGGATGAAGAAACAGGAGAAACAGAAGGAACGGATGAAGAAACAGGGGAAACAGAAGGAACGGACGAAGAAACAGAAGAAAAAGAAGGATCAGATGGAGAAATTGAGGAAGACGAAGAAACAAAAGAAGTTCCTGAAATTGTAAGGGCACAAGGAAGTGACAACAACTGGTTATATTATTTTTTAACAACAAATGTAAACAAAGCCTTTAACATTAGGAATTTTGAAATAGAAGAAGAGTATTAAGTTTTTTTCTCTATTAGATACATCATGGGAAACCGTTTCATACGGAAAATGCACCAGTATATCTCATTTATTGTTTATTTATACAAATTTTACACATATATCATACAGAACCTTGCAGTATCAAAGGTTTAAGACCTATTTCGAACCTGTCCACCAGTATCCAAAGACTAGGGATAGGGATAGGGATTTTTTATTATTTATTGTTGAATTTAGTCGAGGGGATTTTATGCCGAATTACAAAAAAATAGTGCGCGATCGTATTTCAGAAGTAATTAAAATAAGAAAGTTATGATTTAAAAATTAAAAAAGTCAGTATGTTTGCAAAAAGCGAACCTTCCTACACCTATTTTAAGGATGGTTCTTTTTTTGTCATTTTTTGTTAAGATATATATAAGTATGCTAAGTTATTGGAGTTGATCAGGTGTTTGAAACAATTGTATATAACCTCGCCAAAAGGTTAAATATCTTAAAAACTTTAGGAACAAAAAAGACAAATTGGATTTCAAAAGTTGATGATTTAGGTTTATACATAGAAACAGAGTCCAGTAGAGAAAAGTTTAGTAGGGGAGAAAAAGAAAAGCCATTTGAATTTATGTCCTTCGAGTTTATTAACGAGGCTTGGAAAGAGTTTGTTTTACTAAGGGAAGCAACAGCTGATGGTTTTCAAAAGACTAGAGGACGTTCTTCATTCCTTATGGTATACTTCGCTAAATTGCCATTTGTTGAGGTAGTAAGTATTAATAATAAGATTGCTATTAAATTAAAGGAATTTCAAACTGACGATTTGCCTAGTGAACAATACCACAAGGTTAAAGTCTTTTTAGATGAAGTTATTACCGGAAAGTATGACCCTAAAAATCTGAGTGATCAAATAGAAGGAAATTTATATAGAATTAAGTCAAGAGGTCGGCAGGATGCGAGGTTATTAGGTTTTTTTGATGAAAATAACGAAATTAACAGTAGTCAATTTAATCTTTACCAAAGTGCAAAAGATAAGGACGAATATATCAAGCAAATTCTAATAAAGGTAGGTTATTTTAGGGTCGCACTTATTACTTTAGATCTTATAAGAGAGTTACCAAAAAGAGAGAAAAAGACTGCTCTAGAACAATTAGGTATGCTTATTGTTAGGAATTCTAGAGGGGATAATTTAATGGTTGAATCAGTCGCGAAGGAGAGAACACATAATCTTCTTATGTGGTTAGAAAACACCAACCTAATTGATCAAGAATGGAATCCAACTGAACAGTTCTTTAATACTTTAAGCAATAGGGAGTCCAAAATGGAAACTAATATTAAAGAAAGTTTTGTAAAAGTAATGAGCGAGTATTTAGACTCGAAAACAGAGCCCTTAGCAAACCACCCTTTAGGAAGTTTTGTTAGGAATGACTTTCCTGATGAGTTCTATAAGCTTTCTTTCATCGATACTTCTGACTATGTGGTTACAGGTTCTATAGGGCAGGGTAATTGGGCTTTTGTACCTTGGATTGCCATTATGAACCGGTCTATTACTGTGTCTACCCAACGGGGATATTATATTGTTTATCTGTTTAGTGAGGATATGAAAAGAGTTTATCTTACTCTTGCTCAGGGCGTTACAGAAACATCGAAGCAAGACATGTTAAAGATAAAGGATGAAATCCGTCAATCAATACCTGCGGCAAGTAATGTTAGGAAAGATGAAAATATCTTTTTAGGAGAGAGCAAAAAAGCAAGAGATTACGCTCTTTCTACTGCTGTATACATACATTATGAATTTGAGGATATGCCTGCTGAGAGTGAACTTGTAGAAGATTTGGAGGAAATGGTTAATATTTATGAAAACTTCATCTCTATAAAAAATGGAAACGTTCCTACTGACTATCAAAATGATGATCAGAAAGATCTAATTAGAGAAAAGGATGATTACTTATCCTACAATGAACTAATTAAACATATTTTCTCTTACATTAGAGGTAAAGGCTTTTATTACGATAAGGAAGAAGTTATCAACCTGTTTTTATCCCTAAAAACCAAACCATTCGTCATCATTTCCGGTATATCAGGAACTGGAAAAACAAAAATCGTACAATGGTTTGCTGAAAGTTTAGGAGCGACTGAAAAGAATGGGCAATTTAGTTTAATCCCGATCCGTCCAGATTGGAATGATGGATCTGATTTGCTTGGCTACGTTGATATTAAGGGTGAATTTAAAGAGGGGCCTTTAACTAAGGTAATCAAGAGCGCTCACCAGAATCCTGAGTTGCCTTATTTTGTGCTTCTGGATGAGATGAACCTGGCGCGTGTTGAGTATTATTTTAGTGATATTTTAAGTGTGATGGAAAGTCGCAAGTGGGAGAATGGGGAGGTTGTTTCTTCAACTCTTCTCTCAAGTGATGTTTATGGGGAGGACCTTACTCTTCCAAACAATCTTTATATTATCGGAACGGTTAATATGGATGAAACGACACATCCATTCAGCAAAAAGGTATTGGACCGGGCAAATACGATTGAGTTTAATCGTGTAAATCTTGGTAACCTGGCCTTTTTAAGTGAGCTTGAAGAAGTGGAGCCGAAAGTTATCGGTCAGGACCGTTTTGCTTCTAAGTATCTTCATTTAAAGGATGTATATAAAGAAAATCAAAAAATGGTTGCTAGGGCCACGGATGAACTGGTTAAGATTAATGAAGCGCTTCAGTTGATTAATGCGCATGTTGGTTACCGTGTTCGCGATGAGATCTGCTTTTATCTGGCTTACAATGAAGAATCAAATTTAATGGAGTTTGAACCTGCATTTGACCACTGTATTTTGCAGAAGATCCTCCCGCGAATTGCAGGCAGCGACACTCGAGTGGAACAATTGCTGAGAGGGCTTTATAGTTTGTTTGCGAATCAAGAATATGAAGAAGATGGCCAAATTGACATTCAAAATGGCGATTATCCACGAAGCGCAGCAAAAGTTGCTGAAATGCTTGGGAGGTTAAGAAACGATGGCTTCACTTCCTTCTGGATCTCGTGATGATGTTGAATTAGTAAAAATAGAGACTGAGGATCTTTCATTAGTGATAAAGGGAAAACCTTATCATGAAAGGTATGAAGGATTACGGCAATATAAGACTATGGACCGTCATGATGTGATGGATTTTACAGTGGATGGAGATAGCATTCAGGAGATTAGGGTATATGATATCGCCAATCAAGAGCTGGTCACTCCTTCTGATCAAAGGCCGATCTTCTTTGAAAATGGGGTCTATCAACTGATCGTCGTTCCTAAAGCTGATCAGGAGTTCACTTTTTATCATGAATATCCTCTTATCAGACAAGCCGTCTCTCCAGTACCAATTGGTAGCCAATCGATTCTTATGGGGAATCTGCAGTTCCAAAACGAGGTTGGTTTTACAACATTCGAAATAAGGGCGGATGGTAAGGCGATCCTTGAAGTCACGTTGGAGATATTTCCTGTGAAACTTGATTATAAAAAGGATTATCAAAATCTTTTAGATGAAGTGAATGATGAAATCTATAACTTGGCTTTTCATTTTATCCGAAAAACATATTTGGGTGCCAGGTTAAGGCTGGAGGGAAATCCGTCAAAAGCGGAATTTTACCGGCTGATAAGTGAGCATTTTCATCAATTCCTTCAGGCCGTTGCGAGAATTGAGTTCCAACCTCATCATAAATTGGAGAAGACGTATGAAAAAGCACGCGGGGACCAGCTGAGGAAGCAGGACTCTGTCAGCAGGAATTTTTTGCGGAAGCGTGCGAACGTTTTTGTCGATGTATCAAAAGGGATTGACATTCATAGCAGGACAGTCATGCCATCAGAGGGGTTGAAAATTAAAAAAGAGCTTACATATGATACTTTGGAGAACCGCTATGTTAAGTGGATGATTGAGCGGATCAAACAAAAGCTGGATGATTTGTTGGACTCTATTACGAGTAAAAATAGATGGAATAGAGAGAATCTAGACTATGACTTAGTTGAGAAAATTAAATCAATGTCTCTACAATTAAAGTCTAAACTGAGCAGTCCTTTTTGGAAGTCTATTGGCAAGCTGGACCGTTCCGTTATGAGTCTGGTTCTGCAAATGGCGCCTGGTTATCGGGACGCTTTTCAAATCTATTTAACCGTTTCAAAAGGATTGATGCTGCAGGGGAAACTATACCGAATGTCGGTAAAGGACGTTGCCACTCTTTATGAATATTGGACATTCTTGAAATTGGGACAGATTCTTGGTCAAAAGTATAAGCTTATTAGTCAGGATATTGTTCAGGTTAACAGGGAAGGTTTGTTTGTCAATCTGGAAGCAAACAAAGCCGCCAGGAGAATATTCAAGCACCCTGTTACGAATGAAGAAATAATATTAGCGTATCAAAAGCGGGAGACTAGCTTGCCGACAGTTTCGCAAATACCTGATACGATGCTGAGCATTGAGAAAAAGGGAAAGGGCTACAAATACCATTATATTTTTGATGCTAAATATCGGATTGATTATGCCCAGGAAGACAGCTATTATCAAAAACGATATAAAACCCCCGGTCCGATGGAAGATGATATTAATACGATGCATCGCTATCGGGATTCGATTGTTGCAACAAATGGGGGTCCATTTGAAAGAACCGCTTTTGGAGCTTATGTATTATTCCCATGGTTTGACGAAACCGTCTATGAAGAGCACCATTTTTACAAGAGTATCGATAAAGTGAATATTGGCGGGCTGCCTTTCCTGCCGAATACCACGAATATGGTTGAACGGTTTTTAGAAAGATTGATTGATAAGAGCCCAGAAGAGATTCAAAGGGATGGCATCCTGCCAAGGGGTGCACATGAAGAATGGAAGTCGAGCCTGGATCAAATGGTGTTGGTTGGGCTTGTTTCTGATCAAGAGAGTTTTGACCAATTCATCAAGGAAGCGTATTATCAAATTCCGGTCAATCAATTAAGGAAAGGCTGGCAGGAAGCAGAGTATGTAGCTTTGTATGTTAAAAACAGCTTGAATACTGATAATGGCGTTCAGCTTTATGCGAAGATTAAAGATGTCAGGCCGTTTAATAATGGAACAGATGAATATATTCGTTTCCATGTAGCTGCCTGGTCTAAACTAAAACAGAATATCAAGCCCGTTAATTACGGCATATCAAGCTATGTGATGTCGACCTTAAATGCTTTAAAGGAAGCTCGGGAACTTCCTGAATTATTTATGAAGTCTAAGGAAGAGATGACCATCTGGCGGATGCTTAGAAGGGTCTCTGATCAAATTAGGGTTGATTTGGACCACGAGAATCTTGATCGGGCTTCTAGAATATCAGAGTATAAGATTAAGGATATTAAAGTGATCATGGATAAGCAGGAGCGGGAAATCCGATTCATTCAAAAAAACTCAGAAGAAGCAGTTTCGATTGATCAATTAGAGAAAAATCCTTCAGGGGTTTTTAAGAAATTGATGGAGATGCTTCAACAATAGATTGATCAAAGGCAGACTAATGGGTCTGCCTTTTTATATTACTTGAAACTTCGAATGCGATTTAATCATGGATTGGCTTGCACACTTTGCAAGGTTTAACGGATGGATCGTTTAGCTCTTCAAGATGTTCCAGAGGATGATAGTATCCGTTCTTCTCCTTATTAATGATCACTTTCAGATCAAAATTCTTTTTTGTGATATAGGAGCAGCTTGTCTTATGAAGCTTGTTTCCATTAGCGCTGTCATAAACGATTACATAAGGATATTTCAGGATTTCAGCAAACATCTTTATAGCCATAAATAACACTCCCTTTTTCTATGAATATATCACTTAGGTTAGCTGAATGGTATAATTTAACTATACTTTATTCTGAATTGAGGGAAAATAACATGGCATCTATCACTCAGGAGAAATTTGAATTGCCAAGTAACATGCGAGGCAGAAGTATTTATTTAAATATTTTTAGTGGGTTATTGGTTTAAGTATGGGCAAGTCAATGGTGTATAACAAACTAGTCCGAGATCGGATACCACAAATCATAAATCAGTCTGGAAAATCATTTAATACAATAAAACTAGAAAATGAGGAATATATCAAAGAGCTGAAAAATAAAGCATTTGAGGAACTGAACGAATACACAAATAGTGCTAACAATCAAGAAGCTGCTGAAGAATTGGCGGATTTATTAGAAGTAATGCATTCGTTAGCAGAAGTTCACGGGTATAAATTTGATCAGATTGAGGAAATACGACAACGGAAAGCAGAGGTCAGAGGTGGGTTTAAGGAAAGGATTTATTTGATTGATGTTGAGGAGTAGAAAAGATAATTAAATGCCGGTTACTATACATCAAGAAAAATATCTTGTTTGTAATGATTGGTATGAAAGGAATAGGACAAAATTCTTTTCATGGGTTGAGAGCTTGAGTTATTACTGTCTCTAAGATTTCCAGAAGATCATTTTGTAAGGGACGTTTTAAGTGAAACAATTAATAGGAGCCATTTACTTATCGTTTGGGTTTTTGTTTTATTTACTAAACAGCTTTGAGGGATTCAAAGCTACGCACGCCTATAACTTTATTGTTTTTGGATTCTTTCTAACTGGTATTGCCTATTTGTTTAACGGCTTAGCAGATTCAAAAAAGATGAAAGAAGAAAAATAATAATTAGGAACTAACGTAGTTGTCAGAGACAAAATAATAAAGCTTATCAGCATCTATAAGAACACAGCATCTTTTATTTACAGATCATTCTAGAAAGCGTTAATGATCTTTCTCAATGCTAACCTTTTATTTTCTTAATTGTTCTAGTTCAAAATGAGTTTCAGGAGGATTACAATGACCAACCTAAAAGGCAAAATTGCAATAGTAACTGGCGCAAGCCGCACTAAAGGAATAGGGGCTGCGATTTGCCGCTCACTTGCGAATGCTGGGGCAGATGTATTTTTTACACATTGGTCTCCATTTGATGAGGTTAGCGGTAATGGATCAGATAAGGATTTTCCTAATTTGTTATGTGAAGAGTTAAGACAAATCGGAGTTCATGCTGCTCATATGGAAGTTGACTTGAGTAGGAGTGAATCACCTGGTCTTATAATGGACCGGGTTGAAGAAACGCTGGGGACACCTAGTATATTAGTGAACAATGCTACCTTTGAATCGCCAGCGGATTTTCGAACTTTGAATAGAGAGATACTGGACTTGCATTACAGTGTGAATAACAGTGGAACACTAATGCTTTCTCTGGAATTTGCAAAAAGGTATGAAAATACATTTCCTGAGGGGAAAGATGGCCGAATCATTAATATGGTATCTAAAGGTCCTGATCCTAACAATCTGGCCTATATAGCAACTAAAGGAATGATCATCGCAATAACCGAACCTTTATCAGTTGGATTAGCACCCATCGGTATCACTGTGAATTCCGTCGATCCTGGTCCCACAGATTCAGGTTGGATTAATGATGAATTGAGAAAACAGCTGCTGCCACTTTTTCCAACAGGACGAATAGGTGTACCTGAAGATGCTGCGCGATTAATAACGTTCCTAGCCAGTGATGACTCTGGCTGGATTACTGGACAAACGATAAAATCTGAGGGTGGATTTTTGGGGAAATAAATTAAGTTCATAATTGCAACTAAGAAAGATAAAAGAAGCCTGTTTTCTTGCTGAAAGTGCAGGAAACAGGCTTTTGTTATGAGTTCGTCCATGGAAAGCTAAGAACACACATTGGAATGAAAGTCTTCATGGATTATTACTTAGAAAACTAAGCAATAAACCGGCATTTTGGAAAGCTGCTGCAACCCTTGAATTTTCCTTTCTTACCTGTTCTGGATACAAGCGGGCTTCCGCAGCGGGGGCAAATGTTTTCTGTCACCATGACTTTCTTTTGCTGAAGGTCATTTTTAATATCGGATACATGCTTTTTCTTTATTTCATTCTTCTGTTTGAAATCCTTGATGATAAAAGGAGAAAGCAATTGTTTCACTTTTCCTCGTTTGAAATGAGATATTTCCTGAGTTACTTCAATCTGCTGTATTGTTGACAGGAGTTCGCCGCTCTTGATGACATAGGCATTCTTAAATGGTTCTTTGAATTTCAGGGTTGCTTCTTTTCCGAAAACGATGATGGAGTGGATGGGTAGATCTGCGGCCAAATCTCCTAATTGTGTTTGAAGTGCTTTTATATGGCCTGAATTCTGCCAGATTGGATTGTAGAATTTATCTTTTCGTTTATAATTTGTCTGATTCCAAGACTGGCTATGTTCTGAGCCGGTAATCCAGCCTTTATAATTCTTCGTTTCTATGACAAATAGGCCTTTAGGTGAAATGAGAATATGGTCAATTTGAGTAGTTTGGCCATTTTCTTTTGGTAAATAGATGTCATTCATCAAGGTATGTTCCTGCGGATCTTAAGTAGAGAGGATGTTGGCCACTCGTCTTTCTCCTACCCAGCCCTTAATAGTGGCAAAATTACGGTTCAGAATCCAAACTATGACAAACATCAATACAGGTAAAATATAAGCTTCCATGAGTTGTGTGCCTCCTATAGGTAAATATAACTAAAACTATCGTAACATATTTTTCAGAAAAATTATCCATTTTTAGAAAAAAAGAAGTTTCTACTTTACGATTCTGCTTCTTATCGAAAGGATTAAAATTCTTAAATTAATTTTTTGAGTATTAACGAAACTTTTATGGAGTATAACCGTATTTAAGGAAATATATAGGAGGGATGATCATGAAGTCTTTAGCAGAACGTAAAATATTAAGAGAGGAACGAAGAAGAAAAATAGAGTATAAAGAAGGAAAATGGTGAGCCTTCTTCGATGCTGTATTTGATGTTTTAATTTTACTTTCTGAGGGACTGATACGTTTGATTTCAAAATTAGCAAAAGCAGTATTTAAAATAGTTGATTGATCGTCCAATGGTGAAAAACTGGTAACCTGCACGTGGTCACATCCAATAATTTACTGAATACAAGTCACCAGTAGAAATACGGTAAAAGATAACTGTTATTATAAGAAGTTCGGAGACTATTAATGTGTTGTTAAAATAAGCAAAGTCTGAACACATCATCATTCTGGGAGGCCTATAAAAAATTTCGGGCTAGTTATCGAATAAAATACCGCCCTAAAAGATTGCCGACCAGGAAAACCAGGATCATGATCAAACTAATCGGAAGACTGGTGAGGATCAATTGCCAGTCCATCAGTTCAGATTTGGCTAAAAAATAATAGGTAACGAGGCAGTAAGGGATAAGCAGGAACAGTGCCGTTATGATCCCAGGTGTATAACTCCTGAACTTAATGCTTTGAACGATGTGCATGGTTGCCTGCAAAACAAATAAATTAAGAATGGCGGTAAACATAAGAAAACCTTCTGCATTAGATGAAAATTTAGCGGTCATCACTGAAGTGAAGGAGATAATCAGTAAAATCCATGTAGCTGAAACAGCAAGCTCGGCAGCGGTGGAACCTAGCTTTTTCCTCATTCTTAATGTCATCTCGACGAAGTTGGTTTTCAGATATTTGTTTGCATCCATGGAAGATTCAATGGTGATGATTTCTTCTAGATCATGGAAAATGAAAATAATCGGAAACAACCAGATTAATGTTTTCAGATCTAAAAATTGGTGGAGCGCCTCTAGCATCTTTCGCTACCTCCTTGTACTGTCATCTATTTTGCATTTTATGGGACAGGATTTTATAATATGCCAAAGGCCGAACAAGAGACGTTATGAAAATACAAATCATTGGTATGTTATTCACCGGTTAGTAGCTGTCCGCCAGCTAATTTTTGAAAATGAGCCAGAGCTAGTAATGGAAAAACATATTCATAACAATGGTAATTGATATAAAAGGATCCAGCCATTCCTCTTCCTTTTGGATAGGCTGTCGTCCACTCTTTTTCCTTCCTATCCACTAAAAAAGCTGCACCGTTTTCAATTTCAGGTGTAACTTCAGTTGCTGCTGTAATCAGTGTGTCAAGAGCCCATGCGGTATGCGTGCGAGTACTTTCGCCCAACGGTACATAACGATTTTTGATATCACTTTTACAGGATTCTCCCCATCCGCCGTCTGGTTTCTGGATTGACCGCAACCATGTTAGCGCCTTTTGAATGGCTGGATGCTTTGGGGATACCCCAACTGCAATCATTCCTGTTACTGCCGCCCACGTACCATAAATATACACACCCCAACGGCCCACCCAGGAACCATCAGAATTTTGATGCCGCAACAGCCAGCGAATGCCATCTTTAATCATCGGGTGGTGAAAATCCAAATTGGTAAAGTTGCCCAAGAACTCCAATGTCCTTCCTGTTAAATCAACCGTGGACGGGTCAATCAATAAATCCTTTCCTCCTTCTATCGGTAACAAGGTCAATAATTTTTTATCTACATCCTTTTCGAATGCCGCCCAGCCACCATCATTGTTTTGCATGGAAGTGAGCCAGTTTACTCCACGATCCCATGCCTGCCGGCAATCCACTTTCTCTGTGGCCAAAGTACGGATCGCCCTTAGTGCAGCGGTTGTGTCGTCAATATCTGGGTGGAACGTGTTCAGGTCCGCAAATCCCCAGCCTCCTGGTAACAGGTCTGGTGCATGATTGGCCCAATCCCCGTATTTGAGATGCTGACGGGAGAGAATGTATTCATTTGCTTTTTGAACAGTGTTGGATGAATAGGTAATACCGGATTCTTGCAGAGCATAATTAACCAAGGTTGTATTCCAGACCGTAGCCGTCGTGTACTGGCAGTGGAGTTTTCCGTCGATCCGGGTGGCCATTGCTTTCAACCCTTGCACTGCACGGGTAATCACCGGATGTGTAGTATGATAGCCTCTAGCCATTAAGGCAAAAATCATTAGGGTAGTACAACTGAAATAATTCAAGAAGGTACCGTCTGGTTCGAATCGGTCCAGCATATACTTTTCGGCACGATATAAGGCCAACTCGCGAAGGTTTCCATGGGATTTCAATCCCTTTATCCCTTGTTTAATCCAATTGATCAGCGAGCGCGCATCTTCTTCTTGATCTTCTGTTAAAAAACGAACTTCTTTGTTTTGAAATAAATCGGAGAGATCGGGTGATCGTGGTGTTCGCTTACGGAAATTCGTATTGGCGAGAATCAAAAAAGGGATAAGGTTGGCTCTTCCGTATACGGAGATGTCAAAAAGGTTGATTGGAAAGGAGTCTGGTATAAGCATCACTTCAATATTTATAGGGAGGTGCGGCCACTCACATTGTCCTGTCAGGGCCAGCATGATTTTTAGAAACAAATGGACTTCCGAGGCACCTCCGTTGGCCAAAATAAACTGCCTGGCTGCCTGGATTTCCGGATCCTTTTTATCCCGGTAACCAGAATAAAGAAGGGCATAATAAGCCTCCACAGTGGATGTTAGATCTCCTTTTTCTTGGTCATGAAACAACTTCCATGACCCATCCTCCTGCTGTTCTCCGGCAATCCGATCCACCAATTCTTTTATTAATTCTTCATCATCAATCTCCAATGTCCGTAATAAGATAATCATACTGCAGTCCGTTACGATCCCGGTCTCGAAAGGGTAATGCCAGGCACCGTTTTCTGATTGGTCCTGGATCAGCTGATCAACGATTCTGCTCATTTCCTTATATACCCGATGCCTCATTGAACCCATCCTCTCCCGAATATACATCTTTGTATTCATATTCCTTGTGCAAAATGAATATGCATTCCTTTGATGGGAATGAATGATCCACACAAAATGAACGTTTATGAAGGATGATGCCGTTCTTGCTTAAATCTTTCTCAGATGTAAAAAAAGAATTAAAGAAAAAGTCGAAAAAGAAAGCTTTCGGTCATCTGCCTGATTTATCAGAAAAAGATAAAGGATGGATTTATTTTATAAAAGAGCAGACGAGACAACTCAATCGAAACAATGTAACACGGACGCAGGCTTATTTTCAGTTTTACCAACAACACCCTGAAATCCATTGGGCTTTCCTCGGACATATGGTATCGCGAAACGTCGGATGGAACATGACGGATTTAAAAGGGGAGTTGCTGACAAAGCTTTTATCTGATAAGGATCAGAAAGACCTTTTTTCCTTTTTGGAGCGCGGCAGCTGGTTGATATTTCAAGATGTGTATCCTCAATTTTTGATCTATGACCTGAGTGTGAGAGGCAGAAAGGAAATGTTCCATCTTTTACGGTACTTTCATGTTTCCACCTTCATGGAAACGATGTGGCGTTATTTTTGGAATAGTGGTGATCAAGCTGCATTGGCGTTTGCGATGGTGATCAATGAACAGAGCTATCTGGAAAAAAGATTGATCCAAAATCAGCATTATAAAAAAATCGTAACAGGTACGGTCAGCTTTAAAATGTACGATTTTTTGAATTTCAACAATATCATTTTTCCCTGTTGTGCCGGGAACAAAAAGGTGAAAGCTTCCCTTAACGGCGGCACGTTACGCTACTTCACTTCGCTCCACGAGAGAATTTTATTTGGAAAAAAGTTGTATTCGCTTCTTTTTCAGCAAGAAAGAATTCTGGCTGGGGTCTTGAAATGGGCCCAAGAACATCCTCACACAGGCTCAAGGAAAGATTATTGGCCTCATTTGTTTAATGATATAAATGAATCTTTCCCCCGGTCCTTTTATAAGCGTCGGATCAAGAATTGCGAGTTAAGAAAGGGTGCCGAGCGGTTATACAGCCCGCCCTTGAAATACACCTGGCCGGATACCCGTCATGAAGAGGCAGAGAGCGGGGATTGGTTTGAGGATTGGCATGTCCTCGATTATTTTCATAAGGAAGTCAGTGTGGATGGAGAAATTTTAACTAATTATTGCAAAACAATTGAAAAAATCGAACTTGCGGTCATGGCGAAGGAAGCCATTCTATTGCGAGAAGAATAATCAAACATGAGCAGTTTCTAAACAATATTAGGATAGTCATAACTTTAAAATCAAAAGGCTATATTGATGTCTTTTGATTTTTTATTTATGGTATCCTACTGCTTTTGACCCTTATTAAAATTTAATTTTAGATAATTTATCTAAATTCACACTTTTTTCGACACGAATTGTGTATAATTGATACCAGCGGAAAATTTAATACATAAAGAATCTGGTGTCTGCTAAACGAATTTTAATAGTTTAGAGACTTAATAGGGAAGTTGGTGAAATTCCAACGCGGTCCCGCCACTGTAACTGGGAGCTTCAAGCTTTATGCCACTGTACTGTTTGTATGGGAAGGCGCTTGATAGCAATGACCAGAAGCCAGGAGACCTGCCTGATTCTTCGCGTCACAACCTACGAGGATAGGAGGTGTTTGGGAACGATTCTGGCTTTTTATTAGAGGAACCGATACAAACATCTCCATGAGTAAAATGGAGGTGTTTTTTTAGTTTTATAGAACGGTCTTATTTTGTTGTGCAAAAAGTTTACAGAAACAAATCGAAATGATAATTCGGAGGAATGACAGATGAAGAAGTTGAATGCCTTTTTATTCGCACTATTATTAACAATTGGCGCATTGGCAGGGTGTGGCAATGTTGAGCAGTCGAACGCGGAGAAGACAAATAAAACTGAAACGGTTCAACAGGAAGAAGCAAAGTTCCCTGTTAGCATAAAGGATGGGACCGGACAAGAAGTCACAATCGAATCGAAGCCTGAAAAAATAGTTTCCCTGATTCCAAGCAATACAGAAATTGCATACGGGTTAGGTCTTGATGATCAAATTATTGGAGTTTCTGATTTTGATAATTTCCCTGAAGAAGTGGCCGAGAAAGAGAAAATTGGCGGAATGGAATTTAATGTTGAGAAAATCATTTCTTTAAAACCTGATCTGGTCCTTGCACATGCTTCAGGTGCACATACGTCTGGTGCTGGCCTCCAGCAGCTTAAGGATGCCGGAATCACTGTTCTTGTCGTTAACGACGCAACGACATTCAATGCAGTTTATGAATCGATCAGCATGATTGGTACTGCCTCAGGTGAACAGGAAAAGGCCGATACTTTGATTGCAGACATGAAGAAAAAGATTGAAGAAATCAAAACACAAGCAAAGGAAATCAAAGAAGAAGACAGAAAGTTGGTATTTGTTGAAGTATCACCAACACCAGAAATTTATGCAGCTGGCAAGAATACCTTCATTGACGAAATGCTGCAAATCATTAATGCGGATAACACTGTAAAAGAAGAAGGTTGGCCAAAGCTGGACCCAGAGGCCATCATTAAGAGTAATCCGGATGTGATCATCACGACGCATGGATACTATACGAATGAGCCGGTGAAAAATGTGATAAGCCGGAAAGGCTGGGACAAGATTACCGCTGTAAAGGAAAACCGTGTGGTTGATGTTCATTCCGATAAGGTGACAAGAACTGGGCCGAGACTGACAGAAGGAGTAGAGGAGCTTGCCAAAGCCGTTTACCCGGATGTTTTCAAATAATTTACAGACGAACACAAAAAAGCAGCCACAGTCAATGGCTACTGCGCAGGAAATAGTCTTGAATCCAGCAGCCGGCTCAGATGAACCAGCACAAGTAAAATTAGGAGAAAATCATCTTCAGATGAAGCAAGATTACATTGTCTTGAATTCTCCGATCCCATTAAGAACGATGTCTTCCGGAGTTGTCGGAGCGGGAACCGGCTGGTACAGCACTTTCGTAAACCGGCATGTGGATAAAGGGTATGACTGCAGCGACCATAGGGAAGAAATGATCCAATATTTGAAGGGGCAGGGATTACAGCCTGAAGATACAGTCGGGATGATGACGGCAGTGATGCTTGAAGATGTATCCTATAAGCACTATCAGGCAGAAGGATTTTCAATCTTTATCGTTGTTACGGCAGGTGTTGGAAACGCTGTAGACGCCACGAAAAGCAGTGAGTATTATTCTTTTGATATGTCGCCTGGAACGATAAACATTTGGATATTCGTCAGCGGAGAACTGACTGAGGAAGCTTTCATTCAGAGCATCATGACAGCTACTGAAGCGAAGACAAAGGCGCTTCACGATCTGGAAATAAGGGATAAGCTATCAGGGTCAGTGGCAACAGGAACATCCACTGACAGCATCCTGGTTGCCTCAACACAACGGGGGCAAAAAATTGACTACGCCGGCACGATTACTCCCCTGGGACGAATCATTGGCAGGGGAGTCCATGAATGTACCGTGGAAGCAATCAGGAACAGCAAGAAAAGGGTGAAGACATGATCTTTAATCACCTTATCGCCGTGACACTGGCGGTCATTCTTGATTGGTATATTGGTGATCCGCCTGACTGGCCGCATCCGGTGAAATGGATGGGAACGCTTATTTACAAATTAGACAGTAGAATGAATAGAGGCAGCGGCAGAAAAGCCAAAGGAATGGCAATGGTCGCTGCCGTCATGTTAATTGTTGGAGGCATCGGTATTCTGCTTACATCATTCTTTTACTTCCTGCATCCCTTAGCAGGAATCCTTATGGAAGCTGTGATGATTTCAACTGCCATTGCCCAAAAAAACCTGAAAGAAGCTGGATTATCGGTCTATTATCCACTTTCAAATCATGATTTAAAAGAATCGAGGCAAAAGCTTTCCTGGATTGTTGGCCGTGATACAGAGCAGCTTGAGGAACCAGAAATCGTCCGGGCTGCTGTCGAGACAGTTGCCGAAAACACGAGCGACGGCATTACAGCCCCGCTTTTCTGGGCGGTGCTTGGCGGTGCTCCGCTTGCGCTATTGTATCGGGCAATTAATACCTGTGATTCGATGGTGGGCTATAAAAACGAAAGGTATCTAGATTTTGGCTGGGCATCAGCGAAACTGGATGATCTGGTGAACTGGGTGCCTAGCAGGATTACCTCACTTTGTATGGTCACGATGAACCGCCCGCTTTACAACACAAGAATTGCCGCCTGGAAAATGGTCAGGCGCGATGCCAAGAAGCACCCGAGCCCAAACAGCGGCTGGGGCGAGGCAGCGGTGGCAGCCATATTGGGAGTACAGCTCGGAGGCACCAATTATTATAAAGGGATTATTTCAGAACGCGCTAAGATGGGTGAAGCACTTGTTATATTAGAGAAAAATCATATTTTAGCAGTAAATAAAATCGTAACAGCTACTGTTCCGCTTTTTCTAGCAGTGCTGTGGCTCGGGGGGATTCTTGTTGAAGTGGCCATCTCATGGTGCCAATCCACACTATTTATTTGAAGCGATGAATCTGCCGGTTCCGAACGAAAAGCTGGATTTCAGCGCCAACATTAATCCGCTGGGTCCGCCTCCTGTGTTAAAAGAGAATTGGTTGCGGCTTCTTGAGTCTGTTATGGAATATCCGGATCCACAAGGAACGATTTTGAAAAGTAAGATTGCAAAAAGGGAAGGATTGCAGGAAAGCCATGTCCTGCTTGGGAATGGTGGTGCTGAAATCATTTCACTGATTGGCAGGATGCTTGCTGGTAAGCGTGCGGTAATTGTCCAGCCTGCTTTTTCGGAATATGAAGAAGCTTGCAGGGTAAGTGGCTGCCATGTAGAATACCACCAGCTAGCAGTTGGATGGGAATGGACGGATGATGGTTTAAATGAAAAGCTAAAGAGCGCTGATGCTTTATTTCTTTGCAATCCCAATAATCCAACTGGAGTGTATTATTCAAGGTCCATTATCCTTTATTTGCTGGAGGAATGCAGGAGGCATCAATGCATGTTGATCGTAGATGAGGCGTTTTACGACTTCCTCGCAGAATACGAATCTATCACACTTGACATAAAGGAATATCCTAATCTGCTCATCATCCGTTCGATGACAAAAATGTTTGCAATACCTGGCCTGAGGCTTGGCTACTTGCTTGCAGATCCAGCTGTCATTAAGAAGATAGCAGCATTCCAGCCGCACTGGAGCACAAATGCGATTGCCTTGATGGCGGGTGAATGGTGCCTCGACAGTGAAGCATACATAAAAGAAACGATAGCCTTAGTCGAAAAGGAAAGAACGCGGCTTTTCCATTTTTATCAAAAACAGGGCCTACTTGTTTCTTCATCCAGAGTGAATTTTTATCTCCTAAAGGATACATCCCTTGATGACCAGCATTCCTTCCTGCAATACCTGCTTCAGAAAGGAATGATCCCAAGACATACTGTGAACTTTCCCGGACTTGAAGGAAAATGGCTGCGTTTTGCTATCAAGGGCCCTGAAGCCAACGACAAATTGATGGGGGAGGTGGAAAAATGGCTGGACAGTCGTCTTTGATTTTTATCAGCGGTGGTGTTCGCAGCGGCAAAAGCCGTTTTGCCGAAATCCTTGCAGGAAGAATGAAAGCAGAATATTCTGGACAGCTGCACTACATCGCTGCAGGGCATCCAGGCGATGTGGAAATGAGAGAGAGAATCATGCGGCATCAACAGGACCGTGAACTCAGCGGGCTGAAATGGAGAACATGGGAAATCCCCAAAAATCTATCTCCGCTTTCAACACTTCTGACTAAAAATGATATTGTCCTGCTGGATTGTCTAACCACACTGTTGAATAATGAATTTTTTTATGAAGATGGGCAGTGGGAAAAAGCTGACTTCCCGAAAATGATTGTTACAAAGGTCATGAATGAACTGAGGCAAGTAGCTCAACAGGCAAGGGCATTTATCGTTGTCAGTAATGAGGTCTTAGGGGACGCAATAGGCGATGGTCGGCTTGTCTTCACTTATGCTCAGGTCCTTGGCCAAATCCACCAAGCTCTTATAAAAGAGGCGGAATATGCATATTTAGTTGAAGCTGGGCTGCCGATTTTAATGAAGGGAGAGGGTTCTCCGTGAAAGGGATTATGGTTCTCGGCACAGCATCTGATGTGGGGAAGAGCCTGATTGCCACTGCAATCTGCCGGGCCTATGCAAAAGAGGGCTTTCGAGTAGCGCCGTTCAAGTCGCAAAATATGTCCAACAACTCGTATGTCACCTTTGATGGAAAAGAGATTGGCAGAGCCCAGGGAATCCAGGCAGAAGCAGCAAGGACAGAGGCGACGGTATGGATGAACCCTATTCTGCTAAAGCCGAGGTCCGACCAGGACGCTGAAGTAATCGTATTTGGTGAAGTGGCGAATACCTTATCCGGAAAGGCATACAGAGAGGTATTTTACGAGCGTGGACTTGAAGCCATTTCTTTCGCTTTTGAAAAACTTGAGGAAGAGTATGACATGGTTGTGATGGAGGGTGCAGGCAGCCCGGTGGAAATCAATTTGAAGGACCGAGAGCTTGTTAACATGAAAGTCGCGGAAATCGCCGATGTTCCCGCTGTACTGGTAGCGGATATTGACAGAGGCGGGGTTTTTGCCAGCATTATCGGCACTTTGGAGCTTATGTCCCCCGAAGAAAAAGCGAGGGTAAAAGGCTTGATTATCAATAAATTCCGCGGAGACCGATCCTTGTTTGAAGACGGAATAAAATGGCTGGAATCCAGGACAGGGATACCTGTTCTTGGTGTCCTTCCATTTCTAGAAAACCATATGATTGATGGCGAGGATTCCTTGTCGATTCCAACTCGCAAATACATCTCGGGTCTTGATATTGCGGTAATTAAGCCCCCCTATATTTCAAATTACACTGATATAGAGCCTTTTTATCTGGAAAAAGACGTTTCAGTCAGCTGGGTCAATTCGCTTGAGGAAATAGGTGTACCTGACGCGGTCATCCTGCCTGGCACAAAAAGCACTATCAAGGACCTTCAATATTTTAAAAGTGCCGGAATTGATAGCTGGCTCCGCAATTATGCGGATAGAGGCGGTTTTATTGTCGGGATTTGCGGGGGTTATCAAATGCTTGGCGAAAAGCTCATTGACCCATTCGGCAGTGATACCGGGGCTGTTTCTTCCGTAGAGGATGGATTAGGTATTATACCAGCGGATACTACTTTTGCCAGGGTAAAAACAACCTCCAGGGCAGAAGGAGTGATTCATCCCTTGTTAGGAACCGCACTTTCTGTGGCAGGTTACGAAATCCATCTTGGAGAAACTGAAATGACTTCAGTACACCAGCCGCTATTGTTATTAGACGGCGGAAGAGTGGATGGATTCTATGGGAGTGATGGCCGAGTCATCGGCACATACCTTCACCATCTTTTCCACAATGATGAATGGAGAAATCACTGGCTGAATTCAATCAGAAGTGCGAAGGGAATTCCACTTCGAGATCCGGTCTATATCAGCAGGCAAAAGGACCAGAAGTATGATGAACTGGCTAGCCATCTTGTGAAACATCTTGACTGGAAGAAGCTGAAGGAAATATCTGAACAATGGAGAAGCAGAAATGAAATGGTTTAAAGGGCTTCTGATCAACCTGCAGTTCTTCTCGACGGTTCCAATTCCTGTTGAATTGCCGATGGACAAGAAGCATCTTGAGAGAGCAATACAGACATTTCCTATTCTGGGGCTTCTGCAGGGTGCCGTTTATTCTGGTATTCTCTTTGCGATTGTAGAGTGGAGTCCGTTTTCGGATTTAGCGGCTGCCTTTGCAGTATGGCTGGCTTACATTATTTTAACCGGAGGAATCCATCTTGATGGGTGGATCGATTCCAGTGATGCCTATTTTTCTTACCGCGATCAGGAAAAACGTTTAGAAATCATGAAAGATCCCAGGACAGGGGCGTTTGGTGTCTTGTCCGTAATTATGCTTTTGAGTGCAAAGTTTTTCTTTATTTACGAAATTGCAGGCATGCTGCACAGTGCTACCTATCTGCTAGCAATTGCTATTCCCTTCCTCGCCCGGATCGTGATGGGGACCCTGCTCGTTACTGTCAGACCCGCCAAAAATGAGGGGCTTGGGGCATTGTTTAATAATGCTTCTTCAAAAACAACGTTATGGATTTACCCTTTATATCTTCTTGGGTTTGTGGGAATCCTGCTATTTTACGGCTTATATATTGGCGCGGCCAGCTATTTCGCTGCAGTCATTCTCATTGTGATGTTCCTTAAGAAGAAAATTATTGAGTGGTTCGGCGGAACGACTGGAGATACGCTTGGGGCCAGTGTCGAATTGACGGAGGTTTTGCTGTGGATGACATTGTGGCTATTGCATTATTTCGCCATGGGATGACTTTGGAAAATAAACGTAAAGCGTACCTGGGGTGGACGGATTCAACTCTGGTCCCGAGACAGGTTTTAACCAAGATTCCCGGGGGCTTCGATTGGATTTTTACCAGCGATCTTGGTAGATGCAGGGAAACAGCTAAAATCCTCTTTCCCAATAATGAACCAGAGATTTTACCTGAGCTCCGGGAAATGAATTTCGGTGACTGGGAAGGAAAAACATATGAACAGCTGAAAGACGATATCATGTATCAAAATTGGCTGGATGAACCTTTCAAGGTATCTCCTCCAAATGGTGAATCTTATTCTGCTTTTACTCTGCGTGTAGTAAAAGGCTGGAACGAAATTACTAAAAGGATACTTGAAAATCGAATCCCAACAGCTGCACTCGTCACTCATGGAGGAGTGATCCGTTATTTATTGACGCGGTATGCTACTGAAGAGAGAAAGTTTTGGGACTGGAACATTCCTTATGGCCAAGGCTATCAATTAACCTGGAGCAGAGAGGGTTTAAGGAGGGGAGAAAGGTGCATTTCGTTACAGGAGGTGCCTTCAATGGAAAATCAAGATGGGTCAGAGAACAATATCAATTAGAGGACCTGGAACATACTTGGATTTCTGCTTACAAAGGCGAGGAAATCCCAGAACTTCATGGTAAGAAAATCATCGTTCTGGAAGGCATCGAAGTATGGATTAGAGAAGTGACTCGAAGCATTCCGGCAGCTGCATGCCGGGAAAAATGGCAGTCACTTGTCCGAGAGTGGATTAAGTGGGAAAGTAAGGACCAAGAACGAAAACTGGTGCTGATTGGAAATGACATTTCTAAGGGCATCGTTCCTATTGCACCGGAAGATCGATTGTGGCGCGACGTAACAGGATGGGTTTACCAGGATCTTGTATCAGCTGCTGAACGGGTTGATGTGATCTGGTATGGACTCAGTCAGAAACTAAAATAAAGGGGAATGGATATGAGACTATATACGAGAACAGGCGATAAAGGAAAAACAAGCATTATCGGAGGCAGGGTTGAAAAAGATGATATTCGTGTAGAGGCATACGGAACAGTCGATGAAGTAAACTGTTTTGTTGGCCAGGCTATTACCCAGCTGAATCCTGAGATTTTTGCTGATGTGCTTGAAGACCTTGAAAAGATCCAGCATGAGTTATTCGATTGCGGCGGGGATCTGGCAAATATAACAAAAAGCCGTGAGCTCAAGTTGACAAAGGAATCAATAGAATACCTGGAAAAGAAAATAGATGAGCTGATTTTGGAAGCTCCAGTGCTTGAGAGATTCATATTGCCTGGAGGAGCTCCTGCTGCAGCTTCGGTCCACCTTGCCCGTACCGTCACAAGAAGGGCTGAAAGATTAGTTGTTTCATTGTTGAAAGCTGACCCGGACGTTTCAGATACAGCTTTACAATTCTTGAATCGATTGTCCGATTATTTCTTCGCTCTCGCCAGGGTGATTAATTTCAGGCTCAATCTCCAGGATGTCGAATATGTAAGAAGTGCGAAAGTGTTCAGGGAAGGAAAGCGCAGGGAGGAAAAGCAGGGTGAAAAATAGGGAACGATCCTGGTTAGCCATGTTCATCGCTCTTTCAGCAGTTGGAGCTTTCATCAAGATTCCCGCAGTGATAGGGAGTGTCGCTTTAGATACCTTGCCTGCCCTTGTGGCTGCTGGAGTTCTGGGAGGAATTGCAGGAGCAGCAGTCGGCGGTATTGGCCATTTGCTTTCTGCACTGGCTTCTGGAATGCCGCTGGGTCCATTTCATTTCCTTATTGCATGTGAAATGGCCCTGCTGGTTTATTTTTTCGGCATGTTAAAAAGAAACGGGAAACAATGGTCAGCAGGCGTACTATTTATTCTGGGCAACAGCTTCGCCGCACCGCTGCCGTTTATTCTGCTAATGGGAAAGTCTTTTTACCTGGCAATCGTTCCATCGCTGTTTTTTGGTTCCATTTTAAACACAATCCTTGCTTTTATCGTTTTGCCGAGAATTGCCAGAGTGTTTGGTCGCAGCCTTGCACAGGCGTAAACCAACTTAAAACGGTACAGGGAGGACAAAGCTAGTGAGAGATATTTTAATCATTCCTTTATCAGAAGAGGAAAATCTGGTGATAGCCAGTGATAACAGCGGCAGTATTGGAATCAAGAACGATGATGCGGTGCAGGTACCATATAAAATGGTTGCTTACTATTCATTCAGGGTGGCTGTCATGGAGTGCATAAGTGCAGCTGGAAAACCTTTTTCGGTCGTTATCCAGAACTTCTGTGGTGATAAAGCCTGGCATGAACTTTCAGAAGGTATTGAACAAGGAATAAGTGAGCTTGGAAAGCTAGACATCCAAATCACTGGGAGCACGGAAACCAATTTTGTGATGAACCAATCGGCAGTTGGCCTAACTGTACTGGGAAAAAGAAGGGCAAACGTACATAGTGATAAGCTGAAATACCATTCAGGAACAAGCATAGCTGTCATTGGCTCCCCGCTGGTCGGGCAAGAGCTTTTGGAAATGGAAGAACAGGTTGTGCCATTGTCGGTTTTTATGGAGGTTTGCGCCATCGAAGACGTGGTAACGATTCCAGTCGGTTCGAGGGGAATCCTTCATGAGCTGAATGCTCTGTTTGACGGTACGCCATTCACTGAACAAAATGTGGATTCAACAATCCAACTAACGAAATCATCCGGTCCATCTACCTGCTTTGTTGCAGTTTGTCCGACAGAAAAACTAGATGAATTGAAATCGATTTCCGGCCGCTATTATCATGAATTAATCTATTCGGGGTGAAAAATGCTTAATTTATATGTGATCAGACATGGAGAAACAGATTGGAATAAAGAAAAAAGAAGCCAGGGCCGTCTCGACTCTTCACTTACTGAAAAAGGAAAAGGAGATGCCCGCTTACTGGGAGCCAGGCTTCAGGATACAGAGTTCAACCAGATTATTTCGTCTCCAAGCGGAAGAACATTGGAAACAGCCAGGCTGGTAAGAGGAGAAAGGGGAATTCCCTTGGTAACCGACGAAAGGTTAATGGAAATCGATTTAGGGGAGTGGCAGGGAAAAACAGAGGAAGAAATCGAAACGATGTATCCCGATGAATTCCATTCTTACTGGAACGAGCCTGATAGCTATACTAGTGTTGGAGGGGAGACATTTTTTCAGGTCCAGCAAAGGCTAGCGGGTTTTTTAGATGATCTGGAAAAGACAGTGACGAATGGCAATGTCCTGATTGTTACACATGGCGTAGTAATTAAAACTCTATACTTGCTATGCCGTAATTCTTCGTTAAAACGGTTATGGGACCCGCCATTCATTCATGGAACCAGCTTAACGATTTTAACCCTGGATGCTGGAAGAAAAGAACTTCTGCTTGAAGCCTGTGTTTCTCATGGTTCCTGATGAGGGAATAAAAGATGCCCACCAATGGGAAAGGTTAGCAGGATTTTTTGTTCCAACAAAGAATATTAATTAAATAGATTAAATTCAAATAAGGAAGGGATGGGAAATATGATAAGCAAAGTTGGTCAAATAATGTTGTATGTCAATAACCAGGATGAGGCAGTAAAATTCTGGACAGAAATATTAGGTTTTTCTGTTGTAGCTGAAGAGAACAATAATCAGGGATTTAGATGGATTGAAATAGCCCCTACTAAAGGTGCAGAAACAAGCCTAATTCTGCACAATAAGGATTTCGTTTCTAAGATGTCTCCTGGTTTAAATCTCGGTACCCCTTCTTTAATGTTTTTCACAGAGAATCTCGAGCAATTACACAGTGACTTAATGGATAAAAAAATTACAGTCGGAGAAATTGTAGCTATGCCATCTGGCAGAGTTTTTAACTTTGCAGATTATGAAGAGAATTATTTTGCAGTAATGGAAAAAAGGTAATTTTCTAATCAATGAGTTGAGCGCTACTGATAGAGCTGCCTAATCAAGGTAGCTTTTTTCTTTTTCCTAATTTAATTTTCAATAAAGTAAGGTTATCAGATCGAGCATATGTGTGCTGGTCCGCACTATAACTAATCATAGGCTGAGGGAAAATCAAAACAAATAAAGGGGGGAATATGTGATGTACATACCCAAACATTTTAAGATTGAGGATGAAGTCAAGATTTATGAGTTCATTGAGAAGTATAGTTTTGCAACATTATACTCAACTCATCTGGGAGAACATTATGCTACACATCTGCCATTGATCCTAAAAAAAGATGAAAATGCGTTATATGGACATTTTGCTCGGCCAAATGGTCAATGGAAGGATATAGAGAATCAATCTGTTCTCGTGGTTTTCCAGGGTCCTCATTGTTATATTTCACCTTCCTGGTATGAAATAAAGGATGCCGTACCAACCTGGAATTATGTATCCATCCATATATACGGAAATGTAGAAATAATTGAAGATGAAAAAGTAATTTATGATTGTTTGGATGAGATGGTCAATAAATATGAAAAGCCAGATAGTCCTTACAATTTGAAAAATGTAGACTCCAAATATATTGAAGGTATGAGTAAAGGTATTGTTGCGTTTAAGATAAACATTATAAAAATAGAGGCAAAGGCAAAACTGAGTCAAAACCATCCAGCGGAAAGGCAAGGGTTGATTATTGAGAATTTAGATAAATCTTCGAATCAAAATGATTTAGAAGTAGCTTCACTTATGAAGAAGTACTTGTGAGGATACTTATCTATCAATGAACTGAAACAGCCAGGAACTCATCCTGTCTGTTTTTTATTATTTTTCCATAAAGGTCTTTAACAGTTTGTGTAAAAACAAATAATAAGTAACTATACCCTTAAGAGTTGTTCAAAAATGCAAAAGGTCGATATCACTTGAAAAATCGCTGTTAATGGTGCGAACCATTTCGGGACACCATAAGAATGGAATTAATTTGTTGATAAACACCTTAAAACGTCCAATAAGGCGAACAATAACATAAAAATTGTCCTCTATGAAATGAATACATATATTTAAATCTAATTAAAAGGAGGGGAATGAATAGCATGAAAAAGGTGATTTTTATTCTGACTTTGATTCTTTCCTTTCTTCTAGCAGGGAGCGCTTATGCTGCTAAAAAAAGCGACTATACTGTAAAGCTTCTGGAGTATGGTGGTATCCAGGACTATCCGAAATCCGGAGTGGTGTATGGTGCTCATAATCAAGGAACCACGTATTTGCCATTCTTTTATATTTTGATTCAGAATAAGGAACACAATATTCTTTATGACATCGGGTACCGAAATGATGCTGCTAAACCCCAAAAGGATTGGTCAAAATTATTTGGTGGGACCAATATCGAAGCTCCAGCCCAGGTTTTGAAAAAAGTGAACTTAACTCCCAATGACATAGATATCGTCATTTTAAGCCATCTACACTTTGACCATGCCGGGAATATTGATCAATTTCCAAAAGCCCAGTTTTATGTCCAAAAAGAGGAGCTTGACGGCTGGGTTTCTTCACTGTCACTGCCTGAAAAGGTGCGTGAATGGGTTTGGCAGGCAACCGATCTTGACCATATAAATGATCTGTTGGAAGTGGCTGCTGAAAAAAGGCTGACGCTGATCGAAGAAGACAATTTTGAAGTAGCAGAAGGAGTTAAGGCCCATAATGCCAAAGGACACACATTCGGCACACAAGCCGTTACGGTCGAGACAAGGAATGGAACATATGCGCTTACCCAGGACGTCGCGTACACATACGAAAATGTTATCGACTATAAACCTTTGGGACTTGGACTTGATAATGTTGAACAGCTCATGTCCATTCAAAAAGTAAATAAATTGGTCGGAGGAAATGTAGACTTTATCATCCCCGGACATGACATGGCTGTTTTTGACAAATATCCAACAGAGCAAGTAGGCAAGAACCGCATTGTTACGGTTGTTAAGTAAAAGGAATACAAGATTGCCGGATACAATTGTATTCGGCATTTTTTTATATGGCTGCTTTCTATTCAGCTAATATTTTTGTTTTTTCTTAATTCTAATCATTTTTAAGTTTGAGAGAAACGAGCTCCAAAGGGGTCATTAACTAATGATCTTTTTGTAATTAGCATTTAGAAAGCACAATGTGTTTTTTGAAGAAGGTCCTTGAGGACAATAGCTATGTATGCCGCAGTGTAAATTTTTCCGTGAAGTCCATACCTTTAAAATTTGTTATGAATAAAATATTACGATTAATAAAATGTAATTTTGAAGGGAGGTTAGTGTATGGCTCATTTTATTTGTAACGAAAAACCTCCAAGTAAGGTAGCTCCTGCGCAAGATAGTGATTTTGAAATTATCTGTGAGGACAATTGCGGAATGACTACGTTTGAAGGCCCTCCAACCTTTACCCTCGTCCCACCTCTGGATCTTTGTGTTTCCACCGTTACGTTTAATAATTGGCGGACAATCACTGGTGGCAATGTTGCGAACTGGCCATCTCCCCGTACTGTGATTTATTGGCTCGAAGGCAATGAGCGGGATATGACCTTTAGTCCTGAAGTGTCTTCAATCAGTTTTTATTATTCGTCTTCAGTGCAGGTAACAATAGAGGCTTTTGATACCGCTGGCAAGCTGATTGCAAGATTAATAAAACCGGCAAATTTCAGGGAGCCAGTATATGATGTATGGGATTTAGTCACGGTGGATGTAGGTGCGAATGCTATCGCCAGACTTAGAATTATCGGCGGCTCTAATCAAACAGGAATAGATAATTTTCAGGTGTGCAGGATCGTTTGTCCTGTTGCCAATCCGCAGACATGCTGCAAACAAATGATTGAACATAAGACTCAGCTTGTTCCGCCTGCTTTAATTGGTGATGAATTCAACCCTGTTACCTATACAAATGTGATTGAAGCAGCAGTTGAAGCTGTTTGTCCAGAGGAGGTCATGATTTGCGGAGTCCTTCGTAAAACAATTACCTATGATACGATATTATTCAACCCGGAAACAGGAAGGGATGGAATCTTCACAGGCTATCAGGTTCAGGATGAGGTCCCATTCCAATGCATGATTAACCGTGAAGATGCAAATGCTGGCGATACCTTTTACATTTCAGGAGCTGCCATCCTTTGCAATGTATTTGCACGCACAGATAATATTGGGACGGTTCAGGATCCCAGAGACCCTGAAAATGACTTAGAAGTTGCCTGGTCATTTAAGGAGAAAGATATCGTGAAGGTTTGTGTGCGCAAGGGAACCGCACCTGTTCCACCACAATAAAAGGGCAGGGGTGATTTCAAAGATACAGACTGGCAGGTTACCAACGAAGTGTTTTCTTTAAAAAAAAAGCTTATCTAGTCAGGGGCAGTATTTTAACTCCTGACATTAAACTTTTACCTTCATCATTCTCAAACAGTCTGACTTGGAAAAACAAAGAGAAGACATTAAAGTGATCTTCTCTTTGAGTATTTATTCTTTGAAAGATGTTTGAATAAAAAACTATTTTTCCAATAGGTCACTATAGTGGTCTTTTACCAAATGAGTCAATCCCAATTGATCAATGTAACTAGTTGGGGCAAGGAAAGTCACCGTAACAACTCCTGGATGGCGGCCGATTTCGATCGAGCCAGTAATGGTTGCTCTGTTCATGACTTCTGGAACTGTGATTCCGAATGCCTCAGCTGCACGCTGCAAGCCGTTATCGGTTGCTTCGTTCAAGTTGGCCCCGGTGCCGATGAAGGAGATTGGCAGGGATTCCTCCAGCTTGCGGACACCCCATTGTCCGGCTAATTTCTGTGCGGTTGCTTTTTCTTTTTTCGTGATTGGTTTTGCCAGGTAAGGGAGGTCATCACCAACAGGCAGCAGGATTGGACCGTCGATGGTCAATCCTTTTATGACGATGGTTTGAAGGGTGACAATACCTGATACATCTGTTGTATGGCCTGCAATTTCACCGTCTCCCTGCATCGCATGCATGTCCCCGATATACACTCCGCCGCCGTCTACTTTTACAGGGCAAATCAGAATGGCGCCTTCACGGACTCGGTTAATGTCCATGTGGCCATCAGTTCGGTCTGCAAGCTGTTCCCTGGTGATCCCGTATTCGTGAGGAGCATCCACAAGGAATTGGCCAAAGTCACCCGCATTATGTGAATCAGGCAAGGCTCTGCCAGGTGTTGTGCCGAGCTGGCCAAGGAAAGGACGAAGCCTTGCGACCGTTCCGACCAAATCATGTGGGGCAAATGCGACGATTGGATTTTGTACTGAATTTTCCGGAGTGTTCATAAATGCTCGCCCTTGTTTTGCGGCTTCTTCTGCGGCTTTTTTATTTAAAGTGACACCCACCTGTCTATTGGAGTCGAACGCGATTGTATAGCCATTTGTAAAAACAAAAGGGGTTACATCTGTATCGCAGTTGCTGCAGCGAACAGACTCAGGGCCAGTGCCTACAACCTTGGTATCCGGGTAAAGCTGTCCGCAGCCTGGACATTTCACCGCGACAAATGGATCGCCAACAAACCTGCCTTCAACAGGGGCATCGTTTCCAGATGAAGTTCCCATGGATGTGACCTGAATGGACTTTATGCGGATAGCAATCGCATCACCAACTTCAGCACCTTCCACAAAAACCGGTTTTGTTACTTCATGTCCTCCACGGATGCAAGGTGTAATCATCGGTCCCCAGCACCCCGGCGTCGTGTTGGCAATGATATGTCCGCCATTTTTAACAGGGCCAAGCATTTCCTGTTCAGGGTCCAGGATTCCATTGGTAAACTCGTTTACATACACTGTTTGCTGCGCTTCTCTCACTGTAAATCACCCTTTCAAATTTTTTCGTTATAAAAGTTGTCTCTAGTTCGGACAGCTTTTCACGCTTAAGCACAAAAGTAGTCCGAAGCTGGCTCTAGTTCGGACAGCTTTTCACGCTTAAGCACAAAAGTAGTCCGAAGTTGCCTCAAGTTCGGACAGCTTTTCACGCTTAAGTACAAAACTTGTCCGAAGTTGCTTCTAGTTCGGAAAGCTTTACAAGCTTAAGCACAAAAGTAGTCCGAAGTTGCTCGTAGTTCGGACAGCTTTTCACGCGTGAGCAAAAAAGTAGTCTGAAGTTGCCTCCAGTTCAAACAGCTATACGATGCTAAGCACAAAAGCAGTCCGAAGTTGCCTCAAGTTCAGACAGCTTTTCACCTGTGAGTACTAATTTAATTATAGTTGTATTTGAAGAGGGAGGCGAAGGAAATGAATTAAGTTAGGGCGTATATTTTTACTCGTATAATTAATTGTTTTAAAAACCTATTATTTCCATTTTTAATCTAGTAAAATCTAAATATCAAATTTGATCTCTAAAGGAGTCGTTTTAAATGCGGCAATTAACTGGCGCAATATATTTATCGTTCGGCTTTTTGTTCCACTTACTTAATCGTTTTGAAGGATATTATCCACCTGATCAAGGTAATTGGATTGCTGGTCTATTCATTTTTGTTGGGTTCGCTTATTTGTTTATTGATTTTAGGAGTTACGTTAAGAAGCATTTTAATAATTAGACTGTTAAGGGGGAGACAAATTGGATAAAATCGAAATACTGAATTTAGTGCCTAAGTTTTTAGCTTTTTATCATAAGGCAAATAAACTTGAAATTGATAGTAAGGAAAGATGGGCACTTTGGGAGGAGTACTATAATTTTGCAGCGGTCCCTCCTGGAGTGGAAGGAAGAAGGATGGCTAGAAATTTGCTGGACAAAGCTTGGGCTAGGTATGAAGAGCATTTATCGTTTATTGAAAATTGGAAACCAAATGAGGAAAGAGTTCGGGAATACCTAACAAAAGTTAAAAATTTACTAAGCTATGATCAGCCAATTGATTTTGTCTTAGTTTATTTTGTTGGAGGGTTCGAAAATAATCCTTTTGTTGCCCCTTTTGACGATGGACGACTGGCTCTATGTCTTCCAATTGAACTAGGAGAGTCAGCTATTACTCTCGTACATGAACTCACACATGTCGTACATAATTATACTGCCAACCTGACTGCTGATTGGGAAAGAACAATTGCCTCCACTATTTTACAAGAGGGATTAGCAACTCGTGTAAGCCAATTTTTAATACCAGGACATCCAGATGAGCTTTATATTGAGCATAAAAAAGGTTGGCTTCAATCTTGTAAGGAAAACAGAGGAGAAATCATAAAGGGGATCTATCCATATTTAGAAGAATCCTCCTCAGAAGCCGTGACAAGGTTTACGTTTGGGAATGGCACCACGAATCACGAGAGAGAAGCATATTACGTGGGGTGGGAAATGGTCAATTTCCTTTTAACTCAAGGAGTCACTTTTGGGGCAATTGCTAGTATTCAAGAAACGGATATTCCTGATTATTTACAGGAGTCCCATTTATTTTTCCAACCGGAAAATAGTCGTTTTTGAAAAATGTAAGTCAATAAATAAAGGATGGAAAGCACGGTTTATGCTGTGCTTTTTTATTTTCAGGGAAGACAAAAAGACTGTAACAAAAAGGAAATTACGCAAATTTCCCCATTAATCTTCATTCCGTTAAATTGAATTTTCTAAATATTCATGTATAATAGCATTTAAGGATACTAAACGGAAATTTTCCGTAATAACATTTTTATATACGGCAACTTTCCGTTTGTAGTCTATAATTACCTGCTCATACATAAATTTTTTACAGAGAGGAGAGACATCTATGACAAGTAGTTTCGTAAAAGATTTAACTCCAGGATTAATTGAATGGCGACGTTCCTTACATGCCTTACCAGAATTGGGATTTATGGAGTACATCACGACGTACAGGATCGGGAAGGAGCTTGAAGCCCTAGGTTTTAAGCTGTTTGTTGGAAAGGAAGCGCTTGATGAGGAATCTCGTATGGGGATTCCACCGGAGAGTGATTTGTTGGCCCATGAGTTGAAGGCTCTTAACTGGGGAGTAGAGGAGTCTTGGCTGGATAGAATGCGCAGCGGAAATACTGGTCTGGTGGCAACCTGGGATACAGGAAAAGAAGGAGACCATGTTGGCTTCCGCTTTGATATTGATGCTTTGCCGATTAATGAATCATTAGATTCGGACCATTTTCCGGCAAAACACCAATTTGTATCCAAGGAACAGAATGTCATGCATGCTTGCGGACATGACGGACACACAACGATTGGTCTTGGTGTCGCTCAATATATTGCAGCTCATAATGATCAACTGAAGGGTAGTTTCACCCTGCTGTTTCAGCCAGCTGAAGAAGGCGGACGCGGGGCGCGGGCGATGGTGGCTAAAGGCTGGCTTGATGATGTTGACTATTTCTATTCCGGGCACATCGGCATTCAAACTCTTCCGATAGGAACGATTGCCGCTACGACACCAGGTTTCCTGGCTTCAACGAAATACAATGCCTATTTTAAAGGTGTTGCTTCCCACGCGGGGATGAATCCGGAACTTGGCAAAAATGCGTTGCTGGCAGCAACGACAGCGGCCAATAATTTATATGCAATCCCCCGTCACCACGATGGTGTGACACGGGTGAACGTTGGAAGATTAGTTGCTGGAAGCGGCCGAAATATCATTCCGGAAGATAGTTACATGGAAATCGAAGTTCGTGGAGAAACAGTTGAGATTGCCGAATACATGGCTGATAAAGCAACGAGAATTCTCCAGGCTGCAGCCGATATGCACGACGTAATCTGCACGATTGAACCGGTTGGCTTGACCGAAGTGGTTGTCTGCAATGAGGAGCTGATTCCGAAAATTACTGCATGGTGTGCCGAAAGCGAGTATGTAAAAGAAGTATTGCCATCCGTGACTGTTTCAGGATCTGAAGATGTCAGCTTGATGATGAATCGGGTTCAACAGCACGGCGGGCAGGCGACTTATATGCTATTCGGGACCAAGCTTGACCATCCGCACCATCATCCTGAGTTTGATTTTCAAGAAGAGGTTCTGTTGGTTGCGGTGGATACATTCATCTCTATCATTAATGGCGGTTCTAGATTTAATTGATTAATAGTTTTATTCAAGGAGGAGACATGAAAAACAACAATGTGAAAACGTATCTCGCCGAAAACAAAGAGACTTTTGAGAGAATTAGCAAGTACATTTATGATCATCCTGAAACTAGATTCGAAGAATACGAGTCAGCGGAGTATTTAGCATCTGAGTGTGAAAAAGCCGGTTTCTCTGTGGAAAGGAATGCAGGAGGTATAGAAACTGCATTCGTTGCAACTATTGGAAGCGGTTACCCGGTCATAGGGTTCCTTGGTGAGTTTGATGCACTTTCCGGGTTGGGGCAGAAGCCAGACAAAACAGTCTATGAGCCAACAGAAGTAAACGTCGGTCATGGCTGTGGCCATAACCTGCTCGGAACTGGTGCTTTTGCCGCTGCAAGCGCAGCCAAAAAATATCTGGAAGATCATAGCCTTTCAGGTACCGTGAAATTTTTCGGGTGTCCGGGGGAAGAAGGCGGTTCTGGAAAGACGTTCATGGTTAGGGAAGGCGTGTTTGACGGAGTAGATGCTGCGTTATCCTGGCATCCTTCTCCAGCAAACGCCATCATGAGTCTTTCCAGTCTGGCAAACTATCAGGTGTATTTCAGGTTTAAAGGAGTCTCCTCCCATGCTGCAAACTCACCGCATTTGGGCAGAAGCGCGCTGGATGCAGTAGAACTGATGAATGTAGGGGTCAATTATTTAAGAGAACACATCGTGCCTGAAGCAAGAATCCATTATGCCGTGACAAACACTGGTGGCATTTCGCCAAATGTCGTACAGGCAGATGCGGAAGTGCTGTATCTGATTCGAGCTCCTGAAGTGCAGCAGGTAGATGGCATCTACAAACGTGTCTGCAAGATTGCAGAAGGTGCAGCATTGATGACAGAAACAGAGCTTTCCATCGAATTTGACAAGGCTTGTTCGAACTATATACCAAACAGAAGTCTTGAAAAGCTTCTCCATGAAAATCTTGTGGAAGCTGGAACTGAAGAGCCGACCGAGGAAGAAAATGCTTTTGCTAAAGAACTTTGGTCCACACTGTCAGACGGGGAAAAAGAGAGTTATTTGGATCTTTTAAAAGGGTTTGGATATGTGGGGAATGGAACTGAATTCGAGGGGAAGTATCTCTCGGACAGCATCTCGCCTTATGAAGCATCTAATGAAGTTCTTGCCGGCTCCACGGATGTATCAGATGTAAGCTGGGTTGTTCCGACCGCACAGCTGACTGCCGCGACTTCAGCACTGGGTACTCCGCTGCACACCTGGCAAATGACGACACAGGGCATAAGCAGTTTTGCCCATAAAGGAATGCTTCGGGCAGCAGAGTCAATGGCATTGACAGCGGTTCAATTGTTTGAGGATGATGCGAAATTGAAGACTGTTAAACAGGAATTCGAGGAGTTCCTCCAAGCCAACCCTTACACATGTCCAATACCAAAAGACGTTAAGCCATCAACATTAAAATAAATTAAAAAGCGAGGCGAAAATATGGTTACAGAGAAGAAGAAAGCAAGCTTAGCCCAGCGATTTCTGAATGGAATTGAAAGAGTAGGGAACAAGCTTCCAGACCCATTTATTTTGTTTGCAATCCTTGCAGTGCTGGTCATCATTGCTTCAGCTATTTTCAGTGCCTTTGGTGCATCTGTCACCCATCCGGGGACAGGAGAAGAACTTCCAGTAAAAAACCTTGCTTCTGGTGAAGGCCTAAAGTATATTTTGACATCTATGCTGGATAATTTCACTGGTTTTGCGCCTCTTGGATTGGTTTTATCAATGATGCTTGGTATTGGCCTTGCGGAAAAGGTCGGTATGCTTGATTATGCGATCAAGAGAACCATCCTGAAAGCACCTCCCGCACTGATCACGTACACGGTTGTTTTTGTAGGCATTATGGGAAATATCGCTTCCGATGCTGCGATGGTTTTGATTCCCCCTCTGGCTGCAATGGTTTTCTACAAAGTTGGCCGGAATCCAATTGCCGGTTTGGCGGCAGGATACGCTTCAGCGGGTGCTGGTTTTACAGCGAACCTATTGATTGCAGGAACGGACGCACTGCTAGCGGGTATAACCACTGAAGCTGCACAGATTATTGATGAGAATATTGTCGTAACACCAGTTGACAACTGGTATTTCAATATTGTATCCGTTTTTGTCCTTACAATCGTTGGCGGGCTTATCACAACTAAATTCATTGAACCGCGCCTTGGTAAGTATACAGGGGATGCGGTAGAGGAAGCACTTACAGAAGATCCTCCTAAAGCAGGTAAAGCTTTACGTAATGCCGCTATTGCTGGCGGGCTATATATTGCGGTTATTCTAGGTGCGATCCTGTTGCCGAACAGTCCATTGACTAATGAGGACGGCGGCCTGGTTCCTTCACCATTCCTGGATGGCATCATCCCGATTATTCTGTTCTTCTTTATCATTATCGGTACTGTCTATGGAATAACTGTTGGTAATATTAAGAGCAGTAAAGATGTTGCCAGCTTTATGGCTGAAGCGATGAGGGATCTTTCGTCCTATATTGTCCTAATATTCGCAATTTCACAGTTTATCGCCTATTTTAGCTGGTCCAATATTGCTACATGGGTTGCGGTCAACGGAGCGGAATTCCTGAAAGATATCGAGTTTACTGGAATAGGATTGATCATAGGCTATATATTCTTTACCGCGGCATTGAACTTCCTGATTACTTCAGGTTCTGCAAAATGGGCTCTCGAAGCTCCCGTATTCGTACCGATGTTCATGCAGCTTGGATACCATCCAGCATTTACACAGGTAGCCTACCGTATTGCGGATTCATCAACAAACATCGTGACGCCATTAATGCCATATATGGTCATCGTGCTGTCATTCATGCAGAAGTATGATAAAAAGGCCGGTATTGGAACGTTCATTGCCTTGATGCTTCCATATTCGGTGATGTTCTTATTGACATGGATCATCATGATTTTAATCTTCTTCTTCTTTGAACTACCGTTTGGCCCTGGTATTACACCATTTCTTTAATGAAAATAGGATGTGAAAGATACAATGAACAATCTAGAAGAAAAATTAATAGAATGGCGCCGGGATTTCCATCGCTATCCTGAAACTGGATTTTTGGAAATTCGTACAGCTTCCATTGTTGCTTCCATTCTCGACAATCTTGGTTTTGACCTTCGAGTGGGAAAAGAAGTCATGTCACCAGACCATTGCATGGGAAAACCGAGTAAAGAGGAAACAGAGGCTCATTTACAATGGGCACTCGAAAATGGTGCGAATAAAGAGTATATCGAGCCTTTTTCTGAGGGCTATACAGGGATTGTCGCCACATGGGATACAAAAAAGGAAGGTCCAACCATTGCTTTCCGGATTGATATGGACGCTTTGGACATAAACGAATCGCAGGAGGACAGCCACTTCCCAGAAATTGAGGGGTTCCGGTCTACTCTTCCGTATAAGATGCATGCTTGCGGCCATGACGCTCATACAACGATTGGATTGGGACTGGCAACCTTGATAGCTGAGAATAAGGACAGTCTCAAAGGGAAAATCAGATTGATTTTCCAGCCAGCTGAGGAGGGAACCCGAGGGGCCCGCTCGATGGTCGAAGCGAATGTAGTCGATGATGTCGATTATTTTATCGCCTCCCATGTAGGTACTGGTGTTCCAGATGGCCATTTTGTGGCTTCAAAAAATGGATTCCTGGCTACTTCGAAGCTTGACATCACTTTTAAAGGCGTAGCCTCACATGCAGGCGGAAATCCTGAACAGGGGAAAAACGCTCTACTGGCAGCTGCGTCTGCTGCACTGAATATTTATGCCATTCCTCGTCATTCGGAAGGTGCGACAAGAATCAATGTCGGTGAACTTCATGCAGGTTCTGGCAGAAACATCATCGCTGACCGGGCCTTTTTAAAAGTAGAAACCCGCGGGGAAAACACCGCGATCAATGAGTTTGTCAAATCTCAGGCCGAAGCCGTAATTGCAGGGTCCGCGCAAATGTATGGTGTAGAATATGAAATTCAGACGGTTGGAGAAGCAATCAGTGCGGAGGGGTCGAGAGAACTTGCGAGTGTGCTGCACGCTTGTGCCGAAGAATCGCCATATATTCTGGAAAGTGTGTTAGAGGATAACTCACCTGCAGGTTCTGAAGATGCCACCTTCTTTATCGAAAGGGTACAGAAAAACGGCGGGCAGGCAACTTACTGTGTTTTCGGAACAGAGCTTGCGGCCGGCCATCATAATGAGAAGTTTGATATTAATGAAAAGACTTTAATGTCCGCTGTTCATGTACTATTTGAATCAATCAAGAAACTAAATTAAGTATTGGAGTGAGGCAGAGACATCTGCCTCATTTTCAATCTAACCATTTGAAGGGAGGAATGGCAATGAAGGATTGGCTTGAGCAGCATCTGTGCGAGTTAAATTCAACAGAAACAATGGAGCGTCCGGAGGGTTTTTGTCGTCTAGGCTATACGGATGAAGAGTGGAAAGCGATTGATGTTTTTGTTTCACTAGCTGAAACTCTAGGCTTGTACGTACATAGGGATGAGGCGGGGAATGCCATTGCCAGGTGGAAAATAGACGAGGCTGAATCTTTACCTGCAGTTGCTATCGGTTCCCATTTGGATACGGTAAAAGGCGGAGGCGGATATGATGGTGTGGCAGGTGTCCTATGCGGCCTTGCTGCGATTAAGAAATTAAAAGAAGAAGGTTTCCAGCCTGCTTTCCCTATTGAAGTAATTTGCTTTGCGTCCGAGGAATCATCGCGATTCGGCGTTTCAACAATTGGCAGTAAAGCGATGAGCGGGTTATTGAATAAGAAAGAACTTGAAGGCATGAAAGACGAGCATGGCACCACTATCCTCCAGGCGGTTGAAAGTATGGGACTTAATTGGGAGAAAATAGACCAGGCACATCGGACTGAGTCCGAGCTGAAAAGTTTTATTGAGCTGCATATTGAACAGGGTACCAGGATTGAGGACAATGGTGCAGAATTTGGTGTTGTTACCGCGATTGCTTGCCCAATCCGCTTAAAAGTAACGATTACAGGGCAAATGGGGCATACGGGAACGACGCCAATGGGGAAAAGAAAGGATGCCCTTGTTGCTGCTGCACCTTTGATCAGTTTAATTTCTGAAACAGCTGAGTCCCTCTCGGATGCGAGTGAAGTGCCAATTGTTGCTACGGCCAGCACAATTGTATTGAAACCTAATGCCATGAATGTCATTCCGGGAATCATTGAACTTGGTGTGGATATACGCAGTGTGGATGATCAATTAAAGGAGAAGATGAAAGATCTAATTTGCGATAAATGTATACAGCTTGAAAAGTCATTTGGTGTTAAAATGGAAATGACCACTCTGGTAAATAATTCATCTGTTCAGTTAGATGGAAAAGTGAGAAGTAAACTGCAGGCTTCGGGGGAATCTCTAGGCTATAAAGCCATGGTTCTCGAAAGCGGCGCTGGCCATGATGTGATGAACATGGCCGCTCAATGGCCATCAGGCTTGATTTTTATCAAGTGTAGAAACGGTTTAAGTCACCACCCTGATGAATTTGCCTCACTTGAAGATTTACAAATAGGTACAGACATTCTCACACAATATGTAAAAAATGAAGCAGGTTAATAGCTGAAGCGAAAGAAGTAGGTGTAAAAGATGAAAATCCGTGTCGGGATAGTTGGACCAGGAGACTCTGTTGGCCACATCCTTGCTTTAGGTCGGGAACATAACGATCTTGAAATGGTTCCTTATATATATAAAGAAACAAAGGAGACGGAAAATATCATCCGTGACTATCAAGATGAAGTGGATTTTTGGTTTTTCTCTGGCCAGGCTCCATACTATTATGCACGTTCTAAAGGATTGATCAGGGAAGATACTTCTTATTTTCCCCCATTATATGGTTCAAGTTTGCTAGGGACCCTCCTTGGAGCTCTTTTGAAGGAAGGGGCCATTCAGAATGCCAGCCTTGATACCATCAAACAATCAGAATTGGACACATTGACCAGTACCTATTATTTGGGAGAGATCAATATCCATTCTTTTTCCTATAACGAATATAAACCAGCCGAGGAAATTATCTCATTCCATAAAAAACTGTATGATGAAGGTAAAATTGAGGTGGCTTTTACCTGTGTACAGGAAGTTCATGACCGCCTAAAGGAAATTGGGATTCCTTGTTACAGAGTCATTCCTTCTCCAGTCGCTATCAAACTGGTGCTGCAAAACCTGAAGGAAAGAGGACAATCCAACTGGTATAAACAGTCGCAGATCGCTATCATCGGGCTTGAGGTGATCCATTCAGCAAGTTCGCTGGATCAGCAGTATTTTTCTTATGAAATGAAGCGCCGTGAACTTGAAATCAAGCAGGTCATGCTGGACCATGCCGAAAAACTACAAGGCTCCTTCGTACAAATCGGTGACGGTTTGTTCTTTATCTATACGACCAGGGGCGAGATGGACATGCAATTCCAGGAATCCTCTATGTATTCCCTGATAGAAGAAGCAAAAGTTCACAGCAAGCTAAAGCTCAGAATTGGAATAGGCTACGGTTTGACCGCTTATGACGCGGAACAAAATGTCCGGCTTGCATTACATTATGCAAGGGAAAAACAGACCCCATCTGTTGTCAGTGTCGATGAAAAGAAACAGATTAATGAGCACCAGTCAGAAACGGGAGAACTGAACATAACCTACCAGCAACGTAAATGGGGTGAAGAATGGGAAGAGCGCTTTAAAGAAGCCAAAATCAGCCCCGGGATCGTAAGCAAAATCGAGTATCTATCAAGACATTACAAAAAAAATATCGTGACAGCACAGGAAGTTTCTAGATGGCTGAAAAGGACCGAACGCAATTCTAGAAGAATCATGGTCGAACTTGAGCGCCTTGGTCTTGCAAAAGTCACGGGTGAAGAACAGCCAGGACAAAGAGGCAGGCCAAGGAAGGTTTATGAATTGTTGTTTTAACTAAAATGGCCTGAAGGTAAAAATTAATTACTTGTTGATATTCAGACTGCAGACAAACTTATCTGCAGTTTTTTTTTGCTGAACTGTTTTTAGTGTAGCTATTTTAGAAACTTAAATGAAAGAGGTTGTATTTAATTCATTGGCTGTAAATTGCATGTGAGGGATAAAAGCAAAAAATGGTCTGGCAAGATTCGAAATTGAACCGTAAAGCAAATAGCGAAAGGCTGTCAAAATAATCATTTTTGACAGCCTCTTATAGATCTTAACGCTTGTTTTTTTTCTTCAAAAGGAAATAGATGATTCCAGCTATTAATGCAATGATGGCGACTGGAATGATATAAGGTTTTGCTGCATCCTTAATTCCGGCCCAGTTTTCGCCAAGGACCATTCCTAAATACAGAAAGAACATTGTCCATGGAATGACTGCAGCCACAGTATAAAGCGTGAATTTTACGAAAGACATTCTCGCAATTCCGGCTGGAATGGAGATGGCATGTCTGACAACAGGGATGAATCTTGCGGAAAAAATAACACCTGGCCCGTATTTTTTAAACCATTGTTCAGATACGTCAATATGGTGTTTATTAATCAGAAGATATTTACCGTACTTCTCCAATACCGGCCTGCCGCCATAGAAGCCAAGCCAATACAGAAACAGCTGTGCAATTGTTCCTCCGATGGTACCCGCAATGACAGCGCCTGCAAATCCGATTGTCCCTTCTGAAATCATATATCCGCCATACCCAAGGACGATTTCGCTCGGAATTACTTCAAGCATCAAGCCGATAGCTATTCCGAGATAACCCAGCCCTGATAACCAGTCTAAAACATTCATAATAAAATCTTGCACGAAAAACTCCACTCCTAACTATATAACCGACTTTTTAATTATAGTAGTTTTATGAAAATGATGTAAATAAGATTATTTAATGCTGATTTATAGGACACTGATTCTTTCGTCCGCTTTGATAGGATAAATAGAGCAGCGAGAATTGCTAGTTATATTTAGAGTTTTGACTGATAACGAGCTATCACAATGAATTTTAAAGTCTAAAAGCATGCATTTCTTTTATGTGTTTTAAAACAAATGTCTCCCGTTTCAACCAGCTATTTTTCTCGAGATTATTAATTAGGGATTCATTTTGGATTATAGCTTCCTCCAGGGTTACCCATTTTGCTGTAAAATCCATTTTGGCTTCATAATCATCTAGTTGCTGGGTTACCTTTTCGTCTGTTGCCAATTCGCATAGATAATAATGTGAAGTCATTTGAAATAATGTGTGATCTTCATACTCATCCATTTTTCGCTCTATGACAATCCCAACCTTGTCTTTAACTAGGCTATTTACATAACCGGTTTCTTCTCTCACTTCTCGTTTTAGACAATCTTCATGGGTTTCATTTTCCTCTAGGCCGCCTCCAGGAAACTTATAATCTCCCCAGTTGGACTCAACTAGTAGAATACGATTATTTTTCATAATGATGGCTCTTATGGCGACACGATCGATGGTTTTCAAAAAGCTTTTTAAATTTTGTTCGTCCAGTTCTAGATTGAAATTCATCTTTTTCACCTTTTCGGATAATTGATTAGTTATTAGTGAAATATTTCCATTAATAGATTATCATATTTATAACCAGAATCATCCATTTTTTGTTGGACAGGGGGATGGGTATGTTCAGCTTTCAAGTAAACGAATCTATAAGTCTTGAGTTATTGCAGCAGCATCTAGCAGAGGAAATTTTTCAGCTGATTGATGACAATAGGGAGCATTTAAGAGAATGGTTATTATGGGTCGATAAGAGAAAATCGGCAGAGGATATGGTTCCGGTAATTAAGTATTTTCTCGAGAATCTGGCGAATAATCAAGGGTTTGATGTGGCAATCAGGTATGATGCCCGACTAGTTGGAATGATTGGCGTTCAATTTGATTGGGGAAATCGAACCGCGAGTATTGGTTATTTTCTTTCAAAGGACTGTGAAGGAAAAGGGGTCATTACAACCAGTTTAGAGAGGTTAATTCGTGAATTATTCGACAGGTATTCTGTGAATAGAATTGAAATTCAATGTGCTGCAAATAACATCAAAAGCCAGAGAGTTCCTGAGAGATTGGGTTTTAAAATGGAAGGAATCAAGAGGGCCGGGCAATATCTTCATGATCATTATGAAGACTTGATCATTTATAGCCTTTTGAAAAGTGAAATCTAACTCAATAGCAAACACAAACGCCTGGATATATTCCCGGGCGTTTTTAATTTCCTTTATTGCCATCTGCCCATCTAGTAGGTTCTATTGGAAGAGGAATAGATGGATGAAAAGAAGTAAAGTTTACTTTACAAAATGTAAAATAGACTATACAATAAGGATAATAAAGGAAAGAAAGGGTTAATTTTTTTTACCCATAATGTATAGTTGGCTTTACAAAATGTAAAGTCAAGTTTGCATCAAGCTTTGTAGGGAGGGGTGGTGCCGATGGGGTTAGCAAATCGTGTCAAAGAATTAAGAGCAAAACATCATTATACGCAAAATGATCTGGCCGAAGCGGTTGACGTGACAAGGCAGACGATTGTTGCACTTGAAAAGGGAAGCTATATACCGTCCTTATTGCTGGCCATGAAGATTGCACGCACGTTCAAGCTGCCAATTGAAGAGATCTTTTTTATGGAGGGGGAAGAAGTACGATGAATCAAAAATTTTTAATGTCAATCGGGATCTTCGTTTTGTTTGGTTGGGGTATGATCGCTCTTTATTATGCACAGATGGATTTTGCGGAAGTGATAAAAAATCCTGAACCGCCATGGACTGTGACTATCAATGCAACTCCTGTTTTTGCAGCCCTGGTATTCGGCGGGATCCTTTCAGCCATCTTGTTTAGGAAAAGCAAAAAGAAGAATAAATCCTTTGCCAAGGCATTTTTTCTGCCGCCTGAGTTTGAGGAATCTGATGAGCGAGAACAGGAAATCACGGCGAAAGCCTGCAGAGCTTCCTATGTCATGATGTGGTATGCCTTTCCTGTTCTGACAGCTCTCATGCTGTTTTATCCGTTTATTTCTGAAACCGTTCCGTATTATCCAATCATTATCGTCATGCTGTTTCCATTTGTCCAATCGATTGCTTATTTTCTTTCGTGGAGAAAGCATTATTGAATTGTGTGTTGGAAAAGGATTTTCCCATAAAGCAAACGTGATCTAAAGGGATTTCGTTTGCTTTTTCATGTTATGGATGTAGATTATCATCATTTAGCGAATAAACTGCTGGTTTTCACAAATGAAAATCTATAAATGATTAAATACTGGTCATCGAATCCTTAATTTACGCAAAAATGGGCAATTATTTTATTGTAGCAGATTAATACATATTTTCAGCCTATTTTGAGGGAATCTCGCACTTGTTTATTACGAACCAGGTATACCCAGTGTTAATTTCGAATCTAAATCTCTCCAAAGCTACGATTGTATTTTTCTAGAAAATAATACCATTCCTACTATGTTTATATTATACTTTTAGAAATATCAAAAAATCGGGGTGATTTCTTTGGATGGTTGTTTTATCTGCAATAAACACAGCGGCAATATACAAACTTCGGGAATAGCAATTTATGAGGATGATTTTGTGTATGTTGGTCATATCGATCGTAATGGGGATCCGAACTATTTGGGTCATATTATGATTGACTTGAAAAGGCATGTTCCTACGCTTGGAGAGATGAATATGGAGGAAGCAAAAGTGTTTGGGATGATAATGACTAAAGTAAGCAAAGCACTCATGGAAAGTGAGGGTGCAGAACACATTTATTCTTTTGTGGCGGGGGATTCAGTTCCGCACCTTCATATGCACCTGGTTGCTCGATATCCGAATACACCTAAGGAATTTTGGGGACCTAATGCTGTTTACGATTGGGAAGAGGCGCCGATGGGAAACAATGAAGAAGTTATTGCGCTTTGCAGCCGCCTTAAAAAGTATATAGAGAATCATCCTTAGGAGTAAAAATTAACGGATTTTATTTGGGAAGGCAGCCTGGAAAATTTCATCGGTCACTTTTCAGCTAGGTAAAGTCTTGAACATGCTGAGTGACCAATAATATTTCAAATAAGCGCAGGAATCATCATCCTGTGTTTTTTAATGAGCTAATTTTTGATATACAGTTATAAATTTGATACGATTAAATCGTACACGATTTAATTTTTACGAGGAGGAACGGTTAATGGAAACGGTATATGATTTTACTGTTAAAAAGGCAAATGGAGATACTCAATCCTTGAGAGATTTTGAAGGGAAGCCAATGCTCATTGTCAATACTGCAAGTAAATGCGGTTTGACTCCTCAGTTTAAAGGCCTTCAGGAACTTTATGACCAATACCAGGAAAAAGGATTAGAAATTCTGGGTTTTCCTTGTGGACAGTTCAATAATCAGGAGTATGACAATATTGACGAGACGACTCAGTTTTGCCAACTGAATTATGGTGTCACTTTTCCTATGTTTGCTAAAATCGATGTGAATGGTGCGAATACGGATCCCCTTTTTGCTTATCTAAAAGAACAAAAAGGCGGGGTACTGACGAAGGATATAAAATGGAATTTCACTAAATTCCTTGTCGACCGTAAAGGACACGTTGTGAAACGTTATGCTCCAACGACTGAGCCTGAAAAAATCGAGCATGATCTTTCCGAATTACTTTAATCATAATAAAGGGTGAGTCAATTGAAGGATTTACTAACATTAGAAAATCAGCTGTGTTTTGCTGTCTATGATGCAGGGAGCCAGTTTACAAAGCTTTACACGAAAGCACTGGATTCCTTCGGGCTCACCTATCCTCAATATCTGGTTTTATTATCCCTTTGGGAGAAGGATGGGGTTACTGTTAAGGAACTGGGTGAAAAGTTGAACCTAGGCACAGGCACATTGACTCCAATGATCAAAAGGATGGAAGCCAATGGCTGGCTGAAGAGAGAGCGTTCGACTGAGGATGAAAGGAAGGTTTCCATAAGTCTTCTCCCAAAAGCCAAAGAACAAAAGGAAGAAATCGTGCAAAAAATCGCCACAGAGTTGAAGCTTTGCAATATTGAGTATGCAGAGTATGAGCAGTTAATGAAGATGTTAGGCGTTTTGCGGGGGAAATTGGGCGCATATAATCGGTCATGAAATTATCAGATTTAAAATTCTCTTTTATTCATATATGGTTCTTCGTGGAGGCATCCCTATCAGTAAGCCAAGTAATGTTTGAATTCTGTTGAACTGATATGCCAATCTAATTGACGAATTACAAGCAAGAAATTTCAGCATTGGAATTAAATAAATTTCTGCCTAATGAGATTTAGATAAGTAATTAATTAGAAAAGGAGCAAATTTTGAACTCATTTAAAATGTGCTCCTTTTGCTTAAGCAGGACAAAAAGTATGTAATGCATTGCAAATTTACAGAGTGACTTGCTACCTGAATTCATGAACTATAAATATAGCAAGGGACGTTCCATGCCTATCAAGAAAAAAAAATTTTCTTTATTTTAGAAGACAGCAACCTGTTTGAAGCCTAGATCTAATAATGCTTTTTCTAGAGAACTGCTAATCTTTGTTATATTAAAATCCAATCCTATACGTGTAATCGTTTGTGCAATTGCAGGGCGAATCCCTGTAATAATAATTTCCACCCCAACTAGTTGTAACGTTTTTACGATTTGAAAAAGGGAGTTCGCAACAACACTGTCAATGATTGTAACTCCTGAAAGGTCTACAATAAAATATTTCAGTTTTAGCCTCATCGCTTCATTCAATGAAACCTGCATAATCATTTTTGCCCGATCGTTATCAATGGATCCAATCACTGGCAAGACAGCAATTCCAGAAGCAATGGGAACAACCGGGACAGAAAGTTCCTTTAGTTCTGTGAAGGCTGATTTCATCCGTTCGTTGTTATGCTTTTCGTGAACATCTCCCGTGATTTTAAAGATTGAATCAATCAGTTTGTCGAATCGGTCAGCTATCTGGACCATCGTGGTACAGGAAATTCGATTTTGCTCTAATTCCTCGGTGAATATTTCCCAAATGACCAGACGGAAAAGGGAGATGATTCTTAGTGCCTGGGTTAAAGAAACGCCATATCGAATGGTTTGGTTCGCTACTTCCCTCGCCCATTTACCTACAGATTTATAAACCTCTTCTTGATTTTTATAAAGTGCTTCTCCAAAATATCCTATTAGTTGAGATCGATACTTCAAGTATTCCGACTCTGGCATTTTAAACTTTTCAAAATGCTCAGTGGTAAATTTAAGGATATTTTCACTAAAAATTATTGCTAGCTTGTCACGGTTTTCAAATATTTTCCTACCTATGAATTCGAACTCTTCTTTTGACATTTCTTGTCTCCTCACGTTTGAATTCTTAAAGCTTATGGTTTAGCATTAAGAGAAAGCAAGTTGATAAATAATAAAGAAATGATTTTGATTAAGTACTTAAATAAGCGTGTGGTGGAGAGATGGAGAATTAGGGCTCGTAGAGGTTTTTGAAGATTCCGAATGTTCTCTAAATATTAACATATTTCCCTTGATAAAGCGAAGGGAAAATAAGTAAAGTTTAGTCTTCATTATTTATGGTTTCATGATTGGTTTATCTCGAAAACTAATAATGAATAATTAAAAATGTCAGGAACTCATTTTATACTTCAGGTGAATACTGACTGTTATTATTGTGATATTCAGGGGAGGGAGATATTTCCGTGTCATTGAATGTTGGGGATTGTATTGTTTTTGAACGCACTTTTACCAAAAGAGAGGTGGAACTTTTCACAGAGATTTCTGGTGACGAAGGGATCCACCATCTGACACCAAATGAACAGGGAAGGGTTGTTGTACAAGGTCTCTTGACGGCCACCCTGCCAACCAAAGTGGGCGGGGATCACAATGTCCTCGCAAGGAATATGGACTTTGAATTCATCCGTCCCGTTTTTACCGGCGATACGATTGTCTGTGAGGTGAAAATCGAGCAATATGAAAAGCAGGCAAATCACCGTACAGCCATTCTCGCGACTTTTGCTTGTGTGAACCAGAATGGAAAGGAAGTATTGAAAGGCAGTTTTTCTGGGGTTATTTTACATCATACCTGACCACCTAGAAGCATAGGGAGATTTCCTGTGCTTATTTTTTATATGTTGCTGGAAAATTTTGCTGTACTATTATGTTATAGGATATCGTCTTACTTAGTATGGTGTAAGCAATGGCATACCCCGGAGGGCCGATGACGATGTATTATGTAGCTTTAATGCGTCCCAATCACGGCTACAGCTTATGCATGGTATTACATAGAAGTCTTAAGGCCGAGTGAATATGGGACCAGGGACACTTTACGGAGTACTTTCGAGAATGCAGAAGGACGGTCTAATTGCTTTGGCTGAAAATGATGGTCGAAGAAATACTTATGAAATCACATGGGAAGGAAAACAAGCATTTAGAATCGACTATGATCGGTTATAAGAACTGATCCAGGATAGTTGGATCCTAGAGGAGAGTGAGGAGAATGAATAAACCGGTCTATAAGCTCCGCCCAAGTGATTATTGGAGAATTGGAGAGCATGAAAGCTGGTTTGCAGATATGGCTGCGCAGGGGCTATTCTTGAAAAAGATGGGCATTCATTTTGCCAGGTTTGAAAAAAGTGAACCGAGGAAGATGAGATATAGAATTGATGTAACTGCGAAAAAGACAATCTCCACTGAACAAATTGAGACTTATGCCGATAGAGGCTGGGATATTGTCACCAGTTACGGGAATTTTCACGTCTTTTCATCACCTGAAGAGCTAGAAGCTCCAGAACTTCATACCGATCCTGCTGAACAGTCTTATAAATTAAAGAAACTGGATAAAAAATTGGCGTTTAATGCCGGAGCCGTGATTGTTGTATTAATGTTGATGATTGGCATGATGACTTCCATTTGGTTTCTCGATGGTATTCCTACTTATGCAATGGTGGATGGAGCAGCCATCCAGCTGACTATTTTTACGCTTCTTATTGCTTATATGGCCTATCATTCACTTGTTGCAGCTCTATCAATCCGTGCTTTGCGTAAAAGACTAGTTGAAGGTAAACCGATTGACCATCGAGCACCTTGGAAGAAACATCACCTCATTCACACAGCTGCAGCTTTTCTGTTTACAGTGTTAGCTGGTGCGAGTGCGGTTATTCCCTTCATGCAGCTGGTGAAAATGGATACAAAAACCTTGCCCGAAACAAGTGAGGATTTGCCGATTGTCAGATTGGCAGAAGTAGAGCAGAATCCCGAATTGGTTCGTTCTGAAATTGTTTATATGAATGACAATGTTGATTGGGGAAACCGTTACTCTTAAAAATGGAGTCCGCTTGCACCAGTGCAATACGAAACAGATGAGTCCGGCCAGGTGCCGGGTAAGCAATGGAATGATGGGAGTGGTGACTATTCTCCGGGAATCCATACACAGTTCTACAAGCTGACATTTCCAGGCATGGCGGATAATCTGGTTTCTGACTTGATCAAACGATACAAATATGAAAACAGCCAGGACGAGTATCGGAAGAAGAACCATCCCGACTTAGATCTATTGATTGTCCATGTCGAGAAAGGTACGAAAGAGGTATTTGCTTCACGAGGGGATTCCGTCATGTATGTCAGGTATCATGGGAATGCGAAGGTAGGAACGGTAATAGATAATGTGGCTAAAAAGATTAACTAACTTACAGTTTAAGTTGTGCGTGAGATGTATTTAAGCATTCAACTGGAATTGGTTAGAAAAGTGGTAATAGGCTTTCGTTATTTTGACAGGTTTGCAGGTGTAGAGTGAAATGTTGTCAAGAATCCGAGGTTTTTTTGACAGAAGTGCAGGTGAAGAGTGTAAAGCTGTCAAGAAACCATCGTTATTTTGACAGGTTTGCAGGTGTAGAGTGAAATGTTGTCAAGAAACCATCGTTATTTTGACAGGTTTGTAGTTGAAGAGTGTAAAGTTGTCAAGAATCCGAGGTAATCTTGACAGGTTTGCAGGTGTGGAGTGAAAAGTTGTCAAGAATCCGAGGTTTTTTTGACAGGTTTCCAGGTGTAGAGTGTAAAGTTGTCAAGAATCCGAGGTTATCTTGACAGGTTTGCAGGTGTAGAGTGAAAAGCTGTCAAGAATCAGAGGTTATCTTGACAGGTTTGCAGGTGTAAAGTGTAAAGTTGTCAAGAATCCGAGGTTATTTTGACAGGTTTGCAGGTGTAGAGTGAAAAGCTGTCAAGAATCAGAGGTTATCTTGACAGGTTTGCAGGTGTAAAGTGTAAAGTTGTCAAGAATCCGAGGTTATTTTGACAGGTTTGAAGTTGTAGGAGCCTAAGCTGTCAAATATGTGATGGTTATTTTGTTAGAAGGGGAACAGCTACAAAAAAAGAGCAGCCATTTACGTACTCAAACGTAAATGACTGCTCTTTTCAAGTATCAGAATCACAGAATTTCATTGAAAAAAGATGGATCCTGTGATAAATTTATATAGATATGCACCGTTTTAATTGAAATGGATATAATTATCCCTATTTTAATTATACAATGCATTCGATTAGTTAGTCAACTCTTTTATTAAAAAAATTTAGGGGTGTTGCTATGAGTATGGAACTTCGGCGGGAGCAAAAGCGATTGAACGGGGTAATGGAGACGATTCGAAATGAAATCGGCAAAATGGAAAAAGAAACTTCCAGGCTGAAAAACGAGGTCGTTCACATCCGTAAACACTTTTGGGATGAGGTCAAAATAAATACGGACACTTTTGATGATTTCCTTGAAACTATCATCGGTTTGAGGCAGGAGGCACAAGCCCTTTCTGTCAGTCAAAGTACCCATCGTCATTCATCCAAGCGACTGGCTACACTACGACGTATGCAGGAAATTCCATATTTCGGCCGGATTGATTTTACCGAAGAAGGTACTTCTGTTCCGGATCAAATCTATATTGGGATCTCCTCACTCGTTGATGCTGCAGGCGAAGAGTTCCTGATTTATGACTGGAGAGCTCCAATCTCCAGTGTTTACTACGATTACCAGCCTGGCGCGGCAATGTATCGAACACCCGGTGGTCCAATCCATGGCAGTTTGGAGAAAAAGTGGCAGTACCTGATACGCGGAGGCGTTCTGCAATCTATGTTCGATACGAGCCTGACGATTGGTGACGAGATTCTCCAGCAGGTGCTTGGAAAAGGCACTGATAACCATATGCATAATATAGTTGCGACGATTCAACAAGAGCAAAATAAAATCATCCGGCATGACCGAGGCAGACTGCTCATCGTCCATGGTGCTGCTGGAAGCGGAAAAACTTCAGCTGCGATGCAGCGTATTGCTTATTTGCTGTACAAATACCGCGACCATCTAAATGCTGATCAAATTATCCTGTTTTCTCCGAACAAAATGTTCAGCAGTTATGTATCCAATGTTCTTCCTGAACTTGGAGAAGAGAATATGCAGCAGGCAACATTCCAGGAATACCTGGATCATCGCTTGAGTAAGGAATTTGAAGTTGAAAACCCATATGAGCAATTAGAGTATGTTTTAACTGCAACGAATACCCATTATTACAATACTAGAATTGCTGGAATTCGATTTAAGGCTTCTGCCGATTTTTTTGAAGCGATTCAATCCTACAGGAAATCGCTTGAGGTATCTGGAATGGTTTTCAATAACATCAATTTTAGAGGTGAGCCACTTGTTACATCCCAGCAAATAGCGGACAGATTTTATCATGGTGAGGATTCTTCGAAGTTCCATAGCCGCCTGGAAAAAGTGAAGGATTGGCTGCTGAAGCAAATTGCTAAGGCCGAGAAGCTTGAAGTGACTGAGCCTTGGGTCCAAGAGGAAATAGAGCTGCTTAGTGATGAAGAGTATCATAAGGCCTATACCTATTTAGCTGAAAAGAAGGGATATAAAGGGGAATCCATTCACGATTATGAGATCGAGGACGAAGCCTTGGCGCGTTTGATTGTTCGACGGAAGTTTCAACCAATACGAAAGCGGATTAAGGCTTACCGCTTTGTTAACATCAAGGGAATATACAGGCAGCTATTTACCGATCACACAAAGATCAACCAGTTGTATGCAGGGAGGGTACCCATGGAGTGGCCGGACCTTTGCGTATTAACTGTAAACATGCTTGACGAAGGAAAACTCTATTATGAGGACGCCACACCATTTTTATTTTTAAAAGAGATAATATTTGGTTTTCAGACGAACAGTTCGATAAGACACATTGTGGTGGATGAAGCTCAGGATTATTCAGCTTTTCAATTCGAATTTTTAAAGCGGCTGTTCCCAGCTGCAAGGATGACTGTGTTAGGTGACTTTAATCAGGCGATCTTCGCACATGCCAGTGAAACGGTTGATTTCCATAGATTGACTGGTCTGTACGGATCTGAAGATACAGAAGTGATCAATATGGCGCGAAGCTACCGATCGACAAAACCGATTATTGAGTTTACTCGAAGGCTTGTGCCAAATGGCGAAAGAATCATTCCTTTTGAACGTGACGGTGAACGTCCAGTCCTGACTCAATTGGCTGAGCACACAGAACTGCACAGGTGCATTGTCTCCAGGGTCAATGATTTGCGAAGTAATGGATATCGCAGTATTGCTATCATCTGCAAATCTGCTGAGGAAAGTTTAAAGGCCTTTAAGTCGCTTTCCGTAATTGAAGGAATTAAACACATCAAGAGTGGGGCGATAGAATATGAGCAAGGAGTAGTCGTCATCCCTTCTTATCTATCCAAGGGAATTGAATTCGACGCTGTCATTATTTATGATGCATCGGCGGAAGTCTATAGTGAAGAGAGTTTGCGCAGGATATTTTATACTGCCTGCACCAGGGCGATGCATAATTTACAGCTTTTCAGTGTAGGTGAACCGAGTCCTTTTTTGAGGAAAGGCATTCAGGAAGGCTTCATTCATTCAGAATTTATGTAATGGTAAAGAGAAGGTTACCTTTGCAAGGGGAAAAATGCTGAAGAGGTGTTTCAGCCTCTTCAGCATTTTTTATTTATTTATTTGCGTGTAATCATTTGTGGCGGTTCTTCCATCCAGCCATTTTTAATCATGATTTTCGCGCCTTTATGGGCGTACTCAAAAACATCCTTTGTAAAAATAGTCATCTTTGCAGGCAAATCATTCCGTAAACTAAAAGCTGTTCCGAGAGAGTTACTTCCCAACGAGAAGCTGCAAAACAGACTTGTACAATACATCATTAATTTATCTGAAAAAGCAGCTTCTGTAGATTTTGTCGCATTTCCACCAGCAGTTTGCGGGACCGGGAGATTCTCCTGGATCATTAGCTCACTCAATTCTTTCACGATTCCTTTAGCCAGCTCAGCTCCCTCAAAAAAGTATTTTTTGACCTCCTTGTCTTTAGCGGACTGGGCAAAACCTAATATCATTTGCAGTCCTGTTAGGTTTGATTCAATCCCTTTATGAATATGCGCTACCTCGACAGTATTGAAGGTCCTTTTCTGAGTGAATGGATTGATGCTGCTTGCGCTTAAATAATCGTTATCTTTAACAAATTCCACTGATTTTGGCATTGTTACGAATGGGCTCCTGACAAGAAGCCCGTTCTCAAGCAGATACTGAGAGGATTGCATGAAATACTTCTGGGTAAGTGCTGTCAAATCCGCAAACAGGATATTGATATCTTCCCTGAACGTCATTGATATGTTCAAAGCATGGAGTCCCATGCTGATTTCCTTTAACAACCGGACGAACATGATGTCAAAGCCGTTATCATATAACTTTGGGACATCCTTATACACGTCCTGTGATGTAAAGCCAGTGGGAGTGACAGCGCCTTCCTCTTCATAAATGGCAACGATTTTACTTATAAACCCCTCTAATTCACTATACATGCTAGTCATGATTTTCTTTGCTTTTTCATCATCGGCTTTCTCTATAAAGTATTCCAACATCCTTAATATCATTGTTTTTTCTTGATAGGTAAGCCATAACGATCCTAGTTCGGAAGATGTTATAGGTACTTTATCCGGCATGGTGAATCCTCCCTGAACATGTTTTTTTTAGAATGTGCTGAATAGCCGTTTTTGATTCCAATATGTAAATAGATGAAGTGGTCGGTAAAGAAAAAACTATACGCATTATTACTCATTCATTTGTAAAAAATAAAATCCAATTCTCCTGAACTGGATAGTGGACGTCCAGTAAAGCAATTATTAAAATAAATGTATTAGATACAGGAGGTGTTACATGAAAACAGTAGTGAATGAGCCATCACTTTTTGAGCATATGTTTAAAAACCTAACATTCCCCGTAATTATATTCGAAAAAGCTGATGAAAACTTAAGGGAATATCGAATTAATGAAGTGAATGACGCCGCATGTGCTTTATTGAATTATTCCAAAGAAGAGTTACTGTCAAAAGAGGTTTTGTCTCTATATAGTCATTTAGCCCCTGAAGTGTTAAAGACTGTAAAAGAGCTTCTCGTTAAAGATGGCAAAATATCAACTGTATTAGACCTTCCTGATCGAAATGAAAATATGATTACAGTAGAAGTCAATGCATCAATATTGAATATTGGCAATCAACAATTCATTTATTGTATGTTAAAAGAATTTTCAACCCGTCACTGTCATCATGATGCACTTGAAGAAGAAAACCACTATTTGCGTACTGTGATTGATACGATACAGTCTTTTGTATTGATTCTTGATAAAGATGGACGTATTAATAATTGGAACCAATATACAGAACGAATTTCGGGATACCACCTTGAAGAAGTACAGCACAAAAAGTTTTGGGACTTTTTTATCGATAATTCTGAGAAACAACGAATCATAAAAAATTATTTATCTGGTAAAATTCCTGCAGAACACGAAAATTTCTGGCGAATGAAGAATGGTGAAAAAAGATTTATCAAATGGAAGAGTAAAAAAGTTGAAGATCAAGAAGGGAATATTCAATTTGTTTTAGCAACTGGTGTTGATATTACTGATAAAGTTCTCTCTTTTAAAGAGTTGGAGAAAAGCAGGGAAAAATATAAAGCGCTTGTATCCTCAATGCAAGACCTTGTCATTACGATTGACCAGTCCCTCAAAATTACCAGTGTTCATGGGAAATGGATTAAAACCAATGATTTTACCCGGGAAGCCTTTGAAGGAAAATCCATACATGATCTATTTAACGATTCAAGAATCCAGCAACAAGAAGTCCTGAAAGCTCTTTCAGGAGAAAATGCAGAATTCGAATGGGATTTAGAGATAAATGGTAAAACTCATTATTTTCACAGTGTATTGTCACCGATCTTATTACATAACAACGTGATAAAAGAGGTTGTCGGAGTAACTCGTGACATAACAGAAAAGAAAAACCTTGAGGAGCACCATAAGAGGATTTATGAAGCCTTGACGAGCGGCATGATTCTCCAGGACACAAACGGGATGATAGTCTATGCTAATAAAAATGCTTGCGCAATATTGGGATATGACGAACATTCGCTAACCAATATGACTTCTCTGAATGCTGAATGGGATGCTGAAGATGCTTCAGGGGAGCCATTCAACGGCGAGGAACATCCTGCAATGAAAACGTTAGCGACTGGTGAAGAATTCAGTAATGTTGAGATGTTTGTATTCAATCCTATGAAGAACGAAAAAAGGTGGATTCTTGTTGACACCAGAGCAATATTTGAAGCGGGCAGCAGCAACAAAATAGAATACGTCCTATCTACTTTCCATGATATTACAGAAAAAAAGGAAATGGATCAAATCATGCAGCAATCGCAAAAGCTGGCACTGATTGGCAGGCTGGCTTCTGGAGTGGTTCATGAAATACGTAACCCTCTAACGAGCATTATGGGACTTCTGAAATTCGCGGAAGAGGGCCAGGATGAGAATAAGATTTTTGATTACCTTCCTGTCATGAAAATGGAATTGGAACAAATCAATAGGTTCATGAACGAATTTATCGAACTTTCCTATTCAAAAGAATCTAACTGGACGGTTTCAGATCTTGGCGGAATCATTCGATATTCACTGAATTTGCTAAAGCCGGAAATTGCTGATCACAATATTGAGACTCGTATAGAAAACAATTGTAATAAGGATATTCTGGTGAAATGCATTGAGCCACACTTAAAGCTTCTGTTTATCAATCTGTTTAAAAACTCGATTGAGGCCATGCCCTACGGCGGAAGCCTAATGGTCAAACTAGAATGCATGGGTGAAAAAGTCCTGGTAAGTGTCATCGATACAGGAAAGGGAATCAGTCCTGAACGGTTAAAACATCTTTGCGAGCCTTACTATTCCACCAAAGAAAAAGGGACAGGCCTGGGATTAATGCGCAGTTTGAAAATCGTTCATGACCATAATGGGAAAATCGATTTTTCCAGTGAAGAAGGGAAAGGAACGATTGTCGCAATCGAACTTTTTCTCAGCTAATATCGTTTGCAGTGATAATAACATTGCTATAGTGTATGTATTGAAGCTCTTCTAAGCTGGAGGGCTTTATTTTTTGTTAAAATGAAAATGGATTTTTGGGCAATCAAGTTGTCCAGCTTAGAGAAATGAAAGCTGTCTTGTGAAGGGACAGGGGGATATGAGTAGTACTTCTGAAATATGCTGACATGAATTCAGCTTTTTCGATATAGCATAAGTAATTTTTGAACCAACCTTAAAATCCAGGGCAGCCCTATGCCCAGAACTGCCCATTGTCACTTATTTGGAGTAAATCGATTTTTGATCCCAGATGTTTGTCCGGGTTTTTAACTTATAATTGTAGGTAGAATGCAAATTTATTGTAACCTTTATATTATTGAGTGAATTTTCATCTAGATAAAGTGTATTTGGATTATTCTTTTTTATAAAATCCAGGTAGGAGCCTTTGTGAATCCTGAACCATTCGACGCCCAGGCGGAGCACATCCGAATTAATAGTCAGTCCTTCCTTAAAGCTCTTATTTATTTCCTCATGAATGATTTCTTCTATGTCCTCTTTTATTTTTGCTTCTGATACGTTTTGGATGCTTTCTAGAATATCTGCATCTCCTTTAACTGAAACATCAAAAATTGGCTTGTTTTTTTGCTGGACCAATTGAATATCCATTTTCGAAGTTTTCACTCTTACCACTGTATGTGGATTTTCTGGGTCACCGAGGATGTAGGTATTTTTCATAGGTGCATGTTCTCTCCATCTAATCCCCTTGATTTTATCAACAGGTTTAAAACCTTGATAAGTCTGATTTTCATAAAAGTAAGCACCAGTAAAGGTTAAGTTTTTATAAGATGATTGATCTTCACTCCATTTATCTTCTACACCTATTGAAGGTACATATGTAGCTCCAACTGGTTCATAGAACTGAGAAATAAACTCTCTGTATGTGAAATGCTTCAGAAGGCTTTCGGTATCTTCTTTCCTTGGCTTCAAGAGAATCGTGTAAAGCGGAGGATAAAAAAATAACCCATGGGTAGTGAATATATCCGGAATAGATTCCTTAGTACCCAGGATGAAATTGGTTTGACGGAAGAAATCCAGCCTCCCCAATTCTTGGGTTACTTCTAAAAATCTTGATTGCAGTACCTCTTCAGATAATAAAATAGTCCTTACATGTCGCAAATATAATTGCGGCTGGGAACTTCTCTGTAATTTTGCAAGAGCTTCACTCAAGGTTTTGCCGGAGCTTTTCCCAACCCAAATAGGAGAGGGCCCTACGGGTTTTGCGCTTTCTGTTTTGGCCACACCAGAAAAATCCAGGGCCATAGCATAAATTAAGTAGTCATTTTTTTCTTTATCGAAATCGATCCCGATGGCAACTACATAGGTGAAATCCTGGATATTTTGGCTAGCACCACAGCTTGTTAAAATAGGGACCAAGAGCACTAGTGCAAATTTTTTTAAAAGCCGCATTCTAATCCTCCTGTCGGGTGGGATCATTTGACCTTAAGGAAGCGTCTCTTCTGGCAAGCATATTCCATGGCATTTTGAAAAAAGATACACCCAGTTTTGATAATGAAAAAGGGTATGAGAAGGACAAATAAGGTACACCATGGGATGTTAAAGTGGAAAAATAAGAAATAATCAAGAGTGTTCCAACGACAATCCCGAAAATACCGAAAAAAGTGCCTAATAATAGAATGACAATCCTTAGTAACGTTGCTGCGCCTCCGAGAGTGGGATTCACAAGAGTATATCCGCTCACGAAAACGATACCACCGACAACCAGCATGGAAGGAGAAGTAAGACCGGAACGAATGGCAGCATCGCCGACGATCAACCCGCCAAGAACCGAAACGGTTTGTCCGACTGAACGCGGCAGCCTCATTCCTGCCTCATGGAAAAGTTCGAAAAGAAAAAGCATAATGACCATTTCCATTGATGTAGAAAGTGGGATGCCTAATCGCGAAACACTGATGGTGGCAACAAGTTGAAAAGGGATTTGATCAATATTATGGGTGGTCAGAGCAACCCAAAATCCGGGCAAAAGGATGGAAATAAAGAGCGAACTGAGACGAAGCATCCTTTCAAATGAGACATATAAATAATTTTGATTTAAATCCTCTGGTGATTTTATTAAGTTAGCAAGATGGACAGGTGCGATTGAAACTAAAGGCTGCCCATCAATCATCAACGCATACCTGCCTTGATTTAGGGCTTCAAGAACAAAATCAGGTCTGCCGCTATTATCGGAAGTTGACATAAGAGACCTTGGCTGATCTGCTAGTAATTTCTCTATTTGTTGAAGACTTGACACTACATCCAAATCAAGATTATTGATTTTGTTTTTTATATCATTCAATAATTGCTTATTGATAATGTCATCAATATAAATTAGCGCCATGTTAACATTGCTTCTTTTGCCTATTACAAATTTCTCCACTTTTAATTGATTTGATTTAAAGCGCTTTCTGATCAGCGCCAGGTTGGAATTCAAATCTTCTATGAAGCCGTCCCTAGGACCCTGTACGGAAGGTTCGATAGAAGATTCTTCCGGCGTCCTGGAAGGGATTTTAGAGACACTGATAGCCAGTATCGTTTTTTCCAAAAAAATAAGAAGGCTTCCAGAGAGAAGGTGCAGTTGTATTTCATCAAGGGGAGAATCAGACAAATCAATGACAAGAAATTCGTCGTTAATAAAATTTGTAAAATCATGCACTTTCCCTTCAGCTTTTTTTAACTTTGGTATTATAACCTGGTCAATATAATTCATATCGACAAGACTTGCGAAATACGAGATTTCAAGGGAGAAATGTGAGTACCTCTTTTGTGTGAATACTAGGTCGTCACAATTCGAGAATTCTTTTTTTAGTTGGGTAATCAGATTATGACTTTTCAAGAGGATTATTCTCCCTTCTTTTTGATAAGTAGACCAAAAAGGTTAATACAGTTGTAACACTCACTACTAAAATTAAGCAGAATGGAAGGAAATAAAGGTACAGGAATTTATTGATGTCATAAGTATCCAGCTTCAGAAAGGTAGTACCATACATCATCAAAAATAAAAATGGCAAGAAAAATTTATTTTTCCGTTTATTTAGATATTGGTTAATGATATAAAGGAACAATCCGATGCGGAAGAAAGCTCCGCTTACCCACTGAAACATGGCCAGAAAATCCAACCGAGAGATAAACTCCCCAATTTTCAAAAGCTTCCATTCTTCATAAGCCGGAAAGGCAAAATTTCTGGCTTCAACAGGACCAAATTCCATAATAGCAGCAGACAAGGGGCCAATGGTTAAGCCAATTAACACAAAACCTAACCAAAAAATATCTTTGAACTTAATTTTTTGCGTAAGATGGTGCTGAATCAAAATGATCACATAGATTTCGGTAAGACCAGATAATGAATAGAAGATCCCTTTTATAAAAGGAACATATCCATTCAGAAACAAAGGAAACAAGTATTCAATGTCTTTTTGCGTAGTATTTACACTCATAATAAAGAACCCCAGCGTTACAACCAATGGCAAAACAATGGTTGACATGATGGCAAGTACCTTTAAAGACCTGGTAGAAAGCCAGTAACATGATGTAAGCACTACCGCAGAAATAAGAAAACTGGGAGTGGTGGGAAGAAAATAAATCTCTGCCCAGTAAGAAGTATCCAAGAAAGTAATGGAAGCATGTACAAAAAGAATTAACAATAATGGCAGCACAAACATGGCGGCTAAAAACTTTCCATAACGGTTTTTAAGCCAGTTCGTTATCTTTTCCTGCTCGGTATTTTTTGTAATGTAATAAATCATCCAGATAAAAAATAAAAAGGGAAAGACAGAAGCCAAAACACTTAACCATGCATCCCTAGCTGCTGCTTCCAACAGCATCGGAATCAGAATCACATGATTAAATAGCCCCGTCGACAGGACCATGATAAAAAACACTTCTTTCGCCCTTAGAAGATTATAATTCAAACGAAATCACCACCAGATTCATTCCCAACAGAGATATCGTTAGCCAATTGGAAAATTTTTATGCAGAGTTTCCAGGATGATAGCAGATTCTATTAGACTTGAGTCGGTGTGAGGGAAGGTTTTAGAGGCAAGGGTGAGTTCGTACAGGTTTGGCTAGAAATGAAGAAAAGCTGTCTGAAGTAGGGGTGAGTTTGGACAAGTTTAGGGGGAAATGGTGAAAAGCTGTCTGAAGTATGATCAACTTCGGACAGCTTTTTTGGAATTATTGAAATGCGAGCGGAAACGAAACTGTGCTTTAATGCTTTTAATGATTCATTTCTGGATTCCAACCTATTGCAGCTCCGAATTAGCTTTTCCGTTCCTTTTCTAGCTTTTCGATAAGAGATTCAACGGTTTTCATAATTGTTTCATGACTCACATCTCGTCCTAATACAGCACTGGCCCTTTTGATTAATTCTTCTTTATTAATACTCATATAAATTCATTCCTCTGCTTTCGTATAAGTCACACAATTTTTATTATCGGTATATTTCACCCGAAGATTAACGTGAATTTTTGGAAAGTAGGGTTTAGTTGCCATGATTTTTTGTAAAATCCAAGTTCAGTAAGGGTAGAAAGGTTGATCTCTTTTACCGTACTTAATAGATGAGTAATTACTTCTTTTTCCATAAATTATGATAATATAAGAATAGATGTTCGATGTTTGGAGGGGGATATATGTTAAAGAGTAAAGAAGATGTAATAAGCTTAATCCAGTCCGATGATAAAATGATGGAGATTATACATACTGCAAGCACTCTTGGTTTGCCTGACTGGTGGATATGTGCGGGATTTGTCCGGTCGAAAATTTGGGACACCTTACACGGATTCAAGAAGCGAACCAACACACCGGATGTGGACGTGATTTTTTTTGACCCAACAATTCTTGATGAGGAATATGAAAAAGCATTGGAAAAAAAGCTGACAGCCCTATTGCCCGGCATACCCTGGTCAGTAAAAAATCAAGCAAGGATGCATTTTGTGAACCGGATTACGCCGTATACATCCTCTGAAGATGCGATTTCCAAATTTCCTGAAACGGCAACAGCTCTCGGAGTGAAACTGGATAGGGAAAATCAATTGGTACTTACAGTTCCTTGTGGTATTGAGGATGTACTAAATCTAGAGGTGAAGCCGACTCCTTTTTTTACAGAATCAAGTGAACGGCTTGCCATTTATGAGCAACGGCTGGTTAAGAAAAATTGGAAAGCTATTTGGCCTATGGTCAAAGTTCATCATTGAAAGCAGTGCCCTTTAAGAAATGTTTAGGATTATACACAGACAAATTTGTGAGCATATTGATGATAAGATTGAAGCTTTAAACAAAAGAGATTACAAAGTATAGACAGAGATTGAACGGTTGAGTAGACAGGAAGGAATTCTTTCTGTTTTTTTGTTTGTTTATAAAGTGAAGCAAAAAAATCTCAACGATTAATACGAAGGTTGAGATGTAAGGTATTGCTAAACTTTATTATTCTTTTCAAGTAAGTCAATAATTTTATCAATTTTCTTTTCAATTTCATTGGTTTGGGTGCTTTTTGAAGAAGTATTTATTATTATTCTGCGAATAAAAAGCGTGAATGAAACCACGAACAAGATTATTAGTACAATAACAATTCCAATGAAAAATAGTGAAGCTATATTAAATCCTTCCATAATGTGATACCCACTTTCTGTTATATGATCTAGACGAGATTTATTAAAGCTGTTAAGAAAAAGTCCATAATCTTGACAGGTTTTCGCTAAAACACCGCAAAGCTGTCAAAATAAGCTCAGAATCTTGACAGGTTGTCATTGAAAATCCGCAAAGCTGTCAAGAAAAGCCCGTAATCTTGACAGGTTTCCATTGAAACTCCGTAAATCTGTCAGGAATAACTCAGAATCTTGACAGGTTGCGCTGAAACTCCGCAAAGCTGTCAAGAAAAGCCCGTAATCTTGACAGGTTTCCATTGAAACTCCGTAAATCTGTCAGGAATAACTCAGAATCTTGACAGGTTGTCACTGAAACTCCGCAAAGCTGTCAAGAAAAGCTCGTAATCTTGACAGGTTAAGGTCAAAACTCCGCAAAGTTGTCAAAATAAGCTCAAAATCTTGACAGGTTTTCGTTGAAACTCCGCAAAGCTGTCAAGAAAAGCTCGTAATCTTGACAGGTTAACGAGAAAATTCCGCAAAGTTGTCAAAAGAAGCCCAAAACCAATGCATTATCGGAATAAATTAGCCAATACATATTTTTGAATTGATGGGCGTACAGTTACTTCAGCAACTTCTCAGGGTTTTTCACTTTTATCGAAATCACTTCTCCGCACTCCAGGCAAACTGTGTAGATTCTCTCTGACCCATTTGACATTTTTTTATCCACTGGCCTAAGGTTGATATAATCCATTGCTTGGACAAACGAATTTCCGCCACAGCTATGGCATTTCAACCTTGATTTGTTCATAAAGTTCATCTCCCTTCAATATATTTCCTAATACGTTTCTAATATTGAAAAGGTTTCAACGTTCTTCCCAAGGAGGAAATCCACTCCTTTATGTTGAATTAAAGTTCTATTCGTATTAAAGGAGATATCATCTATGAACTTAAAAAATCACTTACAACAGTTAGAGGAAAAATTGCTGACCCCAGAAGTCCGTTCAACAAAAACTGAACTTAAAAAATTATTAGCTGATGAATTCTTTGAGTTTGGCAGTTCTGGAAGAGTGCTGTATAAGGATGAGGACTTTGAAGGTGGAATAGGTATTATTAAAGTTAAATTCAGCGATTTCGAGATTCATCCTTTATCGGAAGAGATTGTGTTGGCGACATACCGAACTTTTAATGAGGAGACGAAGCAGCATGCCTTAAGGAGTTCTATTTGGAAACTAGTTGAGGGTGAATGGAAAATGGTTTTTCACCAGGGAACTAAAACGGATCCATCATTGTAAGTTTAAAACGGAAGTCTCTTTTTCTAGTAACTTAAGTTAATCTTCTTGTTGAGTAAAAAGATAATTTGTGTTTATAATTAAATGGAAAAAATTTACTTAAGTTTCTAAGAGGGGGACCGTGAGAATGGATGAATTTACAAAGGAACTGAAAAGAATAACAAAAAAGTACCCAGTCCTGACAACTTTGCTCCTAACCCTATGGATTTGGTATGGCTCCTATCGTCTTGGAGTTAATATGGGAGAGTTCTTTGCTAATATTAAAAACTGAGCCTTGTTTGAATAACTTAACGCTTAAAAACTGATTAATTGACATCTGAAAGGTGAGCGCATGGAGAATACATCATATGTAAAAACAATCTTTGCGTCTTTGCAATGGTTGTTTTTTATTTTTGCGAATACGGTTGTTGTTCCGGTTTCGATTGGAGCTGCCTTTGGCCTGGATAGCGGGGAAATTGCCGCTATGCTGCGAAGCTCATTGATTTTTACAGGGGTGGCTTGCGTCCTGCAGGGAGCGTTTGGTCATCGTTTCCCCTTAATGGAAGGGCATTCGGGATTGATGTGGGGATTGGTCCTGAACTTGAGTCTGGCATCATCGTCTCTCGGGATGAGTCTTCCGGAGATTGGCGGGGGAATTGCCTCAGGAATTTTGCTTGCCGGGACTGTTACCCTTGTGTTTGGCGTATTTCGGATCGTTTCTTATATACAAAAAATCTTCACCCCAATGGTGATGACTGTTTACTTGTTTCTCCTTACATTCCAGCTAATCCTCATATTTTTTAAAGGGATGCTAAAAGTCTCGGAGGATGGGACGCTTGAGCTGCCGGTTAGCATGTTTTCTTTTGCGGTGGTGATTCTGGTCAGTTTAATGAAAATAAAAGGGAACGAGACTGTCGGTAATTTTTCGATTTTGATTGGAATGATTCTGGGCTGGGTAATTTATGTCATACTGTTTCCTTCCGATCAAGGAATGAACAGCCAATCTTCAATGGAGTTTTCTTTCTTTCCGCTTGGAACACCAAACCTGAATTATGGTATCATCGCAATCACTTTTATTGCCGGTGTCATTAATTTAAGCAATACGATTGCATCTGTCCAGGCAGCTTCCAAGCTTACTGGCGAAGGGGCCACGCAGTCCAGATTGGATAGGTCGTATCTTTTGACCGGAACGTATTCGATTGGGGCCGCTTTTTTGGGCCTTGTCCCTTATGCTCCATTTACCTCGTCAGTCGGATTTCTGGAGAGCACACGGATTTTTGACCGGAAACCATTCCTGATCGGCGGAGGGTTGATGGCCATACTGGGGATCATTCCTGTCCTTGGTGCATTGCTGGCTACTTTGCCGATCACAGTGGGTAATGCTGTACTGTTTGTTGCTTATCTTCAGCTCTTTGGAACCTCTTTGAAAAGTTTAAACGGCTATACATTTGATTCCAAATCTATTTTCCGTCTCGCGGCCCCAGTGTTGCTGGGACTGAGTATCATGAATTTGGATCCTGTGCTCTTTACCGTTTTCCCAGTGATTTTACAGCCGCTGCTATCGAATGGGTTTATTATGGGTGTTTTACTATCCATAGTGCTTGAAACATTCATACGGTGGGATGAGAGGTCATATGAACAGGTTAGTAGCAAAAAACAAAATTAGACACCGGATGAATGACACTTAGGTCAGCAAAGCTGAGTGAAGTCTTAAGAGAAACGAAGGAGAGCTGGCTTTTCAACAGAAGGTAAGATTATATAAATTTCAAATGTGTGGTTAAGGAATAACTGCCGAGTCATATAGATGAAAGGATGATAGCCAAATGCCTAGTAAACTCTCTTTAATTTCTTCTGGTATATTACTCTTAATAGCCTTATTTTCTACTTTTTTATTTTTCAGAACAATATTTTCCCATTTACTTCCTGAGTTCATGTTAGCTAAAACACTTCCTTTAGCAATATTTTCAGGCTTTACATGGGTGGCATTTTCTATAACTCTAAGGCAACTGGAGAGGTAGTTTAGGTTTAAGGAATCCATGAAGAAATCTGTATACTAGGAAAGCCAATTAAGATCAATAATAGGGGGGTAAATATGAATAGTCCATCAAGTAAATTTCTATTGTTTGGTGCTTTACTAGCTGCTCTTCTATCTTTTATCCTGGGGACTAAACTTGTTTTGCTGTCTGCGGGGTTATTGTTAGCCAATGCAGTCTTGATTCAATCAGTAAAGCAAGAGAAGGTGCAGGATGGAGACAATGACTGAATGGGTTTTTGTAAAAATCCATTCAAAAAACAACTGAATCTACTTAATAAAGGCATTGCAATGTTTGCAATGCCCTTAGAGATTGATCAACTAACTTTGAGAGGTTCATCGTTTATGCTAGGTTGATTATCATTAGAAGTAGACTCTTTATTAAATGCCAATAAAAGTATCATTCCAATGATGCAAACAGTGCCAAGCCATTGAAAGAGTCCAAAGGGTTCTTTTAACCAAAAAACTGTGGTAAGTACGGCTGCTAGTGGTTCCAGGCTCCCTAGGAGACTTGATTCTTTAGGCTGAAGGCTTTGCAGGCTTTCGATATAGAACCAAAATGCAATCATTGTTCCAAATATGATTACGAATATTAAATAAAAATAAGCTTCCAGATTTAGTTTTTCAAAGTCCATTTGCCAGGGTGGATGGATGAAGCTTAATGCAAAACCACCGATGATCATGGCCCATCCCACAATGACAAGCGAATCGTATTGTTTCAGTAACGGAATGGCATAAAGTGTATAAAAAGCTAAAGCTAAGCCAGATAAAACACCCCAAACAATAGCAGGTGCCGGCACCGATAACTGAGAAAATGAGCCGTTCGTCAATAAGAAAAAACTCCCCACTAACGCCAGGGAGACAGTCAACACGTCTTTTCGTGTAAGCACTGTCTGTTTGCGGACAAGTAAGTATACAATAATCATTACGGGAGCTAAATATTGTAAGAGTGTTGCTACAGCAGCATTTCCATGTTCAATGGATGCCATATAGGTGTATTGCACTCCCAGCATACCGAGCAACCCGAAGGTTGTTAAATGGGCTGCTGTCTTACGGTTTTTCCAAACATCAAATATTTGGGAACGGTCAGCTCTGAAAAATTGAACTCCAAGAAGTAAAAAACCTGCTATAAGCAATCTGGTTGTTACCAACCAATTTACATCGATCTGATATTCGTGAAAAAGCTTTTTTGCCACTGTTCCTCCGATTCCCCAAAATACTGCTCCTGTTATAACAAGGAAGATTCCCTTTCGTCTATTCATGTTTGATCTACCACCTTTAATTATAAGAATAGTATATGATATTTTATATGATAAGTAGATAATGTATGGAATAATACCTGAATCGAATGAAAAAATATAAGAATATTGAGGTGGTATTATGCAGATGAAGAATTTTATGGTGGATCAAAGTTTAAGAGAATTAACAGAACATCGTACAGTTGAGCTGCCTATTGCCTGTTACGAAACAATCATTCATCAGAATATCAATGGGTATATACCACTTCATTGGCATGACGAATTTCAATTCGTGCATGTTGTTAAAGGACATTCCGTTTTTCAAGTAAATGAAATGAATATAAACGTAAGTGAGGGCGAGGGTCTGTTTATAAATAGTGGCCGGCTGCACATGGCAAAAGATTACGAAGAGTCAGGCTGTGTCTATATTTGTTTAAATGTTTCGCCATCCTTCATGATATCACAAGAACTTTACACTACCTATATGCACCCTTATATTCAAGCAACTAATTTATCATACTTGCATCTGGTCCCAAAGGAGGATTGGGCGAAAAATATAGTGGAGGCTATTGTAAATATCAATCAATTGATACGGGAAAAATCACCGTACTATGAGATCGACATCAGCAGCCAGCTAATGTTTATTTGGAAAAACTTGATTAAAAACGGATTTTCTTTAAAGTACGAACATACGGAAATCATAAAGGGTCAGCGAATGAAGCAAATGCTAAATTGGATCCACCAGCATTACCACGAAAAAATCCTATTAGAGGACATTGCAAGAGCTGGTCAATTAAGCCGGTCAGAATGCTGTCGATACTTTCAGCGGATTTTAAAAAAGTCACCTCTAAATTACGTGAACGATTATCGGATTCAAAAAAGCTTAATTTTATTGAAACAACCAGAATCCAACGTTACAGATGTTGCCTACCAAGTAGGATTTAACAGCACAAGTTATTTCATTGATAAATTCAGGAAATCGATAAATATGACACCTTTGGCCTACAAAAAGCAGAAAATTCCCAAATCATTTTTACAATAGTACCAATTCGAAAAAATTTTAAAGAAGGGCTTTTTTGAAAATAAAAGAATTAAGTCTACTAGAGGCTCCTTTTGTATTCAAACGATACTATACCACCACGGAGAAATCGTGAAAAAAGCATAGCTGGATAGTCAAAAATTTATAAGCAAAAAAGGGGAAGTTTCATGTTAAATCGAGTCATTCAGCAATTTGGATTGCAGATACAAGAAATGAATGAGGTTGAAGATTCGCATAGTTCTACAGTCTGTAGAAGTAAATTGTCAAACGGTCTAAATGTTTTCTTGAAAATCCCTTATACAAAACTGAAATTTCAGCGCGAGTTAGAAGCCTATGAAATTTTAAAAGGACGTGTCTCCATTCCTGAAATGTTGGATTATTGGCATGGGAATGAAGAGTGCCCCGGTGCATTTTTATTATCTGAATTAAAAGGGAAACCATTGAAGCTGGATGCTTCACCTGAAGTGGCGTTCCAAGTTGGAGTTCTTCAGGCGGAGATGCATGCCATTCGTCCACCTGCTGGAAAAAAGCTAATTGGAATACAAAATGAATTTGCTAACTGGTCTGATTTTGTTGAGCAGCAATTTTATAGTTTTGCTGAGGACGTCAAAGTTTTGTTGGATTCACGATTATATACTCAAGCGATTGAGAGATTTGAGAAAATGAAGCATCAGCTGCCATCCCCAGATGGACCAAGTTTTGTACATATGGATTTCCGTCCTGCCAATATTATCGTTAACGATCATTCAGTTTCAGGAATTATTGATTTTGAAAGCGTCCGTTTTGGGTCGGCTGAAGTTGATTTTACAAAACTGTATAGGGATTTTTTGCGCTTTGATTCTACTTTATATATTGCTTTTCGAGAAGGTTATAACAGCATAAGATCATTAATCGAACTAGAAAGAGTCCTGCCTTTTTACCAATTTACCGATGCGTTCAACAGTATTGGCTGGTGTAAACGCAGGGGACTTGAGAAAAATGCAGTGTTTCTTGAAGAAAATTTAGAAAGGTTAAAGAGCTTTTTACAGTAAAGGGGAGAGGGCTCTTACCTTCGTGCATTTTTTGTAAATTGGGAAGGATGAGAGCATAAAATAGGTTTTGTGCAAAGTGGTGCACATGTAGTGCAAATAGACTTGATCATGATCAAGTCGCTGGATTGACTTTTATCAGGGAGCAGAATGACATGAAAGATAAATTGATTGAAAGCATTAAAAAGGTGTACCCCGATATTTACATTAAAGATTATCAGTTAAATGAAATTGGCCAGAATAATGACGTCTTAATTGTTAACAATTCGCTTGTATTCAGATTTCCGAAATATAAAAGCGGGATTATACAATTAAAAAGAGAAGCGGAAATTTTAGAGTATATTAGTAAGACCATTTCGGTATCAATTCCTAACCCTATTTACGCTTCCTTTCATGAGTCAGAACCAGGGAAGGTCTTTACTGGATATAAAAAAATTGAAGGTGAGCCTTTATGGAGGAAAAGTTTATTAGAAATCAAGGATGATGAGAAAATTAGAAACCTGGCCACACAACTTGTTGCTTTTCTAGCAGTAATTCATTCGATTCCCGAAGAAAAAGCAAGACAGGAACTGAATCTTGAGATTCGTCGTCCACGGGAAGAAATATACGACCTCTACGAGAAGATCCAACAAAAACTATTCCCTTTTATGACGAATGTTGCACGAGAGAAAGTGTCAGAGTCGTTTAAGGTTTTTCTAGAAGGAGAGGCACTTTTGAATGTAAAGGTAACACTCATACACGGTGATTTTGGAGCGTCCAACATCTTATGGAATCCAAAGAGTCGTGAAATATCAGGAATCATCGATTTTGGCGGCTCTGGTTTGGGAGATCCGGCGTATGACTTTGCAGGCATACTTGCAAGCTATGGAGAAGAGTTTTTTAATATGTGCATTGGCCAATACCCAGGCGGTAAAGAAATTGCAGACCGAGTAAAATTCTATAAAAGTACATTCGCATTGCAAGAAGCGTTGCATGGAGTCGAAAATGATGACTCCCAGGCTTTTGAAAATGGGATGAAGGATTATAGATAGGTGGCTTAAGATACGATTTGTATGAAGTAACCTTTGGTTCGGACAGCTTTTCTACGCTAAGCACAAAAGTTGTCCGAAGTAGCCCTAAGTTCGGACAGCTTTTAAACGGTAGGCACAAAAGTTGTCCGAAGCAGCCCCAAGTTCGGACAGCTTTTTACTGGTAAGCACAAAAGTTGTCCAAAGTAGCCACAAGTTCGGACACTTTTAAACGGTAAGCACAAAAGTTGTCCAAAATAGCCCCAGGTTCGGACAGCTTTTTACTGGTAAGCACAAAAGTTGTCCAAAGTAGCCCCAGGTTCGGACAGCTTTTTACTGGTAAGCACGAAAGTTGTCCAAAGTAGCCCCAAGTTCGGACAGCTTTTCTACGCTAAGCACGAAAGTTGTCCGAAGTAGCCACAAGTTCGGACAGCTTTTCAATGGTAAGCATAAAAGTTGTCCGAAGTCGTCTTAAGTTCGGACAGCTTTTCAATAATAAGCACAAAAGTTGTCCGAATCAGGACCAAGTTCGGACAAAACCCAAGCCAGCGCAGCTAATTTTGTCTGAACCATAGTCATCATAAAACAATATCGTAACTGTATTACTAAAATTTTCCACACTAAAGTAATGTGCGCACAAAACTAAGACTGGATCCACCAACTTTGTCCAGACTACTAGGATGATTAGCCTTAATTTAAAGGTTGGTTAATAATCCTTTTTATCTCCAATTAAAAACAATTTACATATTCTATATAATCCGTTATAATTACTTTTTGTAATTCCGACTAAACTTATAAGAAAAGGAAGTGTTTAGTTTGGCTCAACTTAATGTAAACAACAATGAAGCTAAACAATCTATAAATTTAAAGCTGTCACCAACGACGGTAGTAACTAAGCTGAATCCAGTTCAGAAGCCGTTTGTTATGCTAGGGGTTTTGGCTTCGGTGATTATGCTCATCGCAATTTTAGCGGTAGCAAATGGGACACAGGGTGTGTTGTTCATTATTGGCCTTGCCCTTGGAGCAACGCTTCTTCATGCCCGCTTTGGTTTCACATCTGCTTTCAGGAGGTTTGCATCTGTAGGGAATGGCCAGGGACTTCAGGCACACATGCTCATGCTTGCGGTGGCTTCTACTCTGTTTGCCATTATTTTAAACACTGGTTTTAGCTTTACTGGCATTGAACCTAAGGGTTATGTCTCACCTGTTGGAGTTAGTGTTCTGTTTGGTGCTTTCATATTCGGTATAGGAATGCAGCTCGGTAATGGCTGTGCTTCAGGAACGCTTTATTCACTTGGAGGAGGATCTTCTTCCATGATTCTTACTCTGTTGTCATTTGTAGCAGGTTCAACTCTTGGGGCGTACCATTTTTCATTCTGGATGGAAGATACGCCTGCACTGCCTCCAATTTCGCTAGCGACCTCTACGGGCCTGGGATATGGCGGTGCACTGGCAGTCCAGCTTGTTCTATTTGCCTTGATATACTGGATTACACTGCAAATTGCTAAAAAAAGAAAAGCGCCTGCGATGAAGGCTCTACCAACCACAACTGGCTGGAAAAAGGTATTGCGCGGGTCATGGCCGCTATTTGCTGCAGCTATTGTCCTGGCCGTATTGAATGCTCTTACCCTTACAGTCCGAGGAACACCATGGGGAATTACTTCAGCCTTTGCACTATGGGGAGGAAAAGCACTGATGGCGATGGGAATCGATGTCACGTCATGGGGATACTTCTCAACAGACGCCAATATTGCTGCCCTGAATAATACCGTTCTTGCTGATTCCACCAGTGTCATGAATTTTGGAATCATCCTTGGAGCATTAATTTCAGCAGCTTCACAGGGTAATTTTAAGCCTGGCAAAATAAAGCCTGGCGTTGCAGGAGCTTCCATTATTGGCGGTCTTTTGATGGGCTATGGAGCGAGATTGGCCTTTGGATGCAACATCGGTGCTTATTTTGGAGGAATTGCAAGCTTCAGTCTGCATGGCTGGGTGTGGGCAATTATGGCTATGCTTGGAACGATGGTAGCATTATTCATTCGTCCGCTGTTCGGTTTGAAAAATCCAAAACCAAACGATTCTGTTTGTTAGTGGATGATAAATAAGTGATTTAAAGGCTCGGAGTATGATTTTAAACTCCGAGTCTTTTTTGCATCCAAGCAACATTTGAAGGTTAATACATAAAAACGGATTGTTTGGAAACTCTATATTTGAATTTAAAATTAGGAGGAAAGAACATGAAGTTTTTTCAAGGGTTAACAATCGTATTAGTCATTGCTTTAAGTACTGGATGTGCAATGAACAATGGAGCCAGGGAAGATGTCAGGGATGACAATAATACAAGGATCCAAAATTACGACCAAACAGACAGAGGCGCGAGGATTCTTAATGATAATCTCGATGGCGATAATAATGATGTGCAAATGCGAGTTCACGATGATGTAAAAAACAACATCGAGGATTTAAAGGAAGTTAGAAGGGCACATGTTATTGTTACAGATCATACTGCATATGTTGCTGTTGTTTTAAATAATGATGAAACAGGCAATATCAGAAAAGATCTCGAAAATAAAATTTCTGATAAAGTTAAATCAACTGATAAAAGTATAGACAATGTTTATGTTTCAAGTAACCCGGATTTTGTTGACCGTATGAGTGATTATGGCAACCAAATTCAGAATGGAAAGCCTGTAAGAGGCCTGTATGATCAATTTAAGGAAATGGTCCAACGAGTTTTCCCATCGGCTAGATAATATTTGTTATAAAGCGGGTAATCCCTGTCTCTCGGGGGCGTTAATCTAAAAATAGATTAACGCCTCTTTTTTTTGATAGCAATGCTCTTTAAAATAGTTCCTAGTTTACCATTCCTGTTTTCCTATCCAAGTAAGAAGGTAATCTTAGGGTTTTGCAGAATAAATATAAACTATGGTAAGCCAATTGCAGAAAAAGAGGAGGGGAGAGAATTGCTGCAAAGAATGGGGAATGCACCTTACTTTTTATTAGTCATCGCTGCTTTGTTCTGGGGAGGCAATGCGGTGGCTGGCAAGTTTCTTGCTGGTTCGCTTCCGCCGGTGACAATATCGTTCACTCGTTTGGCGATTGGGGTTTTAATTATGTCTCCGGTCATCATTAAGCTATTCATGCATGAAAGAGCTGCCTTCCGCGAGCATTTCAGGCTGCTTTTGTTCCTGGCGGTGACGGGCGTGATTGGCTTTAATTTACTTATCTATTGGGCTGTCAATTATACAACGGCCATAAATGCGACTTTATTGAACAGTACGAGCCCTCTGTTTATTTTCCTTCTATCAGCACTGTTGATCGGGGAGAAGATGGAGCTGAGGTACTGGGTTTCGATGGTTATTTCGATGCTTGGGGTGCTTGTTGTCATTACTCATGGTTCTTTTGAACGGATGCTGTCACTGCATTTTAATATTGGTGATCTGATCATGGTACTGGCTGTCATTTCGTGGGCATTGTATTCTATTTTTATTAAGAAGATTTCCGGTAAAATACCTTCTTTAGCAATTTTCGGATTTACGCTGACGATTGGTTTTTTGCTGATGATTCCTGCGGTGGGGATCGAACTGTTCATGGTCCCGGTGGGAAATGTAGGACTAGAGGAATGGAGTGCGCTATTTTACATAGGGATTTTCCCATCCATTTGTTCTTTTTTATTATGGAATCGTGGGGTTGAGCTAATTGGGCCTTCAAAGGCGTCGATATCGTTGAATCTAATTCCGGTGTTTGGTACCGTGTTCGCGTTCTTTGTTCTCGGTGAGGTGATATCTTTGCCGCAAATCCTTGGCGGATGCCTTGTTTTTGCAGGAGTGGCCATCACTTCTTTTACCAAAAAGAAAACTGTACAATTAGCAGAGGAAGCATAGAAGGGGGATTAGATGATGTACCAAGAAGGGTTTGTAGAGGTTACCGGGGGAAGAGTCTGGTATGAGATTTACAACAAGGATGCAAAGGGGACACCGGTTGTGATATTACATGGAGGTCCAGGATCCTCGACTTATTCATTAAAAGGATTAAAAGCGCTTGGCGAGGATCGCCCTGTTGTGATGTACGATCAGCTGGGCTGTGGTAAGTCAGACCGGCCGGATGATCTTTCTCTATGGAAAATTGATCGATTCGTTGAGGAGCTTGGACAGGTTCGCGAAGCATTGAAGCTTACCGAAGTTCATATACTTGGACATTCCTGGGGAACTACATTGGCTGCTGCATATGTCTTGACCAAGCCAATTGGCGTGAAGAGTGTCATTTTTTCGAGCCCCTGCTTGAGTGCACCTATGTGGGAAGAGGATCAGAAGCGGAATATCGCCAAGCTGCCGACTGAGGTTCAGGAGACGATTTTGCGCTGTGAGGAAAGCGGGGAGACGGATTCCGCGGAATTCCATGATGCGATAAAGGCGTTCAATAAGGAATTTGTTTTCCGGGGTGAACCAGATCTGGAATGGATAAAGGCTGGAGCCGGGATGAGGAACCCAGTGGTTTATGAAACGATGTGGGGACCTTCCGAATTCACGGTAAAAGGGAATCTTAAAACCTTCGATTGTACCCAGCAATTGAGCAGGATTGAGTGTTCGACACTTTATACATGTGGCCGTTTTGATGAGGCGACCCCAGAATCGACTCAGTATTATGCCCAAATGACCCCTGCATCAGAGGTACATGTCTTTGAAAGCAGTGCCCATATGGCGTACATTGAGGAACCTGAAGAGTATCTGAGAGTGATTGGTGAGTTTCTAGAAAAAGTCGATTGTAAGGTGTGACTTTTGCTATACCCCCGCATGAATCCTTTGTGCTATGGTAATAGTGTTAATCAAGCATAAAGGAGTTTTTTTCATGAGCTGTGGATGTTCTCGATTGGAAGATGGCAAAGCTATTGTCGACCATGTGAAAAGCAAAGGAAAAGAAAAAATCAAACCGCGTGTCGCACACCGAATTGCCTGTGAATGTGGTGAAATATTCACGATGGAAACGGTAATCACTAATTGTCCGAGCTGTGGCATGACATACGGCGTTACCCCATGCAGTTCCGGGGATTTCAATAAAGTGAAAGCTGCAGGGATTCAATATGCTTAATAGTGAAATCTCTCGAGATATCGAGGGATTTTTTTATTTTCATTTTAGAACAGAAAAGTACTTTATTTAGGTAGGACATCATGGTTTTCAATTGTTGAGGGTCTGTTGAATTTTTGATCCAATAAAAGAATTCCCTTTATGGACCCTTTAACCAACAAAAAAGTAAGGGAAAGAACCATAAAGGTAATATAGCTATTCCAACCTTTATGATATTTAACTAAACCAGTGTTCTTTTCAAGCCAATGCTCCAAAATGGTCATCGGTCCACTAAATAGTGGAACACATAATATAGACTTTAAGGTATCCATTTTGTTAGTGAATTGATTATACATCACACATGTTAAAGGAAACAGGACATACAAAAAAACAATGTTGGAATCGAAAAGTTTCGGGAAATAGCGATGTGGGTATTTAACATATTTTCTTTTTATAACTGGACCGTCAAAAATCGTAGAGACCAGAGTCTTTATAAAATAAATAAGAACCCAGTCTTTAAATTTATATTTTTTTCTCGACAAAAAAAAGATGCTTCCGAAAAGACCAATTAAAGTCAAGATATTCAATATGGATCTATCTTTCATGTGTATCCCGCCTCCTGACCTTTAAATTGCCCTGTTCATAAAAAATTATGTAGATGAAAACCATACTAAACACGAGAATTGATAACCTTTTGTAAATAAGTTTCTTGACCTTGTTAATCAATTTATTTACTGATTTTTAACGTCATCTTACTGTTCCCAATTTCCGGGTGAGCCTATCAAAGAAGAATTAATATGATAAAATCAGAGGAGACTAAAATCGAGGGAGCAAAAAATGAATTCTTATACATATTTCTATCAATTTTTAGAGCCGCTTTCAAAGGAACTGGCATTGCTGGCCAGGGAACTTGAAAATAGTATTTTCTCTAGTCCAAGAACGATGCTGACTCATTCAAGGGTATTTATTGAAAATATTTTGCAGCAGGTGACCAAACTAGAGGGAATTTCAGAGGATGCCCGGACTGGTTTGAAAGAAAGGCTGGATTTGCTCAATGATCAGGGATATTTGATTCCTGAGATTCGAGATGCGCTGCACTTGGTTCGGAGATTGGGAAACCAGGCAGCACATGATGCGCGAATGTTTCGCTATTCTGAGGCGCTTTTGTCATGGGAAGCTTTGTATAGCATCGTTAAATGGTATGTCGAGGTATACGGTCCAATTGAATCAGCAGTGCCGGAATATCAGGATCCTTCTCCACAGACAGAAAAAGTGTTCGATATGACAGAGCTAGAGATCAGGTTGAAGGGTTTGGAAGAACTATTGAAGAACCCGCCAGTACAACAAGCTGAGACGCAGGCAATGGAGGAAGTGGCCGCGGCAGTTGCTGCGCCGATAGCAATCGAAGTTCAGGAGACACCGGGTTTTACGCCAATCAGGACGATCACTTATAAAGGAAGATCTCTTGAAATTCCTTATTTTCTGCGTGATGCATTTCTGTTGCCCCAGCGTTTCGATAAGTCCGAAACTTTTTTGATTCGACTTGGTGCAGAGCAGGAGGCTCGAATCATTAGTGAACTGCCAAGTAACCTGGAAGGCCTGCATAAGAATGTGAAGCGTTACAGTGAAAAAAATGATGAGCAGTTTTTCGACGAGCTTGGTGTTTTTATCGAAGAAGAGAAAGTGCGGAGGAACCTGACACTGAAGCGCCAGGGCGAATTGTTTTTCTTTTACAAAGCGAATCATCTTGTCGTGACAGATGAGTTGAAGAAAGTTCAACTGACTGCTGAGGAATTCACGGGGATTCCAAGTTTGTTGAGACAGTTGAATGAAGACCAGATTTATACTGTCAGCCAGCTTCCAATGGAGCTTGTGATTTTAGCGAAGTATGACAATGTTGGAGTCGGGACTGTTGAGAAGTTATTCGATCAGCTGAAGGCTAGGGTTACAAACCACACAGTCCAAGCAGATGACAATAGTTCAACAGAGCGAAAGAGCTTCAAGAAGTGGGAATCATTATACGTAAAAGTAAAGCTGGATGGTAATCAATCTGTTATTGAAGGTTCTAGCGTTCCGGCAATTTGGAAGGAAGCGATGAAGTGGATGGAAGACAATCGTCTTCCTCTGCACAACCTGGTAAAAGCAGGCATTATCCTTGGATCTACCGATATTGGCAAGCGTTATGCCATTGCGCTCCAGCCCTTCCATCCAGATCAAAGACCATTTACTCAGCTTCATACTTATCAATCACAAATTTCTGGGGATGTATATTATCTAGAGACGAAAATCAATCCGAAGTCCGGGCTTGAGACACTTGGTAAGGTTCTCACCCGTTTAGATGTTGAGGTGGATATCCCATTATTGAAGGGTGAATAAAAATATCAAAATGCCGTGGTGATGCCACGGCATTTTTTCACCACTTCTAAAAAAGAAAGTGCTCCTTACTTCCTCTTTTGTGCTTTTAACTTGTTCATTTCTAGCTCAGCTGCGTATTCCTCTTGCGATTTCCCTTGCTTGAAACTTTCAGATTGGATTTTCCTGAACTTGTTATCATTTTGATTTGGCATGTAAATACCTCCTTTTTAATCATATGTATTTTGTTCGAATTTTGGAGGATTATTCTTGTAGTTGTAATAGTGACAGATAAATTGAGTGTCTTATGTTTGATAAGTTTCTCATAATTCTATATTATTTTGCTATTCCGGATATAATGAAAGCGCTTTACATGTGAAACTATTCACAAGTATAATGAGAGTGTAAAAAAATAAGAACCATTTCCGGGAGGAATTACGATGTTAGCAGACATTATCTATGAATTCAGAAACTGGTTGTTAGGTGACACTTTGCCAAAGGTCGGAAATGAGGAATTTGAAAGAATCGAATCAAAGCATACAAGAGTTCATCACGATGAAGATATCTATGAAATCATTCGAGTACATTAAAAAGTATATAACTCAGAATTTTAAATATCAAAACGATCAGCAGTCCAATTCCAGGTGAATTGAACTGCTTTATTTTTTATTATAGAAAATAGGAGCTGACTGGTATATGATAATACTTCGATCTGTTTGGTTTTTACTAATGAAAAACGGATAAAACTAAACAAGGAACGTACAAGAATATGGAGTTGATTTTTTGAGTAAAGATAAGGGTAAGAGCGGAACAGGCAGAGGTACAGGCAAAAAAGGCTGGAATCGCTGGCAAGCAAGTGCAAATAAAAAAAAGAGTGCAAAACCCTATAAAAGTAAAGGTGTAAAACATCAAGATGCTTCAAAAGATGAACTATCCGAAAATTAGTAAACACTAGCGAAAATTGTGCGTTGATCCAGAAAGTGGATTGACGCTTTTTTGTTTTTAAACGGAAGGCAAATTGAATAAATTTCTGATCCGTTTTGGATTTCCTTTATTACTTGGAATCAGTGGGGTTATCCCCATGTAATTGTAGGTCGCTAAATAGGGAAAGTGAAAAAATTAAATCACTGCATACTCGTGTTACTCAAAATGAGATTAATGAACTAGGAGTATGTGTTCTTAAAAAATAAACTGATAAGGAGTCTTCTTATTTAAGGAGGTTCCTTTTTTTACTTCTTTTTTTCTGGTTACCTTACCTAATCTAGATGGTTAGTTTAAATAAATTACTTAATAGAAAATTCTTTTTATTAGCCTTTACTTTGTAAAAGATTTGTATTTTAATTGTTATATAGTTTAGAATATTATAATTTTTCAAAAAAAGAGAGGGGAAGTATGTGAATGAGAAAGCAATTTAGAAGATTTGCCCAGTTTACGACCTTATCAAGTCTGCTATTGTTGTCGGCTTGTGGGGGTGCCCAGTCATCTGTAGAAAAGGAGGCAAACGGGGCAGGAGGAAAAGTAACAGCTGATATCGGAGTTATATCCTATATCAGCGGACCGGGAGCGGCCTATGGTGAAGCAATTACAAACGGGCTGAACCTTGCAAGTGAAGAAATTAATAAAAAGGGAGAAGTAGAGATCAACCTCGTCATTGAGGATTCCTCAGGTAAGCAGGATCAGGCATTAACCGCTGCGCAGAAATTGATGAATTCCGAAAATGTGACGGCTATTATTGGGCCAACCCTAAGTACCGAGATGAATGTAGTTGGTCCTGAAGCGGACCTGAATGGGGTGCCGATTATGGGAACATCTACTACTGCAGAAGGAATTCCGCAAATTGGTGAATATGTATTCCGTAATTCTCTTCCTGAAGCACTGGCTATTCCAGCAGCGATCGATAAAGCGATTGAAAAGTATGACGCTAAAAAAGTAGCAATCTTATATGGAAATGATGATGTGTTTACAAAGTCAGGATTCGATACGATGAAAAAGGCAGCTGAAGAGAAGGGGCTTGAAATCTTGACCATTGAGACCTTCCAAAAAGGGCAATCTGACTATAATGCACAATTGACGAAGATTAAAAGTTTGAAACCGGATCTAATCCTGGCTTCCGCTCTTTATAACGAAGGTGCAGTCATTATGGACCAGGCACGTAAAATGGGAATTGATGTTCCGTTTGTCGGCGGGAATGGTTTCAACTCTCCTGAAGTGATCAAAATTGCTGGTGATGCTGCCAACGGCTTGATTGTGGCAACTCCCTGGTATGGTGAAAAAGACGATAAGAAAGTACAGGACTTCGTAAAAACGTATGAAGATAAATACGGCAAAAAGCCCGACCAGTTTGCTGCACAGGCGTATGACGCTCTTTATATTATGGCTGGAGCGTTAAAGAAGGCTGGAGAGGCAGACCGGGATGCAGTTCGAGATGCATTAGCGGAAACCAAAGATTTTCAGGGGATCCTTGGAAACTTTTCGTTTGATAAGGACGGAGATGTTGTAATGGAGCCTACTGTACTTGTAATTGACGAAGGCAAGTTCAAGGTTTTTGAATAGTCATCCCTAAGATCCATCAGCGGAATAATCCGCTGATGGAAATTTCTTTTAATTCAGAAGGTGAGATGCCATGTTAATCGAACAGTTAATCAACGGTATTACCCTGGGCAGCATTTATGCCATTGTGGCACTCGGCTTTACACTCGTATTTGGGGTGCTTGGCATCATCAATATGGCCCATGGTGAAATATTCATGTTTGGAGCTTTTATAGGAGTTATTGTAACCTCCACTTTCAAAGGGCCACTATGGCTTGCTTTCGCAGCCGCTGTTTTGGTGACTGGGATAATGGGCTACTTACTGGAGCGCTTTGCATTGAGACCACTGCGAAATAAACAGGGAGTTTCACACCTTGCCCCTTTAATCAGTACCATTGGTGTTTCCATCTTGCTTGAAAACTTATCCCACCATTTATTTGGGGCAGGAAACCATCCCTTCAATAATTCTTTTGCGGAAATCAGCTTCCAGATTGGATCGATAACAGTGTATCTGGTCCAAATTGTCATTTTTATGATTTCTGTTATTTTAATGTACACACTATCGTATTGGCTTGGAAAGACAAAAGCAGGCAAAGCTCTTAGGGCGACGGCAGAGAACCTTGAAACGGCCAGTCTTCTTGGAGTCGATACGAAAAAGACAATCACCATGACTGTCATTATCGCTTCGGCTATGGGGGGAATTGCAGGAATCCTGGTCGGAATGGCGTTTAACTCGGTCACCCCTCAAATGGGCTTATCTATTGGCTTAAAAGGATTGGCCATTATCATTCTCGGTGGAATGGGAAATGTCAAGGGTGCGATGGCAGGCGGCCTGATCCTTGGATTGGCGGAAACCTTCATTGTGGTGTACGGAGACTCGGGCTATCGGGATGCAATTGCCTTTGTGGCAATCATTGTCATTCTCCTGATTAGGCCGCAGGGATTATTCGGCCAAAAAATTTCGGCGTAAGAAGGTGAACCAATGCTTGGAGAACTTATCAATCCATACTATTTACAGGTGGCTTCATTTATTTTGATCAATGTCATACTTGGCATAAGCATTTATATCACACTTGCTACCGGCCAACTTTCACTCGCAAATGCAGGGTTCATGGGAATAGGTGCCTATACATCGGCGCTTTTGACATTGAACTTCGATATTTCGATCCTGGTTGGCATTTTAGCCGGGACACTTATGGCAGGGTTGTTCGGTATTATTATTGGAATTCCGACACTTAGGCTTCAAGGAGTTTATTTGGCCATCGTTACTCTCGGATTTGGAGAAGTCCTCCGAGTTGTTTTAGTAAACTGGGAGTCTTTGACGAAAGGATCTATTGGGTTATCTGGTATTCCACATCTTGGGAGGGAAATCCTCAGAAATTTTAAGGAAGTGGGCTTTGACCCGGGGATGATAGGTTTGCAAAACAATCAATTCATTTTTTTGATGGTTTTTCTGCTCTTATTATTCATTGTGACGGGGATTGTCTGGTTTTTCAGAAGACAAAACCGCTCTCGGATCGGGCGGGCGTTTGCTGCCATCAAATTGGATGAAAAGGCAGCTGAATCAATGGGGATCAATATCACTTACTTTAAAGTTCTTGCTTTTACACAGGGGGCTTTGCTTTCCGGATTTGCTGGAGCCTTGTATGCTCACGTGCTTGCCTATATCAGTCCGGCTGACTTTGCTTACCATAGGGCAGTAGAGATTTTGATTTTTGCAGTGTTTGGTGGCAGTGAGGTCATTTGGGGGCCGGTTTTTGGAGCATTCTTTTTAACTGTCATGCCTGAAGTTCTTCGCTTTATCAGTGAGTACCGTTATATGATTTATGGTTTGATTATCCTCATCATGATGGCTGTCCGTCCTCAGGGACTCATTGACGTTCATCTTCTTAAATGGCTGAAGATGAAAACGAAGAAAAGGGGGAAAGAGCATGGTACTGCAAATCAAAAAAGTGCGTAAAAATTTTGGCGGAATAAGTGCAGTGTCCGATGTCACCTTTTCCATCAATAAAGGTGAAATCTTCGGGCTAATCGGACCGAATGGAGCAGGAAAAACGACGATGTTCAATTTAGTTACATCGATGTTTCCCCTAACATCAGGAGAAATTGTTTTTAACGGGGAAAATATTAGCGGAATCAAGCCACACCTGATTACAAGAAAAGGGATTTGCCGTACATTTCAAAATATCCGCCTGTTCCCTGAAATGACAGCGGCAGAAAACGTCATGGTAGGGGAACATTGCCGGAGCAAGTCGGGTGTATTAAGCAGTGTCTTCAGAACAAAAGCACAGCGACGAGAAGAGGAGCATATACGAAGCAGAGCGAATCAATTGCTAGAGTTTGTCGGCCTGGCGGGATATGGGGAGATAGTAGCAGACAGCCTGTCTTACGGTCAGCAAAGAAGGCTGGAAATTGCCAGAGCTCTGGCAAGTGATCCACAATTGCTGCTGCTTGATGAACCGGCAGCCGGGATGAACGAAACCGAAACAAGCAGTTTGTTTGAGTTGATAAAAAAGATACAGACAAATGGCGTTACAGTCCTGCTGATCGAGCATGATATGCCGCTAGTGATGAATTTGTGTGACCGGATTGCGGTGCTTAACTTTGGCAGGAAAATTGCCGAGGGCACACCTGCTGAAATACAGAATAATCCTGATGTCATCGAGGCATACCTCGGGAGTGAGGAGGATGAAATATATGCTTAAGGTTCAGGGTATTTCTACTTCCTATGGAAAAATCAGTGTGCTGAAAAATATAAGTCTTGAGGTTGAGGAAGGCAGCATTGTTACCATCCTTGGTGCAAATGGTGCTGGTAAATCCACTACAATGAAAACGATCTGCGGCCTTTTAAAACCCCAGGAGGGAAAGGTAGAATTTCTTGGAGAGGATGTAACAGGAAGGCGGCCGGATCAGCTGGTGCGAACAGGAATTGCCCTTGTTCCTGAAGGAAGGCAAATTCTTTCAGGTATGACCGTGCTCGAAAATCTGGAAATGGGTGCCTATCACCGCAAGGATCATGAGATTAAACATGATATTGAAAAAGTGATGGATAGATTCCCGATACTAGAGGAAAGGCAGCAGCAACTGGGTGGGACCCTCTCTGGAGGACAACAGCAAATGCTTGCAATCGCGAGGGCAATCTTGAGCCGACCAAAACTTTTATTGCTAGATGAACCTTCAATGGGACTGGCTCCACTTGTTGTTGCCGACATTTTCAAGATCATCAAGGAGATTAACAAAACAGGGACAACCGTTCTCCTTGTGGAACAGAATGCAAGGCTGGCTCTCCGTATTTCTGATTATGGATATGTGCTTGAAACAGGAAAAATTGTCGCAGAAGGAAAATCCAGTGACCTTTTGACCGACCCGCGGATCATGGAGGCCTATCTTGGACGGAAATCAAGTTAATGGATATGTATTCTAATTACAGGTCTTGGCAAGAGCAGGATAGCTTTCCTTTGGTGAATAACAAACTGAAATGTCGTGGAAACCCACGGCATTTTTGTTTGTTGATAATTGTATCTTTGTCCCTTTCACTTCTTTCTTTCCTGCATACTTATATATAAGGACATTTTTTAGGAAGGGACTGATTTTGTGGGAGCGGAAGAAGGTGCTGTTCATTTTAACCATAAGGGTGAAATAGTGGAAGAGCCTGTTGCAACACAACAGTTAGAATGTGAAAATACGGTGGACTTCTGTGCCACTGCAGTTGTTCCAGACGGCTTTACATTTAATTCTGCAGGGTTTTCAAATTTTAGTGTAGACGTTTCGCAATTGAAATGCTTACTTGAAACAGTGGCAGAACCAGTGGAAATACCAAATCCATGCCGAGGCAACCCACTGCAATGTTCTGTATTTCTTGAGTCTGTACATTTAGTTGGCTGCTTAAAAGTTAATATAAGTGCACTTAACGTGATCGCCAATCAACCACTCTTTCCAAATCAGGGATCACCATTAAATTTTTATACGACTGTCTGTGTTGATCAAATAATTGGATATACGTGTGGGCAAGAATCCTGTGTCGATGACTGTTATTCTTTTGGGGGAGCAACATTTTTTACTCCAACAGTTATAACTGATGTTTGTGGCAGACAAATTGTTTCAGTTAGAGGTTTTTTAGTTATAAATTTTACAGGTTGTTCGGGCGCAGACTGTGAGAGCCAAAAATCTAATGATTGACCGGATAGAAGATATTTATTGTCTTAACTTAATATAACAGATAAAATATTTAAAATACCAAATTATATAAGCGTTGATGAGAAGAGTAGTTAATTATTGGTTATTCACAAAGAGCTCCTGGCTGCTGGAAGGGAGAAATATCTACCTTAATGAATAAAGTCTCGGAGCTTCTTGCTAATCTAATGAAGAAATAGGGATCATAAGACGGGTTCTTCCGAAATAAAGATAGGGTATCTAACTTCCCGAAGAGGTTGGTTTGGCGACAAATCAACAAACTGAGGTAGTACCACGAAGTTATAACTCTCGTCCTCAAGATATAATTCTTGGGTGGTGAGAGTTTTTTTATTGCATTTTTTATAGATAATCCACAGACCAGAGGGGGAAATTTGTAAAAATAACGAAAGACTCTGGAGATATCTGATACTAAGAACTTTTAATAATCCCAGACTGCATCTCATAATTCCTTAAAAGCATCCCATTTGCCTTTATCATACCCAGCTTTTCATAATAGGGGACAAGGTCATCATCACAACACAAGTCAATCATATATATATCATGAAGTTCTGTCATCATTCGATTGACTAATTCCTTGCCGATTCCTCTATTTTTAAATTCTGGCAGCACTTCTAAGAAGGGAATATAGGCTGATAGGACCCCATCACTGATTGCTGTGATGAAACCAACAACTCGTTCAGACTCTTTATCGAATGCTAAGATGACTTTGCTGCTGTTTTTTAATAATTTGAAATGAGTCTCTGGACTTGGTGGCGTTGGCCAACCGACAAAGAAGCCTTCCAACATTTCAGGTTGTATACCTGCAAGCGAATTTTTAAATAACACCCGCTATCAACTCCTCATTAGTTTTTACTAGCTTTGAAATGCATAAGAAGTAAAATAACAAATCATTTCCCCCAAGACATTCTTCTATGTTTTTTAAATTCAATTTTAGACTAGGAAATCCTCCTGAATTCCGTAAATTATTTCTCGGGAAAGCGCAGGATATGACTTTATTTTTAAGGTTTGTCGCTTTTTTGTACTTTGTGGCAGTTTGTGTTTATGGCCCAGTCCGGATAAGAAACATGTCGAAAGTGTGTTTTGTTTTTGGCTGGACATTTGGCCTTAGTTCTGTTTAAGTTTTCAGTATAGATAGAAATTTCTAAAATAATAGGGGTTGGGGAAATGATGCAGTTTAAGAAGCCGGATGTTGAGAATTTTTATCGTACGTTTAATGTTCAAGCTTTTACGGTAAGCCCTGATGAAAAACAATTAGTGTTCAGTACGAATTTAACAGGCAAGTATAATTTATGGGCAATGGATTTGCCGAACCAGTATCCGTATCCGCTGACGTTTATTGATCAGACGTGCCAGGCATTGCGGTATTCAAATGCAGGAAAGTTTTTGGTTGTAGGTTTTGACCAGGATGGAGATGAAAACGGTCAGCTGTATGCTCTTCCACCTGCAGGCGGCGAAATGGTGCCACTCCGTACGGCTGAGGGCCACCGCCACATGCTTCCGTTTTTGTCAAAGGATGACCAGCGTCTCTATTATACTTCTACAAAAGGCAATCAGACATTCTTGAATATTTACCGTTACGACATCGAAAACGATGTGGAAGACATTGTCGTTGAGGGCGAAGGTGCTGCGTGTTTCTTAGTGGCTGTTGACGAAGACGAGAGTAATTTTGCCTATATCAAGCAATATGCAAATACATATTCGCCGGGTTTTATTCTTCAGAATGGGCGTTCGTATTCCCTGACTCCGGAAACGGATGAGCAATTTACTGTTGGTGAGGGAGTATTCGTTGGGAATGAGTACTATTTTGTCACAACCTTTGGTGAGGATTTTGGTTATCTGGCAAAGTTCAATCTAGAGACACATGAATTTTCAAAAGTCCTTTCGATTGAAAAGGAAGACTTAGGTGCGATTCGACATAGTGAGAGTTCCCATAGCCTTTATTTTGTAACGTCAAAGGGTGTCGAAGATTATTTGTATCGATACAGTCTGGCTGATGGATCGTATGAAAATATGAATCTTCCTGCTTCGATTATCCATGGCGGCATGGTTGCCAAGAGTGGAAATGTGTATATTTTGGCTGGTTCAGCGACAAAGCCTAATAATATTTTTAAAATGGAAGCACGTAGTGATGAATGGGTTCAACTGACCAACCTGACTGTTCCGGGTGTGAAGGAAGAAGACCTTATAACGCCAGAAGTAATCACGTATCCATCCTATGATGGACTAGCAATGGAAGCATTATTTTTCAAAGCGAATGAAGACGTAAGCAATGGCCATGTCGTCCTTTGGCCGCATGGGGGACCGCAGGCAGCAGAAAGGAAATTTTTCCGGTCGATGTTCCAGTTCCTTGTGAACAGAGGGTATAGTATTTTCGCACCGAATTTCCGCGGTTCAACCGGTTATGGACTGGCGTTCACTAAGATGGTCGAGGGAAATTGGGGCGAAGGACCGCGCCTCGATAATATCGCAGGCCTTGAATATCTTTATGAGAACGGTTTAGCTGACAGGGACAAGACACTATTGATGGGTGGAAGCTTCGGCGGATATATGGCGCTTCTGTTGCACGGCCGCCATCCGGAATATTTCAAAGCCGTAGTTGATATCTTCGGACCGTCGAACCTATTCTCATTCATTGAATCAGTCCCAGAGCACTGGAAGCCGATCATGAACCAATGGGTAGGCGATCCAGTCAAGGATTTCGATAAATTGACAGAGTTCTCGCCAATCACTTATCTGGACACCATGACAAAGCCAATGCTGATCATCCAGGGAGCAAACGACCCTCGAGTTGTGAAGCAGGAATCCGACCAGATTGTCAAGGCACTTCAGGAAAAGGGCCGTGAAGTCAAATACCTTGTTCTAGATGATGAAGGTCATGGATTTTCGAAAAAAGAAAACGAAATCCTTGTGAACCGGACGATCCTGGAATTTTTTGATCAATTTGTCGGGGAAAAGGTTTTAGCAGAATAAGCTAATAGAGAAGCTAAGTATTCTTTCTGATAAAAAGATGTTTAAGTAAATGGCGTGGAAATTTACCACGCCGTTTTTTAATTGTGAAATGTTATATGATTCAAAATGGGATTTTATGTTAAAATATTAGTGCAAATTCTTTTAAAGGGAGTTTATTGATGGGAATACCAAAAGATGTTGATACAATATTAACTGAGTATATAAATCTATTTAATGAACATTTTCCTGGAATGATGGAAGGGTTATATATACACGGTTCAATTGCCCTAAATGCATACGTCGAAGATTCTAGCGACATTGACTTTATCACAGTGACAAAAAGGAGTTTAGCAGAAGAGGATTCGAAAGCTTTAACCTTTATACATACAACCATTGCAGATAAATATAAAAAGCCAGAAATGGATGGAGTCTATGCACTTCGCGAGGATTTAGGAGTATTTCACAAAAACAGAGGAAATGATGTTTGCTGCCCGTATTATAATAATGGTGAACTGCACTTTGGTGATTTTTTTAATTTTAACCCAATTACTTGGTGGGTTTTAAAAAGAAAGGGAATTACCATTTTGGGAGAAAAGCTAGAGAACTTTCAATTTGACCTCCACCCTGAAGAATTATCTTCCTATGTACTTGGCAATATGAATACATACTGGACAAATAGGATTCTAATGGCCGAAGCTTCAATGGAACAACTGGTAAATCTCCCAAGAGAAATAATAGATTTAGAAATAGAATGGACGGTGTTAGGATTACTTCGCCAGTTTTATACGATAAAGGAATATGATATCGTATCCAAATTGGACGCTGGTGAGTATGGATTAACCCAATTGTCATTGGAATGGCACAAAATCATTAATGAAGCTATGAATATACGAAAAGGTTTAAAGACGGAGATATTTAGCACAGAGTTAGAGAAATTGGATCAAACAGTAAGATTCTCAAAATTTCTCATTAAATACTGTAATAATAGCTTAGTAAACAGTTAATGAATCTTTTTAACAAGGTATCGAGAAAATTTTTTCGGTATGCGTATAATTTCCCTTGTCCCATTCGTTATACATAGTGAGTGAACTAAAGGAGGTTACTATGGGAAAATCAGAAGAAAATCAAATGTTAACGTTTACTGAGAAAACTCGTGAATTAAAGGTTGAGTTCAATCAGATAATTGAGGAATTTAGAGAAGGGCTATGGAGGTATTGTCGCTATTTAACAGGATCACCGTGGGATGGCGAGGATCTATTCCAGGAAACGATGGTTAAAGCATATGGAAGTATCTATCAACGCTGGCACCCTACTAATCCAAAGTCTTATCTTTATAGAATAGCTACAACCACTTGGATTGATCATTGCCGTAAACAAAAGCGTTATGTAGGCCATCTGGAAGAAGAGGATTTTGAGGCAGAATATAATTCCGAAAGCTTTGATGCAGAAGAGGCTATAGAGTACCTATTAGGATTGTTTACTCCACGTCAAATCGCGGTATTTCTCCTGAAAGAAGTTTTTACATTTACCGCAAAGGAAGTGGCTGGTATGGTTAAAACAACACCAGGTGCAGTATATGCGACCGTAAGGAGAATGCAAAAGCAACTTTCTGAAAATCCTATTCAGGAAAAAACGAATTCTCTTGTTTCTATAGATAAACCAGCTAGTAACACGGTAATTCAATCTTATTTAAAGGCATTAAATGATGGAGATGTTGATAAAGTTTTAGAACTCATGACTGAACAAGCCCAAAATGAGGCTCCAATGGGCTTTCAAGAATTTTCAAAAGAAGAAATGCGCTCTGGTTCTATGCGTTTTGGACTTCCTGGCTTCCGAGCAGAGGAGCTTCTGCTTTGGGGTAAAAATGTTATCGTTGTTTTCTTTGATGCAGCAGATGGGACCAGGATGATTCATGACATACAATATCAAGAGATCGAGAACGGTAAGATAGTACTCCATAGAAGCTTCTACTTCTGTAAAGAATTTATATTTGCTGCCGCGGAAGAATTAAATTTTCCTCCGCAATTGGATAAACCTGTAGTTGATTGGAGACCCAATACCATAGTTGATAAATGAACATATTTATAAGCTTCTCTCTATTTAGGATGCGTCAATTCTAGAATGATTGACGCAAGTTTCATTTAGAAAAGGATCAATGATCATTTTGTACCATCTATGTAAATATATATCATTATTAAAATGGCGGTACCTGGTTTGGAGGGTTTATATTGGAGTTCAGAACGGAAAGATTATTACTGAGGCCTTTTATGAGTGATGATTTACAAGATGTTTTTAACATTTATAAGGATGAGGAGACATGTAGATATCTCTTGCATGATAAATGGACCGAGGAAAATATAGAAGAGAACTTTGATAAAAAATTAAAAAATAATTCATTCACAAAAGAAACAATGTTAAGTTTAGCAGTAGTCATTGATACTAAAGTAATTGGTGACTTATCTGTTTGGTATACAAATATGAAAGATACGGTTGAGATTGGATATTGTTTTGCTAGTGAAGTTTCAGGAAAAGGCTATGCAACAGAAGCGGTGAGCAGTCTAGTCAGGTGGCTATTCAATGAGTTTCAGGTTCACCGTATACAAGCAACCCTTGACGCAAGAAATAAATCATCCCAAAAGTTATGCGAACGAATAGGGATGAGAAAAGAAGCTCATTTCAAAAAAGATTTTTGGAATAAGGGTGAATGGACCGATAGCATGGTGTATGGGATGTTGTTTTCGGATTTGGAAGTAAACAACTAGAATTTATTAGAGCAGCATTCTAGTAAATTTTATCACCATTATACGGAATCATAAGGGAGTATTCAAAAAGGTTAATAGTTTTGAAATAAGCAGGTAAATAAGACGGGATATCTTTAAGGAGAGGCTGCTTTTACAATGGATATTGATACGTTTCCTGTACTTGAGACCGCAAGATTAGTATTAAGAAAAGTGATAAAAGACGATGCTAGCAGCATATTTAAGTATCTGTCTAATGAAGAGGTCATGAAGTACTATGGATTAGAACCGTTTAAATCGATTAACGATGCATTGGATGAGATTTCCTGGTATCAATCAATACATAACGCCAGAACAGGTATAAGATGGGGAATTACTTTAAAGGAACAAGGAGTAGTGATTGGCAGTTGTGGTTTTCATAACATTGTTTCTAAGCACTTCCGTTCTGAAATTGGCTTTGAATTAAGTCAAGAACTGTGGGGAAAAGGTATAGCTGCTGAAGCAGTTGAAGCTATTATTAACTACGGATTCCAGCATATGAATTTTCACCGGATAGAAGCATTAATAGAGCCACAGAATCGTTCATCACAAAAATTAGTAGAAAAATTCGGTTTTATAAAAGAAGGATTATTAAGGGATTATGAGTTTACACAGGGTAAATTTGATGATTTATATATGTATTCTTTGTTGAAACGAGACTTTGACAAGAATCATAAATGTTAGGGAAAAGGGTTTCAATGCAAGTGTGCAAGTTAAATTTTTTAAAATGGAAGATTTCGCATTAGATGGCCTTTTACAAATGGAATTAACTTAGACGCTCGGATGTCCGGGCGTTTTTATTTTAAATGGAAATTTTTAAAAGAGTAATGGGCACTATAATAGGGAAAACAAACTCTGGAATCAATAGAGGAGGTTTTTTCAAATGTCAAAAGTACTGGCAGTTCTATCAAGTGGATATAAGGATGACAAAAATAATTATGAAACTGGCTGGTGGGGTGAGGAATTATTCGCTCCAATGCAGATTCTGGAGGATGCAGGACATCAGGTTGACCTGGCATCACCGCTTGGAGGAAAGCCTCAAATTGATATGGTGAGTCTTAGTGAGGATTATGATCCAAAAGGCATTTATAAGGAACTTTACGAATCAGGCAAAGCCGATAATACGATGAAGCTTTCAGATGTGAATCCAAATGAGTATGATGTCGTGCTTGTTGTAGGCGGGCATGGTGCCATGTATGACCTGGCAAAGAATGAGGATTTGCATAATATCATGAACAAGATCCATGATGCGGGCGGAATTGTTGCGGCAGAATGTCATGGTCCAGCTCCGCTTGTGTTCGCAAAGCGTCCTAATGGTGAAAGTTTCATCGCTGGCAAAAAAGTAACCGGTTATCCAGACGAAATGGAGCCAGAGGGTCTGTTGGACATCCTGCCTTTTAGTTTGGAGCAGGAAATGAGAAAAATCAGCGAATACGATCAGGGTGATCTAGAAAAAACGGGTCATGCTGTATGGGCAGATGAACAGCTTGTCACAAGCCGTGACCCGTTTTCTTCAGAGTTGATGGGAGAAGAGTTAGTCAAGGCACTTGAAAAGAAAAAGAAATAGCTGAAATATGTAAAAACCGATTAATTAAAGGAGTAGATTGAAAAAATGGCAAACGGAAATAAAGTAGCGATCATTACCGGTGGAGGCAGTGGCTTGGGACAGGCCACTGCCCTAAGGTTAGCAGAAGAAAAAGTAAACATTGCAGTCGTTGATATCAGCGAAAAAGGCGGTAATGAAACAGTCGAGATGCTAAAAGAACGCGGTGTGGAAGCGATGTTCATCAAGGCAGATGTCTCGAAGCAAGAAGACGTGAAAAGATATGTTGATCAAACGGTTGAAATTTTCGGCAAAATTGATTACTTCTTCAACAATGCCGGAATTTCCGGAAGCGGATCATACTTTTTGGACTCTTCTATCGAAGAAATCCAGCAAATTGTCGGAATTAATCTTTTAGGTGCGCTATATGGTGTCCGTTATGTTGGTGAGGTGATGCTGAAGAATGGCGGAGGTTCAATCGTCAATACCTCTTCAAGTGCAGGTGTGATTGGTCAGGACTCTGTTGTCACCTATTCTGCTACAAAGCATGGCATCGTTGGATTAACAAAGAGCATGGTGGCAGAATACGGAAAAGATGGCCTTCGGGTTAATGCGATTGCTCCGGGACCAACCGAGACACCGATGGTCAAAGAGTTTTATGAAGCAAATCCGGCTATGAAGGAAAATGCAACAAAAGGAATACCACAAAGACGTCTTGGCAAGCCGGAAGAAGTTGCAGAGTTGGTCACTTTTCTGCTGACATCCAACGCGGAATACATTAATGGCGAAGTAATAAGCATCGATGGCGGGTTTACGAACACAAAATAATGAGGAAGCCGGGAGAAGGAATGCCTTTTCCCGGCTTAATTAGTTGCAGTTTGCAAAACTCAACCCCCAAACTATGGGGGTCTTTGCTATCCGATATATACGCCTTCGCAAGTATTTGCCTTAGGTTCATAATAACAGTGCTGTTTATATTGTCCAGAAAAAGGCTGGTCATACCATGTTGGCGGACATGGCGCATATGGGTTGAAATACCAGAGAGCAAACTTGGAAGGGTGTTGCCTCCAATAATCCAGAGTTTGCTTCGCCAACCTCTTCTCCACACTTCTTGCTCTGTTATAAAAAACATTACCTTTCTGCACGGCTTCAAACGAGTAATTCCCACCCTGGATCTGGAAAATCACCGACCGAATAGACCGTAAATCCTTAAAGTCAAGACAATTGGATACCAACCGATTGACTACGACATTGCCCACCATCAGCATTCCCAGCTGACCTTCACCCTCGGCTTCCGCCCTCATCATTCTTGCCACCAATGCAACATCACTGTCCGTATACTTTGCCCTTGGCATATTGATCACCTCTACAGAAATTATATTAGTAACAGCCTGTCATAATGTTAATGCGTTCTTGATAGGAGGATAGAATGGAATTTAAAGTCCGCTTCGGGTGAATTTACAGACGGTAAATTATATTAAATTTAATCTTGGATCCTGGCCATGGTAATAACATTGGCCTTGAATGAAATAAAAGAAAATGGTCACATCCTAAGCAAAGCTGTGCCCGAAAATGGAGTAGTGAAGGAGAGACGGTCGCAGCTTAAGTAATGCTGTGCCCGAAAATGGAGAGGTGAAGGAGATACGGTCGCAGCTTAAGCAAAGCTGTGCCCGAAAATGGAGAGGTGAAAGAAATACGGTCGCAGCTTAAGCAAAGCTGTGCCCGAAAATGGAGAGGTGAAGGAGATACGGTCGCAGCTTAAGCAAAGCTGTGCCCAAAAATGAAGAGGTGAAGGAAATACGGTCGCAGCTTAAGTAATGCTGTGCCCGAAAATGAAGAGGTGAAGGAAATACGGTCGCAGCTTAAGTAATGCTGTGCCCGAAAATGGAGAGGTGGAGGAAATACGGTCGCAGCTTAAGCAAAGCTGTGCCCGAAAATGGAGTAGTGGAGGAAATACGGTCGCAGCTTAAGCAAAGCAGAGCCCGAAAATGGAGTAATGAGGAAATACGGCCGCAGAAGAAGCAAAGCTGCGACCGTATTTGGAGTTGCTTTGGAAACACAGTCGCAGTCCAAGCTATGAACGAAATTAATGTGATAAAGATATTACCGTCAACATAAAACCAAGCAATCATGGGTATCTTTCCAGCTGTGCAACTGATGCCATCGTTTAGCCACGGAACCAGACTAATTAGATCTTAGTCACTCTACCACTTCACCTCTAAAGAGAGCAGGGTTTGCTGCTTTATTCAAGCTTTGTGTCGATGCCCAGAGGTTTCCCAGGAATCTCGGCATCATTTGCTGAGATGGCAACTTGCCGTACCGTGTGAAATAAATGAATAGTTTCAAATAAGTCCTTGCATTACCTTGAAGGTGGATTTCTTTTGCGTAGAATTCGTTTTCTGTCACTGTTGCGAATGAGCGAGTTTCAAAGCCGGAGATGAAGCGAGTTTTTTCTCCTTTATATTCATTCTCAATGAAATGGATTTTCTTGATGATCGTTGGGTCATCGGTGCCATCGTAATTAGCAAGCCGGGCCTGTTTAAAGGCAGACACGGTATCAAGATTATCCACAAGCGAAAGCACATGGCCGTATGCTTTATCGTGTCCCTCATAATATGGTCTAATCTCCAATTTTTCCATTATATCTACAAGTTCAAGATGCTCGTCTTTTAAATAGGGGGGACGAAAAATCTGCCTTGAGAGCTTCAGTTCGTCGAGCGTACCGCATTCCATTGAAATGAAAAAATACCATTGTCCCTGATCATCAAGACACACATCGTAGGTTTGTCCATTTTTTTTCAGAAGGTAATCCCTAAAGCAGTTCTCTATATCAAAAGTAAAATCCCGCTCCGATTCTTTTCCGGGCATGAAGCCAAATGGAACCTCTATTGGGACAGCAATTTCTGAGTATAACTTATTCTTCACTCTCTAACACACCTTTGCTAAGTAATCATACAATCAGATTACCCAATCACCTTAGGGGGAACACATACAAATTTAATATTAGATATTCATAAAGGGAATGAAATGGTAATATTTAACTAAGTATTTTTGGTTTTAAAGAAAGGGGATTAGGGTGAAAAAAGTAATCGCGATAATTTTTATACTTTTTGTAGGTTCCGGCTGCCAGAAGGAGGAACAAACACTGCCTGAAGTAAAAGAGATATTGCCTGATTATATTCATTCTAAGGATGATGTAGTCGACATACAAGGCGAGATAACACACCTTGAAGTATTTTACTCTTTTTTAGAACGTGTCAAGCAAGGGGAAAAAAGCGATATCAGGCTCGTCACTAATACCTCAGAGGGAGCCCCGATGCTTCATAATTTGGTTTTTGACGGTAAAAGCATTCAATCAACCTATGATTCTACAAGGGATGGATACGGACAGGGAAGTATTGAACAATCCACATGCGAAAGGATTGTTGAAAAAGAGGTAGAGGATAAAACTGAGTATGTGCTAGAAGGCTGTAATAATGGTGTTGGAGAAAAAACGGTTCTCCTTGTCGAAAAAAAATAAAAAGCCTGGAAACCTAATTTTTCTGAAAGAAGGGCAGCTTGATGAAAAGATTAGTTGTCATAACAGTTGGCAAAACTCACAGCGGAAAAACAACCTTTGCAAGGAATCTTGAAAAAGAGCTTGATCACTCCATTGTAATGGACCAAGACATTCATGCTGCATTTATTAATACATATTATAGAAAACTTCAGTCACAAAATGGCCCCAATACACTCAAACATGCGATTTCCAAACTAATTGTCCAATATACAATTGAGGAAACGAATCATCATCTTATCATATGCAATTCCAATCGCAGTCGTAAAGGTCGATCTTACCTGCTTGAAGAATTGTTTCCGCAAAGAAATTTCACTCGTATTCTGGTCCACTTTGATATCCCTGATGATATTCTCGAAGACCGTATAGCAGTAAGTCAACGCAGTAAGGATATTTTCCGCGGTAACTATTCCAGCTTTATGGACGTACTAAATAAACAGCGGAAAGATTCCTTGACAGAGGATATCGTCAACCCGACGAAAGATGAAGCAGACCATTTATTCATGATAAAAGATAGCAAAGATATCATGGCTGTTATCCAGGAAATTTTATATCTTGCCAAAAGTGAGAGGGAGTAACTATGAAAAGAATACTCGTTTTGGTGTTTCTCTTTTTACTGGCAGGTTGCGGCCCAAAATTGGACGGAAATGCTGAATTAGCTAGACAATATCTTGAAGATAAAGGATACTCCATTAAGTCCTATGAGGGGAAGCAATCATTTACCTTCAAAAAGCATGATTTATTGAATAAGCCTTACGATATGGTGTGGGCGGTCCAGCCTGTAAAACCAGATCCTTATATCGGAAAGGAAATAACACAGGAAGTATTCATAGTTAAGAATCATCCACTTGGCAAAATTTACGGACCGCAAACCGGTTTTTCAAGCAAAGTTGAATTAAGCGTTTTTATTTTTAACGATGGGAAATTATCGGTGGAACATCTTTTCCCATTGGAAAAGGGATAGCGGGGTCGCCGCATTCTCTTGATGGACTTACAGTTGAAGAGTTTCTGGAAGATGAGGATTATAGAGATTGGCGGGCAAAGTGGGAGGAGAATTATAGAGACCAGTGAAATTAAGAGCTATAACATATGATATATTTAAATTAACTGAATATTGAAATAGAGTGGGGGAAGAAGCGTGAATTTCGATGTAATTGTTGTGGGAGCAGGGCTAGCCGGTCTTGTAGCAACAGCTGAAATGGCTAATGCAGGTAAAAAGGTCTTGCTTTTGGATCAGGAGCCTGACGCGTCAATGGGTGGGCAGGCATTCTGGTCGTTTGGGGGATTGTTTCTGGTTGATTCACCTGAACAGCGCCGGATGGGTATTAAAGATTCTAAGGAACTAGCATGGCAGGACTGGCTGGGAACTGCCGGATTTGACCGGGAGGAAACTGAGGATTACTGGGGCAGGAAATGGGCGGAAGCCTACGTTGATTTTGCTGCAGGAGAGAAACGTGCCTGGTTAACTAAAATGGGTGTCCGCTTCTTTCCGGTTGTTGGCTGGGCGGAACGAGGCGGTTATCTTGCCGATGGGCACGGTAACTCCGTGCCTCGATTTCATATTGTCTGGGGAACTGGTCCCGGCATTGTTGCCCCATTTGAACGAAGAGTTCGTGAACATATTAAAACCGGACTAGTTAAGTTTCTTCCACACCACAGAGTAGATAAACTTATTACAAAAAATGGTGCGGTTGTTGGGGTGAGTGGCTCAGTTCTTTTGCCAAGTACATCAGCTCGCGGAGAAGATAGCAGCAGGGAGGTAGTCGGCAGCTTTGAATATGGAGCCCAAGCAGTATTGGTATCAAGCGGTGGCATTGGCGGCAACCTTGACCTGGTTCGGAAAAATTGGCCAAGCCGACTTGGCGAACCTCCCAAAGAAATGGTTACAGGTGTACCTGCTCATGTAGACGGCAGGATGCTGGCAATAACAGAAGAGGCAGGTGGCCGCATCGTGAATCCAGACCGCATGTGGCACTACACCGAGGGACTTAAGAATTGGAATCCTATATGGAACAACCATGGGATCCGAATCCTTCCAGGACCGTCCTCCATCTGGCTGGATGCAACGGGAAGGCGATTCCAGGCACCAAATTTTCCGGGATTTGATACATTGGGTACCCTTGATGCAATCAAAAAGACTGGCTATGATTACTCCTGGTTTATTCTGACACACAAGATTATTGAAAAGGAATTTGCCCTTTCCGGTTCAGAACAAAACCCTGATATAACGGGAAAAAGCATTCGAAAAGTTATTGGAAGGGCATTACAAAGTGTTCCGGATCCTGTAAAAGCATTTATGGATAAAGGAGAAGATTTTATTATTGCGGATAATTTGGCCGACCTGGTTTCCCGCATGAATAAACTAACAGGTGAAAACCTATTAAATTTGGAAACTATCAAAAGACAAATAGAAGCAAGAGACCGTGAAATCGATAATAAATTTACTAAGGACCTGCAAATAACCGCTATGCGCGGCGCACGCAATTACCTTGGCGATAAATTAATCCGGGTGACAGCACCGCACAAAATCCTTGATCCAAAAAACGGCCCTTTAATCGCAGTTCGTTTGAATATCCTCAGCCGGAAAACCTTAGGAGGGTTACAAACTGATTTATCAGGAAAAGTTTTGAACTCTTCTGGACAGCCTATTCCAGGATTATATGCTGCTGGTGAAGTTTCCGGGTTTGGGGGCGGGGGAATACATGGCTATCGTTCACTTGAGGGAACTTTTTTGGGTGGCTGCCTTTTTACAGGACGCATAGCAGGGAGAGCTATTGCGGCAGAATTATAGTAACTTCCACTTTAGAAAACAATAATCATATTTTGTTAAAGAAATAAAACCTTTGTATGTGTAAAGAAGCAAAAGAGTACGCCAGGATATAAGTCCTGGCGTTCTTTGCTTGCTATTTGTACTGCAAAAGTCTGTTATTCATTTATATTTTTTATCATTTTTCAATATTATCGTCATTCATTTTATCACCCAAAATTCATATGCTGATAACGCCCGCGAATGATTTGGTAGATTCCATATAATATCAGCCCTACGGCGACGATTGCGAGCATCACTTGGCCAAATGGCTGGTTTGCAAGTTCGGTTAAAGCACCGCCGAGTCCTTTAGATTCGTTTGGATTATTGGTGTATGCTGTGCGTATGAAGAAAAATCCTACCATGCTTAAAACAATTCCCCTTGATATTAACCCGATTTTGCCTGCTACAACCGCCAATTTGCGTTCTTTATCATCCATTTCATAGGTCTTGAATTTAGACATGAATTTTTCTTTTGCCCCGCTATACAGTTCATAAACCCCATATCCAATAATAATGGCTCCTACTATTCCAACCAGCCATTCGCCAAACGGCTGTTCCATTAACTTTGCGGAAATCGTTTTTTCTGAGTTATCTCCGCCAGCGGAACCGGTATGGCTGGCTAATTTGATGGCACCGTAAGCTAGGTTCGCATAGATTAACCCACTAATAAAGTAGCCTGTCCTTTTGACAAGGCCTTTAGGATCTGTTCCTTCATTTTCTGGATCCTTTATCGCTATAATAAACTTCCACAAGATATAACCAATCAGCCCAATACCAATAAACCAGAGTGCAATTTCACCAAATGGCATCTCAGCGATGGATTGCAGGGCGCCCGATGTCCCGGTTGTATTTCCTTTTGGTCCGAAAGCGGCTAAGGCAGCAAGAACCCCAACCATTCCGTAAACCAGCCCTTTGGCAACAAAGCCAAAACGCCCAAAACGGCGAACCCACGGTTTCATTTCTCTCATTTTATTTCTAACTTCTACAGTAGATGGTGAATTCATATAAACCAACACTTCCTCTATTATTCTCTTGTTATCTAGATGTTCCCGGTTTCGGCAAAAAGGAAACCAACAGCTGAGTGGTATCGTTTACCTGATTTATGTACTTGCTGGGTATGTAAGCGAATTGTTTCATTTTTCCCAGGGAGGGAAATAGAAAATTATATCTAGTTAATTTAAGGAGGTATCGTTATGCCTTACAAATCTCTAAAAGACCTGCCAGATTCAGTGAAAGATAACCTGCCGCACCACGCACAGGAAATCTTCAAAGAAGCCTTCAACTCAGCATCTGAGCAATATGATCAAGAAGAAACAGCGTTTAAAGTCGCCTGGAGCGCGGTTAAAAATGATTATGAGAAGAATGATGTTGGTGATTGGGTGAAAAAAGAGGAAGACTAGGATTGAACAAGTTTAATCGAATAGATTAATCTATAAGCTAAAATACAAAAGCAAGATGACGTATGTACAGGCATACGTCATTTTTTTATAGGAAAACCAGCTAGTTTATTTATCTGAGGTAGTGAGGAGTTAAAATCATGCTTTTAAAGGATAATCCTCAGTTGTGTAGATATGGACATGAAGTGAATCTGTCTCAGCATCTTTCCCATCTAGAAGAGTTTTATTAGATATAAACTCCATACTATAAGCTGCGGGAGATCAGGTATCGCCAAAATTCAAATATCCGGGCATCGAAAAGAAAATGGAGCACTAATAGAATCTATTGAACTCTGATTTGTAAAAATGCAGGATAATGAGGTCACCAATAAAGTGTATAGGAACACTTATTTGTAAAAATATAGGAGAACGAGGTCACCAATAGACCGTATTGGAGCCCTGATTTGTAAGAATATAGGAGAATAAGGTCACCAATAGACCGTATTGGAGCCCTGATTTGTAAGAATATAGGAGAACAAGGTCACCAATAGACCGTATTGGAGCCCTGATTTGTAAGAATATAGGAGAACGAGGTCACCAATAGACCGTATTGGAGCCCTGATTTGTAATAATATAGGAGAATGAGGTCACCAATAAAGTGTATAGGGACACTGATTTGTAAAAATATAGGAGAACGAAGTCACCAATAGACCGTATTGGAACCACGATTTGTAAGAATACAGGAGAATGAGATCACCAATGGAGCGTTTTGTTGATTTCGTTTGTAAAAAAGTTAGGATTTTCGAGTGGGTTCCAAAAGGTTTTTTAAGTAAATAAGCGAATAAATTATAAGATTACAATTTTTGGATAGGGATTATGGTTTAATTATGGGCCAGCTAGTAATCCAGTGCCCAGTGATAATTTTTAAGAAAAGGAGTGATGTTTATGTTGAACAAAGTATGTGTCTTAACAATTAAGGTAGATGATATGGAGGCAGCTGTTGAATTCTATACAAAGAAGCTGGATTTTGAAGTGTCTAAGCATTATGGAGAGAATATCGTATCACTTGTACATAATGAGATTCCAATTGTGTTAGAAAAGAATGAAGGGGAACATGTTTCAGGTAACCCGAAGGTTTTGCTGGGAATTCTGTCTGAAAATATCGATGAGGATGTCAGCCAGCTTCGCCAAAAGGGTGTCAAAATCCTGTTTGATGAAGCAAGACCATGCCCGCCGGGAAGATACAATATCATCGAAGATCCATCTGGTAATCAAATAGAGGTTGTTGAGTTTTCAAATTTCAACTAACAGGAACTTATTTCGGTTTTTAACAAAAAGAACCACCCGCAAATCAACGGGTGGTTCTGTCTGCTTATTCTGATGGTTTCTTGCCTTTCGCTATGTCCGCAGCATAAGGAATGATTCCTTCAGCTTCGATACCGAAGGGATCAATTTGCTGGGAATGGAGGACAGTGCCGTCTTTATCTAGAACAGCGAACCCTCGAACAGCAATCGGAGACTCTGGATCTAGTAAATTAACCTTTTTGATCAATTTCAGGTCTTTATCCGAAATAACCGGATATTCAAGTCCCAATTCTTCCTTCATTGCTTTATGTTCCTTAACGGAAGATGCACTTACCGCGTAAATATTGCCAGGGAACTGGCTGAATAAGTCTTTTCGGTTCTGCAGCTCGACCAGCTGCGATTTACAGAAGTCTCAACCAACTCCTGTAAAAAAGAAAACAAGTGCAGGCTCTTCCATATTCTCAAAAGAAACATCCTTCCCGTTTTCATCTGGAAGGGTTAGCGTGGCAGACTCGGATTTTTCGTTTGAACAACCATTTATGATAGCTCCCACGGTGAAAAGGATGAGGATGAAGATTGACTTTCGCATGATGCACCTCCTTATGTATCTTCTCTAGTATATCGTTTTAAGATGAAATCTCATTATATCATTTATGGATAATTTGTATCGACTTTGATTTGTTTCATTTGAATGAAAAATCAGGAAGGTTGGTTTACCCTCTATCTACTTGGGAATGTGTCTAAATGTACAAAAATATATTGATGGAGGCTGAATCATGTATATCCACAAAAAAGAACTATTGTTCCCAGTCCAAGTCAAGAGCCCAAATCCTGCCCATGCTGCTGCAGTACTTGAACAGTTTGGCGGTGCCAATGGTGAATTGAAAGCCTGTCTCCAATATTTTGCCCAGAGTTTTAGTACCCCCGACCCTGCGATTCGCGATTTGCTGATGGACATTTCAACTGAGGAAATCTCGCATCTTGAAATGGTGGGGGAGTGTATCACTCAATTGATGGGTGGTACTGATAAAGAGCAGAAGATGGAAGAGATGGGTGCAGATGAAAGGAAAATGTCTGGTGAAGGAAACCTCTTATCTGATGCTAAAAACCAGATCAATAATATGATGCAGTTCAACTTTAATTCTACGGTTCAGAAAAGCATGATTCTCGATGGACATGGACTTGATTTTGTGGATTCTTCAGGAACACCTTTCACAGGGAATTTCATTAATAATGTTGGCGATCTCGTTGCGAACCTTCAATCAGATCTCGCTGCTGAACTTCGAGCCAAAAAGGTATACGAAGAATTATACCGCCATGTAGACGACCCGGGCGCAAGGGAGATGTTCCAATTCCTGATCGACCGCGAAGCTGCCCACGCCACACTATTTGAAGAGGCCATCATGCGTGCAAAAGAAATCGAAAATAAAAAAGCACATAAAACAGGCGACCATGTAAATATGTATTTTGACCTCTCACTCGGCGGCCTTGCCAAAAATGAATTCAGCTTTGCCAAACAAGCAAAGGTGTATGAAGGCCCAGTCGAGCCGAAAGAATAAGTGTCCTTTTTCCCCTCTGAATCTGCATGATTTGGAGGGGGTTTTTGTCTTGCGCTTTTTTAGATTTTAATTCGAATATCCGCAGTTATGACTTACTTTTCCCCCAACTAGATTGTAAAAAAGGAATTCCACATGTCCATATAGAAGTGGTTATGTAAAACAATGGGTTAAAGGAGTAAATATGAAAAAAGGTAAATTTTTGTTCTTATTCGGCTTGTTGTTATACATGTCAGGAATCTACTTATCGACCATTTGGGTTGTGCCAGGAGCAGCAATTGGTGTAACCGGTGGACTATTAATGGGTGCCAGTACTTATTATTTAGCAATGAAAAATTGATCTCCCGCTGCAAGATAGCCTCATTTCAACTTCTCATATTGCTCTCTGAACACTTTAAAAAGCCTCTCATCTCCACCGCGGTCAGGATGAAGGGCTTTTAGGAGCTTTTTGAATTCCTTTTTCAGGACCGGACTGCTTGTGTCCCGTTTTAAACCTAGCAATTCTTCCAGTTGGAATGTATCGGTGGCCGCAGCTTCAATCTGTGCATTCAGCATTTTTTTCAATGTCCGCACTTTGGATTGCTCAATATGCAGACGGGTATTTAATAGTTCAAGTTCTTCGTTAAGTTTTTGATTCTTGCGCTTGGACTTTTCTAGTTCATTCGTTAATTCATTTTTCTGTTCCTGAACAATAAATTCAATCAGGTCACTCAGATGAATTTTATATAATACATTTCTCCTCTGGGATCTTTCAGCTTTTAATTGTCCTTCTTGTATCCACAACAAAATCTCTTCATTGGTTACATCGATTCCGAAAGAAGATAATTGTTCAGCTGCTTCTTTGATTGTCAGCATCTATTTCACTCTCTTATCTTAAAAAATTATCAGACAAATCTATCTTACCATTGATTTTTTTCAGAAAAAGAACAGCAGTATGACATTGTGTTACATATAGCTATTTATGAAAAATAAAGGGGCTGGACTAAAAATGGCGTTTATCATGTCGGAAGTAATTGAAGTATTAGAACGGACTCCCAAAATATTAGAGCAATATTTAGTTGGCTTATCCGATGGCTGGCTTCAAACCAATGAAGGAGACGGGACCTGGAACCCATCCCAGGTTATCGGCCATCTTATTGACGGGGAGAAGTATAATTGGATTCCTAGATTGGAGTTAATCTTAAGTGAATCAAAGGAAAAAAGATTCCCGGTATTTGACCGATTTTCACATTTGCAACAATATCATGATTGGTCAATTGAGGAAAAAATGAAGGAATTCGCTTCATTACGCAGGGAAAATATTGAAACACTAAAACTGTTGATCACTGATAAAGCACAGCCTGAAATGACGGGAATCCACCCGGAATATGGAGAAGTAACAGCACGTGAATTGATTTCTACCTGGGTGGTTCATGATTTAACCCATATTTCACAGATAACCAGAGTGATGGCAAAAAAATATGAAGAATCGGTGGGGCCGTGGAAGAGTTATTTAGGTATCTTGAAAAATTAAATATATTTATGCAGCCCATTTCATAATTGATTGGGTTGCTTTTTTATGATTACACATCATTTCTGAATACTCCAGGAAGGAAATGTAAACAGATGAACAGAATATAGAGGTAAGTTTAATAGATTGGCAGGTATGGATATGCTGAAGGCGTATGTGAAATACATTTTATACATTCTTGACCATAAAATAAATGTCCTGGTTGAATGCTGGTCAGAGGGACTATACATCCAGGGTATCACCCACGATCTATCTAAATTCTATCCAAGAGAGTTTTTTCCTTATGCCAGGAAGTTTTACTCAGAAAAAAAATTAAGTGTAGAAGATGAATTAAGATGGCGTTATGCATGGCTGACTCACCAGCATAAAAATAAACATCACTGGGAGTATTGGGTGATTGACCCGAATAAAAAACAGGCCTTGCCTATGCCACGAAAATACTTACTAGAAATGGTTTGTGATTGGCGGTCGTTTTCAAGAAAGTGGGGAAGGAAGGTAAATCTATCGACTTTGGACCTTACTGATAAGATTATTCTTCATCCAGATACAAGGAAAGAACTTGAGGTAATCATGCGAAATAATAGTAAAATGGAATTGCTTTAATAAAAGATAACCTGAATAAAACTTGCATTCTTTATTTCCTTTTCGGAGTAATGGATTGCTGACTAATTGATTTAAGTCAAAATGCAAAGTCAATTATCGCAGTGTATTTAAGAGCAATTTATCCATGCTCTCAAGTCAACAAACCTGAATTTTTGTTGCAAAATCACTAAGCAAAGAAGGTAGCTAAATGGAGTTTTTTACTCAAGGATTATTATTCATAGCATTGTTTATTTTTATCATTCATTCGATCGAGACATTGGCTTATGCTGTAAGGTTATCGGGTGCACGCGTTAAAATGATTGCTTCTGCTCTTTCACTTTTTAATATAATGGTGATTGTCTCACGATTAGCGAATATGATGCAGCAGCCTTTTACCGGAAGCCTGATTGATAACGCTCCAAAAGAGAATACATTAGAGTTTGTTGAAGCTCAATTCCGGATCCTTATTGGTGCATCAACTCTTGGTACAGTTTTTGGAATTATTCTGCTTCCCACTTTTGTAGCATTATTTTCGAGGGCAATTATTCATTTATCAGAAGAAAAAGGATCTGTGCCTTCCTTGATGAAGAGGCTTTTTTCATTGCAATACATAAAACGCGGCATCACTCATTTTAGTCTTCCTAAGTTTTCATATCTACAGGGAACGAAAATGAATGAGATTCCGGTAAGGCTCTTTTTTGTAAATATGATCATAACGGCGATTTATACCATTGGGGTTTTAGCTGCACTGTATGCAGCATTATTAGTACCTGAAAGAGCTGCTACAGCTATTATGGCATCTGGTTTAATAAATGGGATTGCAACGATCCTTCTGGTCATTTTTGTTGATCCCAAATTATCTGTCATAGCAGACGATGTTGTCAATCAAAGAGGGAGTTACAATACCCTTAAAAGTATGTCAATCATGATGGTAACCTCAAGATTGTTAGGAACAATTCTTGCTCAGGGACTGTTCTTATGGGGAGCAAGATATATTGCCTGGTTTACAAAGTTTATCGTGCTGTTTAGATAAAAAAGCGGGAATAGATATTTCTTGAAGTCCAGAGACTGGTTTTATGAATTCATTTCACTAAACAAATGTTAAAAAAGCCTTGGAGCATGTATAGGATCTGCTCCAAGACAACACCACTAAACAAATTAAAATTTTACCTGATTGCTCCGTGCGGCAAAACAGCATGAACTCCTTTTACGCCGTTCACGACCTGGGTGACTCGTAAGTCAACGGTCACACTTGCTAGTGCAAGGGCTTCTGTGCGCTCTATTTCGTGAAGTTCACATAACAAGTCGACCACCTCATCAAGTGCCTGTGCGGCTGCGAGGTTGAGGTCCTCATTGAAGCCGAAAGTCAGCCAGCCATCCGGGGTGTTAGCACGCGGCAGCTTCAGTGAAAGATCATCCCTCAGTGTCAGGGTGATATCGACCAAATCCATTGGACACTCGATTGCCGTGCCAGATAATTCACCATCTCCCTGTGCAGCGTGGCCGTCACCGATTGAGAATAATCCTCCTTCAACAGAGATCGGAAGGTAAAGGGTACTGCCCCTTTTTAACTCCTTGCAGTCGATGTTGCCGCCACAGTAACGGGGAGGGGAGGTGCGATGTACGCCTGGTTCAGCAGGAGCGACGCCCATCAGGCCGATGAATGGATTTAAGGCAACATTGACCGGTCGGCCACTTACCTCGGTCCTTGCAGTCATTGTGCTATGATTCAACTCCCAGTCGAGTCTGATTCTCTCGGATCCCGTTAGACCAACTGCGTCATTTTGCCAGCTTTTTTTGCCCCCTGCCCAGTTCGTCCCATACCATCCGGGCACAACATCATTCAATTTCACTTCTAGCACCATCCCTGGCTTTGCCCCTTTGACTTCAATCGGACCAACCATCGGATGGAGGGGAGTTTCTTCTTTTACAGCAGACTGAAAGAACTCTCTTTCAATTTCTTTGGATGCTGAATATCCCCATTCAATGTCTGGAGTCTGCATGCGGATTGAGTCTCCAGAGTTAACTGTAATGATTGGTTTATATTCATTAGAGAAAGACCCGTGCAAATTTTCTGATTTCAAATCAATTTTATGTATCATGGATTCATCTCCTTATGCAATTTCATTTTTAACTATTTCGTCTTTTGGCTTTCTTTTAAAAAGCCTTGGATTGGTTCCAATATAGACGCCTGATAATACCAGTGCTGCTCCGGCTGCATGAGCAGCTGTGAAATTTTCGCCTAAAAATAAAGTAGCCATAATGACCGCAGAAACCGGCATGACATTGATGAAAATTGATGCTTTGGCGGCGCCAATTTCTTTGATTCCGTTATAATACATGACGAATGAAACGACCGTGACCAACACGCTCATATGGATAATGGCGAACCAGGTTGTACCTGATGCCTTTTGGACGTCCTGCCAGGATGTTTCAGCCAGGGCGAACGGAAGTAAAAAGAAGGTACCGAAAACAACTGCGTAGGTAGTGGACTCGACAGAGCTGAACTTCTTCAGAACCACTTTTCCAACTACACTGTAGAGCGCCCAGCTTACTACAGCACCCATCAAAACGAAATCAATTGGATCGAAACCGAGTTGAATCAAGTTCATGAGATGCCCATCAGTTATGATAAAAAAAGCACCAGAAAGGGCAATCGCCAATCCAATAACATTGTTGCGGGTGATGGTTTCTTTTAAAAATAAAGCTGATAAAAGCACAATCAACACAGGGTTGGACGCAATGAAGAGGGAGCTTTTAATGACAGGTGCATGCTTACTCGCCAGGAAAAAGAAGATGTTATATAATGCGATTCCAGTGAGGCCAAGAACGGCAAATAAAATATAATCCTTCAAGTTCGGTTTCTGGCGATTTTTCTCCATCAAGAACATGAGAGGAATGAGGAGGATGGCAGCCCCAAAAAAACGAAAAAAGGCGACAGTCGCCGGTTCGAAGCTTTGTACTGCGTATTTTCCGGCAATGAAAGCACTGCCCCATGTTGAGGTGGCAAAAGTCAACATGCCATATGTAAGCCATAATTTTTTGTTCATAGTTGTCCCTTCTTTATGTACGATTTAAATAGTATTGTAGCATCTTTTTCGAAAAGCGAAATAATAATTTAGTAATTTCTGAAACTTTTTTAGTTAAGGAGTCACAAGCAGGAATTTGATATTCCTTGTTTTTCTGCAAAAAAAGGCAGAATTCTCTTTTTATAGATTACCTTTACGCCATGTACATTTGAAAAGGAAATAGGACAGGAAGTGAAGCAAGTAATTGAATAAAAGCAATACCCAGGCAGAGGCACTATCCCTTTGTTTTTTTTTATTCCTACCTGTATTTCTAATAATGCTAAATACGTCAATTGACATACCCTGCAGAGTTAAAATAGGGCTATACGAGTCAATAAAAAAGGTCGTTTAAAGCTAGTTATTAAACATATTACCTAGGAATTAATATCAAATTCAGGACCAAGGAATCATTTTTATGCTTCTCCTACATCCAACCGGCGCCTTCTATACTGGAAATAATTAGAAAGTATTAGACTTGGTATGTAACTAATTGATTTTACACTGATTAGGAATTATTTTAAAAATTTCCCAACTAAAACTTACTATTCATTTTTTGAATATTCAGATTTATTCTCCTAAATTTCGACAAACCTGTATCACACAAAAGGCTATGGTTTATTTAGCACCTATTTTGACATAGAGTGTGCGACGAAAGGAGGGCAGGAAATTAGACTAAAGGAAAATACTTAGGAGGTAGATGGATGAAACGTAAAAAACGCCGATTATTATCCGTACTTCTATCCACAGCACTTGTTGTACCATTGCTGCTTCAGCCACAGATGCAGACAAATGCAGCAACAAAGGGAGTCAGTGTTTCTGCAAAGGAAGCAGTCCAGACTGCAAAACAAAAGGTAAACAAAAAGCTTTATACGCAATTTGAAGATCAGGATAAAGTAACGTTCCTGGTAAAAATGAAAGAGCAGGTGGATACGAAAGCTGTTGCTAAGGAGGCAGAGAAAAAAGCCAGCCTGGCTAAAGCAACACCGGCAAAAACCAAATCAATGAAGCGCTCGACGATTGTATCAGAATTAAAAACAACGGCACAAGAAACACAGATCAATGTAATGGAATTCCTCAGGGAGCAAGAAAAGAAGGGTACAGCTAAGGAGGTCCATTCCTACCATGTGGTGAATGCCATTGCGGTAACAGCCACAAAAGAAATAATGGATAAAGTTGCTGCTTTTGCTGAGGTTGATAAAATCCTTCCAAATGAAACAAGGCAGCTGTTTGTTCCGGAAAAATCAGCTGTTGCTGTTCAGGACCCTGTTGCCAAAACCAATTCAATCGAATGGAATATCGACCGTGTAGGAGCACCAGCGGTCTGGGATATGGGAATCGATGGGAGCGGAATAACCGTAGCAACAATCGACACAGGGGTACAGTGGAATCACCCGGCATTGCAGGAGAAATACCGTGGCTATGACTCAGCCACCGGACAAGTATCCCATGCTGATCATTGGTTTGATGCCGTTCGTGGACAATCTGCACCATATGATGACCATGGGCATGGGACGCATGTTACCGGTACTATGGTAGGGTCCGAGCCTGATGGTGGAAACGTCGTTGGAGTTGCTCCAGGCGCCAAATGGATCGCTGTTAAAGCATTTACAGCTTCTGGCGGTACAGATGCTGACTTACTGGAAGCTGGTGAGTGGATCCTCGCTCCAAATGGAAATCCTGATTTAGCTCCTGACGTTGTCAATAATTCATGGGGCGGTGGACCGGGATTGGATGAATGGTATCGCCCAATGGTTCAAGCATGGAGAGCGGCTGAAATATTCCCTGAGTTCTCTGCCGGGAATACGACTTTCAGCAATCCTGGGGGACCTGGTTCTGTTGCGAACCCGGCCAATTATCCGGAATCAGTCGCAACAGGTGCGACAGACATCAATAATAATTTGGGAAGCTTTTCTCTCTTGGGCCCGTCTCCATATGGAGAAATCAAGCCTGAGCTGTCAGCACCTGGAGTGAATATCCGCTCATCAGTACCTGGAAGCGGTTATGAGGGCGGCTGGAATGGAACATCTATGGCCGGACCTCATGTCTCAGCTGCAATCGCATTATTGCTGCAGGCAAATTCAAGTTTGACTGTTGATGATCTGGAAGAGATTATTATGACGACAGCGCTGCCTTTAACAGACAATGCTTATCCAGAATCACCGAATAATGGCTATGGTTCTGGATTGTTGAATGTTTTTGATGCGGTTTCCTCGGTTGTTTCTGGTTTGGGGAAATTAAAAGGACAGGTTACAAAGGATGGAGACGACAGTGAAGCACCGGTGTTGGAGCATTCCCAACCTGCCACGGTTTTCGCAGGAATGCCACTGACTTTAGAGGCTTCAGCTGCCGACAACATCAGTGTAACAAATGTTGAAGTTGAATATCAATTGGAGGATGGAACCTGGTCATCTATTCCCGCTGCACGAACTGGCGGTGACTATAAAAATGGTACGTATCAGGCTGCTATTCCAGGTGAAGCGATATCCGGGAACGAATTTTCATACAAATGGAAGGCAGTGGACTTTGGCGGTAATGAAACGGTAAGTGAATTTACCGTGACCGTGCTGCCAGGAATCACTGTAGGCTATGAACAAAACTTTGAAAATGATGCTTCTGGCTGGACCTCTTATGGAGCCGCAAACAGCTGGGAGTGGGGCACTCCGACCAGTGGTCCTGGTTCAGCATTTTCAGGAGAGAAAGTCTATGGAACGGCTCTTGGCGGAACCTACCAAAACCGAGCGAACATGTCATTGCAAATGCCGCCGATCGATTTGCCGGAAGGCAGCAGTTACCTGCAATTCAAGCAATGGTATAACCTGGAGAGAAATTATGACTACGGCCATGTGTTTGTCTCCACTGATGCTGTTAACTGGGTGCAAAAACTGCGTGTAAACAATCTATCGAATGGCTGGATTGATGGTGAAGTAGACTTGAGTGAATATGCTGGCCAAAGAATTTTTATCGCCTTTAACGTCACAACCGATGGCAGCGTAGTCAGGGATGGATGGTATTTGGATGATGTTTCTTTAACAAATACTCCGCTTGCCGCGCCAGCTAAGGCTGACACGACAGGAAACAAGGACGACGAGAAGGATAGCCTGAAAGAAAAGGTTGATCCAAACAAGATCCAAATGTCACTGCCTAAGCATCAAAAAGCTGAAAATTCAGCAAATCCAATGGCATTGCCTATGCAGGCTCAAGTGACGGTTATTGAATCAGGGCGTTCCGTAAAAACAAATCCTGCTAATGGAAGTTTCGAACTGACACATGCTGCCGGTACATTCACGGTGGTAGCAGAAGCTTATGGTTTCCGTCCACAGACTCAAACTGTAAACATTGCACAGGATGGAGAGACAACAGCCAACTTCAATTTAGAAGAGTTGCCAAAAGGAACAATAACCGGTTCCATCACGAATAAGGCAACTGGTGAGCCTGTAGCGGGTGCGACCGTTTACCTATTGGAGGATGCGAAGATAGCACCTGTTGAAACAGACGAGAATGGACAATATTCGCTGACTGCATATGAAGGTGAATACACGCTAAAAGTAATTGCTCCTCATTTTTACAGTCAGGAAGCGACTGTCACCCTTGATGGGGATGTTGAGCAAAACTTTGAAATTAAACCATTCATCGGTTACCCGGGTGAAATCGGTTATGATGACGGCAGTGCGGAAAATGCTCGGGCATTCTATGACGCGGGCAATGGCTGGGCCGTGAAGATGTCGTTGGCTGAGGGCAACAACAAAGCGCTGGTTACAGGCGGTCTATTCCGTTTCTGGGATACTGAGTGGCCGGTTCCGGGCGGCACAGCCTTCAAAGTGGAAGTATACGATGCCACAGGAACTGATGGATCTCCAGGCAAGAAGCTGGCAGGACCAATTGATGCCACTGCATTGAGAAACGGCGAGTGGACACATGTTGATTTGAGCAGCCATGGAATCGTAGTAGAAGGAGATTTCTACCTGGTATATATCCAGGCTGGCATCAACACAGCTTCACCTGGCCTGGCTACCGATGAAAACGGAAAGAATGCATTAAGAAGCTGGCAGTTAGTAGGTGGTGGCTGGTCACCTTCTCCAGAGGATGAAGGAAACTATATGATCCGTGCGGTAGTCGATTATGAGGTTACGACACCAAGTATCTCTTCACCTGTAGATGGATCTTTTACAAAGGAAAGTTCTGTAAAAGTAGAAGGATCGGCAGCGCCAACAACGACTGTCCATATCTATAATGATGGCGAAGAGATTGCAACCACAGCTGCAAGCGATAATGGCAAGTATGCAGTTGATATAGATCTAAATGAAGGCACGAATGTATTGACAGCCAAAGCATCGACAGAGCAGGGAATTACTGATGCATCAGAGCCAGCAACAGTGGTTTTTGACCCTAATGCACCTGAATTGTCGATTGCCTCCCCTGCAGATGGAAGCAAAATCAACAAAGAAACCGTTACGGTTACCGGCGCAATTACTGATGCCAATCTGGACACTGTTACAGTTAACGGAACTGCAGCGAAGGTGGAGAACGGAACCTATTCAGCCAGGGTAATGCTGGATGAAGGGAAAAACGAAATCAAAGTGGTTGCAGTGGATAAGGCAGGAAACGCAACTGAAAAATCTATAAAAGTAGATGTGAAATACACTGCACCTGTGATTTCAAATGTTAAACCGGAAGAAGATCAGACCTTGAAAAAAGGAGAAAGCGTAAAGGTCGAATTCACTAGTGAAGAAGACCTGGATGCGACGTTTGTCATTCATATGCCATTAACGAGCAATTCACTGACAATGAATGCAACAGAGCTTCCAATGCGTGAAGTATCTCCAGGAAATTACGCAGGCTACTATACAGCGACTAAAGATGTTGTGGCAGATGGCGCCATCATCGAAGTCAAAGCCGTTGACGCCTATGGCAATGAAACAAGAAAAACCGCAGAGGGAAAATTGTTCATCAATGTGAAGAAAAAGAGTAATAAATAGTATTTGTTTTAACAAGGAAGGGCCTTTCGCTTAATTGCGGTAAGGCTCTTTTTTTGAGGGGAAAACAACAGGAATTAAGAAGAGTTCATCTTAACTCAAAAGAGTCATATTAAAGAGGTAAGAAACGGTAAGACCCCTATATCATTCAATGGAAGGAGATGGTAATATACTAAATAAGGAGGGGTATTATGAAGTATATTCTCTTTGTTGTTCTCATTATAACAATAGTCTGGTTAATGAAGTTCTTATTAAGAAAAGCCTTCAATATCCCAAAGATTAAAAGGAAGGTATTTTCCTATAATCATATAAATAAAACGCATCGAAATGCTGAATGGATTCTGCGAATTACGACTGTAATCACTTATCTGATTTTATTTTTTAAATTAATGTATCGAGATGTTTCGGTAAATCTTTTCCTTCTGGTCCTGACATTACTGATCACTGGGCAAAACTTTCTGCGCGCTTATTTTGAATGGAAAGCTTCAGACCATCCAAAAGAGGCCATTCTTTCCATAGCGGAAGGACTTGTTCTTATTGGAATCGTTCTCCTCGTTATCCAGTTTGAAGTATTGACTAGGCTGACCCAATAAATTATTTAGCATGAAGGCGGCATCATATAATTGTGTGGAGAGGAAGGACTTAAATGATTAAGAATAATAAATATTTAGCCATGGCCATCATCTTTTTCTTTATTTCGATTGCTCTTAATTTTCCATTCCCTCACGAATATCCTGTTGGTCAGGAATTTTCATCAGCATTTAATTTTCCAATCACCACTATGGACGGAGTGAACTATATTGGGGTCACAGGCCTCATTTTATTTATAATCAGCTTATTTTATCTCGTTAAATCGCTTGATCAATATCATGTGCGAATGGTTTTGATCGTGATATTTCTTGTTGTGTTCCTGCCGATGGAAATGGTGAAGGCATACCAGAACACCTTTGCTACTGGAATTTATGCCATCGAGTACGAAAGAGGGGAGAGCAATTTCACGTTCGAGATGAAAGACGAAACAACATTATACGCAATTTGTGTTCTCCCATTTGAGAACCACAGCAAAGAAACAGTACAATTCAACATCAAATTTTATGAAAAGTATTTGTTCGAAGATGACTATCCGATGCTATCTCTTTTAAATGAAGGAGGCCCATACAAGGTTACCCTCCATGGAAAAGAGAGCAAAGTGATAACAATCGAGACTCAAATTGATTTAGCTAAATTAGGAAGAGGCGGATTAAGTGGCCAAGGCTCAGGAATCAATTTGATGATTGTGGATGGCAAGAAAGTAAGGAAGCTATAGGGATTATTTTCTTATTAAATGAAAGGAGATTAAACATTTGACTGCTATCGCAAAAGGAAGTTTTGCTGGTCTATTGGCAGGAAATCTCCTTGGTCTTTTTTTGAACTTAGTAGAGTCGGTTACTGGACTAAAGGTATACATATTGCTTCTGAATGTTGATTATATCCCTTTTTTAAAAGACATTAAAGTCTCTGAAATAATTGAGTTTTTACTACATTTGATAGTTTCGATGGTACTTGGTGTCCTTTTACATATCTATTTAATAAAAAAGGACTTCCCAATTAAACAGAAAGTTAGATTTGTTGTTAAGGTTTCCTTACTAATAGGACTTTTCCTATACCCCACAACCATGCTTTCTGACCGGACACCTGAGATCTCCAGTGCATATTCCTTCCTTTTCTGGATGGTTGGGCATGGTTTGTATGGTGTAGCGCTCGGAAAGATGCTCATTTATGGGAAAAGGGTAAGAGGGTGAGGTTTAAAAGGGCTTTAATTGTAATTATTGTGGTTTTACTTATTTATGGTATTAACAGATGGGATGATTATAGGGAAAAGAATCTGGCCGAAATCCTTGATGCCAATTAGAATATAGTGACCATCGAATTACCATTCCTAATTTAATTGAAAGGGATGTAGCCCTTTTCGGAATGGATCAATATGATATCATTAATGAACCTATCGACTACAAATGGTTGGAGGATTATTTAGCTAAGCATGGACAAAAATTTTAATCTTTTTTTCAACATTTTCTCTAACTGGTAAAAAAACAAAATGGATACGCTATGAAAAATGAATCGTTCAGTCATCATCATTCCATTTTTAAAAGAATGTGGTGGTATTTCCATCAAAAGAAATGCCAGGAGGTTACGCTCCTGGCATTTGGTTTATTCTGTATTCTGATGGAAGGTGAACTTATTTTTGCCTGCCTTTTTGGAAGCATAGAGTGCTTCATCCGCATAACTGATGACAGTAAACGGATCAATATCATGCTCTGGCCAAACTGCTCCACCGATGCTGCATCCAACCATAAGCTGTGCATTCTCAAGATGATAGGGTTCGTTTATGCTATTGATTAGTTTCTCAGCAATATTAGCAAGTGAAAATTCCACTGATTCTGACGGTGTTTCAAGCACGACAAGGAACTCATCGCCGCCGAGCCTGAATATCTGATCGTCTTTACGCGTGCTATCTTTCAGTCTGCTTGCTACTTCTTTAAGGAGCAAATCACCGGTATGATGTCCGTGAGTATCATTGATTAATTTAAAACCGTCCAGATCCAGATATAAAAACGACAGTGACTGATCTGCCATTTTAACTTTATTCATAAACTGGTCTAATGCGACACGATTGCCTAAACCTGTTAAGAGATCCTGGTGGGCAAGGGTTTCCATCTTTCCTAAATTGGACTCTGTCCGGATTAATGAGTCAACGAGATCTCTAAGGGAACCGGATAGGAGTTCAAGGTCTTTGATTCCTTTTATATAAGGGATTACCGCTTCATTCCCTGTTCTAAGCTTATGGGCAGCTCTTGAAATTTTTCTTAAAGGATTCGAAATGAAACCGGCAAGAAGCCAGCCTATGAACGCAAAGATAACAGCCGTTATGGTACCAAGTTTGATAATGTATGATTTCAAGTGTTCAACAGGGGAAAATGCATGATCTGTGGGGATACGGACAATGACTTTCCAGCCAAGACCTGCATAATCATAATGGCCGTCTCCGACTGCAAACCCCGTCAGATACTCTTTACCATCAGGCCATTCTTCTACTAGCCAGTTGTTCTCACCCTTGGTCGCTTTTTGAACACTTTCTACATCTAGCAGGGTTCCTGTCATTCCTTCTGGCCCTAACAGTACCGTGCCGTCCAAACCGCTCACAACAAAAACTTCCGCTTCGCTTAATTCATCCTTTAAAGGTTTGATAATCGCTGCCTTTACTTGTTTCGACCATTCCCAGCTTAAATGTGCAGCCAACACACCGCTGAAATTCCCATTTTTATCGGTCAAAGGCTTGCTGATATCGACGAATTGCATTGGTTCTCCATTTGGATTGGGCAGCAGGTTAGCAAGGAGGACAGCATTATGGACATCGCCGATAAATGTTCCTTTTTTTCCTTCCTGGTAAACAGGCCGATTAGAAATATCAGTGCCAACGAGGATTTTGTCTGACGCTGCAACCACTCTCCCGGATGAGTCAGTCAATCCAATCCACGAAAATACATGAATGCTTGATTTTAATTGGTCCAATAATGCCTGGGCCGATTGGATGTCCTCCTGGGATTTGATATCATCAATCTTGCTCAGTACTTCGACCTCTCCGATTCGTGACCACATGAACGAATCTAGCTTATCAGCCATAAGATAGGCAGTAGTAGAAAGGCTGTTCCCAATCTCTCTTTTAATCGTTTCACCTGAATGCTTGCTGATCGTAATACTCAACAACATGGTAAGTGCAATGATGATCACACCAAAAAATAGAGCCATATAGGCTCGAAGGTTGATTTTCATTTAAATTGATCCCTTTCGCGCAAAAAAACTAAAGTCTCTACTTGGTTATTTCGACATGCTTTGCAAATTCTTTAGTAGAAAAAATTTCTATTTTGATCGCCATTTCGATAGAATTGCACCAATTCCAGCAAAAACCAAAGCAGCAAAAGTAAACTTAATGATTGAAATTTGTTCAAGTAAGGGAGTATGGGTCGAACGATCTGAGGAAAAAATGGACCACCAGATTGGTTCGGAATAAAGGCTTGATGCAATCAGCCAAAGCAGAAAGAATACAAGAAGCGAAAAGATATAATATTTCACAGATACACCTTCCTTACTATTGATCGCTCTCACGAATAATTTCCATATAGAAACGGATGGCATTCAGATAGTTTTCAATACTGATATGCTCATTCGTACCATGCATCCGGTTCAAATCTTCAGATGTCAATTGGACGGGAAGGAATCTGTAGGTGTTTTCGGAAATACTGTCATAATGTTTTGCATCAGAACCGGCAAACATCAGATAAGGTGCAATGACTGCGTCTTGGTAAACGTTGCGGGCGCCTTGCTGGATGGCCTTGAAGTGCCAGCTGTCAACAGAGGAAACACCCGAAGCTTCAGAACCTTGAATCGTCACTTTTATCTGGTCATCATCTATCGTCTTTTCAATATATTCTCTAACTTCGCCCAGTGAATCTCCTGGCATAAGACGGAGATTAATTACGGCTGAAGCTTTTTCAGGAAGGGCATTATATTGTTCTCCAGCCTGAAAAATCGTTGGCGCAATCGTTGTGCGGATCAAGGCTGCCGATGCCGGCTGCTGCAGAAGGATTCTTTCGATCACAGGCTCAAAAATGAGCTTATTTGCAAATACGTATTTCATTCCAAAGCCCATTTCTGGAGCGACGAATTCAAATAAGTCCTCGCCAGGACCCTGTAAGTCCGCAGGGAATTGAGTGTCTTCCAGCTTAGAAATAGCTCTTGCAATCCTGCCTATATTAGTACTGTTTTTCGGCTGGGAAGAATGGCCGCCACTGCCTTCAATTGTAAGTTCTGCTGTTGCTGAGCCTTTCTCGGAGATACCAACAACACCCACTGGTTTATCTACACCCGGGACCATGTTTTCGACGATGGCTCCGCCTTCATCCAGAACAAAGTCAAAGTTGATTCCTCTTTCATTCAAAATGCTGACAATCTTGCTGGCACCTTCATCTCCGCCAATTTCCTCATCGAATCCAAACATAAAGTAGATGTCTCGCTCAGGCTGGTATCCTTCCGACAGCAAATGCTCGGCAGCTTGGAGAATGCCAATGACACCGATTTTGTCATCAAGTGTACCGCGACCCCATATCTTACCGTCGGCTTTGGTGCCGCTGAAAGGGGGATGCTCCCAGTTTTCCTCAGTACCTTTAAGAACGGGAACAACATCATAATGGCTAGTCAAACCGACAGGGGACTTTGCTGGGTTAGAACCCTTCCATATAAAAATAAGTGCGTAGTCATTCACTTTTTCCAATTCAAGATTTTGATAGACTTTGGGGAAGCTCTTATCCAAAAAAGAAAGAAAAGCGTCAAACTCACGCATATTCATCTTGCTTCGATCCTGATAAGAGATGGTCTGGAATTGAATAGCCTCTGACAGTGTTTCAATTGCGCTGTCTTCATTCAGGGAACCAGAGAATGAATCAGGTGCTGGCTGACGAGATTTCAAGGTGAGGGCAGTGGACATGGTGATGGCCCCGAATAATAGGAGCAGGACGCCAAATATCGTCAAGGTTAACTTCAGCTTTTTCATAGATAACTTGAACACCTCCAAATTTTCAAAAAAGCCTCCGGTTTCCCAGAGGCAGTTCGTTAGGCAATTTCAGGTGCATGAGATTGTTTTTCCGGTTCTGGTACGAACGCAAGAATGATCATCCCAATGACAAAGAGGATGACAAGGCTGAAAACGCCCATGCTCGAATTTCCTGTAAGCTGTGCTGTCAGACCGACCATAAGCGGCCCCATGATCGAAGCGAATTTTCCAAAGATATTATAGAAACCGAAGAATTCATTTGCATTTGCTTTCGGGACCAATTTGGCAAAATAGGACCGGCTCAGTGCCTGGATGCCACCCTGTGAGGTCGCAACCAGCATCGCCAGAATCCAGAAATCAGTCGTTGTTTCCAGGAAGTAGGCATAAATACAGACAAAGATATAAACAATGATACCTACATAAAGCATTTTCTTGCCGGTAAAACGTTCGGACAATTTTCCAAACAAAATCGCGAAAGGCCAGGCGACAACCTGCGTTGCGAAAAGAATGATTAATAGGTTAGTAGAACTGATGCCTAGATCGGTTCCATAGGCTGTAGACATCGTGATAATGGTTCCTACACCATCAATGTAAAAGAAATATGCTAATAAGAAAAGAAATAATGCCCTGTATTTGCGAATTTCCTTGAATGTTTTCCCTAAGCGTCTAAAGCTTTGCAGAACCAATTGTGGTTCACGCTCAATATAATGCTTTTGGTGGACATTTTTAAACATGGGTATCGAGAAAAGTCCCCACCAAAGCGCAGTGATGATGAAAGCAATCTGGCTTGCCAGTGTCATGGAAATCGGCAACACCTTGGTCTGTGCCAAAATAATGATAGCGATACTGATGATGAAGGGGATCGTACTACCGATATATCCCATCCCATACCCGCGCGCTGACACCCTATCCATCCGTTCATCGGTGGTAACATCTACGATAAATGCGTCATAAAATACATTTGATCCTGTCGATCCCAGTACTGCCAAGGTGTAAATCACCAGCAGCATCAGCCAATTTCCGCTTGGCACAAAAGCCAATCCAGCTGTAAATACAATTCCCAGAGTGAAGAATATCCGGAAGAATCGTTTCTTCATCCCTTTGTAATCTGCGATCGTCCCGAGAATCGGTCCTATCAAGGCGAGAATGAAGGTGGCGATGGCAATTGTATACCCAAGATAAGCCGTCGAATTCGACAGGCTCACACCAGCTTCGGTAGCAGAAGCCTTGTAAAAGAGCGGAAAAACAGCTGTCGAAATGATTATCGAATAAGCTGAGCTGGCCCAGTCATAGCGAATCCAGCTGCTCTCTTCCTTTGTGAAACCTTTCATCATTTTGCCCCCAATAATTTATATTTTTAAATTGCAGATACATTACAATTCGCTTCTGAAACTGGAATAACCTTCATTTCCAATCTTTAAATATCCAAAATCCCCTCGATTACGCGGCCGTCTGTATCACCAAGGTCCAATCCCAGCAAGCGGGCGAAAGTAGGGCCTTCGTCTACGAGATGCATAGAACGAACAGAAATTCCGGGGAGAATCCCTTTGCCTGCTGCAAAGAAAACCGTGTGATACCCGTCTTTATCAGGGGAGTAACCATGACAGGCAAGTGTGTATTTTTTGCTTTTAGCATCCTGTTCGCTGACTTCTTCAATGTAATCACCGTCGATGTCCTCACTAAAATAGAAACCTCTGGCAGCTTCAAGCATCCTGAAGGCAGTTCCATCTGCGCCTAACATGTTCGCTTCCTGGCCTGTAATAATTTTTTCGATTCCATTTGATTGATCTTGAAGCAGCTGAGCTAAAAGCTCTGCAACTGTGTTTTTTGTTTCAATATTGTTCTCACCATTTACATAAACGTACGCCGATCCGTCACAGCTCTTACAGTAAGCTTTCCAATCTGTCACTTTGCCAGCACCATTCACCTTGATTAATCCCCGTTCTTTAAATAATACGTTCAATTTCACGACTTTAGACTCGTCAAGAGCACTGTGATCTCCCAGGAGGACAAAGGTGGTGTTTTCAAAAATACCGGCCTCCTTGGTTGCCTCAAGGATTTTACCCAATCTTAGATCATGTCGATGAAGAGCTTCCTGGGCTTCATTCGTTGAAAAACCGTGCATATGCCGCTGGGAATCCAGGTCGACAAAGTGTATCAGTATCAAATCGGGCTTCTTCGTTTTTATTGTTTCAACAGTTGTTGCTAGTACGAAGTCATCAAGTTCTGGCTGGCTAAGCCCCTTTCGGATGTGGCCGAATTTAGAATTCATCTCCAACTGGTATCGCGGACTTCCGTTGAACAGGGAAACCGGAATCTGGTGGTGCCACGGCCTGTTTGAAAAAATTTCAGGCATATTGTAGTCTATGTCGGCTTTTGCCGTCACAGGCCAGAGCAAGGCAGCTGTTTTCATGCCGGCCTTTTTTGCCTCATCATAGAGGGTTGTCCCTCTTATGTGGTGACGATGCCAGTACCAGTCCGGAGAAATCCTTCCCGGCTGTATGAATGTATTGTTCACGATTCCATGGCGATTAGGGAAATTCCCCGTCACAATCGTCGCATGGCATGGATAGGTCACAGAAGGATATATTGTCTCAACTTTTGTGCAATATGAACTTTTTTCAATGAATGCTTTGAAATTAGGCAGTTCCCTGAGCAATGGTACATCATGCTCAGAAAGACAATCGAATGAGATGACGATTAAATGGTCTGTCAGTTTGGTCATGGCAGCCTCCAAATGATGTTTATATTTTAAATATAGCAGAAGAATCTGGAAAAAAATCAGCTTTTCTGTGTTAGAAGGAATTTACTTGTCAACAAAGAAGTAATAAGTATCTGAAATTTTGGAGGAAAACAAAATGGACCTGGTCGATAAAGCTTTGCAGATTGCATCTATTGCTCACGAAGGCCAATACCGAAAAAACACAAAAATCCCTTATATTGCACATCCTGTTGCGGTTGGCATGATTCTGCAAGAAGCAGGTTATAGGAAGGAAATGGTTGCAGCTGGCATTCTGCATGATACAGTGGAAGATACCGAATTGACATTGGAGGATATTGAAAGAGAATTCGGAAAGGAAATAGCCCAGCTGGTAGAAGGCTGTTCAGAACCAGACAAATCCCTGTCCTGGGAAGAACGAAAACAACACACGATCGATTATTTAAAAAATGCTCCTGAGGAGGTCAGGGTGGTCGCTTGTGCAGACAAGCTTCACAATCTCCGATCAATCCGGCTTGATGCCGAAATCTCCGGAGAACAAGTGTGGAACAGGTTCCGACGAGGCAAGCAGCATCAGGAATGGTATTACAGGAATGTGATAAATAGTCTGGGATTTGTCACAGAATTCCCTTTACTTGAAGAATTGCGAAACGAAGTTTACTTGTTATTTGATAATGAAGAAGGCTGATTTTTCGGCAATAGTAGAGGCTTGTCCCAAAAATCCTTGATGGAACAATTCCAACCAAAGATAGAGGAGTAATAATGATGGAAACAATCCTAATTTTAAAAGAAGGATTCTCGAATAAATTTTGGAAAATCAAAGTGGCTGGAAAAAGTCATACGGTGACTTACGGAAAGATCGGTACTGTTGGAGCGGTAAAAGTAAAGACATTCGAAACGGAAGAAGCCTGCCAGAAAAATGCAGACAGGCTGGTCCGATCGAAAATGAAAAAGGGCTATGTACCGGCAAATCCTTCTGATCAATTGATGAAGGAAAGCACGATGACAGACCACTTATTCTGGGAAATAATAAAGATCGCTAAACAAAAAGGAGAAGACGCTGATGAGCAGATAGAGTGGCTTATCAACCATTTATCGAAGAAGCCTGTCAAAGAAATTGTGATGTTCGATTACTATTTCAATCAGAATTACATGAAGTCCTATACCTCCGCCCTGTGGGCTACAGCCTATATTATCATGGGAGGAGCTTCGGATGATTCTTTTGACTATTTTAGGGCCTGGCTGCTCTACCAGGGGAAGGATACATACGAAACTGTCATCCATGATCCGGAAAAAATCATTCCTCATTTAAAAGTGCTTGAAGATGATGAAGATGTTCCCCAACTGGAGGACTTGCTGAGTGTTGCAAGTATAGCTTATGAAGAAAAAACGGGCTTAGACTATGACGATTACTATGAATTATATGAAAAAATAACCGAAGATCAAAACCCCATGCCGGACATTGAATTTGACTGGGATGAAGATGATGAAGAAGGATTGAAAAAGAAGTTTCCTGCATTATGGGCGAGGTATGGGGAAAGTCCATTGGAATATTAAATTATATTAGAGGAGAGAAAACCAATGAATTCACTAATTTTCAATAAGGTAAACAATGTATTCGTCCATGTAAGCAATCTGAAGGAAGCCTCCGAGTGGTACTACGATCTGCTGGGAATCCCATTTGACCCTGATAAAGTGGAATCACCCGTACATAACATTCCTGTTGCTTCTGAAACAGGATTAACCCTGGATGACCATACTTTTGACCCTGGTTTTCGATTAAAGCCTTCAGAACATGTTTTGTTTAACTTGCTGGTGGATGACGTGGATGAAGCTTATGAATTTGTTATTTTAAAAGGGATTCCTGTTATAAAAGAAATTGAGCGTATAGGGGATTTCGCCTATTTCAACTTCAAAGACCCGGATGGCAACGTCCTGATGATCTGTAATTGTTAAGAGGAAATGAATTTCCTCTATTACTATTATTTACCTTGATTCACCTCTTAAACTTATGGGTATAGATAGTTAATCCATTTAAGGGGTGAGAAAAATGACGAAACTGAAACTGTCAAAAGATGATCTATTGGACCAAATCCAGAATAGTGATGGCAACTTAAGAATTTCGTCCATCTCCTCAACGGAAGAAGGGGAAGAACTGATCGCCCTGGCCAAACATCTGGAACTTGAAGGTAAAATCGTGCTTCTGGAATATTGTTTGGATAAAAAGCCATTGTCTGTTTCCATTAAAACTAAAAACCCAGATTAAATGTATAGAATTAAAAGGCGGACTACTGAAAAAGTAGTTCGTCTTTTTTTGGTTAGAGGCCGGAAGGAATATATTGTAGAAAACGCCTTCTTTCGAAAATTCTCAAAATTATGATTGACTGAATATTATATCTATATTATTATCGTCCTAATAGTTTTTTCTTTCGTAAGACGAAGCGTTGAAGTGAAAAAGAAAATGGAGGGAAATTATCATGTCTCAATTATTAGCTTTGGTTATTGTAGTATTCATCCTACTAGTCGGCGATTTGGTTGCTGTCAGGACAAAGGCATGGATTCCGTCCATGTTCGTATCGGCCGTCTTGTTTCTGATTGGATACTGGACGTTTTTTCCGAAAGAGATTGTCGCCCTGGCTGGAGTGCCATCCGCAGTAGCGGTGATGATGATGTATTTGTTAATCACGAATATGGGCACCTTGCTTTCGATCCGGGAGTTGAAGAATCAGTGGAAAACGATTGTGATCGCCCTGTCAGGAATTTTGGGGATCGTCGCCGTACTCTTGAGTGTGGGTACGCTGATCTTCGGATTCCAAACGATGGTTGTGGCCGTACCACCTTTAGTTGGCGGAGTGGTTTCCGCTTTGATCATGTCTGAAGGAGCCAAAGAAGCAGGCCTTGCGTCATTATCTGTATTCGCCATCGTCATTTATGTCATGCAAGGATTCGCTGGTTATCCATTGACTTCACTAGTGTTGAAAAAAGAAGGCAAGCGACTTTTGAAGCAATATCGTGAGGGAGGCCTTGCATCCACTGAAGTCGCCGCAACTGCTGAAGTGGCACCTCCACCGGAGCTGAAGCTTTTTAGAAGATTGCCAGAAAAATATAACACCGAATTTTTTAAGTTTTTCAGGCTTTCACTGGTCGCATATCTGGCTTACTTAACATCCACACTTTTGGCGCCGATCGTCTCAGTCAGCCCGTTTGTCCTGGCACTGTTATTTGGTGTAATCGCAACAAGTGTTGGATTCTTAGAAAAGCAGGTTCTGCAAAAGGCAAATGGCTTTGGAATCGCAATCCTTGTATTGATGCTATTCATTTTCGATGGACTGAAGCAGGCAACACCAGGAATGCTGCTTGAAATTCTGGTACCGCTGATCGGTGCGATCGTCCTTGGGGTCGCCGGAATGTATATCTTCTCATTTGTTGCCGGCAAGATCTTAAAAGTAAGCAAAGAGATAGCTTTTGCCGTATCCCTAACAGCACTATATGGATTCCCGGCTGATTATATCATCACGAATGAAGTCATCAAATCACTGACAGAAGATGAAAAAGAAAGAGAAGCACTCACGAGTCACATGCTGCCACCAATGCTTGTTGGCGGGTTCGTGACCGTCACAATCGTATCGGTTGTGCTTGCAGGCATCTTCGTCGGATTCTTGTAAGAAATAGGAGGTAATTAAATTGCGAGAATTAAAGGAACGGATTGAAGAGCATATTGAACAAATCAGTCAGTATACTGCAACCCCTGGCAGAGGAACGACAAGACTGACATACAGCCAGGAGGATTTGAAATCCCGCAACTATTTAAAGGAGAAGATGAAAGAGTATGGTCTTCAGGTGCGTGAGGATGGATTCGGCAATATATTCGGGAAACTGGAAGGACAGATTGCCGACGCACCTAGTGTGATGATTGGTTCCCATTTTGACTCTGTGCCTCACGGCGGTTCCTATGACGGACCCGCCGGAGTCGTGGCAGCGCTGGAAGTAGCAGCTCTTTTTGCTAAAAATGGCTTGAAACCCAAGTATCCTTTGGAAGTCGTAGCATTGGTGGAAGAAGAAGGTTCGAGGTTTGGCGGCGGCCTGATGGGGTCCCGTGGTATGGTTGGTCTTCTTGATGAAGAAGAATTTAAGTTGTTAAAGGACCAGAATGGAATTTCAACTGTTGAAGCCATGACCGATATTGGACTAGATCCATCGCTGCCAAAAAAACGGGATCCAAAAACAATGAAAGCATTTCTGGAATTACATATCGAACAAGGACCTATTTTAGAAGAAAAAGAGATTCGTATTGGCGTTGTGGAGACCATCGTCGGCCTGACACAATTGGAGGTAACCGTAAAAGGGCAGGCAGGCCATGCAGGAACAACGCCGATGGATCGCCGGGCTGATGCACTGGTAACGGCGAGCAAAATCATCAGCCAGCTGCCAGGGCTCGCAAATGAAGAAGGAGAAGGCACGGTTATCACGGTTGGGCGTTTGAATGTCTATCCGAACGGTGCCAATGTCATCCCGGATCAAGTTGTATTTTCTGTGGACATTCGTTCTGGAAAGGAAGAGAATGTCCTGAACGTGATTAAAAAAACAAATAATCTTATAGCTTCCTTTACTGGAAATGGAATCGAAACCTCGGTGGAGCAGCTTTTGTATATCCAGCCGAAAGAATTACATGCGGAAGTCCGCTCTCTTTTAAAAGAGAAAAGCAGTGAGCTAGGTATTCAGTATTGTTCGATCAACAGCGGCGCCGGCCACGATGCAATGGTGCTATCCGATTTTACGGATGTTGGAATGCTGTTTATTCCAAGCAGGAATGGGCTCAGCCACTGTCCGGAAGAGTGGTCTGATTCAGAAGACATCGCAACGGCCGTAAAGATTTTTTACGAAACAGCAAAGACTTTAACGGAGGCGGAATGATGATTAATCAAAAATTAAAGGAAGCTTTTCATGAATATAAAGAAGAACTAACCGATTTGCGCAGGAAGCTGCACAACGAGCCGGAGCTTTCCTGGGAAGAATACAAAACAACTGATTTTGTCTGCGCCTATCTTGATGAACTGGACATTTCCTATCGCAGGACAGAACCTACAGGTGTGATTGCTGAAATCAAGGGCGGGAAGCCTGGAAAAACAGTCGCCTTGAGAGGGGATATGGATGCCCTTGCAGTCGAAGAATTGAATAAGGACTTGTCCTACGCTTCATGTGAAGAAGGGAAAATGCACGCATGCGGCCATGATGCCCATACGGCAATGTTGATGATTGCAGCAAAAGCACTGAATGAGATCAAGGAAGACCTTCCTGGCAATGTCCGCTTATTATTCCAGCCGGCGGAAGAAGTCGCCCAGGGTGCTAAGGCTCTCGTTGAACAAGGAGCAGTGGAAGGTGTCGACAACGTCTTCGGCATCCATATATGGTCGCAAATGCCGACCCATAAGGTCAGCTGCACACCAGGTCCATCCTTCGCTTCGGCGGATTTGTTCAAAGTTACATTTAAGGGAAAAGGCGGACACGGAGCGATGCCGCAAGCTTGCATTGATACTGCCATCGTCGCCTCATCGTTTGTGATGAATGTGCAATCAGTGGTGTCCAGAACGATTGATCCCCAGCAGGGAGCTGTGTTGACTGTCGGAAAAATGGTCGTCGGCACCCGTTTTAATGTCATCGCCGAGAATGCCGTGATTGAGGGAACTGTACGCTGCTTTGACCCGGCTATACGTGACCACATTGAGGCGCAGCTCAGCCATTACGCAGAAAACGTCGCAGCGGTATATGGCGCTGACGCACATGTAGAATATACTCGAGGTACGCAGGCGGTCATCAATGACGAGAGTAGCGCGCTGCTAGTACAGCAGGTGGCTGCAGAAGCATTCGGTGATGACGTCATTTTTCATGAAAAACCAACCATGGGCGGCGAAGATTTCAGCTTTTATCTTGACGAGGTGCCAGGCAGCTTTGCCCTTGTAGGCAGCGGCAATCCCGAAAAAGATACAGAGTGGGCCCACCATCATGGCAAATTCAACATCGATGAAGATGCTTTGAGTACCGGCGCAGAACTCTACGCTCAGTATGCATGGGCTTATTTGAATAAAAACTAATAAAAGTGGAGAACCCTATGGGCTCTCCACTTTTGCTAGTTACCTCTTTTTCTTTTTACCAGGATCCGCAGCCACGGTTGGTTTCTGCTTGGATTCAAGTGCCAGGTGCACATGGTAGGTTTTCTCATTAACAGCCAGAACGCTTGTAACCTTTCCTTTGCGCCCCTTGATCCTCAGATCCTCCCCAACAGAAGGAACCTGCTGGCGGAGCTGATTCAAAAGCTCATTTCTGTTTTCGAAAAAATGGACAACAAACATAGCAAATCACCTATTTTCCATAGTATTAGTTTTCCTATCACTAACATATTGGCGGGATGCTAGGTTTAGAACTGATTGGTAGGAGGAATTTTAGTAGGATTGAATTGTTGTGCAGCAGGGAAGAATTTAGTTTGAGGTAGAAGTTCGGACTGTCTAAAGTAGGCGGAAGTTTGGACAGGTTTTGAGGTTAGAAGGGAAAAGCTGTCAAAATAAAGGTGTATTCTTGACATGTTGAGGGCCAACTACTGAAAAGCTGTCAAAATAAAGGTGTATTCTTGACAGGTTAATGGCCCACAACTGAAAACTTGTCAAAATAAAGGTGTATTCTTGACAGGTTAATGGCCCACAACTGAAAAGCTGTCAAAATAAAGGCGTATTCTTGACAGGTTGAGGGCCTATATCTGAAAAGCTGTCAAAATAAAGGCCTATTCTTGACAGGTTAAGGGCCCACAACTGAAAACCTGTCAAAATAAAGGCGTATTCTTGACAGGTTAAGGGCCCACAATATAAATGTCAATGCAATCATGTACATTTTTGACTGTGTAAGAATGTACATTTTTAATCATTTTCTTTTTCAAAATGATTCTTTATTCTGTATGAATCACCCACTATATTTACTACGGTAGCGTGAT